>DASZDO010000001.1:0-40011 GCA_035941955.1 Chthoniobacterales bacterium
TCGTGCAAACCGAAACCGCGTTGAAGGCGCCCGCGCATTTCCAGAGGTCCCACCATCGGTCGGCAGGACGCTCAGGACACATGACGACTGGAGAGGCGGCGTCAGGGCGACGGAATTATTATTGGGCTCGATCTGATTGGACTGCACCAGATTGGCTTCAGCCTGGTCTCCCTCGACCTGATATGATTCGATCTGATCCTGCCGTTGTCCCTGCGCCAGAACTCTCCCGCCTGGATAGAGGGAAAACGCCAGCAGCGCCAGGAGGACGCCGGCCGAACAAAAAGCGAAACTAATCAGGGCGCGTGGATCGAAGAAGGCGGATTGAGAGGGAGACGTTTTTTTCATGAGCGCTCTCTGGTGCAAGTTGTAGGTCCTTTCCCCGCTCTCGCGGAACCAAGGACCGCTCGCAGAAAGGCGCATGAGACCGCGCCTTCGTGCGGCTGACCAGATTCAATCGAAAGTGGGGGATCGCGTTAAGCGGCCTTCCAGCGAAGGTTCAGCCACGGGCTGCTTCGGCCCGACCGAAGATGCGTTGAAACGTCGGGTGACGTAATCGAGGCAAATTATTATGGGGGCGGGGGAACTGCGTCGAGCCTTATTTTCGGGCCGGTGTCGTGCTAGGGACACGCCCCGCCGGTAATTGAGAAGGTGTCGATGCGCCAGCCCGCATTGCCCAAAGCCGTGTCTGTGCCCAGGCGGAACCGCAGCTTGATCGTTTGTCCATTCACGTTCGGGCCCAGATTTACCACGGTATTGATGTAGTTGCCGGAATTGCCGGACCACGCCATGCGCCCCGCGATGGGGCTGCCGAAGGCGAGGCTGATCGTGTCGGTGTAGCCCCCGGAAACAAAACTGCCGCCGACCGCTGGATTGATGATGTCCGTGAAAGCTCCACCGGCGATGTTAGGCGATGAAACTTCCAGGACACCACCATCGAAGCCGTCCTGTAGATTGTAGTAGTTTCGGAAGCTCAACTGCGCTGAAGCGGAGGCAATGGTAATGCTCCGTGAGTCGAGGCGCTTGTCGCTGATGTCGGGCGAGTCTTTGACGAAGGCGTCGTTAGGCGGAGTATCGGGAGTGGTGGGCGAGGTAGCCCACAGGACGGCCGAGCCCGCGGCATTTGTCGCCACCCAGCCTGCGGGCAGCGCGGGAGCGACCACTCCATCGAAGTTCTCGATGCAGGATCCCGCTGGGGGCGGGGTTGGAGTCGCGGTTGGGGTAGGTGTAGGCGACGATGGCGGGGTGGGCGAGGGCGTGCATACCGGTGGTGGCGGCGGCGGTGGCTCCCCGCTCCCGTTCCCGCGGTTGTAGACTTCAACCAACCCGAGGCCAGTGCCACTGTTTAGACCCGCGAGCAAAGCCGTGTAAGCGCCCGGCGGCAACGCAGCCGCGACGGCGGATTCAAGGTTGTTGCTCGGCGCCAAGCCCGCCGCGAGGATTTCGGCGGCCTGCGCCGGGTCATCCTGCCAATCGTCATTCGAGACCAGCAGCGTTCCAGCGCTGTTGCGAAGCTCCAGGGTTGGATTGGCCAGGACGGGCGCAAGACCAGCCGCGGCCAGGCTTGGCCCAAGACCGCGGATGATCACGTTGTCACCGCCATCGCCGTTCCCCAGGAGGAAGCCCGCAATGACTATGTTGCCCCCGGTGCTGACAAAGGCGCGGGTGCTTATGTTAGCCAGTTTCGAGGCAGCTGCCTGATCCAGATCGTAGACTTCAATCAAGGCTACGCCGACGGTGTTTCCATTGCCCCGCAAAACGCCGGTGTAGATTCCGGGATCGAGTGTCGCGATGATCGCCGATTCAAGATCGTTGGTCGGCGGAATGCCGGTGGCCTCGATCTCCTGCTGCTGGGTGTCTCTCCAGTTATGGTTGATGATGGTGGGAAAGACGCACGAACCGTGCAGTTCGAGCACCGGATCAGGCAGTGGATCGGGAATGCCGTCACGGGACAGGCTAGGCCCAATGCCGCGGAGCAGCACCCGCTTCGGCGCGCTCCCGGTAACGATAAGGCCAGCGATGCCCACGCCATCGCCGGTCCGCACAAACATGCGCGTCGAGAGATTGAGGGCTTGGGCCGGGGGCGCCGCCGTTGGCGTTGGACTAACCCCCGGCACAGACGCGGACGGCGAAGCGGTGGCAGAGGGTGATGGCGTCGGCGTAGCTGTCGGTGTGGGTGTCGCGGTGGGAGTTACAGTTGGCGTCGGAGTTGGAGTTGGCGTGGGCGTAGCCGTTGGGGTTGGGGTTGGTGTGACTGGCTGCACATCGTCGTTCGTTATGGTGCCGGTGCCGTCGGCGGTGGAAATGGTCGCGTTGCCGGGATTACTAAGATGAACCGTGAACACCTCATCCGGCTCGAACGTCGCGTCGCCGTTAACGATTACGGCAACGGTCGCGGTTGGCTGGTCCGAGGCGAACGTCAGTGTGCCGGAGCTGAATTCGTAGTCGTTATCGGCCAGTGTCGCCGTGCCATCCTGGGTAATGAAGTCGACCGTGGTCGTCAGCGTGGTGATGCCCGTCTTGGTGACGGTGAAGACGAAGGAGGTGGGGACCCCCGGGGCGCCTTCGTTTTGAGTGACGCTGTCAATCGCGAAAGCGGGCGGACAAATCCGCAACAAGACCGATACGCTGTTTAAGTTCAGGTTGCTGGTGACGATGTCTTGCATGCCGTCGCCGTTGAAATCGCCCACCGCCAGCGCGCTCGGACCATCTCCAGCGCGAAAGTTGGTGGCGGCGCCGAAACTGCCGGTGCCATCGCCCAATAAAACCGATACGGTATTGGATCCGTTCGCTACCGCGAGGTCCTGGAAGGTGTCGCCATTGAAATCGCCCGGCGCCACTGCTTGAGGGGCAGTGCCGGTAGCAAAGTTGGTGGCGCTACCGAAAAGGCCCGTCCCAGTGCCCAACAAGACCGACGCGTTGTTTGAGGCCTGGTTGGCCGTAGCGAGGTCTTGGATGCCGTTGCCGTTAAAGTCGCCCACGGCCACGGAGATAGGATCATTTCCCACGGGGAAAGGAGTGGGGCCAGTGAACGCGCCCATCCCGTTGCCCAACATGACCGAGACGTTGTTGGCCGCGCCTCGATTGGTCACCGCGAGGTCGTGCGTGCCGTCGCCGTTGAAAGAGCCGATTGCCACCGCGTAAGGATTTGGGAAGGTGTTGAAATTAGTGGCGACGGCGAAACCACCGAAGCCGTCGCCTAGCAGGATCGAGACGTTGGCTGAGTTTTCGTTCGCAGTCACCAGGTCCAACATGCCATCGCCGTTAAAATCGCCCACTGCCACTGAGCGAGGCTGAACGCCGACGTTGAAACTAGTGGGAGCTCCGAAACCGCCGGCGCCATTGCCTAACAAGACGGAGACGTTGCCTGAGCCAGCGTTGGCGGTCGCGACGTCCTGGTTGCCGTCGCCGTTGAAATCGCCCACCGTCACGGATTGGGGAGTATTTCCACCGACGGTGAAGTTGGTGGCCGCGCCGAAGCTGCCAGTCCCGTCGCCCAACAAGACCGATACGTTGGCTGGGCCCGATGCGGTCACGAGGTCTTGATCGCCATCGCGATTGAAGTCGCCTATGGCCACGGAGCGCGGATTCAGGCCGGCGGGGAAGTCTGCCGGAGGCGTGAAGTTGACTGGATTGCACGCGGTGGGTGTCGTCACGGTCAAAGTAAATGAAGCCGTCGATGGGATGCCGCTGGCGTCAAAGCCTGTTACCGTCACCGGGTGTGTCCCCGCCGGGTGCGCGTTTGTGATGCGCACTACCCCGGTGGTGGGACTTCCTTCCAGCCGCCCTTTAAAGTTAGTCGACGAGGCCACATTCATTCTCACCGTATTGGTCGGCGCGGCGTCAGGCGTGACCGTCGTGTTCCCACTGAGCTGCACTGTTGTGGGCGGGTAGTTGCCCAGCGTGGCCCAGAGAGCGGCGGCCGTAGCGCAAAAGAGAAGCGCGAAGAAGAAGCGCCGGAGGGCTGGGCTCTTGGATGCAGAGTTTGTCTTCACGGCGATTCAGGCGGTCTTCGAGAACGTCCGGCTCCCACGGCTGCTTTCAGTCCTGCCGAAAACGCGTTGAAAGGTGGGTGACGCAATTGACGTATTTAATAGGAGGACCGGTCCAGAGTTGTCGAGCTTTTTATTTTCCTGGGCCGACCCTCTCTCGGACCTGCTCGAGGGGCGCGGGCAAGCCAACTCGGAGCCGCAACGCCAATGCAATCAGGCCGGCGTCCAGGCGCTCAGGCCCTCCCTGGGCAACGGGCAGTGCGCGTGCCCGGCCACCGAGCTTAGAATTCCCCGGGAGTGCGGCGTATTACTTTCGTCCCGCCGATTTTGGTCCACTTCCCGTTCTTGTAAACGCCAACCCAAACATCGCTACGCTGAATGCCGTGATAGAAAGACTGGTCGTTGTGCGCAAAGTTCACTGCCATCAGGGCGTCGGCAATCTTGTAAACGAGCAAATGCACCCTGAGTGTAGGCCGTTGCGTTCGGCTTTCTGTCGTGTCGTATCCGGATGCGCCCCAGTTCGTTGCCATTTCCAGCGCAAGCTTATCAAAGGCGCCACCGGCATCCGAGCGCAAGATCTTCGGGTCGCTGCCTTCGACCGGCGGCGGCTGCGCCACGACCCATGCGGTCAGGGGCGAGATGATCAATGATTTGTAGAGCCTCGGGTTGATGCTCATCTTCAAGTGCGCGAGCGGAAAGTCTGGCAGGGTTTGGATCGTGCGCGCATTCGTTTGCGGGGCTGGAGGTGCGGCGGCGACACTGTGGAGAACGACAAACAGGCTAAGGCAGGCAGGCAGGGTGAACTTCATGGGCGCGGAAGGTAGATGGACTTTCTACGTCAAACAAGACCTAATGTAGACTACAGACTACACCGCTTGATCGGGCCGTTCCTCGCCCCGGCGGCGCACTTCCGCGCGCGAAGCTGCAAGCAAGCTCTTCGCTTCATCCGATGCATTCCCGATACACCGCGGGATCGACGTTGCCTCCGCTCACGACGCAACAGACTTCCAGGTCGCGAAATTGATCCGGCGCGGTCAGGAGCGCTCCGATGGCAAGGGCGCCAGTCGGCTCGACCTTCAGATTGGCCAGACCGTAAAGTAGCCGGACTCCCTCTTTGATCTGTTCGTCCGGCACTTCGACGATGCCGGCGACATGCTCCCGGATGATGGCCCAATTGTGCCGCCCGAGGCTGATGGTGCGGGCGCCGTCGGCGATCGTCTGAGGCTCCTGCTCGTTTACGATCAGGCGCCCTTCGCGAAGCGAGCGGGCGGCGTCATTACCCAGCGCAGGCTCGGCGCCGAAGACCTTGGTCGCGGAATTCGCCCGCGCGACGCGCTGAGCTATACCCCCGATCAAGCCGCCCCCTCCTACCGGAACGACAATCGCGTCAAAGCGCCGCCCGAGAGCGAGCACTTCGTCTCCCAGACTGGCGTTACCCTCGATGATGAGCGGGTCGTCGTAACCGCTCGCGATATAGGCCTCGCCGCTTTTCGCGGCGACTTGCTGCACACGCTCGCTCCGGCTGATTTCCCGCACGTTGATGAGGTCCACGGTGGCGCCATAATCGCGCACAGCCTCCACCTTCACCCGCGCAGAGTCGTGCGGCATGACGACGGTGCAGCGTTTCCCCGTCAACTGGCAGGCGTAAGCGAGCGCCTGGCCGAAGTTTCCCGAAGACGCTCCGATGATGTGCTCGTTAGGCACATTCAGGGCGACGTTGTAAGCAGCGCGAAACTTGAAGCTGCCGGTCCACTGAAACGTCTCGCTGGCAATGACGACACGCGCCCCGAGCCGCTTCGACAAACGCGGCGCTTCGATGATCGTGGTCGGCCGGATCGCTTCGTGATGCGGGAGCATGTGGAGGTTAAAAGGGTTACAGGTGTTGCAACGTTACAACGATGCCAGAAGTCTGGCGTCCATTCTGTCACGTAATCAGGTGGTCGCAATGAACAGTCAATGCCCAATAATTGTGACAGAAAACGTCCGCTGGGTGCGCGCCAGGCGCCCGCTGGTTGAGCACACATCGCCCCAGTCCCTGACTGCGCACACCGGGGGGGCTCAGAAAATGGAACACAGGGCTGTGCCCTGTGCGGCCAACGGACATTTTGTCCGTTGTTCCCCGCTCCAGCGGAGTCCAACTCCGCTGGCCGCACAGACTGGAAATCTATGTTCCGCGCAGGGAGTTTGTAGTCACAATTACCGTCCCAGGCTTCGATTTCGCGTATGTCGCTATAGCCTCATGGACGGCGTTAGGCTGGGCAGGTAACATTGTGCTAGATAAGAGACCGAATAGGACTTGGAGAGTGTCTTGCAGAAACGCCACCGCTGATTCAATTTTCTACTATACCGGGCGGATGACGAACGCGGGCCCGCACATCGCCGTCGGGGCGCTGGCGATGATTGCGGCGGACAGCGTCGGGGTCTCTTGGTCCCTCCGCTTGCAATGAAGTTTGACGTAGCGCCTCCTCTTATGCCTCTAACTGGAAAGGCTGCAGATGCCTTCGAAAAGGCCGATATTATCGTGGTTGTTGGTTACTCCTTCGCGGATGCAGACCTCCATATAACCCGAATGGTAGCAAATCCCTCCAACGTAAGTCGACGCAGTGTGTAGCCATCCTTGATCCCGATCGCGAAATTGCCGAAAAACTCCGTCGTCGACTGAAGTCGAGCATTCCAAATTTTGAACGTCGCGAATTCTCCGATTGGGGGGAGACGCTTCGATGGTGTTACCTCGGTTTCTCACGGGTAAGTTGGCTAAGTCTGTCGAGGCCCAGGATAAGAAAACAAAACGTGTAGCCTGACGAACGTCAGCCGCCTTGCTCGATACGTTCGGCGAGCACGCGCAAGCCGAGTGCTTCAACGCGGGCGATGGCTTCATCGCGCGTGGCGCCGTAAGCCATGGCACCGGGAATCTGCGCGATCTCGGCAATCCAGCGGTCGTCGGTCTCCTGCTCGGTTTCGACCGTGAATGTCATAAGGGCGATATTGGATCACCCGGCTGTGAAAGACAAGGAGAGCGGGATGCGTGATGCGGGATGCGGGGTGCGGGGTGCGGGGTGCGGGGTGCGGGGTGCGGAACACCGAATATTAGATCTCCAATCGCGAACCTCGAATCCCGAATCACGTTTCTCGCCCAAGGAGCTTGAATCCTTCCGACCGAGCGACGTAGGTGGCGACGGTGAGGTCGCCGGTCACGTTTATCACGGTGCGGCACATGTCGAGGATGCGATCGACGCCGAGAATGATGGCAATCAGCGCCGGATTGATCCCGTAGGTGGCGAGCATGACGATGATAAAGGGAATGGAACCGCTCGGGACGCCGGCGGTGCCGATGCCGCCGAGGATGGCAAAATAGGCGATGCCGAGCTGCTGCCAGACGGTCAGGTCGATGCCGGCGAGCTGGGCGAGAAACAGGACGGTCACGCCTTCGTAAAGAGCGGTGCCGTTTTGATTCGCGGTCGCGCCGACGGTCAGGACGAAGGCGTTTATCTCGCGCGGGACGCCGAGGTTTTTCTCGGAGACGCGCAAGGCGGTGGGGAGGGTGGCATTGGACGAGGAAGTGGAAAGGGCGGTGAGCATCACCGTCTTGATCCGGCGGAAGAATTCGAGCGGGTTGATGCGGGAGAGAAAATAAACCGAGAGCGAGTAGATGCCGAACATGTGGATGATGAACCCGAGCATCGCAGTGACGAAGAACCAGCCGAGAGCGTTGAGGAGATCGAGCCCGAAGCGGGCGGTATTATTAAAGAGGAGACAGGCGACGGCGTAGGGCGCGACCTTCATGATGATGTCGATGATCTTGCAACAAATCTCGAAGAGACCCTGCAAGCCGCTGAGGAAGGGCGCCGCCACCTCTGGCCTAACGAGCGTGGCAGCAACGCCGAGCAGGACGGCGAAGAGCATGAGATGAAGCATGTCCGGCGTGTCGGTCTGTTTTTCTTCGCCGGCCCGGATGCCGACGATGGAGGCGACGGGATTCGAGGGGACGAGGGTCTTGATGACCTGCATCAGGGCGGAATCGGTTGTGGCGGGTTTTTTGGTGGCGTCGGCGACGCGCTTGGCGGCGTCGCTGCCGTAGCGGGCTTCGAGGCCGTCGCGCGTTTCGGGATCGATGCGTTCGCCGGGGCGGATGGTGTTGGCGAGGGTGAGGCCGATGACGACTGAGATCGCGGAGATCACCAACGTGTAGCCGAAAGATTTCAGGCCGACGCGGCCGAGCTTGCGGACGTCGCCGATGCCGGCAACGCCGACGACGAGCGACGAGAAGACGAGCGGGACGACGATCATCAGGAGAAGGCGGAGGAAGAGCGTGCCGATCGGTTCGGTGATATTCGAGACGACCCAGACGACGCGCGGATCGTCGCCCCCGAGCAGGGCGTTGGCGAGGACGCCGGCCGCGACGCCGACGCCGAGACCGATCAGGATGCGGGTGTGGAGAGCGAGGCCTTTGGGGCGATCCGGGGTTTCGTCGTCGAGGTCGGTGGTGGTTTCGCGCTCGAAGGTGTCGGACGGGCGAAGCGGTTGGTGAGGATCGTCCATGAGGAGGCGCCGTTACTCATACGTCCGGGGAGCGCGTGCTGCCAGCCCGCAGTTTACGGCACCTCTGTCGCGCTTTCCAACGTGCGGCGAATGCGCTCCATTGCTCGAATGTTCCTGACGCATCTCGAATGCACATCGTGCGGACTTCACCACGATTGGTCCCGCTTGCAAAACTTGTGCACGGCCTGCCAGAAACCGCTCTTCCCGGTTTACGATCTGGCCGCCGTCGGTCGTGTCCTCACGCGGGAGGCGCTAACTACGCGCGAGAAATCGTTGTGGCGCTATCGCGAAGTGCTGCCGTTGCCGGCAGAGGTCGAGCCGATCTCGCTCGGCGAAGGCGGGACGCCGCTGCTTCGTGCGGAGAGATTCGGCAAGGCGGCCGGCGTTTCGAACTTGTGGGTGAAAGATGAAGCGCAAAACCCGACGCAGAGTTTCAAAGCCCGCGGCATGGCCGTCGCTGTCTCGATGGCGAAGCATCTCGGCGCCACCAAGCTTGCCGTTCCCACCGCCGGAAACGCAGGTGGAGCGCTCGCGGCCTACGCGGCCCGGGCCGGGATCGAGGCGCATATTTTCATGCCGCGCGACACGCCGCGAGCCAACATCATCGAGTGCCGCGAGCTCGGCGCGAACGTGGTGCTGATCGACGGCCTCATCACTGATTGCGGCGCGGAAATCGCGCGGCGCAAAGCGGCTGAGGGCTGGTTCGACATGTCCACGCTCAAAGAGCCGTATCGGGTCGAGGGCAAGAAGACGCTCGGCTACGAACTGGCGGAGCAGTCCGGATGGGGGCTGCCCGATGTCATCCTTTATCCCACTGGTGGCGGCACCGGTCTTATCGGCATGTGGAAAGCGTTCGACGAGATGGAAGCCCTCGGCTGGATTGGGCCGGCGCGGCCGCGGATGTTCTCCGTGCAAGCCGCCGGTTGCGCGCCGATCGTGCGCGCATTCGAAGCGGGAAAGGGGACCGCGGAAGAATTTCCCGATGCCCAAACGTGTGCTTCCGGCCTGCGCGTTCCCAAAGCCGTCGGCGATTTCCTTATGCTCAGGATCCTGGGCGAATCCAAAGGCGGCGCCGTGACCGTGGATGACCAGGAGATGATCCGCGTCACGCGCGAAGTGGGGTCGGCGGAAGGCCTTTTCGTTGCGCCGGAAGGCGCGGCCTGTTTTGCGGCCTTGCGAAAACTTCTGGCCGCGAAAAAATTCGCAGCGGAAGAGCGCATCGTTATTTTCAATACCGGCTCGGGGATCAAGTACCTCGATTGCTACGAGTGAACGATTTGGTTTCTTGGTTGCCCACCGCGTTGATCTCGCTAGAACCTTCGCATGCCTGACGCGCCGGAAATTCCAGAAGCGAAAGACCCGTTCGACAAAAGGGTCGCGCTGACCATCGCCATCATTGCCATCTGCCTCTCGTTCGTGGCGAACCTGGGTGACAACGCGAAGACCTCCGCCATCCTCAGAACCAGCGAAGCCTCGGATCAATGGAACTATTTCCAGGCTAAGAGCACCAAGGCCCTGCTGGCCGGGATGCACGGGGATATGATCATGCGGCTCTCGAGTGAGGAGCGTTTCGACGACGCCAAAAACCGGGCCGTTCAGCTCGGGAAGGACGCGCAGCGTTACGACGTCGAGAAGGCGGAGATAAAGAAAGAGGCGGAGTCATTCGTCGCTCAAGCCAAGCATTTTTCCGCGATCAACGATCGCTGCGATCAAGCCGCTCTCTTGCTCCAGATAGCGGTGATCGTTTGCTCGGTCGCGATCCTTGGGCAGTCACACAAGTTTTGGTGGCTGGGGATGCTTCTGGGGGCCGCCGGTGTTGTCGTGGGGGCCACCGCGTATTTGTTGTGAGCGGTTGGTGACGTCCGGTAAATCCTTTTGGGGAACTCGCACAGAGGTGACGACGGGACACCAAGGTATGGAATCTTTGTGACCGTTGCGGACTTGGTGTGAGATCCTCGAAGTTGCGAAACGATCCCGGCCCCGCGAAATCCAGCCGATGAGCGCGCGATCAGGGTTGTTCAGATTCCCATGTTCGAGAGGACTACCGCGATCTGATTGACCGTTTCAGCCAGTTTAGGATGAGAGGCTTCGAAATTCTCCACTGATGCCTTCAACCCATCGAGCGATGCTTCGACCTGCTCCGGTTTCTTTTCGGCACGGGTCGCTTCGTGAGCCGAGGCATCGACAAAACTGGCAATGTTGCGGGCATCTTCCTCATGGCTCTCTCCCAGGGCGCTGACCTCTTCCCTTAATGCCGTCAGCAATTTCAAGAGCTCCGCTCTGGCCGGCTCCGGGATGTTGGCGGATTCCTGAAGCCGTGCCTCAATTTTCTCAATGCGATCTTCGATCATAATCTTGCCACAAGTTGGCGCTCGCCCGGCGATTTGCCAGCACGATTCATTTCCAGTTGCCGGCGATCTTCACCAATTTGATGCGTCCCGTAGCGCCGCTCCTAATTGAAACAGCCGATTTTGGACATCCCCAATGCCGGGCAATCAATGCCACCAATTCCTTATTCGCTTTGCCATCGATGGGAGGTGATTTCAGTTGGGCCGACCAACGGCCGATGCCGGTCTTTTCGAGGGCATTGGGTTTCACCTTCACCAGTAGGATCTTCATGGTTGGGGCTCGATCCTCCCGGAAGGAATAGATAGGCCATAGGATTCAAAGATCAAAGGCGGATGGTGCGAGCTCATTCACCGGGCCCTTAGATGCATATCAATGTATCATATTGTACCCGAACATGTTAGGTGTTGCAGGTAATCTGCGGCGGTATGTGCCAGGCGCAGAGCGCGCCACGAGAGATCTCCCGGGGGAGGGAAATTTGGGCCCGGGATCTCGTCGGGCTCGCGTGGGAGGACTACACGAACCTTTCATAGGTGACTACGGGGTTCCCGGACCGAAGTTGAAAGGAATTTGCGATTTCTCGCATTTTTTTTGGCAAGCCAGAACTCTTGGGGGGGGTTGAGGACGGCGGGGCGCTTGTAACGCTGGAGCTTTCAGGGGTGGGCGGGCTTGCCTCGCCGGAGCTTTCAGCGTAGGCGGGTTGGAGGTTAGTCCTCAGCCTGGAAAATGAAATCTCGATACGACGTAGTCATCCTCGGGGCGGGGCATAACGGCCTGGTGGCGGCGGCCTATCTGGCGGGCGCGGGATTGAGTGTTTTGCTCCTGGAGAAGAACGATTACATCGGCGGCGCCACGACCTCGCAGAAAGTCTTCCCCGACTTCGACGCGCACCTCTCGCGCTATTCGTACCTGGTCAGCCTGTTCCCGGAGAAAATCATTCACGATCTGGGGTTGAATCTCGAGTTGCGCCGACGTGCCACCGGGTCGTTCACGCCTTACGCGAAAAATGGCCGTCACGATGGCTTGCTCCTAAGCAACATCTCGGAAGAAGTGAGCCGCCAATCGCTCTTCGAGTTGACCGGCGATCACACGGAGTTCGAGCAGCTCAAGAAATTTTACGGTCTGTCGCGCGTTTTTGCGGAAAATGTCTGGGACACGATGCTGGAGCCGCTGATCGCGAAGGACGATTTCCGCCGCCGCTTCGACGTGGACGCCGCGCAGCGCGAAGCCTGGCGCAGTCTGGCGGAGGAGCCGCTTGGGCGCGCGATCGAACGCCATTTGCAGAACGATCTGGTGCGCGGCCTGGTCTTCACGGACGCGAAGATCGGCGTCTTCACTCATCCGCACGATGAGACGCTGTTGCAGAACCGATGTTTCCTTTACCACCTCATCGGCAACAAGACCGGCGAATGGAAAGTGCCGGTGGGTGGCATGGGCCGCGTGGCGGGCGAGCTGGAACGGGCGGCCCGGCAGCGGGGCGCTGAGATGCTGACGCGGGTCGACGTTCGCGCTCTCGACCTGGCGGGGAAAAAGCGGAGCGTCGAGTTTGAGTTGGACGGGAAGAGCCAGACGGTCGAGGCGCGGTTTCTCCTGGTGAACTTTGGCCTGAACGTGCTGGCGAAATTGCTCGGCCAAACATATCAGCCGGACGCGACGAACGAAGGTTCGGTCTTCAAGATCAACATGCTCCTGCGCCGGTTGCCTAAGTTAAAGGCAACTCGTTTCGCGGAGACCGAGGCCTTCTGCGGCACGTTTCATATCAACGAGGGGTATGAGGAAATGAACGCGAGTTACGAGCAGGCCTCGGCCGGGCGGCTACCGGACAAATTGCCGTCCGAGGCTTATTGCCACACGCTCACCGACGACAGCATCCTCTCCCCCGAGCTGCGCGCGAAGGGATTTCACACCATGACCCTCTTCGGCCTTGATACCCCCTGGCCTTTGTTCGCCGGGGAGAACGAGACGATGCGGCGGCGCGCCCAGGAAAAATTTGTGGAAGGATTGAACGGCTGGCTGGCGGAACCGCTGGAAGATTGCCTCGCCGTGGCTCGGGACGGAAGTCTCTGCATCGAAGCCAGGAGTCCCGTCGACATCGACGAAGCGCTCGGCCTTTACCACGGCAACATCTTCCAGACCGCGCCGACCTTTCCGTTTGCCGAACGGAAGGAACAGGCTGGAACGTGGGGCGTCGAAACGGAATACGAGAATGTCTTTCTGTGCGGCTCCAGCGCGCAGCGCGGCGGCGCCGTCAGCGGCATTCCCGGCCACAACGCCGCGAAAAAGGTGCTGGAGGTAGTCGGCGGAAGTTAGTCATCCGCGCGATGAGCCTGGCCGTCGGAGGGACGTGCTTCTGCACGTCCCACTTTGAGATTGGAACTTGGTCACCACGAGAGAATGGGACGTGCGGAAGCCCGTCCCTCCGAAAAATTTCGCGGGCCGCGATCCTAATCCGGGCGAACGGGAGGTTTGCTTTTTGAGGGATCGGCCGGGGAACTCTGAGCGGTCGGGGCGGCGGTCGTCTCGGGGGTTGTCGGGGCAGCCGGCGGGAAAAAGATCCAATAGCCGATGGCCAGCGCCACCGCCGAAAAGAAAAGGACGGTGAGCAAGGTGCTGCGCGGTTGCACGGGACTCAGCCGAACATCGTCGCCGGCGATCCGCCGTGGCGGGATTTTGAGATCGGTCTTGAGTTCAGAAAACATGGGGCTGCGGCACATCGTTTTCGATGTGAAAAAGTCGCATGCCTCTAGAGGAAGCTGCTCGCGCGCCAACCCTGCCTTTTTCTGCGTGTGCCCGCCCCAGTACTACGGCGCGCCGCGGTCGTAGACTTCGACGACTCCAATGCCAGTGCCATTATTCAGACCCGCCAGCAGCGCGGTGTAAAGGCCTGGAGGCAGTGTCGCGGCGATGCCTGACTCGAGACTGTCTAAGGGCGCAAGACCGGCGGCAATCAGTTCCGCCGCTTGGGCCGGGTTATCCTGCCAGTCGTTATTAGCGACCAAAAGCGTGCCATTCCCGTCGCGCAGCTCCAGCGTTGGATTGGCCAGCGCGTTAGGCACACCTGTCGCGCTGAGGCTTGGGCCGATACCGCGGGCTACAACCCGGTCATCGCCGGTGTCACCGCCCAACATGAAGCCTGCGATCACAATATTGTCACCCGTGCTAACGAAGGCTCGCGTACTAATATTGGCCAGCTTAGAGTTAGCTTCCGGGTTGAGGTCATAGACTTCCACCAGGGCTACGCCTGAAGTGTTGCCAATCCCTTGCACAATCGCGGTGTACGCTCCTGGCACCAGTCTGGCCTCGATCGCCGATTCAAGATCGTTCGTAGGCGGAATGCCGGTGGCTTTGATGAAAGCCTCCTGAACCGGGTCTTCTCTCCAGTTGTCGTTCGTGGTCGTGACAAATGCGTCAGGACCGTGCAGCTCGAGCACCGGGTCGGCCAGCGCATTGGGGACACCGAAGTCAGTTAGCGAAGGTCCAATGGCGCGGATGAGAACATGTTTGGTAGTGGCTCCAGTAATGATGAACCCCCCGATGCCTACGCTATCACCGGTCTGGACGCGCATTCGGGTCGAAAGGTTGATGGCCTGCGCTACCGGCGCCGGAGTTGGGATCGGTGTGAGCGTTGGGGTTGGAGTAGGTGTCCCCGGTGGGGGGGTAGGAGTGGGAGTAGCGGGAGGAGTTGGTGTCGGTGTAGGTGTTGGACCCCCGATGACGGTCTGCGTAGTGCTACCGCTGCTCGCAGCAAACACTGTGTCTGAGGCGTATGTCGCCATGACAGTGTGATTGCCGCCAGTTAGATTCGAAGTATTGAACGAGGCGATTCCGCTGCCGTTCAAGGGAATCTGGGCAAGGACGGTGGCAAATTCCTGGAAGGTCACCATCCCGGATGGGATGGTCGACCCGGGTGGTGCTGACACCACGGTCGCCGTGAAGGTCACCGGTTGCCCGGGGCTCGAAGGGTTCGGAGACGAGCCCAGGGTCGTGGTCGTCCCTTTGGCATGGACCTTTTGGATCAAGCTCGCACTGCCCGCGCTGAAGTTAGCGTCCCCGCTGTAGATGACTGTGACGAAATGGTTACCGAGGAATCCATTGCCCGCAGTGAGGATGGATGTGGTAACCGCTGCCTGCCCATTGGAGTCGAGAGGTACGTTGGAAGCCAGAGTAATCGGGACTGGATCAAGGTCGTGATAGGTCATGTCCATAAACGAGACAGTGCCGGACGGGATGAGTCCGGACGGGCCCGTGTTCGCGATTGTGGCGGTGAATGTGAGAGACTGGCCCACGATCACAGTGCGCATATCCGGCACGCTAGAGACAAGAGTGATAGCGACTCCATCCAGGCCGCCGATCGCGAAGAGGTTCCCCCCGTTCAGTGTGTAGACGACTCCATTCGGCCCAGTTATGGTAGGGACATAAGGCTGGCCCAGGCCCGGGCCGAACGTTACCCCTTGGGAGAACGAATTCGTCGCGAGGTTCCAGCGGTAGAGGCGGCCATCTTCGCAGGGCGTGAAAATACTGTTCGTGGCCGGATTGACCGCCGCGGTGTTGATGCACCACTCGCGCACCGCATACGGGAACTCTTTCGAAAGCGCGTTCTCATCCGGTGTCGGACTGATCGCCGTCATCACTTCGCGCATCTCCACCAGGCCGTTAGCGGTGGAGTGCGGGTCCACCTGGGTGTCGTTAGGGTCGAGCAGCGCGATCCTGTTGACTCCGTCTCCATCAGAAAAAGCGTAGTTGTTGTACTTAGAGAAGATCAGGTAGGTGGACGTGCCTTGATAGGAAGGCACCATGGACGCCGGGACGATGGCTGCCGTGTAATCCCAGCCGAACCCGCCCGGGGTCTTTGGAATCGTGAGATCGCTGTTGTAGCGCAGGAGAAATCCCCGCGAACCATTGCCCGGGTCACTCAGGACACCGATGTAAACATCATTGTCCGGGGCGACCATAGGTGAGGCCGTACCGTCGTCGGATACGCCCGCTTCGTTGCTATTCCGCGGATCTCTCAATAACACCCGGTGCCTCGGCGCGAGCGTCGTGCTGTCCAGGCCAAGGAGATAACCGCGCTGCGTGCTGCTGGACCGCGCCACCACATAAAGCGTCGTTTCATCGTTGCTGAGAGCGGGAGCTGAGTTGTGCGGAGTCCGATTAATGACCGCATCGGCCGCAGCGGTTCCGGTCAGGATGTAGGTCCCGTTCCCGTTAGGATCGAGCCGGGCAAAGCCGCTTTGCGACGTACTCAAAGGAGCGGGCGCGGTGCCCTGGACCCGGAAACCAAAAAAAATATTGCCCTGGCTGTCCGCGGTAATGGGAGTGTTGACGAAAATGGTGGCGTTATAGGCGGCAGCGTTGGCGAGGTAATTGGCCAGAGTAGTGTAAAACACTTCCTGGACCGGCGCGCCATGCGCCACCGAATCAGGGTTATCAATGTGATAGATCGTTCCGCCGCGACCGGCATAGTAGAGCCGAGTGCCAAAGGAGCCTGTCGCCACGCAAGGATCGTAAACAGGGATCCAGTTGTGATTCGGCAGGACGTAATCGGTCGTGAGCGTATACTTCGCGGCGCCGTTGTTGCCGTCGAAAGCCGTCACCTGGAACCCGTCATTGGCGATGTTGATCGGAACAATCAACGTGTTCCCGGCCGTGACCAAAGGAGCGCCGTAATGGGCGAAGTCTCCATTGTTGTCCAGATTGATCGAGGTGGACCATTGGATCCTGTTCAGGTTCTGGGCCGCAGGCTGATAGACGGCGGTATGCTGCGCATTGCCCGCAAACGTGGGAACGCTCGGCGCCTGATTGGGCGCTTTCACCGCGCTGCCGCTATTGGCCCGCACCAAGAGGACGAGCGGCAAAATGAGAACAGAACAAAAGGAAATTTTCCGAAGTGATATCTTCATATGGAATTGCCTTGGGTCGGATCTCCGTCGAACCGATTCTCCCATGATTTCAACAAAGTTACAATTCAGGCTGGCCGCCGGTAGTGTCCTAATTTGAAATCAGGGGCCGGGATCGGGCGGATCGTATTCCGGTTCTGCCACCGCAACGTACCACTCACCGTTCTTGTCTTGCGCCATCCATCGATCTTCTCGCCAGACAATCGGTGTGTCCTTTTTTGACAATCCCCACCAAGACCAGGAATGAATCGCTAGGTCGTTTTTATCATGGGAAATTTGCAGTTCCGCTCCGCTAAACTTGGTCAGCAAGAAAAGCCCGGCTGCGATTAATCCGATCTGGCCGTACGTTTTCCATTTGTCCAACTCCCTTTTGAGAGTGTCGGAGCGGCCTTGCTCGCGCAGTAAATAACTGCGCTCAATCAAATCCTCTTGCGGGAGATTCAAATCGCGGTCATTAGCGCGCTCGCAGAGGGCAATTCGATTCGGTCAATCGAGCGAATGACGGAAATTCATCGCGACACAATTATGCGCCTTGGCGTCCGCGTCGGTGAACGCTGCCATCAAATTCTCGATCAGAAAATGCGCGGCCTGAATTGCTCGCGTATTGAGGTTGACGAATTGTGGGGATTCATCGGGAAGAAAAAGTATCACGCAAGCCGCGCAGACAAGGCGCAGGGACTTGGCGATGTTTGGACGTTTCTGGCGATAGACCCGGTGACAAAAATCATCCCCTCGTATGTTGTCGGGAAGCGTGATCGGTATCACGCCACGCTGTTCTTGGAAGATTTAGCATCGCGTCTCAACAATCGGATTCAGCTTTCGAGCGACGCAATGAACGCATATCCTGATTCAGTCGAAAGAGCGTTCGGAGCGGATGTGGACTACGCGCAGATCGTAAAGGAATATTCATCCCCGACCCCCGAAGATCAGCGTAAATACAGCCCTGCCACGTTGAGCGCGGTGTATAAGGCCACAATCGTTGGCGACCCGAATCCTGACTTGGTTTGCACGTCATACATCGAGCGCGCCAATCTCACGATGCGGACACACTGCAAGCGGCTCGCGCGTTTGACGCTGGCGTTCTCGAAAAAGCTGCACAACTTCAAGGCGGCAATGGCGCTCAATCTCGCGTATTACAACCTTGTGAAAACTCACGGTTCGCTTCGCATGACGCCCGCAATGGCGGCAGGAATCGAGTCTAGCGCGTGGACGGTGGGAGATTTGGTCGATGCAGCCTAAGAACGTCCAAAGCCTACAGGACGCGATTAAGGCGATGCACGGATGCGAGTCGCGATATGTCGAATCCATCCCGGTGCATGAGGTTTTCCAAGGCCAAACCGCGTGGCAGGGAACGGTCGAGGTTTTCGATTTAATGGGCCACAGTAAAGCCAAGCGCGCCTATGCGTGGCAATACGAGGACGACGACAAACAAACTAAGACCGTGACCGTCTTAGAGATTCCCCCGGTCGATTCCCCGCAGACCGCCGTCAAAGTGGCGATTGCTGCAAAAGCTCGGGAGGCCTGATAGGCTGTCGGGATGAAGAATATTTATTGTTTCCTCGCAGGCCTTTTAGTCGCTTTCGCTTTGCTTCGTGGATGGCAACCGCCAGTTGGCCGGTATCAAATCAAGGTCGAATCAAACATTTTTACCAAAGCCGATACTGCGACTGGCCGAATTTGGGCGCTTGAAGCCGCCAAGAACCAGTGGAAGGAAATTGCCCCTTAATTTTTCAGATTCAAATTAGGACACTACCTGGCCGCCTTTCGCTCGCTACGGCGCGGAAACGAACCGACGCCGGACGCAACGCGCCGCTTAAACGCCAGGTGTGAATCCGATCTCCGCGCCGGCCGCAGCTAGCGCGTTTAGTCGTGATTCGGTGTGATTGAGCATACATCTCCAAGTGCAGGGAGTTTCGGATTGCCCCGGATGGAACGGCGTATACACTCGACGCCATACCCCAGAATTTCTCCCTTCCACCCCCAGGCCCACCCGAGATCAACACCACAACGAATGAAAACATCAGGTCTTGCAGCTGTCATACTATTCGTCGCTCTGGCGCTTACTGTGCCAACGAAGGATGACCATGAACGTGAAATTCGCCCCGCCGCTAAAAAATGGGTGAGCACCTTGAAGAGCAAAGATTGGGGCGAGGTGTTCGCTCATGCGCTATTGACATGGGGAACCTATTCTATGGCCGACGATCCGAATGCCAGCATTATAGACACTTGCAGTTGGCAGTTTTACAAACTTCTCATCTTCTCGGTGGTCATCGATCCGGATCGGGAGGTGAAGTTTGTATCGGTGGGTGCGTTAAAGCAGGTTTATGTCAACCCGGCCAAATTTACTAACGAGTAACTTGGGCCTAACAGTCGCCGATCTTGTGTCTCGTTAAACGACATGCGTCCCTCGTTTCAGTTCCTTGTCTTCAGCGCCGGGTTAGTCTTGGCGACCGGTTGCGCAACACGAAGTGAGTTTGAGCAGTTGTATGATCATTATTTCCCAAAGCGAAGCGTGTATGTGGAGCGAGTTTACCGTAAGAGCTTCGACGAGACGCTCTTTGGACCTCCTCCACCGGAAGGAAAGTCGTCGCGAATGGGCCAGGTCTACTACGCTTTCCATGGAGACGATTCGGCTTTCCACGCTTTTGTGCATCACCCCGATCAAGACCGTGGACACTATGGAGAAGAGTGGGTTTATGAGTGCGTCGTTCTGCTGCTTAAGCTTGGTGACGACCATTTTTCGCGGCTGCTAGCCCTGGAAGATCGGACGACCCGAGAGAAGGTCGGCGTGGCGATCGACACCCGGATCGATTTCAAGAAGCACCACTTTCCCAAGACACGTGCGCTCTACCATTTCCGCTGGGGCCCGCGAGAGCCGCAATCGCCTGACTAGACGATGCATCCCGTCATTCGCGCGTGAGCACACGAAAAAAACGGCTTTGGATTATCTGCATGGCTGCCTTGCTGCTCTTCTGCGTGGGAGTGCCCACGGCGGTGGCCTGGCGCGCACGCTGGACCCTGGCAACGGCTCTCGCAGACGCCCAGTCGGTTACTTTGGAGCAGTTCACTCTCCTCCAACGCAAGGTGGTGGCATCGCGGACTATGTCACCCTCGGACTACCCGAAACTGCTTCAGGCGTTTCCCTATAGCCTCGACTACGGCGCTGTTTTCCTGCACAAAATGTGTTTCGTTCCTCATCACCGGGTTGTTATCACAACCCGCGGCGGAGACACATTTGTTTGCGACATTTGCTTTACTTGCAACATGTATTCAATGCCGGGCGTTGGTGTGAACGAGATGCCCGTAGGATGGAGCGGCACGTTGCGCACCCTCTTTGCGGATGCCAACATTTCGGCCGATGCTCCGAAGGAAGTTATTAGCGAAATCCAACCAGATCCCTAGATGGCAAGAATGCCCTATTATTGCCGCGCCATTACCTGTGCCATCGGCGCGTTGATCCTCGCGTTACCCGCCAGTGCGGCTGATCCAGCTTCCGTTCAGCGCGAGCGGAAAAGTCCCGCTGCCAAAGCGCGATACATTACCGCCAGTGGTGTAATCCTGCTTCGGACGGACCCAAAATCGGGCAAGGTTCTTCAAGCTACCATGTTCAAGAGCACCGGGAACAAGACCCTGGACGCGGCCGCGGTGAAGGCATTCAGGAACCAGTCCGTGCCAGCGGATGGCGCCTCTCAACGTAAAATTCCAATTTCCTTTCGAGTGCGCGTGGACTAGGTGATGCGCGACCCGATCGAGCGGTTCAGCTATCGCTATTTTTCGAATCCTCTGGGCGGGTAGCTGATTATTCTCGTTAGACCTTATGCCTATCCCGGCAGACACCGGCGACTCGCTCGCGAACGCGTATTTCTTGCTGGCGGGGATCTGCACGGTGGTCATGCTTTGGATGTTGCTGCACACCGTTTTTCCGAAATGGCGTCCTGACTGGACCTGGGACGAACGCCCTGGGGGTATTCGGGTTTCAGGTGTCGGATTTGCCGCTTACGCAATTGCGGCTGGTCTCTGGGCGGTTTCTGCTTTGGCCGCCGGGTTTCGCTACGCTCCCATAATTGATTTCAGCGCGTGGATTGTTGTTCTAGGGTTCGTCATTGTTATCTGCGCTGGACTCTACGATTTGAGACGCCCCCGCTGATTGAGAGCTGGAGCCTTTGACTTTCCGCCGAGACTCGACGCTCTCGTTTTTGGGTTGCGCACTCGATACCTTTTGCCGACGCTCGCGGCCATGAAGGAAGTTCCGATGAGCGACGCTGCTGGCGCGGAGGCCGTGCCGGACCCGAAGACGCCGATTCCCCGGCAGATCCGCTACATCATCGGCAACGAAGGTTGCGAGCGCTTCAGCTTCTACGGGATGCGCAACATCCTGACGGTGTTCCTCGTCACGTCGCTGCTCACCTACCTGCCGGAGGGGGACCGCCCGGGCGCGGCGAAGGACGTCTTCCACACCTTCGTCATCGGCGTCTACTTTTTCCCACTGCTGGGCGGCTGGCTGGCCGACCGTTTCTGGGGCAAATACCACACCATCTTCTGGTTGAGCCTGCTTTATAGCGTGGGGCAACTCTGCCTGGCGCTGTTCGTTTCGAACCGAACCGGCTTCTACGCAGGACTCGCGCTGATTGCCCTCGGCTCAGGCGGGATCAAGCCGTGCGTGGCCTCTTTCGTCGGCGACCAGTTCGACCAGACTAACAAACATCGCGCCAAGGTCGTGTTCGATGCGTTCTACTGGATCATCAACTTCGGCTCGTTCTTCGCCTCGCTGCTGATGCCGATCTTTCTGCGGAGCCTCGGGCCGAGCATCGCGTTTGGAATTCCAGGCGTGCTCATGCTCATTTCCACCTTGGTCCTGTGGCTTGCGCGCAAGCAATACGTCATGGTGCCGCCGGCGCCGCCCGATCCGCATTCGTTTCTCAAGGTCTGCCGTACGGCGCTGGCCTCCGGCACAAGCGGCCGGCTGCTCGGCCTTATCGGCGGGTTGGGGGCGATCGTGTCGTTCCTGTTCATTCCGAAATTCGGGTTCGTTATCGCGGCCTGCCTCGCTCTGGTCTCCGTGATCGCGTTTGGCGGTATTGGCGTCTCGCTGCAACTCGAAGCGGCCCGCGGCAAGCATCCCGACGAATCCATCGAGGGCGTGCGCTCGGTCTTGCGGGTCTTGGTGCTCTTCGCGCTGGTCACGCCCTTCTGGTCGCTTTTCGATCAGAAAGCTTCCACCTGGGTCTTGCAGGCAGACGCAATGACAAAACCGAGCTGGTTCCAGTCGTCGCAGATGCAGGCGCTCAATCCCTTGCTGGTGATGCTGCTCATCCCGTTCAACAATCTCGTGCTCTACCCGATGCTGCGGCGGCGGGGATACGAAATGACGGCGCTGCGGCGAATGACCGCCGGCATCGCCCTGGCCGGGGCCTCGTGGATTGTCGTTGGCGTGATGCAAGTGGTGCTCGACGGCGGCAACGCCTTTTCGATCACGTGGCAGGTGTTGCCGTATGCGCTCCTCACGCTGGGCGAGGTGCTCGTATCCGCGACCGGCCTCGAATTTGCCTACAGCCAGGCGCCGATGGCGATGAAAGGTGCGCTCATGTCGTTTTGGAATCTCTCGGTGACGATCGGCAACCTCTGGGTCCTAGTCGTGAATGCCGGCGTGAAAAATGCCGCAGTGATTGATTTCATTAAATCGAGCGGGTTTGGCCTGACGGCGTTTCAGATGTTTTTCTTCGCGGTGTTTGCCTTCGCCGCCGCTCTTGCTTTCGGTCTAGTCGCCCGCACCTACCGCGTGGCGGATCACTATCGAAAGGCCTAGCGGCTAGACGTGGAAACCGGATACCGGAAAGTTTTTGCGGGCTTCGTCTACCATCTCGTGGGGCGACCGCTCTGGTTGCCGAACTTGATGACTGGCAGGTGATGCACCTGCCCTGCTTTTTGGGATTGCCGCGGAGGTCCCAAGTCGGATAAACTCCGCTCAAATGCCTCCGATTTCCCCCCCCGTCCACCTCAGGTAGACAAACAGATTATTAGGGATTTTCCGCAATTAGAGGTGGGATAATCCCACCCAATCCTCGTTAGGCCTTCAATCCGTTCATCTTCAAAACACAAATATTAACCTTAATGAATAAGCTATCTGCGACCATATCGTTCGGGCTCGGCGCCTTTCTTCTTTCAGTATGGATTTTCCACGGATTCTGGTCCACGCTGTTTATCACAGGGTTAGGAATTTTAGCGGGCTACATCGTCGATTCTTCACGGGTAAACAGACTATGAAAAAGCCGATAAGGGCCTGGTTAGTTGGCATCGCGATGTTTGCTTACTTTGTGTTCGCATTGTACAGCGGGCGACAACTCAACGACCCGAGTCTTCTAGGCAGGCTTTTAATTATTGGTGTAGCAGTTGCGGGACTTATCGAAGCCTGTACCGCTTGCTACATCGTATTGATGTCCGCAGACGCCGATTTGGGCAAGCTAGCTCAGTATCGCCTCGCGCTCACGGTGGGCTTGGTAGCCGGCTTGATCTTTGCGGGACTAACCTGCGCAAAAGAGATTCGGGACGAGGTAACTAAGCAGAACGCGCCGGACGCAACAAAGCCTAACCGGGCGATGCAGCGAACCGCACCCCGCTCCGATGCGTAACTCTCGCGGAGTTACTTCGTCCAGCTTACAGCCATTCGCGCTCTCAGGTGAGGTCGCTGATGTCTCGTTAGATGGTTTAATCCCTCAAACAATCTTCGCTTGATGGTTCCTTTTTCTGCAATTGAACGTTGGACGTTGGACGCCTGCTCGCGAATACTTTCGGAGTTCGTCTTCGACGCGTCCCCGTAGTTCAACGGATAGAACGAGGGTTTCCTAAACCTTAAATGTGGGTTCGATTCCCGCCGGGGACAGGCGAAAGCGGAAAGCGGATTGCGGATACCGGAGAGGGGGTCGAACGGAGCTGCGTCGCAGAACCATCTTTCGCATGGCCAGCCAAGATTCATGATGGACTCGGGGCGGCGCGTCGGGTGAAATCGCCGGATTATGGAAGAAGTGTTGAGTCGAAGACGCCTGGAGACGTTGGGAGGCAAGCGGTCGTGGAACGTGATGGATGATGCCGGTGGCGACTTCGACCTCTTCTACCGTGATTTCATCGTGCCGCTGAGAAAGCTAATGAAGGCGGGCTTTTTCAAGCGTCTGACCGAACACGAATCCTATTACGGGGGCGGGCGGAGATTTGATCGCGCGGACATAATTGGCGCGGTCAACGCAAACGCTAAATTGGAAGGGTGATCGAAACCGGAGACCGGAGACCGGAGACCGGAGACCGGAAACCGGAAAGAACCCTTGCGGGGATCCCCTTTCCGCAATCCGGTTTCCGGTTTCCGGTTTCGGAATGTTGGTCTATGTTCGCTGCTCATGTGCAGGCTGAGGTGTTTTGAAGTGGCAAAGGCGAGCTTTCTTGCCTGCTTGGTTTTGCTCTTTGTAGCTGGTATCGCTTCAGGCCAGACCGCGCCGCAGAAGCCACTTCCGGCCGAGCCACACGAGAAATACGATGACGCGCCGGCCCCGTTGCCCTTGTGGGGAACAGGGGTTTCGCCGGGAATGATCTCGCAGGAAGGCCCCTTCACGAGTCGTCAGGTCAACGTCAACCTGAGCGGCCAGAACATCACGGGCGACGCCGCGAACGAGCCTTCTATCGCCGTGGACCCAACGGACCACAACAGAATGGTGATCGGTTGGCGGCAGTTCAATAGCGTGACTTCCAATTTCCGGCAGGGCGGCTGGGGCTATACCTCCAACGCCGGAACGACCTGGACGTTCCCAGGGGTTCTCGAGAACAACGTCTTTCGGAGCGACCCGGTGTTGGACTCCGATGATACCGGACGTTTTTACTTTCTCAGCCTTTTGCAGTCATTTGACGTCACCATGTGGCGCTCGATCAATGGCGGCCAGAATTTCACGAACATTGGGCCCGCGAAGGGGGGCGACAAGCAGTGGTTCGTGATAGATAACAACGCGGCCAGCACCGGTCACGGATTCCATTACCAGTTTTGGGATAACGCCAGCCCGTTCGCCCCCAACGAATTCAGCCGCTCCACCGATGGCGGGTTCACCTGGATGAATCCGATCACCATCCCAAACGCTCCCCAATGGGGCACGCCCGACGTGGACTCGAACGGCGTGCTCTTTTTCGGTGGCGTCACCACCTCCAAGACCCAGTTTTGGTGCCTTCGTTCGACCAATGCAAGAAACGGCGCCGTCACGCCAACCTTCGACCAAGTCACCGAAGTCAACATGGGCGGCGTCATCGATTACTTTGATACGATCAATCCTGAAGGACTGATCGGGCAGGTTTTCCTGGCGGTGGACCGTTCGGGCACCAGTTCGAATAACAATGTTTACATGCTGGCGAGCGTGCAGCCGACCGGCTTCAGCACCGGGAGCGACGTGATGTTCGTCCGCAGCACCGACAGCGGAGTAACCTTTAGCTCCCCTAAGCGGGTCAACGACGATCCGATCAATCACAGCAAATGGCACTGGTTCGGGACGTTTGCGGTCGCGCCGAATGGGCGCATCGATTCCGTTTGGCTGGACACGCGTAACGCGGCGAACAACACCGATTCGCAGCTCTTCTATTCTTACAGTATCGACGCGGGCGCGACGTGGTCGGCCAACGTCGCGGTGAGCATTCCGTTCAATCCGTTCCTCGGTTATCCGAACCAGAACAAGCTGGGCGATTACATGACGATCGTTTCGGACAATACCGGAGGCGACGTCGCGTATGCCGCCACGTTTAATTCCGAGCAAGACGTTTATTACGTTCGCGTCGCGCCAGGTGTAGGACCGACACCTGCTTGCACCAATGACACCTGGACCCCTACCAGCATCAATAGCGCGCCGAGTGCTCGAGCGGGGCACACGGCAGTCTGGACCGGCAGTGAAATGATCGTATGGGGTGGGCAGGGAAGCTCTGGTTTCTACGCAAACACCGGGGGGAAATATGACCCAGGTGCGGATAGCTGGGTACCCACCAGCATTACCGGAGCGCCCAGTGCTCGAGCCTGGCACACGGCGGTCTGGACCGGCAGCGAAATGATTGTCTGGGGCGGCTTTGGTGGCGCCGCAAGCACCGGTGGGAGGTACAATCCCGCTACCGACAGTTGGACGGCAACGAGTCTTACGAATGCTCCGGCTGGCCGATCCGGGCACACTGCGGTCTGGACTGGCAGTGAGATGATTGTGTGGGGTGGAACCGATGGAGGCAACTATCTAAACACGGGCGGACGCTACAACCCCACCACGGATAGCTGGACCCCAATGAGTACAACCAGCGCTCCCACCGGTCGAGACTCCCACAGCACGGTCTGGACTGGCAGCCAGATGATCGTTTGGGGTGGAACTAATAACACCACCTTCATTACGAACACCGGCGGTAGTTACAATCCCGGCACGGATAGCTGGACGGCAACGAGCACGACCAACGTCCCAAGTGCCCGAGTCAGACACACGGCAGTCTGGACCGGCAGTGAAATGATCGTATGGGGTGGGATGCGGAATGACGGCGTTTTCGAAGATACCGGAGGGAATTACGATCCCAGCGCGGATAGCTGGGCGGCAACGAGCACGACCAACGCCCCCGTTGGCCGAACCTCGCACAGTGCAGTCTGGACCGGCAGCGAAATGATCGTGTGGGGAGGAGGCTCTGCAGGCGTCACCTTCAACACCGGGGGGAGGTACCATCGCGCCGCAGATAGCTGGCTGCCGACCACTCCCACCGGTGCGCCGATGGACCGATCCGGCCAAACGGCCGTCTGGACCGGTGGCGAAATGATCGTGTGGGGTGGATCGCGAAGTGATGTCCCACGACCTTCTGGTTTGATTCCTCCGTTGCTCCCGAACTATTTCGATAGCGGCGGTCGATACTGCGCACAACAACCGGCACCGCCCGCGTCGCCGACGCCAACGCCAACGCCAACTCCAACATCTACACCTACACCTACGCTGACGCCGAGCCCGACGCCGGCGACGCCGACACCTACTCCAACGCCGACACCAACCTCAACCCCAACGCCCACACCGAGTCCAAGCCCGGCTCCGATGGTGCAGGCGATCAACCTCTCGACGCGAATGCGCGTTCAGACCGGCGATAATGTAGGCATTGGCGGCTTTATCATCACGGGAAGCGCCCCGAAACGTGTGATCGTTCGGGCTATCGGTCCTTCGCTGACTCAATATGGTGTCCCCGATGCGCTGGCCGACCCGGTGATGGAACTGAACGGTCCCAGTTCATTTGCCACCATCACCAACGATAACTGGAGAGACACCCAGGCAGCCGAGATTAAGGCCACCTTCATCCCTCCCGCTAATGTTCTCGAATCAGCGATCGTGGCCACCTTAGCTCCCGGCGCGTACACCGCGATCGTGAGTGGCAAGGATAACACCTCCGGTGTAGCTCTGGTGGAAGTCTACGACTTAGACCACAGTCCCGCCTCGAAATTGGCCAACCTGAGCACACGGGCCTTTGTCAGTACCGCTGATAATATCGTGATTGCCGGCTTTGTCCTGAATGGCGTCGTCAATGACAGGATTGTACTGCGCGGCCTTGGCCCGAGTCTAACAGCCCTTGGAGTGCCTGGCGCGCTGGCCGATCCGACGCTGGAGCTACGCGACAATAACGGAGCGCTCGTGATTGCGAATAACGACTGGCAGGATGATCCGGCTCAAGCGGCGGAACTAACGGCCGCGGGTCTGGCGCCGACAGACAACCTCGAGTCAGGCATCGCCGCGACGTTGCCTCCAGGCCTTTACACCGCGCTGCTCGCGGGTCTGAATAATGGCAGTGGCATCGGCCTGGTCGAAGTCTACGACCGCGGAGCGCCCTAGCAAAACCGGATTGCGGATACCCTATTGCTAAGATCTTGGAAGTAGAAAAGAATCGGCCCCCGAAAATGAAACAGATGCCCCCGTAAGAAGAATCCAAAATGAAAAACAACTATCTTCACACAAGAAATACGACGGAGAAATCATCGGCGCGAGCGAGGCCCATCTTTCGCGCCTTCGGGGTAATCGCGGCAGTCACTCTGGCCGGTATCGCTTTGGCGGCTGACCCCGACGACCTGAGTGTCCGAAGCAGCAAATCGCAGATTGTGGCGGAGAATCCTGCCGCTTCAAACTCTGTCCACTCCCAGGCAGGAAGCGGCAAGAATCCAATAGCCGAGAAGTACGACACGCTGGTAATGCGCGTCTATTTCAGCGACCGCGCCGAGCGCGACCGGCTGGCCCAGGAACTCAACCCCGAAGAAGTGCCCACAACGGGAGGCTATCTCACCATAATCCGCGATCGCGACCTCTACTATGTCCTGACGGCGCGCGGCCTCCGTGTGGAGATAGACGAGAACAGCAGTCGCAACCTCAGCGACCCTCAAATACCCTATACTTTCTACGGCGGCTACAAGACGGTGGAAGAAATATACGCCTTCCTCGACCAGAAGGTGGCTCAGTTCCCCAATCTGGTCGAGAAGGTCGACATCGGCGACTCCTGGTGCAAGTCCCATCCAGGCTCGTGCGTCCTACCCAGTCCCTGGAACGGCTATGACCTGTATGTGCTCCGCATCACGAACCGCAACATTTCAGGCCCCAAACCGGTCTTCTGGGCGGACGGCGATATTCACGCCCGCGAGATCGCTACACCGGAAGTCGTCATGCGCATGATTGACCACCTGCTCAATAACTACGAGGCCAATGCCGACGTTCACTGGCTCGTGGACTATCACGACATCTATCTCATGCCCGTAGTCAATCCCGACGGCCACCACATCGTCGAGGCGGGGGGCGGGGGCAACAGCCCGTACATGTACCGCAAGAACGGCAACAATTCCGGAGGCGGCGGGTGCGACTGGCCTCCCACAGCAGGTGACCACTCCGGCGTAGACAACAACCGCAACTTCCCCTTCCATTGGGGCTGCTGCGGCGGCTCGAGCGGTTCTCTGTGCGAGCAGACCTATCGAGGGCCGTCGGCGGGATCGGAGCCGGAGGATATGGCTATCGTCAACAAGCTTCGTACCCTCGTGCCCGACCAGCGCGGCCCGGGCGACACCGACCCGGCGCCTATCACTGCCACAGGCGTTTACCAGAACATCCACACCGTTGTGCCAGTCAACCTCTTTACGTGGGGCTGGAGTGAAACGCAGATGCCTAACTTCGCTGAGACGCGCAACATCGCCGCGCACATGGCCGCGTTGAACGCGGGCGGTAACGGTTACCCGTTTGGCTCGATCATCGACCAGTTGTATCCGGTAGATGGAGGCTCGATTGACTGGGCCTACGGTGAGCTGGGCATGGCGGCCTTCTCCACCGAGTTGAGCGGCCAGGACTTTCTCCCCTCCTACTCGTGCATAGATAATCCAGGTTGCGGCTCGTCGCGGGGTCTCTGGCCTGAGAATCGGCAGATGCTTCTTTACCTGGCGAAGATAGCGCGCACGCCTTACCTGACTTCGCACGGACCGGATGCCAACACCGTTGTCACCAACCCGGCAGCGGTGCAGCCAGGCGTGCCATCACAGCTATCCGCCAGCATTAACTTCGCCTGGTCAAACAACGCATTCACCCAGAACGTGGGCGCAGCGGAATATTACATTGACACGCCTCCCTGGGCTGGCGGCACGGCCATCCCAATGGGCGGCGCGTTCAATTCGCCTACCGTGGCCGTCAACGCAACGATAAACACTGCCGGCCTGTCGGTAGGCCGCCACGTTATCTTCGTGCGCGGACGCGGCGTGAACAGCTTCCAGGGCTTCGAGACCTGGGGACCGATCAGTGCGGCGTTCCTGGATGTAGCTGTAGGAGGTCCAACACCAACCCCCACAGCGACTCCGACTCCGACCGTAACCCCTACACCGACACCGACGCCAACACCGAGCCCGACCCCGACACCTACACCTACTCCGACACCAACGCCTACCGTGACGCCAACACCTACCGTGACGCCCACACCTACCGTGCCGCCAACAGCTACCCCAACTCCGGCTCCAGTGGCACAGGCCGTTAACCTGTCCACTCGGATGCGCGTGCAGACTGGGGATAACGTAGGCATCGGGGGGTTCATCATTACAGGAAGCTCGACCAAGCATCTGCTCATCCGGGCTATTGGACCTTCCCTGGCGGACTTCGGCGTCCCCAATGTGCTGGCCGATCCAATGCTCGAGCTGAACGGTCCGGGCGGATTTGTCACCGTCACGAACGATAACTGGAGAGAAGACCCTATGCAGGAGGCTCTCATCAAAGCCACTGGCATTCCGCCTTCGAACGATCTTGAATCGGCGATCGAGGCGAGGCTGGTGCCAGGAGCATACACCGCGATTGTGCGAGGCAATGGCGACACCTCCGGCGTCGCTCTGGTGGAAGTATACGACCTTGACCCGCAGGCCAACTCTAGGCTGGCCAATATTAGTACGCGCGCCTTGGTCAGCACGGGTGACAACATTGTCATTGCGGGTTTCATGCTGGGCGGCAACAACGGCGCTGATAGAGTTGTAGTCCGCGGGATCGGTCCCAGCCTCAGCGCGACGGGTGTGCCCAACGCGCTGGCCAATCCGACACTGGAGCTGCGCGATAATGACGGGGCGCTCGTGATTGCGAATAACGACTGGGAGGATGATCCGGCTCAAGCGGCGGAACTGATGGCCGCGGGTCTTGCACCGACAGACAGCCTCGAGTCCGGCATAGCCGCGACGCTGCCGCCAGGCCTTTACACAGCGCTGCTGGCGGGCCTGAACAACGGCGCTGGCATTGGCGTAGTCGAAGTTTACGACCGCGGAGCGCCTTAGCGAAAGCGGAAAGCGGAAAGCGGAAACCGGAAAGATTATTCGCAATACCAGGTCGCACGCCTCTGCGAGCTTTCCGGTATCCCTGCCCGTAGTGCTTCGCACAGCGGATGCAGGCGGGCGCAATCCCGCCGTCGTAGTCGCTTTGGCGAAGGAGGCTCCGGTTTGATTCGCTCGGCACCCCCTTCGCTCTCCGCTACCCTCGCGGCGGCGCCGTCTATGTCACTCGTCCCACTCGTTCCATTCCGGTTTCGGAATGCCCTTGTGATTGGAAAAGCGGGGGCTAGCTTTCGCGATTCTGATTTCCCCCGGGGCGGACAACAGAAACATCAATCCAATGAAAACCAAATTACTGCTCGTTATTTTCCTTTCTCTCGCTTACCACCCATCGATCGTGGATGGGAAAAAAGCTGACCCAAATTCGTCGCCGCAAGCGACGCCCGCACCTCCTCGTGCCGTGAAGCAGTACACGATCGAGCAGTTCATGGGGACCACGCGCCTTGGCGGGAGTTCATTCTCGGCCGACGAAAAATCGATTCTTTTTCACAGCAACAAGACCGGCATCTTTAACGTCTACACCATGGGTGTCGTGGGTGGCCCGCCGAAGCAGCTGACCAACTCGACGAAGGAAAGCACCTATGCTGTCTCTTATTTTCCCGCGGACGCGCGTTTTCTTTACCGTTACGACAAGGGCGGGAACGAGAACGAGCACCTTTATCTGCGAGAGCTGGACGGGACTGAGCGCGATCTGACGCCGGGCGACAAGACGAAGGCCCGCTTCCTCGACTGGAGCCACGATCGGAAGTCGCTCTTTTTCTCCACAAACGCCCGGGACGCGCGCTACTTCGATATTTTCGAAATGAGCATCGCCGACCTGAAACCGGTGCTCATTTACAAGGACGAAACGGGCTACGAGGCCGGCGCGATCTCGAACGACAAGCAGTTCATCGCTTTCGAAAAGACAGGCGGCTCTCAGGCGGACTCGGATGTCTATCTTTACGACACGGCGACCAAGAAGATGAAACACCTTACGCCCCATAAAGGGGACGTATCCAACACGCCGGAAACGTTCGACCCGAAATCGAAGTATCTCTACTTCCTCACCAACGAAGGCGGCGAGTTCATGCATATCGCGCGCTACGACTTGAAAACGGGCAAGCGCGAGGTGGTGGAGAAGGCGCCATGGGACGTGGCCTACACCTTCTTTTCGCACAACGGCAAGTATCGCGTTGTGGCTACGAACGAGGATGCGCGGACCAAGATCAAAATCTACGACGAGGCCACCAAGACCGTTGTGCCGCTGCCCGTGCTGCCGGATGGCGATATCACTGGAGTAAAAATCTCGCCGAACGAAACGCAGATGGCCTTCTACCATGATGGTCCACGTTCGCCGGCGAGCCTGTTCGTTTACGACTTTGCCACCAAACAGACGACGAAACTAATGGAGGGCTTGAACCCTGAGATTCTCGCGGCCGATCTCGTCGAATCGCGCGTCATCCGCTACAAGTCTTTCGATGGGCTGGAGATCCCCGCCATTCTTTACACGCCGCACGGGGCCAGCGCGGAAAAGAAGTTGCCCGCGATCGTTCGAGTACATGGCGGTCCCGGCGGCCAGGCGCGCATGCCTTACAGCGCGGCCGTGCAATTCCTCGTGAACCACGGCTATGTCGTCCTGGACGTGAACAACCGTGGCTCCAGCGGCTACGGCAAGACGTTCTTTACCGCGGACGATGGCAAACATGGCCGCGAACCGTTGTGGGATTGCGTTGCTGCGAAAAAGTATCTGGCCTCGCTCGGGTATGTGGACGAATCGAAGATCGCCATCATGGGTGGCTCCTACGGCGGCTACATGGTCCTGGCGGCGCTTGCCTTCAAACCGGAGGAGTTTGGCGCCGGGGTAGACATCTTCGGGGTGTCGAATTGGGTGCGAACTCTGCAAAGCATCCCGCCCTACTGGGAAGCACAACGCAAGTCGCTCTACAAGGAGCTGGGCGACCCGACGAAACAGGAAGCTATGCTGAAGGAGATATCGCCCCTGTTCCACGCGGACAAGATCACCAAGCCGCTCATTGTTTTGCAGGGCGCGAACGATCCGCGCGTGATCAAGCCGGAGTCCGATGAGATTGTCGAAGCCATCAAGAAAAAGAACGGCGTCGTGGAATACGTTGTTTTCGACGACGAAGGCCACGGGTTCACGAAGAAGGCGAATGAGATTCGCGCCCAAAAGAGTATTCTCGATTTTCTCGACAAACACTTGAAGGGAAGCTCGAGCGCTGTCCCGGCGAGCGGCACTAACTGAAGACCAACTTTGAAAAGCCACAAGCTTACTCACACATGACGTCCCGTGCTGTAGCCACGGCGCTCTGTCGCCGTGTTACGGATCCGGGTCGCCCCGACAGAGCGGGGCGGCTACAGCGCCGATATTGGGCGATGGCTTCCAGGAACTCGTGCTCCTGATCTTCTGGCAAGAGGAGGAAGAGGGAGAGGGAGACGAACAGGATGAGCCGGCAATCCCAAAGAAAGGTTCGACTTGGGAGAACGGCGGATCAGCGCGTCACGGGGCTCCCGCGGGGTGGGGAGTGGGAGAATTGGCTTTGGGGTCTGCTCCTGGTGGCGGCGACGATTCTTGTCTATCAACAGGCATGGCACGCAGGTTTCATCTGGGACGACGATGTCTACGTCACGGAGAACAAGTTACTGACGGCGCCCGACGGTCTGAAGCGCATCTGGTTTTCTTTCGATTCGCCGTCTCAGTATTTTCCGCTGGTCTATACTAGTTTTCGCCTCGAGCACGCGCTCTGGGGACTGCGTCCGGCAGGCTATCATTGGGTCAACATTCTCCTTCACGCGGCGAACGCGGTCCTCGTCTGGCGGTTACTCCTGGCTCTGCGCGTGCCCGGCGCCTGGCTGGCCGCGGCCATCTTCGCGTTGCATCCGGTTCACGTGGAATCGGTGGCTTGGGTTACGGAACGCAAGAACGTTCTGATGGGCCTTTTCTTTCTCCTGGCGCTTCTGGCGTGGGTGAAGTTCGTGGAGGCTTCGGCCCGGCAACGGTGGAAGTATTACAGCCTCGCCTTGGTGTTTTACGCTCTGGCGCTCTTTAGCAAGACAACCGCCTGCACGCTTCCGGCCGCGTTGCTCTTAATTCTGTGGCTGAAAGGAACCCGGATCGATTGGCGACGGCTCGCGCAGATCGCGCCGTTTGTCGTGCTGGGCATCGGCATGGGCCTGGTCACGGTGTGGTGGGAACGTTATCACCAGGGAACTCAAGGGGAGCTTTTCCAGATTGGACTGCCGGAGCGGGTCCTCGTGGCGTGCCGGGCTCTCTGGTTTTATGCGGGAAAGCTTTTGTGGCCGGCGAACCTTGTCTTCAGCTATCGCCGCTGGACGATCTCCGCCAGCAACCTGCTCGATTACGCCTGGGTCCTGGCAACGGGGGCCGCAGCGGCTGTAATTTACTTTGCCAGACATCGCCTTGGCCGGGGGCCCGAGGTGGCCGCCCTGTTCTTTGCGGCGACGCTTAGCCCGATGCTGGGTTTCATCATGCTCTATACCTTTCGCTATTCTTTTGTGGCCGATCATTATCAATATCTCGCCAGCATCGGGCCGCTGGCCCTGGCCGCGGCCGGAGTCACCAGGGCTCTCGAGGCCTTTGGGAAAACGAAAAGATTTCTGAAAAGCGCTCTTTACGCTGTGGTGCTGGCGCCGCTCGGTCTGCTCACTTGGAAGCAATGCGCGATGTATGCCGGCGCGGATTCGCTTTGGTGGGCGACCCTCGCAAAAAACCCCGAGAGCTGGATGGCTCACAATAACATAGCGATCAGTCTCCTGGGTAAGGGAAAAGTGGAGGAAGCCGTCGTTCACTACAACAAAGCCCTGGAACTTGATCCCAATTACAGTGAGGCGCACTTCAACCTGGGCAATGCCCTGTTGCGCCTGGGACGCGTGGACGAGGCGATAGCTCATTACGAAAAGGCGCTGGAAACCAACCCCAACAACATTCCAGCCCACTACAACCTGGCGGGCGTCCTTGCCCAGAGCGGGCGGACGGACGCCGCTATCGATCGTTACAACAAGATCCTGGAGAAAGATCCGAACCACGCCGCCGCCCATAACAATTTGGGTGCTGCGCTGGCGCGGGCCGGGCGGGTGAATGAGGCGATGGCTCATTACCTCAAAGCCCTGGAACTCAATCCGAGCAACGGCGAAGCACACTACAACTTCGGCAACACGCTGCTGCAAGCGGGGCGGGTGGGCGAGGCCATGACTCATTATGACAAGGCGCTGGAACTCAATCCCAATAACGCCGCCGCGCACAACAAGCTCGCCAGCATCTTGCGACAAATGGGACGGACCGATGAGGCCGATGCCCATTCGCAGAAAGCGCTGGAAATCGACCGGCGGCGGCGCCCTTGAACTACGGCAGCCCTTCCTTGTTTTTGGCACGTCGCAGCCGGAGTTCGAATTTTCGTCTTCGTGCCGGCAATTCAGCGGTTACTCTTGGCCCACCAACATGCACGCTCGAATTTTTCTGATTAGGCACGGGGCGACCGTCCTCACGGCGGAAGATCGTTTCGCCGGGGCGACGAACGTTCAACTCTCGGATGAAGGGCGCGAACAAGTGCGCCGGCTCGCCGCGCGTCTTCAAGGTGAAAACGTCGCAGCCATTTACGCGTCGCCGCTCGACCGAACGGTGGAGACCGCCAGGATCCTGGCCGAACCGCACGGGCTTGAAGTGCAAACGCGCGATGGCTTGCGCGAAATTTCGCACGGCCGCTGGGAACAGATGACGCGGAAGGAAGTCGACCAGGCGTTTCCCGAGGAAGCCGCGGCGTGGGAGGAGGACCCGTACACCTTTGCGCCGGTCGGCGGTGAAAGCGGATTGGCGGTGACAGCGCGCGCGTTGCCGGTCCTGATGGATATTGTCCGGGAGCATCCCGCTGCAAATGTGCTGGTCGTTTCGCACAAGGCGACGATCCGTTTGCTGCTCAGTTCGCTGCTTGGATTCGATCCGCGCCGTTACCGCGATAACCTCGATCAAAACCCGGCCGCCCTCAATATCGTCGACTTCAAGAACGCGGTCAGCGCGCGGTTGACGCTCTTTAACGACACCTCGCACTATGCCGCGGCCGGCCTGGCGATTCCGGCCGTCCCGACTTCGCGCCTGTCGAAGACATGGGACGACGACAAGAAGAGGTGATGCAAGCGCCTCGGCCAAGGATCCTGCGAGGCAGGTGGTAAATATCGCCGGGACGCAGTTCACGCGCATCGCGCATTGCCACGGCGCCCTATTTGTGGAATAACCAAGCCGCATGAGCGAAGTAGTCATCGAGCCCGCCATCTTCGAAGATCTGGACGAGCTGTCCAATCTGCTCGGTGAGCTTTTCAGCGAAGAAAAGGACTTTCGCCCCAACAAGCAAAAACAGCTCCAGGGGCTGCGCTTGATCTTTGAGGAGCCGAACCGCGGCCGCGTCTTCGTGCTGCGGCGGGACCGGACGATCGTCGCCATGATCAATCTGCTTTTCACCATCAGCACGGCGGAGGGCGGTTTTGTCATCCTCCTGGAAGATCTGGTGGTGCACGACTCTTTTCGCGGCCACGGCTACGGCTCGCAGCTGCTCGAGTATGCGATCAATTTCGCCAAGCAGAAAAAGTTTCTCCGCATCACTTTGCTCACGGACCGACCCGAACTGCGTTCGCAGAATTTCTTCAAACGCCACGGCTTCTACGAATCCTCGATGCTGCCGATGCGGTTGCTTATCGCCCCTCCCGAAAACCCGACCGAAGTGACTCTATAAAACGGCGCGCGCCGGCCCCGTTTCCGCTGTAGCCTTTGGCACGTATGCAAAGCGGCTCGATCCGTCTCTTTCGGTTTGCCGGTATCCAGGTCTACCTGCACTTTTCCTGGTTCATCGTCGCGGCGTATCAGCTGACCCAGCGCCTGAACAATTACGATTCGCAGATCTTTGCGTTGTACGAATATCTCGCACTCTTCGCCATTGTCCTTCTTCACGAATTTGGGCACTCCCTGGCCTGCCGGCAAACGGGCGGCTCCGCCGATCAAATCGTCCTGTGGCCTCTCGGCGGCGTTGCTTTTGTAGACCCACCGCGCCGCCCTGGCGCCGTCCTCTGGAGCATTGCCGCCGGACCGCTGGTGAACGTTGCGCTGGTGCCAGTGCTGGAGGCGCTTTGGATATTCGCGGGCCACGCAGGATGGCACTATGAATCGCCCGACGTCTACAGGCTGATTGGGATGATTCGCTTCATTAATTATGCCTTGCTGATTTTCAATCTGCTACCGGTTTATCCCCTCGATGGAGGACAAATCTTGCGTGCGTTGCTCTGGTTTCCGTTCGGAGAGATTCGCAGTCTTAAAATCGCCAGCGCGATCGGTCTGGTGGGTGGCGCCGGGTTGGCTGCGCTTGCGTTGCTGTCGTGGTCGATATGGACCGGCATTGTTGCCTTCTTCCTCTTGAGCCGCGCCCTGGCGGGATGGCAGTACGCAAAAGCGATGGTGGCCGAGGAAGCGGGGAAAGCAGCCTCGCCGCCTCCGACATTTCCGCGCGTCTAACTGCAGGCGGTTCGCTGCCTCCTGCGCGCCAAAGCGCTTCGGCGGCGGCGCGTGCGAAGCGTGGGAACGCAAAGCCGCGCCGGCAAGCGCCGCTACATCCCGCCGCCCGCAGCGCGGCTCCAGCTATTGGCTTTTGGCCGCTTCGTTTGCCCACGCCGTAGTCTGGGTGAGCAAACGGGCTTTGAACTCCGCGCGGAAGCCCACTTCATCGATCGCCTTCGCCACGCTCTTGGCGGCTGTCGGCGGGAGATCCGACTTTGCGTACCGCTGAAGTTCCATGAGGCGCGTCGCGTCGGAGAAAAAGGTAAACAAACCCGGCGCGTAACTGTTTGCGCCAAGCGCGTCCGTCTTCGCCAGGAGTTTCTTCATGTTGGCCTTGGCGAATTGCCACGCCACCTCGGGATGCTCGCTTTGGCGCGCCACTTTGGCCACAAGGTAAATCGCGCGGCTGGTCGGCAGCTCGTCCCCGAGGGAAATCTCCAGAGTGCGCGCGGCGAGCTTCGGATCGAGCGCGCACGCGAGCGCGTCGTAGTAGTTCTGTTTCTCCTCGATGCTGGTCGTTTTCCGGCCCAGCTCGTGCAGCTTTTTCCAGGTGGCCTCATCGGCGTAACGCCCGACCACCGCGAAAACGCGCGGCCGCAAATCCGGCGCGAGCGATCTCGGATCGGACAGATATTTTTGGAAACGCGCGCGACATTCGGCCACGATTTCCTCGTCGTTGAGATCGCCCAGCGTATTGATCAGGCTGCCGCGCAACAAAGCGACCTTTTGCGGTTCGCCACTTTTCGGTTCCCATCCGACCTGCTCAAAACTGGGCCGCAGAATTGAGCGCGCATATTTTTGGAACGGCTCCCGTTGCGGTGTTCCCGCCAGCAGGCGGTTGATGAAATCGAACACGTGCATGATTTGCTCGCGCTCAGCGAGTTCGTCTTTCGCCGGCAATTTTTCGACCAGCTCGAGATAATGCGAGAGTGGGGCGCGGTTCGCCTGCACCAGGGCCCAGGCATCCAAGAGGAGATTTGCCCGGTCGGCCGGGCTCAGCTTCGGCAATTCGCCCAGGAGCAATTTCCACGACGCGTCGTCATACTGGACACGATAGGTTCCGGCGCCCTTCACGTTCAATTTCACGGCGCGACCGGCGAAAGCGCTCGGGAGATCGATCGTCTTCGACGTCATCAGGAAACTGGCCGGAGCTGCTTCGCCCGCGATCGAGTAGGTGAGGGGAATCTTCCACTCAAGGGCCGGCGGGTTCTCAAAATGCACCGTGAAACGTTCCTGGGTGAGCGTGATTTTCCCTTCCGCATCGCGCGCCACTTTTACGACGGGGAACCCGGGCTGTTCGGTCCACGCCGCCGCGATTTCCCCCACGGGTTTGCCCGAGGCTTCGGAAAGCGAATTCCAGAGATCGGCCGTAGTCGTGTTCGAAAGTTTGTGAGCGGCGATGTATTTGCGAATGCCGTCCCGAAACACCTCTTCTCCCAAGAAGCTCTCCAGCATCGTGATGAACGACAATCCCTTGCGGTAGGCGATATCGTCGAACGCGCTGCCCGCCTCCGCTTCGTTGGCGACCGGTTGCTGGATCGGATGAGTGGTCGACCGCGCATCCCCCTCCATGGCGCTTTCCTTGCCGAGCCCATAACGGCGGGCCGGATCGCGCGGAACATTGTTCCGGAGCCAGACTTCCCAATCGGGATTGAATTTCGCGGTGCACTTGGTTCCCATCCAGGAGGCCAATCCTTCATTGAGCCAGAGGTTGTCCCACCAGGCCATCGTGACGAGATCGCCAAACCACATGTGGGCGACTTCATGCGCGATCACTTCGTAGATGTTCTGTTTCGTTTCCGCCGAGGATTTCTCCGGGTCGAACAACAGGCGCGACTCGTAGTAGGTGATTCCGCCCCAGTTCTCCATCGCTCCGCCAAAACCCCCGGGGACTGCGATGTGATCGATTTTCGGCAGCGAGTAAGGCAGGCCAAAGTATTCGTTGAAGTAAGTGAGAATTTGCTGGGAACTGTCGAGCGCGTAACGGCCCATCACCACCTTGCCCTTTGTGGTAATCACGCCGTGATCCACATTTTTCAGCCTCGCGGAAAGCATCTCCAGTTCGCCGGCGCAAAAAACATTGAGATAGCTCGGCATCGGAGGCGTGGCCGCGAACCGGACTTCTTTGCCTCCCGCGGTTTTGGTCTCTTTTTCCACCGGCATGTTTGAGACGGCCGCAAAGTTTTCGGGAACGACCGCGGTCAATTGGAAACGGGCCCGGAAGCTCGGCTCATCCCAGCAGGGAAAAAAGCGGCGCGCGTCCGTGGCTTCGAACTGGCTTCCGAGCATGATCTTCTTCGCGCCCGTGCCCTGCTCTTGGTACGGCGCGTAATAGAGTCCCTGGCCCTGCCGATTAATCTTCCCCGTGAACTTGAGCTCAAGGCTGTGTGGCCCCGCGGGCAACTCGCTCGCGAGCGTAATGGTCAGCAACTCCTCCTTTGGATCGAGCCTGATGGCCGACGGAGGAATCGCTTTTCCATCGACTGACGCGCTCGTGATTTTGAGCTCGAGCGCGTTCAGGACCAATCGGCTAACCGGCTGCCGGACGTTGAGTTTTATGGTTTCCGAACCTGCGAAAGTGAATTTTGCGAGATCGGGTGCGATCCGGATGGCGTACTCTTCCGGCACAACCTGCTTCGGCAGTTTTCCCGGCGTGGTGGCGAAATCGAACGGTTTTTCAGCGCTCAAAGTGGTGAGAGAAAGAAGGAAAGTGGCGGTGCAGGAAAGAAGACGCAGTAACGACATGCGTCCAGTAAACATCAAGGGGCGGGGGGGGGGGATACACCACACCCACCAAAACAAACGTGAAAAAAAACCCCACACGAAAAAAAA
>DASZDO010000002.1:0-36724 GCA_035941955.1 Chthoniobacterales bacterium
ATCCAGCCGCGGCCCCAATTCTCGCGCGCGAAGTCCTGGCGGGAAGCTGTCCTCTAAAACATTGGGACAACTCGGTCGAGCAATGGATCGCTCGCGTAAATTTCGTCGCCGCGGAGTTTCCCGAATTGGATTTCCCCCGGATCGACGAAGCCGGGAAGCTGCTGCTCCTGGAACAAATTTGCCAGGGCGCGACAAGTTATAAGGAAATCAAGGATCGGCCGGTTTGGCCCGTCGTGAAATCGTGGCTGAGCGCAGCGCAGCAGCAAACACTGGAGGAGCTTGCGCCTGAGCGAATAAAGCTCGCCAAGGGTCGAGCCGCCAAGATCACCTACGGAGATTCCGCCCCGCCGACGATCGCCGCCCGCATCCAGGATTTGTATGATACTCCCCGCGGGCTCGCGGTCGGGCGGGGCCGCACCGCGCTCAGGATTCAAGTTCTCGCGCCGAACCATCGCCCGATCCAAATCACCAACGATCTGGAAACCTTTTGGCGCGAGGGCTATCCGAAGATCAAAAAAGAGCTCCAGCGGAAGTATCCCAAGCACGAATGGCGGTGATTTCCTCTCCTGCTCCTCGTAATCGTGCTCGTGCTCCTGCTCTGATCGATCCGGTCCCCCTTCGATTACGATCACGAGCAGGAGCACGAGGAAGAATAGGAAACAAGGGCGCAAAAGGCCGGCGATATGCGAAGTTGTTATATGATCAATCCAAATGGCGACGAATTTACAGAGGACGATCCGCTGGCTGCCTCAATGAGGTCGAGCGACGAACAAATTTCCGGGGACACCCCAGGGCGCTTGCGCCAGGCGGCCGGCAAGGTTTCGATTGCGGCGGGTGAAGCGTGGGAGCAAACCAAGGAAAAAGCGGGGACGGCACGCGAGCGCACAGAGTTTTTCTTGCGGGAAAACCCGGTCCCGACCGTGATCGGCGCGCTCGCGCTCGGCGTCGCGATCGGGCTGGCGATCCGCTACGCCTCCAGCTCGGCCGAGAAAGAAGTCGAAGCGAAATCGCCGCTCGGAAACGTGGACCTGAGCATCCTTTCGCTGCCGTTCCTCTGGCCGCTGTTCAAGTCGGTCCGGAGCAAATACGAAGATTCCGCGGACGTGGTTAAGGGCGGCGTCGATCGACTGAGGAAGGTGGATGTCGATCGTTACGTCAAGCCCCTGCGCAAGAAGTGGAAGTCTTGGGCTAACTGACCTTCGGCGAATCTGATTCCGTAGGGCGCCGTGACGCAGCCGAAGGCGAGGCCGGGCTTTCAAACCCTGTCGAGCCGTCTTTGAGCGTCACGTAGCCGTTCCCATTCACACCGGCCTTCAGGCCGGTGTATCTCGCGGAAGAAACAGTAGCCGTTTCAACGGCTTCCCCCCGCGGCTGATGCCCTGTCGACCGGACGGATACACAGCGCCAAAAGCCGTTAAAACGGCTAAGCTTCCCGTCGGTAGTGCGCCACCGGCCTGAAGGCCGGTGTTAACGGCAACATGGTTTCAGCCCTCGCGTTGACCGCGGAGCCGGTCGAACCTTCTCTCCCAATGCGCCGCAGCGATCTCCATATCTACGCGCTGGGCACCAGCTCGTCGCTGAGCCGTTCCCATTAACACCAACCTTCAGGCCGGTGTACCAGAGAATGCGCATTCGCTTTGCAGTCGCATTTTCCGAAATGGCGGTGCTAAGCTTTTCGGGTGTTGCCGAGAATCGCCTGCATTTGCTTTCTCTTCGTCGCGGGCCTCACCCCGCTTTCCGCGAAAGAGCCGCGGCAAATCCGCGAAAGCGGCGGCGCGTTTGTCGGATCGGTCGGCTGTAAGTCATCCAGCTGCCACGGTGGCGCTGGTCCCAAACGCCACCAGTACATCACCTGGAGCCAGAAAGATTTTCATACCAAGGCGCATGCCGTTCTGCTCAATGCGCGCTCGGATCGAATTGCCGAGGGTCTCGGGATAGCGGCGCCGTCGAGCGCACGCTGCACCTCCTGTCACGCCCCCTTTCAATCCGTCGCACCCAGCCGGCTTGCCCGGACGGCGCATCCGGACGAAGGCGTTTCCTGTGAAAGCTGCCACGGGGCCGCGGGAAGCTGGCTGCGCGGGCACACGCGCACCGATTGGACTTACAACACGCGAGTGGCCGCCGGCATGCGCGACCTCCGCAACCTCTACGTGCGCGCCAACACCTGCGTCGCCTGCCACCAAAATCTGGCCCCGGAGCTTTTGAAGGCGGGCCATCCCGATCTGTTTTTCGAGCTGGACGGCCAGTCCGTCGCCCAGCCGAAGCATTGGGTTGATGAAGAACCGTGGAGCGGGCTGCGCCAATGGCTCACCGGGCAGGCCGTGGCCCTGCGCGAAATGAGCTGGGCGCTCGCGAACGATCCCCAAAACGACCCCTTCTCCATTGCCCGCTGGGATGGGCTGGCCTGGCTGTGCGCGACGGCGACATCCGCCGGGAGCATCTCGTCGCCGATCAGCCAGCCCTCCGGCAACCCCGGCCTGCCGGAATTCAAGCAGTTGCAAAGTGAGTCGGACGCGTTTGCACGGCGCGCCGCGGTCTCCAACTGGAGCGAAGGCTCCGCTCGAACGATGCTCTCGGCGCTGGCCGCGGTGGATGGGGAATTCATCCAAAAGGGAACGCCGACTAACTTGCTCGCCCAGCGCGCGAAACGCCTCGTCCTTGCCCTGGACCGCCTTGCTAACGCGCTCAATCAGAACCGCGCCGCGCGGCTTCAAGTCGACGCCGAGATCGATCAGCTTTTCCAGGATGTAAAGACGCTCGATTCGTTCGATGCGACCGCGTTCGCGGGTCACCTGCGGAGTTTCCGCGAAGCTTTGGATAAGAGCGGTTAGTACGCCTTTTCCCTTCGTAATCGTGCTCGTGCTCCTGCTCGTGCTCGATCTGTCAGCCTTTCGATCACGATCACGAGCACGAGCACGAGGAGGAGAAGGCCGCGAACTCTCGCGTTGAACCCATCGAACTTCTCGCGGAAAATGCCCGCTCACCATCATGGCCGCCCCTTCCTCAACCTCGCGCCCCCGCTGGCAGCGCAACCCGGTCTTCCGGTTTTTCGCTTCCCTCAAGCTGGCGGTGGTCCTGCTCGCGGTGCTGATCGTTGGCTCTATCGTGGGCACGATCTACGAATCGAGCTTCGACGCGAAAGTCGCGCGCGCTTACGTTTACGGCGCGCCCTGGTTCAACCTTTGGCTCATTCTTCTGGCCGCCAACCTCGCCGGCGCCGCGTTCTCGCGCTGGCCCTGGAAAAGACATCACGTCGCCTTCCTCATCACCCATCTCGGCATCATCACGCTCCTGGCCGGGTCGCTTATCGGGCGCATTTGGGGAATCGAAGGAACGATCACGCTCTTCAAGGGCGAACCGCCCAGCAACCGCCTCCTCGTCGATCAACATCAGCTCCGCGTCCGCGACACCGACGGCGTCGTCAAGGGTTATCAGGCCGAGTTCATTAACCGCCCCCCTACGCCGCAAAAACCGTGGGACCTCGGTCACCTCGCCGGGGGAGCGCGGCTTAGCATCGTGGAATACGCCCCCGCGATCGAAGGCAAGCTCAACCCCAAGCCCGTGAATGAAGGCGGCGCACCTGCCCTCCATTTCACGATCGCCACCGCGATGATGAACCAGCGCCTCGAGAGCTGGCTGATGGCGGACGATCACCAGCACAGCTCGTTCAACATGGGTCTTGCCACGATTGAGCTGAAACGCGGGACCGCGCCCGCGGCAGCTCCGGGCGATTCGCCAAATGTCTCGCCCTCGCCGGCTGCCGAAGTGGAAATCGAGGAAACGATTTTTGCTTTTGCCAAAGCCCCTGACGAGCACATCGCCAAAGTCATGAAAGGCGGAAGCAGCGGCGCGAAGGTGCAACTGACCCAGCCGGAAAGCGGAAGCAAAGGCAGCGTTGTCGTCAAGCTGGCGGAAAAGACGTGGACTTTCGATGTCGCCCAGAATCTCGGCAAAGACGCGCCGATGGACGGCACGCCATTTACCTTGCTCATCCAAAACTACTGGCCGGATTTTCGTATCGATAACGGCAAGCCAGGCACGTTGAGCGATCAGCCGAATAATCCCGCCGTCGTCGTCACGCTCCGCGGCACGGGAGTGCCCGTTTCTGTCGCGTCCACTGCTCACGGCAACACGCCAGGCGCCGCTCCCGAGATGCCGGCCGAAGGCACGACGCCCCCCAACCATCTCACTCTTTTTGTCGCGGAAGACGGCAGCGTGACTTACGACCTTCGCTCCCGAAAACTCGGGAATTCCACGGGCAAACTCGAGTCGAACAAACCGCTCACCACCGGCTGGGCCGACTGGCAGTTGACGCTCGATCGCACCCTGCCGCACGCCCAGGAATGGATGGATTTCAATCCCGTCACCAACCCGTCCGCTACAGCAAACTTGCCCGACGGCGTCCGTATCCGCCTCGAGCAAAGCTCGCAGATTTCCGAGCAATGGATTCCCGCCGGCTGGCAGGTAAGTGTGCCGACTTCATCCGCCGACGTGCAGATCGCCTACGGCTGGAAGCAGATTCCGTTGCCGATCGCGTTGGAGCTGGTGGAATTCGAAGTGGAGCGCAACGAAGGCAACGATAGTCCGGCGGGATTCAAGAGCACCGTGCGCGTCAGCACCCAGGACGGCCAGACCGCCAGCGGCCAGTGCTGGATGAATAACCCATTCAATTTTCCGGGCGAATGGAAGCACACCTGGACCGGGCTCACCTACAAAATGTCCCAGGCTTCCTGGAACCCCGAAAATCTCGGCCAAAGCACCATCCAGATTTTGCGCGATCCAGGCTGGGTGTTGAAATGGATCGGCTCGCTCCTCATTGTTTGCGGCATCTTCATGCTCTTTTATGTGAAACGTTTTCGGCGCCCATCCTCGACTCCGCCTCCGGCCGCGCCGCGCCTCCCGCGCGAAGAGCCGGAAAAAGCCCTGGTGTCCTCCGCTACCTAGCGATCGTCTGTGAGAGTCGCGCTCCTTCTCATCATCGGCGGGCTCCTTTCTTCCTGCATTTTTGGCGGGAAAGAATCGGTCCGTCCGGAGCCCGTCAAGCCAACCAGCACCTGGGGTTATTTCAGCGGTCCCATCGAAACCCGCTGGGAGGCCGACGGCCGAACGATGACGCTCCTGAACGAACTGCGTTACACCGATCCCAAAGGCGTGGTCTGGATTGCGCCCGCCGGATCGAGAGTAGATGGCGCGTCGATTCCTCGCGCGCTCTGGTCATTCTTCGGCGGCCCGTTCGAAGGGAAATTTCGAAACGCCTCCGTTCTCCACGACGTCGCCTACGATCAGAAATCGCGTCCGTGGCAGCAAGTCGACCGGATGTTTTACGACGCGATGCGTTGCAGCGGTGTCGGCTCGGTCCAGGCGAAAACGTTTTATTACGCGCTCTACCGCCACGGGCGGCATTGGAGACGGAAGCAAACGTCCGAGGAACCCCGAGCCACCGCGGTCGATCCGGCCGAGGTCGATGCGATGGAAGAATGGATCAGACAAAACGATCCCAGCCTCGATCAAATCGATTCGCGCGCGGCAGCGCGGTAATCGTTGGGCACCGCCAAGGGATGGCACCGTATAACGAGCCAGAGTGGCGACGAGTTTGTCTGGGACGGCGGGAAAAAACAATCCTGAAATGGGACGTGCAGAAGCACGCTGGGTGGATCGCGCGCTCCGTCACGCGACGCTTAATCAATGGCGGCGAAGCCGCGTGAAGCAAAACACCGAGCGGCGGAGCGCTCGATCCACCTACTTCATTTTCCCCGGACCCCAGAGAGCGCGGCCCGGCTTCGCTCCAGTGTGCTCGCCATCCTTCAGCACCTGCACACCGTTCACGAATACGTGCTTCACCCCAACGGCATATTGATGCGGTTTTTCGAAGGTGGCGCGGTCGGCAACCGTTTTGGGGTCGAACACAACCACATCGGCAAACATTCCTTCCTTCAAAAGCCCACGCTCCGGCAGGCCGAGATTGCCCGCCGGCAGACTCGTTAGGCGGCGGATCGCTTCCGCCAAGCTGATGACATTTTCCTCGCGCACATATTTGCCGAGCAAACGCGCGAACGTTCCATAAGCGCGCGGATGCGGATTGGATTTCACGAACACGCCTTCCGGCGCCTGCGAGGCTTCGTCGGAACCAAAAGAAACCCACGGTTTCAGCATCTCCTTCTTCAGGTTCTCTTCCGACATCAGGAAATAAATGCAGGTAATGCGCGATTCGTCTTCCGGGATCAGGTCCATGATCGTTTCGACCGGGTCTTTGCCGCGCATTTTCGCGACTTCGGCTAACGATTTTCCAGTCAGCGGCTTGAGCGAATCGGATTTGAAGCCAACGAGCAGGATGTTCTCCGGGCCGCCCGCGGCGAGATAGAGGTTCTCCCATGCATCGCTGTCTACCCTTACCTCGGCTGCGATCTTCTTGCGCAACTCTGGGTTACGCAGCCGCTCGAATAACGCCGGGTAACCTCCTTCCGCCGTCCAAGGGGGCAGACAGGCGTCGAGCCCGGTGCCAGCCGCGGGGTAGGTGTACATGTTGGCCGTGATCTTGAGGCCTTCCTTGCGCGCGGCTTCGACGCGCGCGAGCAACGCATTCATCTTGCCCCAGTTTTTTCGGCCGGCGGCTTTAATGTGATAAATCTCCGCCGGGATGCTGGCTTCGCGCGCGATGCGAATCAGCTCTTCCGCGGCTTCGAGGAGCTGGTTCCCCTCGCTCCGCATGTGGGAGATGTATCTGCCTTTGTATTTCGCGGCCACTGTGCACAGCTCGATCAGTTCCTCGGTTTTCGCGTAGAAGGCGGGCGGATAAATCAATGACGTGCCAATGCCAAGGGCGCCGTCTTCCATTTCCAGCCGGACAAGCTCGCGCATGCGCTCGAGCTCTTCCGGAGTGGGGGCACGATTATCGAAACCAACCACGTGCGAGCGAATGGTGGTGGCGCCGATGAAGGAGGCGACATTACAGGAGATGCCGCGTTTCTCGAGGTAACGCAGGTATTCGCCGAGCGTGTTCCAGACGATCTCGTATTTGATGTCTCCCTGCTCGCGCAAGGCGCGCTGCTTCAGGTCGTCGTTGAGCGGCCCCATGGACCAGCCTTCTCCCATGATCTCGGTCGTGACGCCCTGCCGGATCTCGCTCTGCGAAAGCCCATCCTCGATGAGCGAATCGGTCGACCACGAGAGCATGTTGATGAAGCCGGGCGCGACCGCCATCCCTTTGGCGTCCACAATTACCTTTGCGTTGGCCGCCTTGAAATCCCCGACGCCGACGATGCGGTCAGCACGAATCGCCACATCCGTAACGCGTGGTTTGCCACCGGTGCCGTCGTAAAGCGTGCCGCCCTTGATCACGACGTCAAAGGGCGCAGGCGAAGCTGGTTCTTTTTCTTCGCCACGGACAGAGGGCGTCACGCAAATAATAAAGAGAAACGCGGCAAACGAACGAAGGGGCATCTTATTCATATCGGATATCCAGAATCTCCAGTGTCTCCTCTCCGGAGGGAAACTGAAAGCGAATGCGTTCGCCTCGTTTGCCATTCAACAGCGCCTTCGCGATCGGCGACACCCAACTGACCCAGCCGCGATCGAGGTCGATTTCATCCACCCCCACAATTCGGTAAGCCGCCTCGTTCCCATCACTTTCGCGGACGGTCACCGTGGCGCCGAAGCGAACGACATCCGCCGGGCCGCTGGGAGGCGTGACGATCTCCGATGATTGAAGGCTCTCCTCCAGTTGAGTGATTCGCTGATCGAGCCGGGCCAACTGCCGCTTTGTGTCCGGATCGTCTGACGAGCTCGCCAATCCCGGTCGCGTAATTTCGACCAGTTGCCGGAGTTCATCGCGCAATTTCTGCGCGCCTGCCGCCGTGATGTAATTCTTCGCGCCCGGAGCAAGCGTCGAGGCAAGCGCCGGAAGCTCGGGAAGGTCGAGCCCCTCGTTTTCTTCGCGGGTAAAGGCCTTGCTCATGATGGCTTGGAAGAAGTCGAATAAATGAGATGCCTCTTTCCAAGGAGCGGCGCTTTCCAAACCACCGTTGCCTTTTCGGCGGTCTGGAGACCGCCGTTCCTTGAGGCGAACGCACCATCTTCCTTTTGCCGCGGATAGTTTGAGCTACGGCGATGCACTCGGCGACAATAGCGGAAAGGCAAAGGTGGAACTAGGCGACGCGCCGGGCGGCCCCGGGCTCGGACTCGGGCTTGGCGTGGGAGTGGGCGTCGGGCTGGGCAGCGGCGGAATAATATTTTCCCAGTGGTGCAGCGGAACGCCCGCGCCGCCAATTTCTTTCACTAACTCTTCGCAACGCGCTTGCAGCTTCTCGAGATCGGGAGGGCCGAAGGGCGTCTCTGCCGTGCCAGGAAAAACGAGATAGGTGACCTTCAGGTCGCTCACCGGCCGATTGATTGGACTGGCGACCTGGTTAATCTCCTTCGCTATCCGCAACGACGCTTCGCCCGCTTTGTCGGGAGGACCAACGTCGCCGACGATCGCGGGAAAAATCCGATCGGCGAAGATAACCAGAGCATAATCGCCGACCTTGCCGCCATCCGCCTTGCCCAGGCCGATCGGCAGCACGATGAAGGGATCGGTCGCGCCGATCAAAAAGCTGAATTTTTTGAGCGTCCCGATTTCATCGCGCAAGGACGCGATCGCGCTCCGCAATTCCCGTTTCCGGTCCGCCGCCGTCGTTTTGACCGCGAACTCAGTCTCGTAACGCTGGATCCTTTCTTCCGCGGGCGCGATGTAAGCGCTCGGAATGGCCGATTTTTTCGGCCATCGATAACTCGTGACCGGCTTGAAGTTCGGCGACGTGCCCGAGCCGGCCGGGAGCCGGTCGGCGTCGGAACCATCGGCGTCGACGTCCATGTCGGCCTGAAGCAAAACCGCGCGCCGCTTGGTTTCCGGATGGCGCAATTGCAGCACCGTCTGGCAATCATAAAAGTTGTGGCGCGAAAGAAGTTGATCGAGCCGGCCGAGATCCTCTCGCAGGTTCTTCAGCTTCGTTTCGTAAAGGTCCTTGAAAAATGGTGAGACGGAATCGGGCGTCAGCATTGCCGCCAAACCCGGGAGCACTCTGGGCAATTCCGGATTGACCTTGGCGAGTTCCTCCACGGTCTTGTTCGGCTCCGGAACACGCGCGCGCAGCTTCAGATCGAGAACGTAGCTCTGCGGGTCCGCCCGTTCATCGGAGGCGGCGCCGCCCGGGGTGGGCTCCACGGAAGCGTGCAGCGTAATGCCGCTGAAGAGGCGCGCGGTCTCGAGCCGGCCGGTGATGACCGGCGGCCTGGGGGGCGGCGTGGGCGTCGGCGGTTTTTCCGGAGTCTCGACCACGATTGGCGCATCGGGCGCCACCTGCGTACGATGCCATCGTTCGAGGGAAATCCAGCGCAGGACAATCGCCGTCAGTCCGGCCAGGAACAAAAGGAACGCCAGGCGGCGCAACGTCCTCAGACGAAATCTGGCCACGCGCGTCCGTTACTTCTTCATCCAGGCGATGACCGCCACGATGACGCCGATCACGCTCAAGACCGACATCATTCCCGCGGGCATGACCTGACCCGTCTTGATGAAGGCGGGAATGAATTTGCCCGCCAGCAGAACCGAAGTTAGAGCGCCCACCGCCAGCCCCAGCGCCGGATGGCCAGGCAGCAAAAACGCCGCCACGAGCAGCAGAATGCCGGAGATCGAGCCGGCCACGAGCGAGGGAGTGCTCCCCGCTTTAACGAAGCCGATCACGCCGCCCACGATCGTGAGCAGACCGAAGATGATGAAATAGATTTTGGCTGGGCCGATCATGTGCAGCGATTCGTACACTAACACTCCGGCGCTGTCCAGCGGCCCTTGCAGATCGGCTCAATTGGGCGGACAAATTCACGTCGCCGGCAACGATTCGTGGAATTCCGCTTCCGGTGCGTAGGTGTGAACAGTGAACAGTGATCAGAATAGAGTCTCTATTCACGACTCACCTATCACCATTCACTAGCACGCCACGGCGTGCGCTCGCGCTACTCCCCGGAGAAGGATGACGAGGCAAAACCCGTACGTTTACGGGAGGTGGTAAACTTCGACCAGTCCCACTCCGCTCGCGTCATCCAGGCCGCGCACGATCGCGGTGTACCCACCCGGTGCGAGAGTTACCAGCACGGCCGATTCCTTGTCGTGCGAGGGCGGTATTCCGGTCGCTTCGAGGGTCGTCTGGTCGGCGTCCCGCCAATCGTTGTTGAACGCGATCATGTCGCCCTGAGCGTTGTGCAACGACAGCGTCGGATCGGCTAGCGCGTCGACAATGCCGGACTCCGCCAGCGATGGCCCCAACGCGCGCACCATCACATGCGTAGCTTGATTGTCCGCGATGAAACCGCCAATCATCACGTTATCGCCCGACTCCACGAAGCCGCGGCTTGAAATATTGTCCAGCCTGGCCAAACCGCCCTGCGTCAGATCGTACGCTTCCACCACGCCAATGCCAGTCGTGCCATTCAACCCGCGCATGATCGCGGTGTAGTTGCCCGGCATGAGCGTAGCCACGATCGCCGATTCCTGCCCTTCGCTGGGCGGGATGCCGGTGTCGATAATTTCCTGGGCCTGGGTGCTCTCGCTCCAGTTGTCATTGAAAGAAATCAGTTCGCCGGCTGGGCCGCGGAGTTCGAGCGTGGGATCAGCCAGCCGGCCCGGCAAAGGCGTTCCACCGCTGGTGAGCGATGGTCCGATCGCCCGGAGGATCACTCTCTTGGGGGCGGTGCCCGTGACGATAAGGCCGCCGATGAGCGCGTGGTCGCCTGTCCCCACCCGCATGCGAGTGGAAATGTTCAGAAAACCAGTGGCCGCCACTCCATCACTCAAGGCGACGATGCGATAGGTGTGATTGAAGAATTCGGGTTGGAATTGGAATCCAGCCCGCAGATCAGGAAAGATAATCCGGGCAAAGTCACCTGTTCCCCCCACGACACCCTCAGTAAAGATATTGAAGACGTCTCCGTCCGTGGGAAGAAAACCATTCACGAAGCGGACCTCGAGGGTGCCGTTGAGCCTGGCTACGGAAGTGATCTCAAGATGATCCGAAGCACTGGACCCGGTCCCCGCGACCTCAATTTTCAAAACACCGCCAGCGTCCTGTTCGTAGCTGCCATCAATGTGAAGCGTTCGCTGCTGGCCGGGGGCGACGAGACCGAGCCGGTGCACGTAGAGATTGCCGGTTGTGCCCGAGCCCGTGAGTGTGCCCCCTTCATTCACCTCGACGTAGCGGCCGGTGGAACCTGTCACCTCGATCTTGCCCGCATCGATCATTACCGAATTCAGGGAACTGGTGTCGCCGGAAAGTGTCAGCGTGCCTGTGCCGATCTTGGTTATACCTCCGCTGTCGGCGGTACCGGAAAAGGTCGTGCTCGCATTATTGCTGCCGATCTTGAGGTGGTTGATTCCCAGAAAAAGCTCACCATCTCCTGCCAGAGAGCCAATCGTTGCGCCCGGGGAATAGTGTCCGCTGAGATCGAGCCTGCCGTTGCCGAAAATTTCCACCCGTGCGGTTCCGCCGGTAGAAGCCTCAGAAAGGTGAATCCTGCCCCCTTCGCCGCCGTTCGAGCCGCCGTAGGCGATAAGCGTCGCGCTGTTGGCGCTGGAATTCTCTATGAAATCAGTTTGGCCCCAGCCGAACTGGCCGGGAGCTGTGGCGCCGTGATTTATTATGGTAGAATTGGCCGCGGAGGAATTACCATAGAAGAAAGCGCTGCCACCGTTGCCGCCGCCCGTCTCATTGACAATGGTGGCCGTGCCTGCGCTCGCTGTTAGCCCAAAGGAGGTGAGACCGCCCCGTCCATCCGGGGCAAGTCCGCTGGCATTGATGATCGTCGCGCTCCCGGCAGAGGCGGCATGGCTAAACTGGGTATTGCTGACCCCGGCAGTGCCGCCGCCACGGTTGGTGATTTGGATCCCGCTTCCAGCAGTGGCGCTGTTGTGAAAAACAATATACGCAATCTCGAAGGCAGTGGTTGGGTCGGCGACCAATTGCTGGACATGCCCGGAATTGTTGATGATGCCGGCGCCGCTAATTAAAAGAGTGACTTGTTGCGCGGTAGCGTCGGCGGTAATCACGTAGGCGCTTGCGCCGGCGTTGAACGTCAGTCCGCCAACCTCGTCTAAAGGACCGATGGAAATATTCGTCTGGGTACTGGCGTCGAACGTCGCGGTGTCGGCCGGACCGTTCGGAATCGTCATCGGCACCCAGTTAGCGCTCGTATCCCAATCGCCCGAGACGGGAGTTGGCGCCCAGGTGGCGCTGCCGGCAGAAAGGCCCTGGATGCCCAGGAGGCAAATGACGATCGGCAGAATCCGGATGATCGTTTTGGGTAAAAGGCAGCGAGGCTGGGCGGGGTTAGGGGTCAAATCAATCATGCGCGGAGGGCTTTTAATGCATCACCGTCGCGCTGTCCAGTAGAGGCGGTCCCTCTAGCTTCCCCGTCACGGATCGGGCGGCGTTTACCTGTTCTCGTGCCGCCGCCAGACGTCGCCGCCTGAGTTCAGGCTTGGTTTGAGCCAGCTTCAGCCCAATCCCGGCGACCGACAGACTGCTTTGTAACACCCGACAGATCGATCCGGCGACCGACGGACTGCTTTGTAACACTCGACAGACCGGTCGCGGCGACTGACAGACCGCTTTGTCACACCCGACAGACCGTTGTAGTGCTCGACAGCTCGAATCCGGCGATCGACAAAGCCCGCTGCACGATCGCCAACTGCATCGGAGAGTATACAGGAGCAAACAGAGAGAACAGAGTCTGCTGTGGTATTGAATCTCTGCGTCCTCTGTTTCCTCCTGTTGGATCTCTTTTCTGGGACGGCGAACACCGCTCCCCTAACAACGTCGGTCCTGAGCTATTACGGCCGACGAAAATCTGGGAGATTCACCCGGTCAAGCTGCTGGCGGAGCGTTAGCAAGGCGGACCGGCATCTTTCCCATTGTGCTTGTTGTCCCGTTCTCAAAACACTAGACTCTCAGGGCATGCCCCCCCCGAAATGGCCGAAAAAAGTTCGTCTAATTAAGGCAAATAACAAAGTCAAAAACACAATACACAATGAACTACATGAAAATCCATTGCTTGCGCCCAATAGCGGCGGTTGCGTTAGCTATCGTCCTCTCCACTTCTTCTGCTCAGGCTGCCCCGAAGTTCGACTATATGGTCGTTTCCGTGCAGAGGACACTTAAGAGCGGGGTTGAAGCAGCCATAGAATTGGCGGACCTGCTAAACGAGCATGGCGCCCAAGGATGGGAGTTGATCCAAATCGACGGCCAAGGCCGTGCGATTTTTAAGCGAGCTCGATGACTTGCCAAGTCGCCTAACCAGTCGACGAGCAACTTCGAAAGTATTTGGAGTCGCTAGTCTTGTGTCTTGTTGGGGCTTCAGCATCGATCCTTTAACGAAAACACCAATGGAACTGTTCCTGCTAATCGCCGTGGTTGTTGTTGTAATAATCGGAATCGTCTTGCTCAGCGGCTACACGAAAATGAAGCGCCTCGAGGACTTGGAGAGACGCCGGGCCGCCCTCATTGCCAAATATCGCGATCCACAAATCGTCGATAAGATCATGCAGCAAATGTTCTGGCAGGGGCAGAGCCAGGAACAGCTTCTCGATTCTCTCGGCCGCCCGGCCGACATCGACCAGAAGGTCATGAAAACTAAAGTGAAAGAAATCTGGAAATACAACCATATGGGCGCTAACCGATTTGGATTACGGATTACGATCGAGAACAAAGTGGTCGTTGGATGGGATCAAAAGGACTAATAACGTCTCTCATAGGACGATGAATTTTTCAGTAACAGCGGCCGATACGGCGATCAATATCGCCGCCAATACGCTGACAGTGATTGTTTCGGTTATGGTGCTCTGCAGGTTTGCCGCAATCCTTCGCCGAAAGCGTCAGAGCACGGCCACGTCATCGAGTCCAAAGCTTTCCGTCACCAGAAGCAGTTCTATGCTACAGAGAGCATTGAATAGCATCATCGTAGCTTCGCTTGCTGTTCTTGGCGCTCTTAGTGCGACTTCACCACGTGCGCCTTGGCTTGGCTTTATCCTAATTCCAATCGTCTTGTTTTCATATGTGTTGATTATCGTCTCGCGCGGAGATGGTTCTTAAATAGGCGATAGCCGCCATACCCATGACCGGGAAAGAAGCGTTACACCTGTCGTCTAAGCGGGAGATTCGTGCTTGGCTCCGAGAGGCGCCCGACCCGGAGTTGGATGACTACATCGACGGTGTGAGCGCAGCCAATAACTTTTGGATTTATGCGACCCAAGAGCGGCAGCGACGTCAACTAGCGAAGCTTGCGAACCGCACTGGTCAGTCATCTGGACCTTTTGGCTTGTCGTGCTCGCCCTCATCATCACTCTTCTGGCATGGCTTTTTCCGCGATAACACGGATAAGCCTTAACCATGCATTAGGTCCGTAAAGCCACTCAGACATAGCAACGGTGCTGGTCCATATCGCCAAAACAAAATGAGTCGCATCGATCAGCGCCGAAGCTTTGGGGGCGTTTGCCATCTAGACGAAGCATAGAGTCACTGCGCGCAGGGTCAATATGGTCTCAGCGAAGGGACAGAGACGGCGACAGATCGCGCTTGCGATACTTGCATTCAGGAAGCAGAGTCGCCACGAATGAAAACCCGTGGGGCAAACTTCCGCCTCCTTGTTACGGGAGGTCTATTCGCCTCGCTCTTTCTCGCGCTCGCGCTGGCGGTCGCGCCGCAGTCGCACGAACGGGCCCACCACGATGCCGCAACCGGTCACCACGAATGCGCGGTAACGCTGATCGCTACTGGCAAATACCAGCAGAACGAGGCGCCGGTCCTCGTTTCTCTGCCTCAGCCTTCCGTTCAATGGGGAAAGATTCCCTCGTTCCACCCGGTTTGGGTTGCAGCGCCTTTTCTTGGCGCCTGCATTTTTGAGCACGCGCCTCCGGCGCTTTCCTAGGCACCCGGCCTGGCCGCGTTCTGGCGCGGACTTCATCCTTCGCGCCTCGCTGCACCGTCCGGGTGCACGCGCTGATTCACCGTGGTCTCACGTGTCGTGAAGACCTTGTCGCATCCACCACTTTCAAAACCCATTCCAAATCCAAATGAACAAATTTCTTCTAGCGGGAACCCTGCTTCTCTGGGCGCACGCCGCGCACGCCCAGGACGCCGTTACCCAAGACCCAATTCCGTCACCGCCCCCAGCGCACACTGATCCCGTCGTGGTCAGGAGCACTCCACTTGGAGGCGAATTGTTTGAGCAAACCCAACCGGTCGCCATCCTGAGCGGCGACGAACTCAAGCTTCGGCTCGAGCCCACGATTGGTGAGACGCTCAATCGCGAGCCGGGCGTTAGCTCCACTTATTTCGGGCCCGGCGCGAGCCGCCCGGTCATTCGCGGCCTGGGCGAGGATCGCGTTCGCGTGCTCCAGGATGGCCTCGCCACCATCGATGCCTCTGACGTGAGCCCGGATCACGCCGTCGCCATCGAGCCGCTGACCATTGAGAGCATCGAAGTCGTGCGCGGCCCCGCCACCCTTCTTTACGGACCCAACACCGTGGGTGGCGCGGTGAACGTGATCGACAATCGCATTCCCAGCGAGAAGCTTTCGCGGCCAATCGAGGGGAGAGTGGAGGGCCGCCTTGGCACCGCCGATGAGCAGCGCTCCGGCGCCGGCGTGGTTGAATTTGGCCTCGGGCCCATCGTCGTGCACCTGGACGGATTCAAGCGACGGACGGAGGACATCGAAATTCCCGGATTCGCGCGCTCGGAGCGGCTGCGCGAGATGCAGCCGCTGCCGCCCGGGGAAGCAGAGCCGCGAGACACCTTGCCGAACAGCTTCACCGAAAGCGAGGGCGGCGCGGGCGGCGTTTCCTACGTTTGGGAGAAAGGCTACGCCGGCGTCTCCTATTCAGGAATCGATTCAACCTACGGCACGGTCGCGGAACCGAATGTAGCAATCGGACTCGAGCAACGCCGGTGGGATTTCCGCGGCGCATTCCAACAACCTTTCGAGCCAATCAAGTCGATCACCTACAAGTTCGGCTATTCGGATTATACCCACACGGAATTCGAAGGACCGGCCGTCGGCACCGTTTTCACAAACGAAGGCTACGATGGGCGCATCGAGGTCGCGCACGAGAAGCTCGGGCCGTTCGAGGGAGTCTTTGGCTATCAAACGCAGAAGACCAATTTCTCCGCTCTGGGCGAGGAAGCATTTCTGCCGCCGGTCGAGTCGGAGACACAGGCGGGTTTTGTCTTCGAAGAGATCGCGCTCGATCCGGTGCGACTCCAATTCGGGGCGCGCTTCGATCACCAGATGCATCAGAGCGAGACGAACCTGGCGTTTGGACCGGGGCTTAGCCGCGAGTTCAACGCTTTCAGCGGCTCCGCCGGCCTCGCCTACACACCAGTCGAAAATTATGTCATCGCGTTATCTCTTTCCTACACGCAACGCCCGCCCACTTATGTTGAGCTTTTCGCCAACGGGCCGCACCTGGCGACGAACGCGTTTGAAATCGGCGATCCGGATCTCGGTCTCGAAGAGTCGTTCGGCCTCGATCTTTCGTTCCGGAAAAAGGTGGGGCGGGTCACGGGAGCGGTCAGCCTCTTTTACAACCACTTCGATAACTTCATCAAAGTGGGGCCGACCGGAGCGATCGAGGACGATCTGCCCGTCTTCGTCTTTGCCGCCACCAATGCGGATTTCCTCGGCGGCGAAGTAAGCCTCGATTGGCATCTCATTGAGCCGGCCGCGGCGGAGGACCCGAGCAGTGCCAAGGACGGAAAAGAGGTGGCGACACCGGGCCGGCCGGGCAATCCGCATAGCCTCCATCTTGAAACGAAGGCCGACTACGTTTACGCGCAGGACCGCGAGACCGATCGTTCGTTACCAAGGATTACTCCATTTCGAACAAGCGCGGCGTTGGTCTACGCATGGAGAGATCGCTTCGGCGCGCGCCTCGAGGGCCAATACGCGCATGAGCAGGATCGGACCGCCGATTTCGAGCTGCGGACTGATGGCTACTTTCTTCTCAACGCCAGCGTGAACTATCGCATCGCGGCCGGGCCAGTGGAGATCGACGTCTATTTGAAAGGCACCAACCTCACCAATGAGGAAGCTCGCTTCCACACGTCGTTCCTGAAGGACATCGCGCCACTCGCCGGCCGCGGCGTCCTCCTCGGCGTCCGGACGACGTTTTGAGCCTTAGGCGCCGCCCCGCTAGCGACGCCAGTGGTGATAACCGCCGCCAAACGAGAATCGAATCACCGGCGCCGGAAAATAGTAGTATGGGTCGTAATATGAGCTGTAGCAGGGCCGGTAATACGCTCGCCGGTAACGGTAATGATGATGGACCACCCGGTGATACCCGTGATGATAAGAGACATGGTGAGAGCGATTGTACCGATGGTGGCGCCGCCCTGCTTCAGCCTGCGGCACCAGAACTCCGAGCAATGCGAATGCTGCTACCGCCACGATGATCTTTTTCATATTTCTTTAGACGAACGCGTTTAGAGCAATTCAATTATTTTTGAGATAAATTTCAACGCGATGGGAGTGCCACCCTTGACCGGCACGCGGCCGCCGCGCTGTTTCACACTTTGCGCTTCGCACGGCGAAGCGATTACTGTCTCGCGTGCACTCATTTCGGTATCACGACGGCAGCCTGCTTTGCGAAGGCGTGAATCTCGAACAGGTCGCGGAGAAATATGGGACGCCGCTTTATGTCTACAGCGCGGGTACGATTCTCGATCACTATCGACGGCTGGCTTCCGCGCTGGGCGAGATCGATCACCTGATTTGCTACGCGGTCAAAGCCAATTCGAATCGCGCCATCCTTAATTTGCTTTCGCGGGAAGGCGCCGGCTTCGACATCGTTTCCGGCGGTGAACTCTTTCGCGTTCTTGCGGCGGGCGGAGATCCGCGGTGCTGCACCTTCGCCGGGGTCGGCAAGTCCCAGGAGGAAATCGAGTATGCGCTCGAGCAGGGCGTTTTGAGTTTCAACGTCGAGAGCGAAGCGGAACTCGCCTTGATCGATCGAGTCGCGCGGAGCAAAGGGGTGCGCGCCCCCATTGCGTTGCGCGTCAATCCCGACGTTGACGCCGGAACCCACCGCTACGTCTCGACCGGACGCGACGAAAACAAATTCGGCATTGCCCTGGACCGCGTGGCGGAAGTCTATGAGCGGGCGGCGCAGATGCCGAACATCGCGATCCGCGGCGTGCAAATGCACATCGGCTCGCAAATTACCGAGGCGGCGCCATTCGCCGAAGCGGTGAAAAAAATAACGCCGCTGATCCAGACGTTAAAAGAGCGCCACCCACTGGAGTTTATCAGCGTCGGCGGCGGCATCGGGATCGTTTACGAATCGTCGTTTGCCAGCGGGCGGGGCGATTGGTGGAGCGAAAAGGACCGCGTGCGAGCCACGACTGATCTGCCGCTCACGATCCACGATTACGTGGCAGCTCTCCTGCCGTCGTTGCGTGCCATCGGATTGCGGGTGCTGTTCGAGCCAGGCCGCTTGCTCGTCGGCAACGCCGGGGTCCTCCTGACCCGCGTCCGCTACCTCAAGGAAACCGAGCACAAGAAATTCGTGATCGTGGATGCGGGAATGAACGACTTGATCCGCCCCGCGCTCTACCAAAGCTACCACGAGATCGTTCCGGCCCGCGAAACGCAGGACTCCGCGCGGGAACTGGTGGATGTCGTCGGCCCCGTCTGCGAAAGCGGCGATTTTTTCGCACAAGGCCGGGAACTGCCGAAAATGAAAGAAGGCGATCTCGTCGCGCTGATGAGCGCCGGCGCGTACGGCTTCGTGATGGCTTCGAACTACAATTCGCGGCCGCTCCCCGCGGAGGCGCTGGTGCGGGGAGAAACTTTTTCGCTGATTCGCGAGCGCCAGACGATGGAGGACCTCGTGCGCGGAGAATGCGGCTAAATATTCCTGCTCCTGATCTTGCTCATGATCCGTTTTGGATATCGAAGTTCACCGCAGAGATCAGGAGTAGGAGCAAGAGCCATGGCAGGTGGACTTGCAGGGACCCCGTCCCCAGCATAAATACTGCTCCCGACATTACGATGAAACGACTGCTCCCCATTCTAGTTCTCCTCGGCCTGCTTCTGCCTCAGCCGGCGCCCGCCGCTCCTGCCGTAGGCGAACACATCATTTTGATCGGCGGCCCTTCTCTGATGAAGTGGGAGAAATACAAAGGCGCCGCCGCGCATGATCATTGGTGGGCTAATTTCGTCCGGGCCGGACGCATCCGGACCGAGCAGATTCGCGCGCAGGCCGGCCCCGACGCCCCGATCACCTGGCTGGTTTATCGCAAGGGCTACGTGGATCGCGCCAAGCAAGACCAGCAGGATTTGCTCGCCCACATCGATACCGTGCGCGAAAAGTATAACTTGAAGCTGGTCTATTTCGACAAGGGCGACGAGGTCATCAATTACCTGAACAACGGCCAGCCGCGCGACAGCTTGAAAGTGGCGAACTTCGATTATTTTGGCCACTCCAACGCGAAGTGCTTCATGTTCGATTACAGCAGCGCGATCGAGAGCGCCTGCAAATCGTGGCTGCACGAAGACGAAGCGAAAAAGATCAACCGGCGTGTCTTCGCGCGAGGCGCGCACGTCAAGAGCTGGGGCTGCCACACCGGCGAAAGCATGACGAAAAAATGGAATGCCGCCACCGGCACCCAGATGTGGGGCGTGATCGGAAAAACGCAATACATGATGGATGAGCTGCCGATCATCTCCACGAAGGACGGCAAGTGGGTCAGTAGGTAGTCTGGCAAAGCTTGGCCTCCCACCGTCGAGGAAGCGTCCTCATGAGGCACAGTTCTCCCTCTTGGACACGCCAATGGCCCCTCTCTTTAACACCTCGCTTCAGCGAGGTGAACTCTGGGAGGGGTGACCGGTGGAACCGCTTTAGCGGTTTGGGACGACCGGAAGGAAATCAACAACCGCTGAAGCGGTTTGAGAACTGAGGCCGGCTTTGGACACCCCGCTAAAGCAGGGTGTCACTGACAAGCTGAACGGCAAGACTTGTCCCAAATTGCATGAGTTTGCTCCGTTTCAGAGCAAGCTAGCAAGAATATCGGCGCTTGAAGAATCCAGAGGGGGCGCCGGAAGCGCCTCCCGGCGGTTTGGAAACCGCCGCTCCTTGGGGCCACCGGCCTCTTTAAGTTTGCGGGAACGGCGCTTCCCGCTACGGTTGGCCGCAAGTCGATGAACCTCGAAAAACTTTCGGCGCTTTATCATCAGCCGCTCTTCGACTTGCTTTCGCAAAGCCGGGAGGTCCATCTCCGGCATTGGCACGGCGAGCAAGTGCAGCGCTGCAGTCTCCTCAGCATCAAGACGGGCGGGTGCAGCGAGGATTGCGCTTACTGCGCCCAAAGCGCCCACTACGCCACCGGCCTCGAACGCGAGGAGCTTCTTCCCGTCGACGACATCCTGGCGGCCGCGCGACGCGCCCGCGCGCAAGGCGCCACGCGCTTTTGCATGGGCGCCGCCTGGCGCGGCGTCCGCGACGGCACACCGAAATTCGAACAAGTCCTGGAGACTGTCCGCGAAGTCAGCCAGCTCGGCATGGAAGTATGCGTCACCCTGGGGCAGATCGGGAACGCGGAAGCGCGGAAGCTCAAGGCCGCAGGCGTGACTGCCTACAATCACAACATCGACACGTCGCCGGAATTTTATTCCGAGATCGTGACCACGCACACTTTCACGGATCGTTTGAACACGATCGCCGCCGTCCAGGAAAGCGGGATGTCGGTCTGCTGCGGCGGGATCATCGGCATGGGCGAAACGATCGGCGACCGGCTGCGGATGCTGGAAGTGCTGAGCAATTTCGATCCGCCGCCGGAAAGCGTCCCGATCAACTGCCTGATGGCAATGCCGGGCACACCGCTGGGGGATCAACCGCCGGTCGATATTTTCGAGCTCGTTCGGCTGATCGCCGTCACGCGGATGGCGCTTCCGCAAGCGCGGGTCCGGCTGGCCGCCGGCCGCACCCGGCTTTCGCGCGAGGGCCAGGCGCTTTGCTTCTTCGCCGGCGCAAACTCCATTTTCTACGGCGACAAACTCCTCACCGCCGAGAATCCCGCGGCCGACAGCGATGTCGCGCTGCTGCGCGAGCTGGGGTTGCACCACGAAGGCGTCGAGGAGCGGACCGAGGAAGAGCGCTTCATCGACGTTCCCGGCGGACTGGAGCCCGCCGCTCCTTGAAGCTTTAGATTTTTTCGACGATCTCCCGCAGCAATCCCGGGCCGCGGTAGATGTAGCCGGTGTAGATTTGAAGGAGTTGCGCGCCGGCTTCGAGTTTTTCCCTGGCGCCGGCCGCATCGGAAATTCCACCCGAAGCGATCACGGGCAATCGGGAACGGACGGTGATCGCGCGAATCAGCTCGGTCGATTTTTCTCGCAGAGGCAGTCCGCTCAGGCCGCCGGCCTGATCGAGCGGCACGGGAATCGCGGCATGATCCAGAGTGGTGTTGGTCGCGATGATTCCGGCGATGCCGTTTTCTTCGCACGTGGCGATAATTTGCTCGAGCTCAGGGAGGGCAAGATCGGGAGCTATTTTCAGGAGAACCGGTTTGCGCGTGATCAAATTTTTCTTGTGAATGACGCGCAGCAATTCCTCGAGCGCGTCGCGTTCCTGCAGGGTGCGCAGGCCCGGAGTGTTCGGCGAGCTCACGTTGAGCACGATGTAATCCGCAAACTCATGGAGCAGCCGGAATGAGAATAGATAATCCTCCGCCGCTTCTTCGATCGGCGTGGCTTTCGACTTCCCGATGTTGATCCCGACGGGAATTCCGGGCCAGCGCCCGCTCCGTCGCAACGAAGCCAGCCGGGCCGCCACGGCATCCGCCCCGTGATTGTTGAAGCCCAGTCGATTGATGAGCGCCTCCTGCTCGGGATACCGGAAGATCCTGGGCCTCGGATTCCCACGCTGAGCCTTCGCGGTAACCGTGCCGATTTCGACGAAACCGAAGCCGAGCGCCGCCCACGCCGGCAGCGCCACTCCGTTCTTGTCGAAGCCGGCCGCCAGGCCAAGCGGATTGGGAAAATTGAGACCGAAGAGCGTTTTCGGCTTTTTGGGCGGCCGAAACGAGTGAAGTGCACGGAGGGCGAAGGGCAGCCGTGAAGCGGCCCGGAGACAACCGAGCGCAAGATGATGGGCCGTCTCCGGGTCGAGAGAGAAGAGAACCGGTCGAATCCTGCGCTCGTAGATTTCGGCCGCGCTCATTTGCCGATGCAAAACTGGGCAAAGAGAGAATCGAGGACTCCTTCCACGTTCTCCACACCGGTAATCTCACCGAGTGCGTGCAAAGCCGCGCGAAGATCCACCGCCATATATTCCGGCGCGAGACCGGCCTTCATCGTGCCGTGCGCCAGCTCGCAGGAATCGAGAGCGCGCCGCAGGCAATCGCGATGGCGGGTATTGATCGCGAGGGCGTTTTCCGGCCGGAGATGATCCTGCGAAATGCGCGCCAGGATTGCTTCCTCGAGGCCGCGCAGCCCGTTTTCCTCGAGGCAGGAAATCCGGAGCGCATCATGGTTCTTCCAGTCGGAATGTTCCGCCAGATCGCTCTTGTTGAGAAGGACGATCTCAATTCGATCCGCCGGGCGCTGGTCAAACCCGGCCGGCTTGCGCGCATTCCGATCGAGAACGTGCAGAAGGAGATCGGCCGTGGCGAGCGCCTTTTCGGTGCGCGCCATTCCCTGGCGTTCGACTTCATCCTGCGAATCCCGAAGCCCAGCCGTGTCGAGCAATCGAATCGAGATGCCACGCAAATTTATCACTTCTTCGATCGTATCGCGGGTCGTGCCCGGCAGTTCACTGACGATGGCCCGTTCGCATCGAAGAAGACGATTCAACAGGCTCGATTTTCCGGCATTGGTCGGGCCGTAGATGACCGCACGCACCCCTTCCCGCAAGATTCGGCCTTGTTCGGCCGTCGCCAGCAGGTCACGGATTTGCTGCCGGACGGAATCGAGGCGCGCCCGCAGTTTCGCGCCCTCATCGGGCGTGATGCCCTCATCGGGAAAATCGATCGCAGCTTCGATATGGGCGAGCATTTCGATCAAGTGGCCACGAATGGCTTTGATCTCTGAGCCGAGCTGTCCTTCCAGTTGTTCGTTCGCGGAACGCAGCGCGAGGTCGCTTTGGGCGCGGATCAAATCCATGACCGCCTCGGCCTGGGTCAGGTCCATTTTGCCGTTCAGAAATGCGCGCTCGGAGAATTCGCCGGGCCGGGCGGAGCGGGCCCCGGCCTTGAAACAGGCTTCGAGCACGCGCGCCGTCACGAGAATTCCCCCGTGACAACTGATCTCCACCAGGTCTTCGCCGGTATAACTGGCCGGAACGCGATGGACCGAGAGCATGACCTGATCGATCAACCGATCCGCTTCCACGATCTCGCCGAGACGCTGGAGGTGCGATGGAAACTCCGACGGTTTTGCTTTCCCGCGGTAAATGCGATCGGCGACGGCGACCGCCTCCTCGCCCGAGATGCGGATCAAGGCGATGGCGCCTTCGCCGGCCGGCGTCGAAATCGCGGCAATCGTGTCCCCCGGCGTCCCCGGCTTCTCCGCCGCGCTCACGCCGGCGGGTTGTTCAAGACTTCCCGCAACGCGGCGATGCATCGTCGATTTTGCTCCATCGTGCCGACTGAAATTCGAATCCACTCCGGAAGATTGTAGCCTTTCAAGGCCCGCACGATAATCTGCCGTTCGAGCAGCTTCCGGAAGGTTTTGGCGCCGTCTCCCACCTTCACGAGAACGAAATTGGCCGCGCTCGGGATGAAAGGGAGATTCATTGCGCTGAATTGCTCCTGCAAATAAGCGCGGCCTTCGTCGGTGATGCGCTTCGTTTCGCGCCGATGCTCATCGTCGTCGAGACCGGCCAGCGCGGCGGCCTGCGCGAGGCCGTTCACGTTGAACGGCTGCCGCGTTTTTTGCAGCACCTGGATCAGCTCGGGCCGCGCGATGCCGTAACCAATGCGCAAACTGGCCAGGCCCTGAATTTTTGAAAACGTCCGCAGGACCGCGACATTCCGGCCGGCCCGAATGAAGCGCAGGCTGTCGGGCGGGTTATCCAGGTACTCGAAATAGGCTTCGTCGAAAACGACAACTATGTTTTCCGGCACCCGTTCGACGAACCGGTCGATTTGATCCTGTGCGGCCAGCGTCCCCGTCGGATTATTGGGATTCGCGATAAAGATAAGGCGCGTCTTCGGCGTGATGGCGGCGATCATCCCGTCGAGATCGTGGCGCAAATCGGGACTGGGAACTTCGATCGTCCGCGCGCCGAAAACCGCCGCGACCAGTTTGTAGGCGATAAAGGCGTGTTCCGAAGCGATGACGTCGTCCCCACGATTGAGGAAGGCGTGGCCGAGAAACTCGATTATTTCATTCGAGCCGCTTCCGAGGATGAGATGATCCCGGGTGCAACCCAGCCTGGCCGCGAGGGCTTCGCGCAAGTAATAACCTCCTCCATCGGGATAGAGATGCGCCGATTCCAGAGCGCCGCGCATCGCCGCCAACGCCTTTGGAGAGGGACCGAGCGGATTCTCGTTCGAGGCGAGCTTGATAATTTTGCGGGCGTCCGCCCCAAGCTCGCGGGCGGTTTCCTCGATCGGCTTGCCCGGTTCGTAAACGGCGAGGTCGCGCAGTTGAGGGTTGGCGGTATCCCAGATGGATGACATTCGGGAGGAATCTTAGGTGGATTTTCGAAGATGAACAGATCGCGATGCGGCGAGCAGCGCAAGAAAAGGAGCGGCAGTTCGTCTCGTCCGCGGAATCCGCGCTGTAGCAACGGTCCCGCGCCTGCGGGATCGCCGTTCCAGGCGCACGCCGACAGCGCGGCGTGGCTACAGCGCTGAGGGATGGGCACGGATAAGAAAAAGTCCATGGTCGCAGTCCTGTCTGCGCGGTTCGGGATGACCACGGCACCGATTACGATCAAAAGCACGATTACGAGCTCAGCTTGAGATCGAAATGATGCGACGTGATATCCATGCCACGATTAAGATAGAAGCGGTGGGCTGCGAATCGTTGCACGCCGGAATCGAGGGTCAGATGCTCGCAGCCCTGCTCCTTTGCGTATTCGACGAGCCAATCGAAAAGCGCGGCGCCAAATCCGCGCGAACGGTCGGAGTCGTGCGTGACGAGGTCATCGATGTAAAGCGTGCGCCCGGAGAAAAGGAGATTGAAGATACGAAAACCCGCCACCGACCGAACGACCCCATCCAGTTCGAGGAACACGAGCTGGTATCCCTCGGCCTGCTGCTTCAGCACCCGCGCGGCGAAATCAATCGGCTTGATGTGGGGACGCAGTTCGCGCATGACGGAAGAGCAGCGGCCGACTTGTTCGGGCGTGCTCGCGAGGCCGATTCTCCACAAAGGCGGTTTCGTTTCAGGCATGGGATTTGTTCGCCTGCCGCGCGCTGAGATCAAGCCCGGGATTAAGAAGAAAACAGCCGGCGGTTTGTAAACCGCCGCTCCTTGGCGGAACCTTTGCCCTTATGAGCAGCCTCCAATTTCTCGCCGAGACGCACCTCTTCGGAATCGTGATTCATCCCTGGAAGATCGTGGGACTGACCGGCAGCCTTGTTTTCGGCATGCGCTTTCTCATCCAATGGATCGCCTCGGAACGGGCGAAGAAAAGCGTCATTCCCTTTGGTTTCTGGGAATGCAGCGCGCTGGGGAGCCTGCTGATGCTGAGTTATTTTGCCATCTACCAGCGTGATTCCGTCGGCGTCTTAAGCACCGCGATGCCCCTTCCGATCTATCTGCGTAATCTCTATTTCCGTTATACCCACCGGGCGCCGCAGCACCCGGGAAACGCACCCAGGCCGCCGGAATAGCACCGCGCTTTACATCCGCCGCGTCCGAGGCGTAAGCTCCTCCCTTTCCATGATCTCCAGCGAGCAGATCATTTATTTCGATAACAACGCGACCACGCAGCTCGATCCAGCGGTGATCGAGGAAATGCTGCCGTTTCTCACCAAATTCTTTGGGAATCCCTCGAGCGGCTACGGGTTCGGCGCGCAGGTCCGGAGTGCGGTCGATCTTGCGCGGCAGCGCGTGGCGGCCTTGCTGGGATGTGAGCCGGGCGAAATCGTTTTCACCAGCTGCGGGACGGAGTCCAATAACGCGGCCATCAATTCCGCGTTGCAGCTCGATCCCAGCCGACAGCACATCGTCACGACCGCGGTCGAACACAGCGCGACGTGGCGCCACTGCGATGCCCTTTCAAAACGAGGATGTTCGGTCACGACCGTCAGTGTCGATGGCGAAGGGAATCTCGATCTGGAGGAATTGGAACGCGCACTCACGCCGCAAACCGCGATCATCTCCGCCATGTGGGCCAACAATGAAACGGGCGTCGTCTTTCCGGTGGAAGGGATCGCGGAGATCGCCCGGAAAAACCGCGTCCTGTTCCATACGGACGCGATCCAGGTCGTGGGAAAGATTCCGATTCGGCTCGCGGATTCGACGATCAATTCCCTGTCGCTTTCCGCGCATAAGCTGCACGGCCCCAAGGGCGTGGGAGCGCTTTACGTGAGTAAGCGATCGGCCTTCAAGTCCTCATTGATCGGCGGGAGCCAGGAAAACAATCGGCGCGCTGGAACCGAGAACGTCGCGGGCATCGTCGCGCTGGGCAAGGCCGCTGAATGCGCCGCCGCCGCGTTAGGCGATGAGGCGACGCGCGTGCGAGCGATGCGCGATCGATTTGAAACGGCCGTTCTCGAAAAGGTGCCCGATACTTTCGTCAACGGGGATCGGGCCGCGCGCCTGCCGAACACGTCAAACCTGTCATTTGCCGGCGTGGAATCGGATGCCGCGCTCATGATGCTGGACCGTCACCAGATTTGTTGTTCGGCCGGCTCGGCCTGCCGGACCGGATCGCGCGAGGCTTCGCATGTATTGCGCGCGATGAAATTGGGCGCGGATCGCACCCGGGGCAGCATGCGTTTTTCGTTCGGCCGTTTTAACACCGAGACTGAGGTCGAGAAGGCCCTCGAGATCGTGCCCAAGGTGATCTCGAAGCTGCGCAGCCTGTCGCCGGCAGCGGTCCGGGAGCCGGCCGGCGTTTAGTGAGCGAGACGCTCTGGCTCGCCGAGCGACGCTCTTAGTTCGCTGACGGCCCCGACCAGCTCACCCGCTTTGCCCGGCTTGTCGATGACCCGGTCGACCTGCAAATCCCGATAGCGTTGCCGGTCCTCGGGACTCAGAGAATTCGCGAAGACAATGATCTTCCCCTGATAACCAGCGGACCGTGCTTGTTGGACGACGCCGAAGCCGTCGAGGCGAGGCATCCGCGTGTCGGTAACGATCAGGTGAAAGTAGTTCGGGTCCCGCGCGACTTTTTTCACCGCGGCGCGGCCGTCCCTCGCGATTTCGACGTGATGCCCGGCGGATGTGAGCGTCTTCGCCAGCATATCGAGGACAAGGACGTTGTCGTCCGCACAGAGGACACGGAGGGGCGGCTGGATCACCTGGTGGCTCTTCTCTCCATTCGATAATGTGAGGGGCGACGCCAGTAATGCCCGTTGCGCGCCAAGCCCGTCAATGAAAATCTTGCTGCTTCGCGGACGCATCGTTTCGACCCCCAGACAAACGCCCTTCACCGGTGCGAGAAGTTTTCGCGCAAACCGTTTCCTGCTGATACGCTGACAGAACTAACACGAAAAAGCCGCCATGGAACACACCAAAGCTCGCATTCTTCACGTCGACGATCATCAAGACACCAGGCTCCTGATCGCCGCGTTGTTGCAGGATCGCGGGTATGGCGTGCTTACGGCCGGCAATGTGACCGAGGCCTTGGATCTGGCGAAGGATATCGCGTTCGACCTTTATATTCTCGACGTCCGGCTGCCCGACGGCACCGGAGTCGAGTTATGCGAGAAGCTGCGCGAAATGCGTCCCGGCATCCCCATTCTCTATTATTCCGCCTACGGCGATGCCGCGGAAGTCGAAAGCGCCCTCGCGATATGTGGCGACGCGTATCTTAAGAAACCCGTCTGTATCGCCGATATCGAGAACCTGGTCGCACAATTGCTGGAGACGGGCGCGAAGAAGTAAGGCGCCCTTCGCGTTGAGGCAGAGGCGTTCGCCGCGGCGAGCGCCTGCCTATTGCTGGATCGCCGTGTTTGGCCGGATTGGGCACTCGTCCTGCTGAACTCCACGTATGATCCTGATGCATTCCCGTCCGAAAGAGCAACGCGAAGCGATCCGCCAGCTCGTTCACTCGGTCCTGACGCGGGACATGGGGACATTCAATCCTGAGCGCTTCAAGGAGTGGATCAAAGACATCGACGCGAGGTTTCGCAAGGTCGGCTTGATGCTTATTTTCGCCATTCGCGAACGCACCGTTAACTTCACCATCCGGGAGATTCGTTCGCGGCGAACGGCCTTCAAGTTTACCGCCTCGACCCATGTTCCTTTCGACGATCGCGATGTGGTCATGACGGTGGAAGAGTTCGGGCAGAAAGGCGGCTAGCCGAACGGGCACCGGGCCTTCATCCGGCATCGCCTGATTCAACTGCCGCCAGTGGCGCGGGTGCTCTCAGAATTCATTTTTCTGCCTGCATCCATTCGACCTGTCTCTCCGCTCCGATTCAGTCTCAGTCCGTTGTTCCATGGCCCGAAAACGTTCTTCATCCCGGCTGAGCCAGCGCTGGTGGAAGCTGGCTCTCGCCGAGTGGATTGGGCTCACTTTGGGCTTCCTGGGGATCATTCTGGTCTTTTGCCTCTTCTTCATCCGACGCGATACCCTTGAGATTCGCCTCGAACACACCTTTGGAGTGGACGATCCGGAATTCCTCGGCTCCGCGCTCGCCATGACTCACCCGGTCCCGATCTCGGGGAACAGGATCGAGCTCTTGCAAAACGGCGACCAGTACTTTCCGGCGATGTTGGAGGCGATCCGAACCGCGCGGCAAACGATCAACTTCGAGTCATTCATCTTTAAGTCGGACGGCTCGGGCCGGCAATTTCGAGACGCACTTTGCGAACGGGCCCGGGCCGGCCTCGAGGTGCGCGTCTTGCTGGACGGCGTCGGTTCCGGCTGGGATCTCGACAATTCCGACGTGCGCATGATGAAGAAGGCCGGGTGCAAGTTTGCCTACTACCATCCGACTTTCTCCTGGCGGGTCGACCGAACGAATCGGCGAACGCATCGCCGCATCCTGGTGGTGGACGGAAAGGTGGCGTTCACCGGAGGAGCGGCCTTTGCGGATCTATGGTCCGGGAACGCACAAGACCCGGCGCACTGGCGGGACACGCACGCCCGGCTTGAAGGACCTATCGTCGCCGCGCTCCAATCGGCTTTCGAGGCGCACTGGATCAAGACCTACGGTGAGGCGCTCACTGGTGCCGGCCAATTCCCGGCGCTCCCGCCTGCGGGCGATCTCCGGGCGCAGGTAATCGCCTCGCATTCGTTCTCCGTCGCGCCCATCCCGCTCGTGCAGGCGGTTTCATTCGCGGCCGCGGAAAAACGAATCTGGATCACCAACCCCTATTGCACGCCCACCGACGATCAGGTCGAATTGCTCGTGCAAGCGGTGGAGCGAAAAGTGGATGTGCGTCTCCTTCTGCCGGGGCCCCATAACGATCAGCCCCACACCCAATCAGCCGGGCGCACCGCCTACGGCCGGATGCTCAAGGGCGGAGTAAAGATTTTCGAATATCAACCAACCATGATCCACGCCAAAACCATGGTGGTGGACGGCATGTTTTCCATGATCGGAACTTCGAACCTGGACGCCCGTTCGTCCGAGATCAATGAAGAGCTGGATGTCGTCGTTTACGACGAAAAGTTTGGCCGCGAAATGGAAGCGGTATTCGAAAAAGACTTGGAGAAATCGAAAGAATACACCTACGAACAATTCAAGAAACGGTCGCTCTGGGAACGCACAACCGAGTGGCTAATGGTCCCGTTTCGCTCGCAACTGTGATGGCGGCAATTATCCCATCCCGGCGCTTTCCAAAAGGGCGGCGGCTTGCTCAACGGATAATTTGACTCCCTTCCGCATTTCTTCAGAAGGGACCCACTTTGGAAAAGCCACGGCCTCGATTCGGTGGGCGCCCGTGGCCGAATGGACTTCTCTGATTGCAGCGATCCGAGCGGGAAGAAATCGTTCCGAAAGGCGCGCTAGCGCGGGCCAGAGCCGGCGGTGCACATAAGTCACCTTGCCTTCAACAAGACGGCAGATGAGAACGTCCTTCGAATTCCGTATCGCCCGCGAACAGGCGAAGATAGTCTTCCCCTTTGGGTGCGCCCACCAACTGCCGCGAATCGCCTTCCCGGCGATCGTCTCGGCCAGACTCGGGACGGGTCCCCGCGCGGATTCGAGCACTATGCCGTTCGTCTTTACAAAGCTAAGGGCTTGCCTCGGCGTCATCTGGTCCTTTGGGCTAGAGCGGTTTAAAGAAAAGCATTGCTGCTGATTGTCCCGGAGGGACATCGGATATTAGCCGGTGGTGCCCAACCACCGGATTGTTCGCGTAAACGATGAGCCCGGTGGCTGACGCCACCGGCTAATTTCCAACGTCCCTCCGGGACATCCGATCGGCTACACAAAACTTAAACCGCTCTAATCTACGGCCTACAGAAGAGAGAACCTGGCTTCCGACCCGGCGCGCGTTATGGCGCTCCGCGGTCGTAGACTTCAATCACACCGATGCCGATGCCGTTGTTCAATCCCGCGAGCAGCGCCGTGTAAAGGCCAGGTGGCAGCGTCGCTGCTATGCCAGACTCCAACGGGTTCGTAGGCGCGAGACCCGCGGCGGTCAGTTCCGCCGCCTGGACCGCGTCTTCCTCCCAATCGTTATTCGCGATCAGAAGCGCGCCGTTGCCATCGCGCAGCTCCAGCGTTGGATCTGCCAGAGCGTTCGAGACCCCCAAGGCCGCCAAACTGGGACCGATACCGCGCACTACGACTCGGTCCGAAGGACCATTGTTGCTGAGCAGAAAGCCCGCGATAACGATGCTGTCGCCGGTGTTGACAAAGGCCCGTGTACTCAGGTTGGCCAGTCTCGAGGCACCTTCCGCGTTGAGGTCGTAAACTTCCACCAAGGCCACGCCCGTGGTGTTGCCGTTGCCGCTGACAATCGCGGTATATGCTCCTGGAACCAGCCTCGCCTCGATCGCCGATTCGAGATCGTCCGTGGGTGGAATGCCCGTCGCCTCGATCAGGGCCTCCTGCACCGGGTCCTCTCTCCAGTTGTCGTTTGTAATGGTAACAAATGAGTCGGGACCGTGCAGTTCCAGCACCGGGTTGGCCAGCGCGTTGGGAACACCAAATTGGGTCAACGAAGGACCGATGGCCCGGATGAGCACATGTTTAGTGGCGCTTCCCGTAATGATAAACCCACCGATGCCCACATTCTCACCGGTCTGAACTCGCATCCGCGTCGAAAGGTTTATGGCCTGCGCGGCCGGAGCCGGACTCGGGGTTGGGGTTGGGGTCGGCGGCGGTGTCGCTGTTGGAGTTGGGGTCGGCGTTGGTGTTGGCGTGGGGTTGGGTGGAGTGGGTGTCGGCGTGGGAGTTGAGACGGGCGGTGTCGGTGATGATGTGGGTGTTGGAGTCGGGGTCGGCGTTATCCCCGGTGTCGGCGTTACCGTGGGCTCCGGAGTCGGGGCGGTGGCGATAATGCTGAAATCCGTGTTCGAGATATCGAAGAAAATGTTGCCCACTGCTTCGATTTTCATTCGCCCGGTCGTCGTCAGCATGTCGGGAATAAGGACTGATTCGGAGCCATCGTTCGCCGTGCTCGCGGCCAGGACAGTCGGAAAGGTGGTCCCACCATCGGTCGAGAGAGAGATCTTGACGTTGGCCGCATTGATCGGCGCGGCCGTCGTGCCGCTGACGTCCCAGGTGACATTGTAATTCGTCAGCCGCTGAATGCTGATATTCGTATTGGGCGCGGTGACCCCGAATGGCCCGGCGGCGCCGACAATAGTCACGATGGAGGTGGCGGTGTTAATGCCGCCGGCGTTGGCGCGATTGTCGCGCGCGACTACCTGAAAGGTCATGGCCCGGGAAATAGCCGGCAGCAGTTCGCCCGTCAAAAATCCACTGGTGGTTGCTGGCGGGACGTTGGCGTTGTTCAAAATGTACTGCAAAGAGGGATAGGTTCTGGTTCCTCCAACCGTTGGCAAATAGGGGCGGAAAATCGGCCGGGGCTGGCCATCGGCATCGGTATTAGGAACGGCCGTCGTTGAAGCGCCGAGGTCATACTCTTGCCAGTCGTAGGTGATTGAATCGCCATTCACGTCCGACGCCACGGCAGTCAGGAGGAAAGGCGTGGTTTTCGGTATGGTGAAGTTTCCGGGCCCGGTCACGGCCGGCGGGGTGTTGCCGGTCGCGGTCGTGACCGCGCAACCGTTGCCGGAGCCGCTTTGGCTGTACGCGACGATCGCTTCGAGACTCTTAACGTGGAAGGTGTCGATGCTATGGGCCGCCAGGTTCTGGTTCCCGCAAATTCCCGCATAAGCCATGATGGTAATGCCGCTGCCCGGCTCATAGGCCGACCCAGCCGATCGGTTGCCGCCCGAGCAGTTACTCGTGGCGCCGTTGAAGGTATGGTTCGCGCCCCATTGATGTCCCATTTCGTGCGCGACGTAATCGATGGCAAACGCGTCTCCTGTCGGGTTCGACAAGCCTGTAACGCCGCGCGCCTTGTTACCGGCGCGGCAAGGAACGCCCAGGCTCGCGACACCACCGCCACCTGTACTGAAAACGTGCCCTATGTCGTAGTTGGCGGCGCCGATAACGGTATCGAGGTTGGTTTGGTTTTGGCCCAACATCGTGCCGCCATTGTTGTTGGTGTAAGGATCGTTCGCGGCGGTGCAAGGCCCGCCACAACTGAGATTATCAGCGGCGTAGGTAATGAGATCGTTGTTGGCCACAATGTTCATGTGAATGGCCAGATCCTTTTCGTACACGCCGTTGACCCGATTCATGATCAGGACCTCCGCCGCCAAGGCGCCGGCTACGGTATTGCTGCCCACGGCGACGGTGTATTCGTTGGTCGCGGCCAGGGCCAAGCGATAACTCCGCAGCTGGGTGCCGGAAGTGACAGCGGGCACAACGTCACGACCAGGCAACCGGGACAATTCGGACTCATCAATGAAGCCACACTCGAATTGCCCGCGGGTATTTGCCGCATCCTTTTTCCAATAAGCGATGTAGTCCGTCGTATTGTTCGCGGCGTAAGGGTCGATCAGCACCGTGCCCGAAGGAGCCAGGATGATGGCGTGAAATCCTGTCGGCAGCCAATCGAAGCGCGAAGTGGCGGCCGGATCGTCGATGCCCTGGGCGCGATAGGTTTTGAACCCGGGAAATCTAGCGGCCAGACCCGGCTCCATGACCGGAGATTCCTCGAAGCGAAACCGGGCCATCGTCCCATCAGGCATGGGCAGAGAGATGATGGCGGGATGCTCGGTTGCTTCCCTGGTGAATTCCATCGGAGCGCCCTGCAACGCCCGCGCCAGGGCCGCCTGGTTCAATCGCACCGTCCGATATGCCATCGGAACGATCAGACGCTGTGCCACTGGATCCAGAGAGCGGCCGTCAATATCTTCCCACATCCTTTCGTTAGGCTGGTGGGCAGTTTGGCCAAAAGCTGTGGTGGCAAATGACAGAACGAAGGTTGCCGCCACGGCCAGCAATGCTCGTATCTTTTTCGAGAATCTTATTTTCATATTGCGCTTGGGTTGGTGCCTGATGATGGCGAGTTGCTAACCGTGAATCCAGCGAAGGTCCGGCCACTGGCTTTCAGTGCCGGCCGAATTCGTGAGAACGTCGGGCGACGTGATCGGATTTGATCTTAGTGGGATAGCAGACTCTGTCGAGATTAATTTTGGTGATGGCGTAAATGAGTCTCGTAAGAAAGCGGCTGAAAAGCGTCAAGACTGACAATTACAAATTTGTAATGAAAGGACGCGATCGAGTTTTCCGATCGGGCGGCGGCGGCGGAAGTTGGATCGCGGATTCCGCGGATTGATCATGCTCGGGTAGCGCACGCGTTTCGCGTCTTCTTCTGTCGGGCGGGTGCTACCCCCCTACAGTTTGCCGCGCCGGCCGCGGGGGTCTGCCTCTCACCAGGGAGAGGCAGACACAACGCGGGGACGGAAGTGATACCTTAGGGGCCGGGAGGGGCAGCCCCGCGGTCGTAGATTTCAACCACGCCGATGCCAGTGCCGTTGTTCAGTCCGGAGAGCAGGCCGGTGTAAAGGCCCGGTGGCAGTGTCGCAGCTATGGCAGACTCGAGGTCGTTGGACGGCGCCAGACCCGCGGCAATGATCTCGGCGGCTTGGGCCGCGTTGTCCTGCCAATCGTTGTTCGCCAGGATGAGTGTTCCATTGGCGTCGCGCAACTCCAGCGTCGGATTGGCCAGCACTGCGCTGGCCGGCAATATGGCCGGGGCCAGGCTCGGCCCGATGCCTCGCACGATGACTCGGTCGTCCTCGGAGCCGCCGAGGCCATCGATACCGTTGGCCTCGCCGCTGAGCAGGAAGCCCGCGATCACGATGTTGTCACCGGTGCTGACGAAGGCGCGCGTGGCCAGGTTGGCCAGTTTCGAGTCCGCTGCCTGGTCGAGATCGTAGACTTCCACCAAGGCCACACCGGTGGTGTTGCCATTGCCTCTCACGATCGCGGTATACGCGCCCGGATCGAGCGTCGCCAGGATCGCGGATTCGAGATCGTTCGTCGGCGGGATGCCAGTCGCCTGGATCTCAGCCTCCTGGGTATCTCTCCAGTTGTTGTTCGTGATCGTGGTGAATCCGGTCGGACCGTGCAGTTCGAGCACTGGATCGGCCAGGAAATTCGGAACATCGAAGTGGATCAACGACGGTCCGATAGCCCGGATGATTACCTCCTTCGGAGCGGTCCCGGTAATGATGAAGCCGCCGATGCCCACGTTATCGCCCGTCTGAACGAGCATCCGAGTCGACAGGTTGATCGCCTTCGAGGGCGGAGTCGCACTTGGACTCGCACTCGGCGATGCACTTGGTGTTGGTGTCGGACTCGCCGGAGTCGCGCTCGGTGTTGGCGTCGGGCTCACCGGTGGTATCGTGGGCGATATAGTGGCCGTCGGTGTAGCCGTTGGTGAAACCGTAGCGGTCGGTGTCGGCGTCGGAGTTGACGGCGTTGGGCTCGGGCCGCCGCAGCTCCCAAGGACGTTGAACACGATGTGCATGTTCGGGAAGCCGATGGCCGCTGTCGTCGTCGGCGTCGTAATCCCGCACGCGGCCGCACTCAGATAGCTCGGGCCAGTCTCCGGCGCCGCATTCGATCCCACGAAGAACAGGTTCCCCGCGGCTTGTCCGTCCGGCGTAAAGAGTTCCATCACCAGCTCGGAAGTCCCCGCTGGCACCGTTGCCACCAAGGGCACGCTCAGGACTGTTCCCGAGGCGCTATCCGGCACTTGGAACGTAGTTGTCGCGAGCAGGTTCCGTGTCCCGCCAGGGAATGGTGCGCCGCTGTTGATATGCAGACGCACCGTTACCGGCTGCGTCCCGCCTGCTCCGGTCGCTTCTTCCACTCCGAAGGAGACCGAGGTGACGTTGTATTGCGCTCCGCCGACGAAGGTCCCCATGTTGAACGCTCTCCAGTAACTGTTGTCCGTATGGCCCACCCCATTATTGCACGAGACTGAGTTCAGCGGTGTGATCGCCTGGCTCGTGGAATGGGTTATGACTGGAGGACACGTCGGAGTCACCGTTGGCGTAGGTGTCGGAGTGCTCGGAGTAATCGTTGGTGTTGGCGTTGGAGTGCTCGGAGTCCCCGTCGGGGTTGGGGACGGGGTCCCGCATGCTCCACCGAAGATGAGCGAGAAGGCTCGCACCGTTCCGACATCGCCACCCGCAGCGTCGATCGCCGTCAACGTCCAGTTTCCATTTGGATTCTGGCCGTCAAAGGCCGACAACGGATTGTTTGGCGTGAAGCTGCCGGTTAGTGGGCCGGCATCGGTGCCGCCGGGACACTGACCTTCCAGAGCGGATCCAGCCTCATCGTCCAGGGTCAGAGCAAACAGATTGTTGCTGCTGCAACCAAAGGTCGATGCCGGCACGCCTGGCCGGTCGTAGAAGGTGACTGTGGTCCCGCCAGGCGAAGTGAGCCGGAAGATCATATCTCCGACCCATGAGTGGTTCACACCCACGGTGGTCGAGAGCGGATCGGGACTCGAGACCGTTCCCTCGAAGCGGAAGTCGAGGTCTGTAATCGTTCCAACTCCGGCTACCGCCACAACCAGGTTCACACCGGTCGTGTTGTTATCCGGGATAGCGACCGGCGCGCCGGTATAGCTCACGGTCACAGGACTGCACCCTGGCGTGGCCGACGGGCTCGCCGTTGGGGACGCGGTCGCTGTCGGCGAAGGCGTCGGTGGCACTGTCGGTGAAACCGTCGCCGTGGGTGAGGCCGTAGCTGTTGGTGTCGCTGTAGCCGTAGCTGTTGCTGACGCGGTCGCTGATGGTGACGCGGTAGCTGACGGAGTAGCCGTCGCCGTTGGAGTCGCCGTTGGAGTCGCAGTCGGAGTCGCAGTCGGAGTTGGTGTCGGTGTTGATGCTCCAGCCGGGATAAATACCGATATATCCGCCACGAACGTTCCGGCTGGATAGGCGCCAAGAAGCGTCTGGGCTCCAGTGGTCACATTCCGCGTGTAGAGGTTCATGCTCGTGCCCGTGTTCGGGTCGTCATGCGTGACGTAGAG
>DASZDO010000003.1:0-27416 GCA_035941955.1 Chthoniobacterales bacterium
ACGCTGCCGGCGCTGCTCGATGCCGTGCATTTCTCAGCCACCAGCCGCGGCATCATCGACGGCTGCTACCGCAACAGTTTGTCCTCCTCTACACGCAGCACACTTCCCGATCTGTCGCGGATCCGCATCAGCGTCGTGGACGCGAATAGCGGCCAGCCGATTCCCGACGCCACCTTGCGCATTTGGAACCGCCCGAATCCCGGTCCTATGGGCGGCCAGGAACGCACGGTCGTTGCCACCGGCACGCCCGGAGTCTTCGAGTTCAACTGGACCGCCGACTCATCCTTTACGCCGCTGAATGATTGGGACAACGGCAAGCTGCTCAAGGCCTTCGCGAGCGGCTACCAGCCCAAGGCACAGTGGGAATGGATTTACGATGCGCAACGCGTAAAGACCGTCGACAACTCCGACGTGTGGGAAATTACCGTCGCGCTCGATCCGGTGCCTTAATGCGCCGAGGGAACAAGTGAGACGCGGCTTGTTTCAACTCGGTTGCAGCGAGAGGCGTGGGCTAGGAGTGTCGCGTTAACGGCGAGCGTAGCCGTCCAGCAAAGCGTCGATGCTCTTGTCCGCCCGGGCGGGGCGTCCACTCGGTAAATGAAGACGGACGCTCCCTTCCGGTAACCCAAATACCCGTTCGATCTCCCGTTGTCCCGAAGCAACAGTCGCATCGCGCCGAAGATTAAATTTGCGGCGAGCCGGGAACTGTTTCTTCGCGGTCTTTCGAGCCATGAGATGACGCTGCTCATATTGCCGGAGAGCTGGAACGGTTGCAACAGGCGACTTCCGGCGCCACGCGACCTAGGGACCTGGAGACATTTAGTGCTCGCCGGCTGGTTTCCGATTCCTTTAATCTCGAGAGAGAATTTGACCGCCAGATTAACCCCACCCCGGAGAACACCCCCTTATGAGTTCTATTACCACTGCTCGTGCCTGGGCAAACAACGAAGTGGCCTACGTGGCCTGGGACATCGACGCTAAGATAGAAGGTTGTCTGGGTTTCGAGGTCACCCGTGTTTACCTGAACGACGATGGTTCCGTGGCGCTCCGCGCCGATGGCGCAGAGGATCGCCGGAAATGCGCAACCTGGGTTGCGTTCAAGGGACAGCGCAACCCGCATTGGCTTCCACAGGACACCGGCGTCTGGCCTGTCCAAAAATTGGCCTGGCGCGACCTCACCTTGCGCAAAAAGCGCGATGGCATGGAGAGGCGGCCAGATGAGGTTTTTGTTCGTTATGAAATTCGGCCCGTAGGCGATCTACGTCCGGGACTGGACCCTGTTCCGCTCGATCCAAAACTGGAACAGCAATACGTCATGAAGCGTGACAGTGAAGGTAAGCCCCTCCTAAATGCCGCGGGCAAAGCGGTGTGGGAGAAAGTGCGCGCTTACGAAGGTGACGCGCGACCGTTGGGCTATCTGGCGCCTGCCACGGCCAGCAATGACGTTCGCGTCACGTCGAGACGCGGATCCTTCCGCTCCACTTTTACCAATGGCATCCTCGCGGCTCAGTGGCTGCGCAATGTCCTTAATGCGGACGGTGTCATCGAAAAGAATGAGCTGATCAATAAAATCTCGGATCCGAAAGACCCTCATCGCAAATATCTCGCGGGAGATGTAATCCCTCTCATCCGGGAACTCTTCGAGCGCCCAGGAGAGTTTTTTGTGGGCCTCTACGAACTCGAGGACAAGGAATTGGAGGAGCTTCTCGTCGCCAATGCCGCCCGGATTCACGTCATTCTTTCCAACACGGCTGCAGGCGATGACGGCAAATGGGACGCGAGAAACAAAGAAGCCCGCGACGCGCTCGTCGTGGCCGGGGCGGATATCCAGCATCGAATGTTCAATAACAGCATCCATATCGGGCATAACAAATTCGTCGTCCATGTGCCCCCCGGCGGCGGACCACGCTCGGTCTTCACCGGCAGCACGAACTGGACATCGACGGGGATTGCGGGCCAGACCAACAACGCACTCCTCGTCGAGGACGATGCCATCGCGGCCGAATTTCTCCGCTACTGGGAGCGGATGAAGGAAGACGAATTGCCGCTGCCGGCTCCCCTTGAAACGTCCATGAGTGCCAGCCGGCAAAGCCAGAAATTCCGGGAGGAAAACGCCGTGGGATCGGAGTTTACCCTGGGCAACGGCGCCAAAGTAAAAGTTTGGTTCTCCCCCAATCGACCCGAACGAAAGAAGCCGACTTCCAAAACGACACCCACCCCGGTGCCGCCAGATCTGGCCGAAGTTTATCACCGCATGCGCATGGCCAAGGAGGCGATTCTCTTTCTCGCCTTTTATCCGGGTCAGTCTGGACGCGATTGCATTATCGGCGAAGCCATCGACATCGGGGACAAGGATCCTTCTCTGTTAGTCACTGGCGCTGTGTCCAGTTCACAGGCGATGCCCAATTACGTTCCGACGAAAAAGGACGAGGCAGGCGAAATCCTAGAGGAAGGTAACTCGCCGGCAACCTACGACAACGAAAACGGAAACGTCTCCATTGTCCGGGCCTCGCGGGTCGACGACCGCATGATGTTAGGCGATCTGGGGGCCGAACAGTTAACGGCCAAGGGAGGAATCGGAGCCATCATTCACGACAAGTTGGTGGTGATCGATCCGCGCTCACCGGATTGCACGGTGATTCTGGGTAGTCACAATCTGGGTTATAAAGCATCGTATTCGAACGACGAAAACATGTTGATCGTCACGGGCGACATGGAACTCGCCGCCGCCTACTCCGTCCATATCCTCGATGTTTACGATCACTACCGCTTTCGGGCGATCGAGACTGAGCGAAAGAAAAAGGGTAAGAAATCGTGGTCCGGTTTCCTGGAAACGACGGATCAATGGCAGGACGGTTACGTAGAAGGACGCAAAGGCGCTCTCAGTCGGTACTTTGCCGGGTGATATCAGGCTTGTTTTTTTAAAGGCAGATCGGCCAATCTGGCGGCATGAAGATGCAAGTCCTTGGATCGATCGCGTTGATGGGATTAGCGGCCCCGCTGTTATCCGCCGCTTCGCCCACACCACCTCCAGCCAAGACGGTAGGGGTCGACCTCGCCTTGCGCGACGTCGCCGTAAAACCGGGCGACGACTTCGACGAATATGCCAATGGCGGCTGGCGCAAGACGACCGAAATTCCGGCCGATCGTTCCAGCACCGGCGTGGGCTTCGAGGTCTTTCAGAAGGCGGAGAAGCGCAACGCGGACTTGGTCCGCGAAGCGGGTGCCGGTAAACCTGCGGTGGGTACGCCGCAGCGGATGATCGCGGACTATTACGCGGCTTTCATGGATACCGAGGGCATCGAGAAGCGCGGCCTTGCGCCGCTTCAGGAGAGGCTCGCCAAAATCACGGGAATCAAATCGAAGACCGACCTCGCCCGCGCGCTGGGCCAGCAGCTTCGCGCCGATACCGATCCGCTCAACGCCACTGAATTTTGGACCGAAAACCTGTTCGGCCTCTTCGTCACCCAAGCGCTGGGCGATCCATCGCGCACTGTTCCGTACCTTTTGCAGGGCGGGCTCGGCATGCCCGACCGGGAGTATTACGTCTCCGACAAACCGGAGATGGCGAAACTCCGCGAAGCTTACCAGGTCTACCTCGGCGAGTTGCTGAAACTGGCCGGCCAGAGCGAGCCCGCGGCGCAAGTGGAGCGGATCATGGCGCTGGAACTCAAGATTGCCGCGGCGCATCTCGATCAAACGACGAGCCAGGACGTGCACAAGGCGAACAATTCATGGAGCGTCGCCCAGCTCTCTTCCGAAGCACCGGGACTCGAGTGGAAAACTTATCTGAGCGCCGCCGGGCTCGACAAGCAGCCCATCTTCATCATCTGGCAACCGGGCGCGACCAAAGGTCTCTCCGCGCTGGTCGGCAGCGAGCCGCTCGAGGCCTGGAAGGATTGGATGACCTTCCACACGCTCAACCAAAGCGCGAGTTTTCTCCCTAAAGCCTACGACGACCTCCGCTTCGGTTTCTACGGCAAAACACTCCAGGGAACGCCGCAGCAGCGCGACCGCTGGAAACGCGCGATCGCCCAAACCAACGCCGACCTGGGCGATGCGATCGGCAAGATCTACGTCGCAAAATATTTCCCGGCGTCGTCCAAGACCGAGCTGCAAGGGATGGTGAAAAATCTCGTGACCGCGTTCGAACGGCGGGTGGAGGCGCTCGATTGGATGGCGCCGGCCACCAAAGCGCAGGCCAAGGCGAAGCTCAAGACGCTGCGAGTCGGCGTGGGCTATCCGGAAACGTGGCGCGACTACAAGGGTCTCGTCATTCGCCCGGACGATCCGGTCGGCAACGCATGGCGCGCGAGCGAGTGGGAGTATCGGCATCAGATTGCGAAGTTCGGGAAACCCATCGATCGCAACGAATGGTGGATGACGCCGCAGACGGTTAATGCCTTGAACCTGCCGCTCCAGAACGCGCTCAACTTTCCGGCCGCGATCCTCGAAGCGCCCTACTTCGATCCCAAGGCCGACGCCGCGGCGAATTACGGCGCGATCGGCGCCATCATCGGCCACGAAATCAGCCACAGCTTCGACAACACCGGCGCCGAATTCAACGCCGCGGGGAAGCTCGAGAATTGGTGGACGCCCGAAGACCTGGCGCATTTCAAGGAAGCGGGAAAGCGGCTCGTCGATCAATACAGCGCCTATGAGGTGTTGCCCGGCGTGCACATCCCCGGCGAGCAAACGCTCGGCGAGAATATCGCCGACGTCGCCGGTCTGGCCGCAGCCTACGATGGATACAAGATGTCGCTCCAAGGCAAACCGTTGCCCGTGGTCGACGGGCTCACCGGCGATCAGCGCTTCTTTCTCGCTTTCGCGCAGGCCTGGCGGCACAAGGTGCGCGAGGCCGCGCTTCGCCAGCAGATCGTCACGGACGGCCACGCCCCGGCCCGCGAGCGCGCGCAGACCGTCCGCAATCTCGATCCCTGGTACGAGGCGTATGGCGTGAAGCCGGGCGAGAAACTTTACCTTGCTCCGGCGGATCGCGTTCGAATTTGGTAGAAGGCAGCGTCGCACGCGCGGCGCAGAACCATCCCAGACAAATCAGCCATTCGATTTCATTATCGCATGAAGATACGCCAACTCCCTGCGAAGGATCGTCCCACCGACGATCAGGCCGCCTGGAAACGCCGGCTTTACGCCATCATTTTCGAGAGTAACACGCCGGGCGGCAAAGCGTTCGATGTCAGCCTGCTGGTGGCGATCGGACTCAGCGTCACCGTGGTCATGCTCGAGAGCGTGAAGTCGATTCAAACCGAACACGGGGTCTTGCTGCGCAACCTGGAATGGATCTTCACCGGGCTCTTCACGCTCGAGTACATCGCCCGCCTGCTCTGTGTGCGCCGGGCCTGGCAATATGCCTGGAGCTTTTATGGCGTGGTCGATCTGCTCGCCATCCTGCCCAGCTACGTCAATCTCTTTGCCTCCACCAACTACGTGATGGTCGTTCGCGTCCTGCGGCTCCTCCGTGTCTTCCGCGTCCTCAAACTCGCCCATTTCCTCGAGGAAACCGACACCCTCGTCACCGCGCTCCGCGCCAGCCGGCGCAAAATCATGGTCTTCATTTTCGTTGTCCTTGCGATCGTGATCGTGATGGGCACGCTCATGTACCTGATCGAAGGGGAGGCCAACGGTTTCACCAGCATTCCTTCCAGCGTTTATTGGGCGATCGTCACGCTTACCACAGTCGGTTACGGCGACATCACCCCGCAAACCCCGTTCGGTCAATTCATGGCCAGCTTCCTCATGATCATGGGCTACGGCGTCATCGCTGTTCCGACCGGTATCTTTTCCATGGAGCTCCGGCATGCGGCGAAAGCCCGGGACGCCCGCGTTTGCGCGAATTGCGAGACGCTGGAATCGGATCGCGCCGCCCGTTTTTGCCGCCGCTGCGGGAAACCGTTCGCCTAAGGGGACGGCCGCGGTCCACTCACATCGGCGCGACCTTCGCGATTTCGCGGCCGAGCAGCATCCCGTGGTAGGCAAATTCTTTCTCGCGAAGCGCCGCCGCGTACTTGCCGAAGGCGGCGCGCTCGAACGATCCACCGTGCATTGGGTGAATCCACGCCAGGTCGAGCTTTTTCAGCCGATCGACTACGTGGCGAATGGGAAACTCGTGGGCAAAGATCCCGGCGCCGCGATAAAGCCCCGATCCTTTGCCTCCTCGACTAACGCTTCGATGAATGCGACGCGCTTCGGCGCGCGAAGTTACCGCAGCCGCAGCGCTTCGACGACCGATCGATCGATCCGGCCGGTGACGCTCAAGCCGCGGTCCCGTTGGTACCGCCGCAGAGCGTTTCGAGTCGCCGGACCGAGACTGCCGTCGATCGCCCCATCGTAATATCCCGCCCGGGCCAGGGCCGACTGGATCTCGCTGACATTGAAGTCTACCTCGACATCGCCGTATTCGGATTGCGGGTATTCGTTCGAGGCGTAGTAATCATCGTAATAGCGGTCGTCATAATAGTACGACGCGTAAGGGTAATAGCCATATCCGTATCCCCATCCCCACGGGTACCAGGGACCAATGATCACCCAGTTGTTGTTGTGCCAACGGCACCGGTTACCGCGCCAATTATGATCGCGATTCCGGCTCCAGTTTCGCGTGTGGTTCCCTACGACGCGTTGCCCACTGTTATTGAAATCGGCGGTACGAAGCGCGCCCCTGCGGTTAGGCGCGAGCCGCGCATTCGAGTCGGAGGTCCTCCGGTCAAACTCGGCTGTGCGATTGGCCGCGAACCGCGGCTGAGCGGACCTGTTGCGCAATGCCGCCTGCGACGAGGAACGCCGGGATGAGTTGGAACGAAAGTGAGCGCTGTTTCGGTACGACCGCTGCGAGGAATAGCGCGGGGCCGAGCGATAGGAGCGCGCGTTGGCACTCGAAAAGTTTCTCGAGCCGCCGGAAAAATGCCGGGCTGACCCGGAAGAAAAACTGTGACCGGACGAGAATGAGCGTCCTCCTCCTCCGCCGCCTCGCTGGCGGCCTTCCGCCGGTTGCAGCAAAGCAATACTCGCGATCACCACGACGCCGAATGTGCCAATGATCTTCATGCCCGAGCTTACGCCTCAACGCTCTTTCCCGCAAATCGCGTTTGAAATTTACCAAAGCAGTCATGGCTCCCGATTATGTTTGCGTTGATCCCTCCGCTTTCTCAAAACTGGAGGATGCGCGCTCGGTTCATTCTCGCCGTTTTTGTCTTGAGCTTTCTCACTCCTGGCTTCGCTTCGGTGACGGCCGCTGCTTCGGGCCCGCTCCATACCTTTTACGGAGAAGTGAAGGCGATCAACCTCGCCGCCAAGACGATCACGATCAGGTCGAACGGCAAAAGTTTCCTCTTCCATATTACAAACGAAACGAAGATCAGCAGCCCGCACGGATACGTGAGACTGGACAAAATCCAGCGCGGCCAGGGAGCCATGATTGTGATGCGGCCTGACGCGGCCGGCATCGGCATTGCGCTCTCGATCCGATTCGATGCTTCCGCCGGGATGGCCAACCTCCTCTCGCTTTATTCCGTCAAGACTACCCGGGGAGAAACCATTTCCGGAATGGCCTTCAATAATTATGTCGTCTACGAGCCCCCCGGGGATGTATGGAAAGGAGGCGTCAGCTACGAGAACGCGCACGCCTCGATGTTCCTGCTTCTCGTGCGGCCGGATGGGACGGTCTTCGACGTAAAGCCGCTCCGGGGACTCGGCCATGCCGAACTGGATGCGCGCGCCGTGACGTGGCTAAAGCGATGGCGCTTCCGCCCTAATAGCATTATCGAAGCACGAATGCCGGTCGCCCAGTGGCAGTCGCGCTATTAGTCTGCGCCCCTTTTTGCCGACGCTGCGGCGGACCGTTTGCCTAAAAAGTCCGGGACTGTGAGCCGCGAGTGATTAACCGGACCGCCTGGATTGCGACTTTGCGGCCAGCCTGACTCCGCCGGCGTTCGATTGCAAAGTCGCTTGCGCCACCGCGCGATTCAGCCGCGTGTTCAGCACGGCTACCTTGGTGCGGACGCTGACCGCACCGAAGAGACTCGCCACATCGCGCGAACGCATCCGAATGCATCCGTAACTGACCGGGCGCCCGATGAGCTTTTCGACCGGCGTGCCATGGATGTAAATGTTTCGCGAAAACGCGCGGGCATTCCCTTTTTCCAGACCGCGCAGCCACAGGATCCGGGTCACGATCGGGTCGCGCCCGCGTGCATTCGGCGGCAGGATTTCGCCGGTCAATTTCCGGGACTTAAAGACCGCGCCAATGGGAGCGTTCCCGCCGATCTTGGAAGCGATCTCCATCGAACCGAGCGGGGTGGCATAGCTATTCGGTCTGTCGCCCAGGCCGAACTTGGAGGTGGAGACCGGGAAGCGTGCGGTGACGACGCCTTTGTCGACCAGGGCGAGCGTTTGATCGGGGACGCTTACGACGATGGAGGGCGCCGCCGTCGCCGGCGGTGGGGAGAGAACAGCCGCGGTTACGACCACGATAGGAACGCTGAGATGGAGAAGCCTCATAGCCCCTGATCTAGCAGCGCACGTGCCCGAAAACGGGCGCGCTGACTGGGAAAAGCTACTGAGTGCCTGGCCGACTAGTCGTCTTAGTGGATTCATCAGGAAAAATTGAGAGCGAGACCGATACCCCACGATCCGATCCAATCCAGAAAGACAGTTTGAGAACAGTTAGGGAGCGGTGCCCGGGTGATTGACGCCGTATCGGTCCGTTGCCATGCTCGCGGTCATGCTCTCAATGCTCGGAACTTTTGTTCTTCTCCTGGCTGCCTGGCCGTCTCAATTCACCGTCGCGGCGGCTGGAATGTCGGCGGAGAGTCGCACGATTACCTACGGTTGCTGGCACGATCCTGAAACCGGCTACTACCTTTACAAATCGATGGACTGCGACGGCGCCCACACCCACATCACGCTGACCAGGGACCGGCGGATGGTCACCGAATCGGGGTTCGAAGTCGCGCGTTTCGGACGCAAACCGGAGAATTCCGCTGGGTCCAAGATCGAAGAGCGGAAGCTCGATCTCTCCACGAGGAATGGGATTCGCATCGGCATGAGCCGGGAAGAAGTCGTGAGCAAGCTCGGGGCTCCGAGCCGCTCCGCGGTTCGCGGCCAGGACAATGAATATTGGTGCGCGCTCTACAAAAAAGTCCAGATGGACGATCGCGTCAGCGGGTGGGTGTTGCGCAACACCTACATCTTCAAACGCGGAAAACTCATCGAGCTGTCCATCAACCTGGATTCGATTCCCGGCTGCGGAGATGACAATTCAGCCTCGGACGAGGGATGGCCCTGGTCGAAATTCTAACCGGCCGATCCCGCTTCTCTTTTCCAGAATGGGCGATTAAACGTGGGGCTCTCCTCGCGTGGTGGTGGGAGAGCCAGTAATTTATTGATGAACCTGATTTTTCGCCGGGCCGCTCCGAAGATCCTGATCTGCATCGTTGTCCTGGTCGTCGTCACCCTGGCTTTTCTCTCGAACCGGCTCTTCCATAACCTAACCAATGCGGTCGAAGAAAATCAGTTCGACCTCATGCGGACCATTGCGCGGTCCAGCCTGAAGGCGGCGGAAGATCGGGCCATGGCGCGGGCGGAGATGGTGGGCAATCTGCCGTCAGTGCGCGACCTCTTCGCCAAACGGGATCGGGAACGGTTGCTGGCTGAGTGCGGACCGATGTTCGAGATCCAAAAAACGAAGTATGGGGTGGATCAAATGCAGTTTCACCTTCCGACAGCCGTGTCGTTCCTGCGCCTGCACGCGCCAACGCAGCACGGTGACGATCTGAGCAAATTTCGTCCGATGGTGGTCGCGGTCAACGCCGACCGAGTGGCGCGCAAAGGAATGGTGATAGCGCGGACCGGGCCCGCGATTTTTGGCGTGGTGCCGATGGCTGATCTGGCGGGCGGACATGCGGGATCCCTCGATGTGGGCATGGATTTCAATCCGATCCTCGACGGGCTGAAGGCGACCTATCAATTGGAGCTCGCGCTTTTCATCGCGGAAGAGCCGCTCCGGAAGTTTGCCACCGGACTGCCGGGCGAAGTGCTCACGGAAGAGAATCGCCGCGGAAAATTCATCAAGTTTCATTCCACGCATTGGGCGCTGATGAAGGACCTGGCCACGGAAGCAGACGTGATGAACGTGGCCGACGACGGATTCATTCGGAAACTGCGCGGAATCACTTACGGAGTCCTCGTGCTGCCGCTCCGTGATCCAGCGGGAGAACCGTTGGGCCTGCTCGCGGTGGCCAAGGATTTCAGCGCCTCGCGCGCCGCCTCGGGCCGCTCGCTCGTCTGGCAATCGTTGCTCGCCCTTTTTGCCATTGTGGTGTTGGCGGTGGCAATTCTCGTCGTCATTCGCGGGTTCCTGGTGCGGCCGATGCAAATGATCACCGAACGATTCGCGTCTCTCGCCGAAGGCGATCGGTCCCAGGCGATCGAGCAGCCCGAGACGCTCAGTCAGGAGATGCGGGACCTCGCCGCCACCTACGAGCGGCTCCGGGCTTCGGACGAGAAAGAAAAATGATGGCGAAATCCGCAGCGCGCTGCATCAAGATGATCCTTCTCTCCGCGGTGGTCCTTGCGCTGCCTGCGGTCACGGCCTTTTCGGAGCCGGCGACTTCGCTGCCGCTCGGCGGCGGATTGCCGGTGATCGTTCGCACCGGACTTCGCTTCGAACAGATCGCGGCCATCGATGAAAACGATGGATCGTGCACGGCCACGGTGGATTTGCGGCTCCGGTGGACCGACGCGCGTTTGGCTTATCCGAAAGAGGACGGCTCCGCGTTCCAAAGCTTCAGGGACGCCGCGGCGGAAACGCGGCTCGCTGGAATGTGGGTGCCCAGGGTGGAGCTGGCGAACACGATCGGCAGTCCGGCTTTTCGCGCCACCTCGCTCCGGATATATCCCGAGGGCCGGGTGGAATTGATGCGGCGCACGAGCACGAAATTCACCACTACATTCGATCCGCAGCGCTTTCCGTTCGACCAACAGAAGCTGGCCGTTGAGATCGCCGTGCGCGGCGACGATCAGGAGCGGGTCGCGCTCGACTATCACCAGGACGATCTCGTTTTTAGCGAGGCCGCCTCCGATCAGAAGCTGGATCGATGGGAGCTGGGGTTAACGAACATCCGGCGGGCACCACTGCCCGGTTTATACGGGTCCTTGCACTCCCGTTTATGGGTCGAGTTGCAAATCCGGCGGCGATTCACCATGGCGATGGCCCCGATCTTCATTCCCTTGTTCGCTTCGCTCCTCATCCCGCTGATGGCCATCTACATGAACCGGGTCGAGAACGGCGAATTTCAGATCGAAGCGTTCGAACTGAGTAACATCGTCATCGGCGGATTGTTCGCGGTCATCGCCTTGAATTTCACCGTGAACTCCGCTTATCCGATGCTCGGCGACGCGGATAACACGGTCACCAGGTTATTCGGGCTGAACTATCTGGTGCTGGGCGTGGCGGCCGCCCTCATCATCACCTTGTTCCGGTTCAATCTGGTCCAGCGCGCGTGCGGGAAATATGTGCAGGAACAGCTCTATCTCTCCATCGTCTGGGCCGGACCACTTCTGGTCCTGGCCACGGCGGTCGCCCTGCTGCTAGTGGCGATGGCCTAACGATGGTGTCCGTTTTGCCGTCGTTCCTTAACCCAGCTGCGCGCGCCTCGTAGCGACATCTTCTCGCAGCCTCGGCAACCGAGCCTCAAACTTGCCGGGACAATCGGTGTGTCCCGCGAGCACGTCCATATGGCCTTTGATCGGCAGAACTTTAGTCCCGGCCCATTTCGTAAGCCAGGCGCACAATTCCACCAGCGCCGCATATTGCGGTTTGGTTACCTGATCCGACGGACGGTTATCCCCCTCGAGCTCGATTCCGAACCAAGTCCTGTTAGCGCTGCCATCGCTGCTCACGGCGTGAGCGGCCGCTACTACTCGCCCCGCTCGCGCGGCTGCCACCGAACCATGCCGTCCTTCGAGAATCAGCCCACCACGGCTGATCGTGAAATGCTGGCCGGTATCGGCAAAACCACGAGCGAAATGACCATTTTGAATGCTGCGTGCCACCTTCACCGCAACGGCTAATTCAGCAGGCCCGGTCAAAGCATCGCGATTGGCATTCTCAGTGTTATGCACCACTATTCCGGCCGCGCTCCGCTCTGGAAAATGGGTGACCGTCGCAGGTCGCGCGCCCCATTCCGAGGTCGAGATGATGCGAGGCTCCGTTGTTTCGGAATTATCACCGGCAAAGGCCTTTGCCGCTCCCCGGGTGATGAAATCGGCCGTTGCGCCACGAATGGTGATGATGACTTCGTCGTCCGTATCGAGACCGAGCGCCGCCGCCAGTCCGGGCGACAAATCGGCCACGCGCCCCGTCCTCGGATTGGGGCCCCAATCCGCGGGTCGGGCCTGTTTAACGACGCCGGAACTGACGCTTTGAACCTGTGCAACGGTGTTACGCAAGAAAGAGCGACTGGTAACGTGATAGTCCCACCGGCACGCCAGGTAGAACTTGTCTGGATTAAGCCGACGGCCGAGGCCGGTAGTTCCGGGCGGCTGTGCGGGAAGGAACAAATCCCTGTGCCGGGGATCCACCAGGTCCGGACGATCGAAGAGGGCCAGTCCTTCTGAGGGGCTCATGCCGGTGTCATGTGGGCCGCCAAAGGTACTCATCGGTCCTTGGACATGGAAAACTGCTGACGGCGGAGGCGGATTGGCCGCTCGCTTGGCTGGTGGCTTTGGGGGTGGCTTGGCCGCGTGATCGGAGTTGAGGTCAAAAGCTGTGGCAGCAGGAGGACTCTTTGTGGTTTTAGCCATATTAGTTATTTCGGTAGTGGGTGGACCAACGTCTTAGCTAGTCGAGAGTTCTACGGAAATACGTGGAGGAAGTTCCCTCCTACCCTGCTCATGGCCTATTTTCTTCGTAACAGTTCTGTTACGTGATTTTCGGTGACCGATGACGCCCGACTCCCGTATTGAGACCGAATACTTATACTGATATCAAACGCTTAGTCAGGAGAAACTAATATGAGAAGGAACTCGCTTTGGTTCTTGGCCCTGTTCTCGGCGATCTCTCTGCACGGGATCTCCGCCAGCTTTGCCCAGGACGTGTCTGGCGTCGTGGGAGAAGCCCCGATCCCCAATTTGCCACCCACCCCGGATATTGCATGGATGGGAGGCGGGATGTGGTCGCAAAGCACTGTGGCGCTATCTCCGGACGGCCAGTTCCTCGCGGCCGGGAGTGACTCTGGTGACGATAACATCAAGTTGTGGCGGGTCTCGGATGGATCCCTTTTCCGCACCCTTGGCCGCGACTTGGGCGGGGTGAAAGCCATCGCCTATTTGCCCGACGGTCAGTTTATAGCTTCGGCTGGCGGCCCTATCTTTGGCTATGAGGATGCGGGGGTTAAGATCTGGCGGGTTTCGGATGGACACATCGTCCGTAAAATTCCGACCGGTTACCAGCAAGCCTGGTCGGTTGCGGTCTCCCCCGATGGCACTTTGGTAGCCGCTGGTCTTAACGACGAGGTTGCCGTCTGGCGAATCTCCGATGGCGTGAGAGTGAAAACCTTGCGCGGGCATACAGAGTTTGTTTTTGGCGTCGCTTTCTCGCCCGATGGGAAGATGATCGCTTCGGCCAGCAAGGATGGAACGATCAAGCTCTGGTCTGTTCCCTTTGGAGCGCTCATGAGGACACTCACGGGGCATACCAATTATGTCCAAACTGTTGCGTTCTCTCCCGACGGGCGGACGCTGTGCTCTGGCGCGTGGGATATGACAGTTCGGATGTGGCGAGTCTCCGATGGCACTTTGCTGCGGACGCTCACCGGTCACCAGGACATGGTTAGGTCGGTAAAGTTCTCGCCCCGCGGCGATCTCATAGCCTCGGGCTCCTGGGACAGTAAGGTCAAGATCTGGCGGGTGTTTGACGGCACCCTCATGCGGACGCTGAGTGCGGCAGGCGTCGCCTACGTCAACGGGGTCTCATTCTCATCGAATGGACAAACGCTGGCCTCGGGCTCATATGATGGTCATCCGCGAATCTGGCGAGTGAATGATGGAGCGCTGCTGGGAGCGTTTGGACACCATGTGGCCCCCGTGGGCGCTGTCGACTTTTCCCCGGATGGGACCCTCTTCGCTTCAGGCGGAGACGAAACTACGATCAAACTGTGGCGGGTTAGCGATGGTACTGAGCTGAGCACGCTCGCGGGCCACCTCGACCTGATTAACACCCTGTCGTTCTCTCCGGACGGCCAGATTATTGCCTCGGGCGTGGGATCGCCTCCGCCGGATACGCTCGAGACGACCATCCGGCTTTGGCGCGTGTCCGATGGGACAACGCTTCGGATTCTGCCAGGTCACGTCGGAGGCACGTTCGCCGTCGATTATTCGCCCGACGGCCTGACCTTGGCTTCCGGCGGAGCCGATAAGGCGGTCAAAATCTGGCGGGCCTCCGATGGCGCTCTGCTCCGCACGCTTGGGGGACATGGTTTTTGGGTTGGGGCCGTGGCCTATTCTCCTGATGGGCAAATGATCGCTTCGGGCGGTGATGTTGCCATCCGGCTGTGGCGGGTCTCCGATGGCACTGTGATCAGGACCTTTCCGGGCAACGGCTATGTCGTCTCCTCCCTGGCCTTTTCACCAGACGGGCAAACGCTTGCTTCTACGGGAGACGGATACGGCAACAATCTGCAACTCTGGCGAGTTTCAGACGGTGCGTTACTGCGTACTATCAACGCTGATCCGAATGGGTTCTTGCAGTCGGTGGCGTTCTCTCCCGACGGGGCGACCGTGCTCTCCGCTTCCGGTTATACGTTTCTCATCCGGCAGTGGCGTGTCTCGGATGGCTCTATGCTCGCGAGTTATTCTCGCGAAACCGGCACGGGCATGTTCCCCGAGCTCCCAGTGGCCTTCTCGCCGGATGGAAGGCTGTTTGGGTTCGGCCGGACAGATGCGACGGTCGTCATGGCGCGCAACGCCTTCGCGCCGTGACCAGGCATTGTTGGAAAATGCCACCGCGATAGCTGGTCGATTTCATCGGCAACGTGCTCCCCAGACTCCTTCACTAAACGCTAAACGTCAGGCGTTAGGCACTGCGCTGTAGCCACGGCGCTGTGTCGCCGTGAAAGACGCCTCGACGCAGCGAGGCGTCTACATGGAATTTCTCCGTAACAGTCTTGTTACGTTTTCCTCGGTGACCAATTACGCCTGGTTCCGCTATCAATGGCGAATACTTAGTCAGGGAGGAAACTAACTGGGAGGAACGGATTATGAGAAAGAATTCGCTTTGGTTTGTTGCTCTGTTTTCGGCGATCTCCCTGCACGGAATTTCGGCCAGCTTTGGCCAGGACGCGCCTGAGGGGGGAGTCCCGGCCCGGCTTGTGGGGGGCACACCGAATATCGCATGGATGGGGGGCGGCATGTGGTCGCAAACCACTGTGGCGCTATCTCCCGACGGACAGTTCCTCGCCGCCGGAAGTAACTCCGGTGACGATAACATCAAGCTGTGGCGGATGTCGGATGGATCCCTCTACCGCACCCTTGGCCGCGACTTGGGCGGAGTGAACGCCATCGCCTATTCGCCCGACGGTCAATTCATAGCCTCGGCTGGCGACCAGCTCGCTCTAATAGGGGATGAACGGGTTAAGATCTGGCGAGTTTCGGATGGGACAATCATCCATCAACTCGCGATCGATTCACTGACTGCCTGGTCGATTGCCATCTCCCCCAATGGCACCCTGGTAGCCGCCGGTAGTTACGGTGAGACCATCGTCTGGCGGCTTTCCGATGGCGTGCGAGTGGCAACCTTGAGCGGGCATGAGGACTTTGTTTTTGGCGTCGCTTTTTCGCCCGACGGGACAAAGCTCGCTTCGGCCAGCAAGGATAGAACAATCAAGATCTGGGACGTTTCTTCCAGCGGCATGGGAACGCTCCTGCGGACACTTACCGGACATACTGGTTGGGCCGAAACGGTCGCCTTCTCTCCCGACTCGCAGACCCTCTGCTCTGGCAGTTGGGATCAAACAGTTCGGATCTGGCGGGTATCCGATGGCACTTTGCTCAGAACCCTAACCGGTCACCTGGGCGTTGTTAGGTCAGTGCAGTTCTCGCCCCGCGGCGATCTTATAGCCTCCGGCTCCTGGGACAGTTCGATCAAGATCTGGCGGGTGATTGATGGCAGCCTGGTCCGGACGATGGTTGGGTCAGGTGTCGCCTATATCAATTCAATCGACTTCCAATCGGATGGGCAAAAACTGGTTTCGGGTTCGTATGATGGCCATCCGCGAGTCTGGCGAGTGAGTGATGGAGCGGTGCTGGGAACGTTTGGACATCATGTGGCTCCCGTGGACGCGGTCGATTTTTCCCCGGATGGGACTCTCTTCGCTTCAGGCGGAGACGAGACTAAGATCAAACTGTGGCGGGTTGCCGATGGCACCGATCTACGCACACTCACGGGCCACACAGACTTGGTCAACACCCTTGCGTTCTCGCCTGACGGCCAGATTCTCGCCTCGGGCGTCGGCTCGCCTCCGCCCGATTCCGTCGAGTGGAGCGTCCGGCTCTGGCGCGTGTCCGATGGGGCGGAGCTTCGGATTCTGCCGGGTAACGTCGGAGGCACGTTAACAGTCGATTATTCGCCCGACGGCCTGACGTTGGCTTCTGGCGGAGTCGATAAGTTGGTCAAGATCTGGCGGGCCTCCGATGGCGCGCTTCTTCGCACCCTTGAGGGACACAGTCATTGGGTCGCGGCAGTGGTCTACTCCCCGAATGGCCAGATGATCGCTTCAGCCGGTGGTACTGTAATCCGGCTGTGGCGTACCTCGGACGGCACGTTGATCAGGACCATTCCGGCTACTTATAACCTCACCGCATTGGCCTTTTCTCCAGACGGGCAGGCGCTTGCTTCCACGACAGAGTCATACGGGAACAATCTGCAACTCTGGCGAGTTTCAGATGGCGCGTCGCTGCGGACGATCAACGCTGATCCGTGGGCGTTTGTGCAGTCGGTGGCGTTCTCTCCTGACGGAACGACCGTGCTTTCCGCTTCCGGGTATTCGTTTCTCATCCGGCAGTGGCGTTTCTCGGATGGCGCCATGCTCGCAAGCTACACTCGCGAGACCGGCTCGGGCCAGTTCCCCGAGCTCCCCATCGCCTTCTCGCCGGACGGAAGGCTGTTTGGTTACGGCCGGACCGATGCGACTGTCGTCATGGCGCGCAACATCTTCGCGCCGTGACAGGGCATCAGCAGAAATAGTTACAGCCCTTGTAAATCAGGAGAGCGAGAATCACGGCGACGAAAAACAGCAGGCATCCCCAGGCTGAGGAAACTGGATAGCCCCACCTCATTGTAGTCGAGATTTTCGTTTCACGTTAAGCGCGCGTGTCCGTCCTTTTCGTCCCTAAGATACAGCTTTGCGCCAGCCTAACGACCGCGATCGTAGACTTCGACCACGCCGATCCCGACGCCATTGTTCACCCCAGCGAGCAGCGCGGTGTAGAGGCCCGGTGGCAGCGTCGTCGCCAGGGCAGACTCCAAAGGATAGGCCGGCGCCAGACCCGCAGCGGTGATCTCCGCGGCCTGCGCCGGGTTATCCTGCCAGTCGTTGTTTGCGATCAGGAGCGCTCCGTTATTGTCGCGCAACTCCAGCGTTGGATTGGCCAGTGCGTTTGGCACACCCGCCGTTGTCAGGCTGGGACCGATGCCCCGAATTATGACTCTGTCATCCACCGGGTTGTTGCTAAGGACGAAGCCCGCGATAACGATGTTCTCACCCGCGCTGACAAAGGCGCGGGTGCTCAGGTTGGCGAGCTTCGAGGCAACTCCCGGGTTGAGATCGTAGACTTCCACCAGACCTACTCCCGAAGTGTTGCCGTTGGCTCTTACAATCGCGGTATACGCTCCGGGAAACAGCCTCGCTTCGATCGCTGATTCGAGGTCGTTAGGCGGCGGGATACCGGTAGCCTCGATCAACGCCTCCTGGATGGGGTCGTCTCTCCAGTTGTTGTTCGTCGTGGGCACAAATCCGCCGGGACCGTGCAGTTCGAGGACCGGGTCGGCCAACACGTTGGGAACACCGGAACTTGTTAGCGAAGGTCCGATGGCCCGAAGGAGCACATGTTTGGAAGCGCTCCCGGTAATGATGATGCCGCCGATGCCCACGTTGTCACCGGTCTCAACTCGCATGCGAGTCGAGAGGTTAATGGCCTGCGCTACTGGTGTTGGTGTTGGTGTCGGTGTGGGCGTTGGAGTAGGGGTGGGCGTGGGTGTTGGGGTAGGCGTCGGCGTCGGCGTCGGCGTAACCGTGGCCGTCGGGGTCGGTGAGCCTGTTCCAGTCACCGTCAAGATTCCGACGCCAGTGCGTGCTTGTAAGTCGGGATTTATGATCGTGACGTCTCTGATGTCGGGCGAAGCGCCTGTGGTATCCAAGTTCAGAGTTACATGTGCAGGATCGGTAAAAGTGACGGAGTTGACGACAACACCGCCAGTAACTGTTGCCGCGATCCGATTTGTGAAACCAGCGCCCGGATCATAAAATCCCGCGCCTCCGGTGGAAGTTCCCGTAATGACGACATTGACGGACGGCTGTCCTGCTGGCACGTCCGTATCGGCAGAGGCAGGCGTCGCCGGCGGCGGCGCGAGCAGCTGCGAAACTCGGCAACCATAGGTGTTCGCGCCGTTGCAGTACTCTTGAATCGTCCAGATCGTCATGTCATCGGCTGGGTCGAGACTGGTGTAGGAGTAATCGCCCCATCGTCGTCCGCCCGGCCCGCCGGAATCGCCTGGCGGGTTGTAGGCCGTGCTGCTGGATGTAGAAAGCGCCACCGCCTGAGTCGTGCCGGGGACATCGCCGGCCAGCCGGCCGTTTGTCGCCGCATCGATGCGAAAGGGCGCCCCGGCCGTGGTGAAACCCAGGGCGGCGTGCCCCTGCCCCGACACCATGATGGAAGGAACCGAAAAGGCGCGCGCCGTGGCCAGCGTGGGCACGCTGTCAAAGACCGTGCCGGATTGGACGACGACCGGCACGCCGCCATTGTCAGCGCTACGGATGCCATTCAGTTCGTACCAGCGGGCCGCTTCGCGCGATTGCGCACCGCTACTTGCGACCCCCGTGGCGTCGACCCTGATATTGTGCGTCGTCCAGAGCCGGCCGTTGCGAATGTGGGCGGCGTAGAGCCGATCGTCCAATCCGTCGATCCGGCCATTGTTGCCGCCGGTGTTGCCGAGGTGCTGGATGGGAATCGAGGAACTGGTTGTCGCAACCGTGATCGGGATGTTGGGGGAAATGGAGGGTGTGCCTCCCGGGTCGCTCACGCGGCGGAGCATAAGCGTGCCGAGGGACTGAAGATCTGTCCCGATAAAGTAACCCTCGTTTGAGGCCGGGTCGTAGTTGTCCACTCCGCGCGGCGCCAGCGGGCCGGGCCCGGAGGCTGTGCCCAGATTCTGGAAGCTCGTGACCACCAGCGGGCCGGCCCCCAGCACGGAACTCTTCCGCACCACGTATCCATTCGTCCCGACAAAGCTGCGTCCGGGCGTGAACATATTGCAACCGGCATAGAGAGCGTGAGAATCCGCCCCCAGGGACGGGTAGTCGCAGAAGTTGTTGGGATCGGTCTGGAAAAAGAAAAAGGTCCAAACGGTTTCTGCGGTAATGGCGCCTGTGCTACCGGCATCGCTCACTGCCACCATCCAGCGATTGGCGCCCAAGGTGGTGCACCCGGCGGTGGGACAAGGGACATCAATAATGGAAAGGAACCAGCGCCCCGACAGGCGGTCGAAGCGAATTTGCGGGTCGCTGGTGAAATTCACCACGATCGGAGGCGACACCGGCGTCATGACCGAATTGAAGAAGACATTCGGATGGGCGTTGATCACACCGTCGGCCAGGCCGGTCGTCTTGTTGAAAGTTCTTAGTCGTCCGTTGACGAACAGGAAGAGCTGGGAGGGACCGACCGCACCCATGGTGTCCGGGGGAAATGCGCCGTTTTCCGTCGGACCAGTCAGCGCGTCAAAGTTGAGGCCAATCGTCTGCGGAGCGGTGGAGGCCGGCAGATCGGCCGCGGCAATGACACGGTTTCCCACCGTTTGCTGGGTTCCCACCTGTGACTCAGGCATGCTCGCCACTGGCTTCGCGTTCGGGTTTTGCGGACGATCTTTAAGTCCTTCGATTTCGTGTTCGAGCATGTGCAGCGGTCCGCTCGGAGGGGAAGCGACTTGCTGCGCCGCCATGATCTCCGCGGTAGTCCGCCGAATTCCCCTCTCACCCACAACCGGAACCCCGAACGCTGCTTGCCCCGGGCTAGGACCGCTTCCCGGTGATTGTCCTGAAACCGCGCCTCCCACGAGAAAAACGATGACGGCCGCACCCAGAAAGCGAAACAGCTTCCAGCTCGAGAAGGATCGGTCAGTCATATTGGGTGGTGCGATTCTGCCCGGTGTCACTCACTCGCTCGAGATCGCGCTACCATACCGGATTTTCCCCGGGATGCCGAGAGCCTTTCAGTGGTCCAGCCTGACTTCGATGTTGTCAGAGCGCGTTGCTGCGACAGATGCTTCTCCGTAACAGTCTTGTTACGTAATTCTCGGCGAACAACGAAGCGCGATCCCGCCGTCGAAAGCGAATCTTAAGTCAGGAGGCGACTAACATGAGAAAGATTGGATTTTTAGCGGTGATGGCGCTGATCTCCCTGCGCGGGATTTCGGCCAGCTTTGCGCAAGGCGCGCCTGACATAGTGTGGGAAGTCCCGACCCCAAGTGGGTTGAGCAACAGTGTCGTCGGAGTGGGCTGGGCGCCGGGCGGGTCAGGGCAGGTGGCCATGGGTTCGACCGATCGCTGGCTGCGCACGCGTCAGGCCACGAGCGGCGCGCTCGTCTATTCCATTCTCGGCCCGCAACACAGCCGCGGCGGCGACCAGACGATTTACTCGACCGACGGCTACCTGGCCGTTCATTATCTCAACCGGGGTCTCGACTATCGCGTCTATCGCGTTACTGACGGGGCCTTTCTCGGCATCATCCTCGTCACGATTGACAGCAACGGTCTCGTGCAATTCGCTCCCGACGCGCAACTCCAGGCCTCCATTCCGAAAGCCGGCGAAATGTCCCGCTGGCCTTTGGAACAGTTCATCGTCGTTTTCAGTACTGGCAGCGGTTATCACGTCACTACCACCACCAATAATCTTTCGCCCAACGGCTATTACCAATCCGTCGCCTCTCAGGGGAACATCAAGATTCTGTATCGCAAGAACGGCTCGCTTGTAGCCACCTTTCCTGGCGGCGCCGCCCGAGGCGTCACGCCAGCAGCCTTCACCCCCGATAGCAGTGCGATCGCGGGCTGGGACGGTGACTCCAATCGCACCACGCTCTGGCGCGTCTCCGACGGTGCGGTCCTGATGCAGTTCCCGGATGCCGTTCCGCAAGAGGGTCTCGCCGGCATTCGCTTCACCCCTGACGGAGCGCGCATGGTCACCAGCGGCTATTTTGCTGTCGAGGGCGCCGGCGGCTGGGAGCAATTCGGCTACATCCGCTTCTGGCGCGTCGCCGACGGCGCGTTGCGTCGCCAGTTCGATCAACATACCGGCATCGCAGTAACCTCCGCGATCGCCTGGTCGCCCGACACCACCCAGTTCATCTACGGCACCTACGAAGGCACCGTGGTAGTCGCGCATACTCCCGCGCCGTAATCGCCTTCCGTCCGCGCTGTAGCCACGGCGCTATGTCGCCGTGTGGGCCGCGATGACGCCCCGACATAGCGGGGCGGCTACAGCGCGGATGAATGCAGGTCGCTACTTGTAGGCTATCGCCGCGCTGGAAGGGCCGAACAACTGAATGACCTCGAAGCGTTGAAAGCCTGCTTCCCGGCACCAGCTCTCGAAATCTGCCGCGGAGTAATCGAATGCGTCTCCGAATTCGATCAGCATGTTGAGCGACATCAATAAACCAAAAAGATTCTCGCGCCTGGCATCGTCAATCAGCGCCTCGATCGCGACAAAAGCGCCGCCGGGCGGGAGCGCCTCGTAAGCCGCGCGGATCAATTCCTTTTTCCGCTCGAGATTCCAATCGTGCAGGATCATCCCCATCGTAATCACGTCCGCCTTCGGCAGCGGATCGGCAAAGAAATCGCCGCTCGCCGTGCTGACGCGATCTGTCAGGCCGGCCGTCGCGATGCTCCTGGCCGCGATCGATTCCACCGCGGGCAGGTCGAATGAAACACAGCGCATAGAAGGGTGGCGTTTCGCCACTTCGATCGAGAGCAAGCCTGTGGCGCCGCCGACGTCACAGAGTGTCTTGAACCTGGTGAAATCAAACTTCTCCGAGAAAGCTTCGAAATTGAGCCGGGACAATCCTGTCATGCCGCCGAGGAACTGCTCCAGCCTGGCCGGTTCGGCATAAAGCTCTTCGAACATTCCCTTTCCGCCGTGTTTGGTTTCATTTTGCGGCTGACCGGTGCGCAAAGCTTGCGGCAGATCGTTCCAGAATTTGAAGAGCCGCCCGTTCAGCATCTCCAGGATCCCGCCGATGTAACGCGGACTGTTGCGGTCGAGGTACAACGCCGTGAGCGGGGTGTTGCCATAGCGCGGCGCAGGTTCGCCTGCCCGCGAAACGCTTTCGGAGTCGCCTTCGCGTTCGAGAAATTTCATCGCCACCAGGGCGTCGAAGAAATCGTTGATCGCGCGGGGATGCAGGCCAATTTCGCCGGCTAGTTCGGCGCCGGTCAATTTCCGGTCCCGCAAGATCGTGAACACCTCCATCTGGACTGCCGTGAGCAAGACCTTCGAGGACCAGAAGGCGAACGCAGTTTGCAGGATGGGCGAAGGATCAAGAGAAACGCTCATAGGATCGATTGTGGCCGGACAAGCCCTTGCTCGCGGCTAGGCACCCTCCAACGTCTTCAGTTGCGCTGGTGTTAATTGCAGCTTTCCGGCCCGGACATTCTCTTCGAGGTGCGCGACCGACGACGTTCCCGGGATTGGCAGCATCACCGGCGAACGAGCCAGCAGCCAGGCGATTGCCACCTGATAGACGCTTGCATTCAACTCCTTCGCCACCGCTTCCACCGCGGCGGTCTTCAGCAACTTACCGCCGCCGACCGGCGACCAGGGCATAAAGCCAAGCCCCTCTTTCTCGCAATACTTCAGCGCGTTCTCCCATTTCCGGTTCGCCACGTTGTATTGATTTTGCACCGTCGCGATCGGCACAATCTTCCGCGCGCGGGCGATCTCCTCCGGCCCCACCTCGGACAACCCCACATGCCGGATCTTTCCGGCGTCGCGCATTTCCTTGATCGCGCCTAACGAGTCTTCCATCGGCACCTTCGGATCCACGCGGTGCAATTGGTAGAGATCGATCCGCTCCAATCGCAGCCGCTTGAGGCTCGCGTCGACACATTGCTTGAGATAATCGGGCCGGCCGTTTGGCGACCATGAGCCGGGGCCCGGCCGGGTCAGGCCGCCCTTCGTCGCGATGACAAGACCCTTCGGGTAGGGATGCAGCGCTTCCCCGATCAAAATCTCGCTCGTGTCCGGCCCATAGGCATCGGCCGTATCGATCAAGTTCACGCCCAGCTCGACTGCGCGCTTCAGAACTTTTCTCGCCTCCTCCCGATCCTTTGGCCAACCCCAGATCCCTTCCCCCGTGATCCGCATCGCGCCAAACCCGAGCCGATTAACCGTAAGATCGCCGCCAATTTTGAACATGGAATTATCCTCCGCGGTGGCCGTGGCCGCTCGAAGAACCGCCGCCCCTCCGCCGAGGACCGCCGCGCCGCCTCCGATCGTCAGGGCCACGAATCTGCGGCGCGTGACTCTGCGCGTCCGCTCTGAAATAGCCTCTCTCTTCATGCCGCAAACGGTCAGGGAAAACGCGTCGAGCGCAAGGAAAGGGCGAGACCCAAGATCAACTTTGGGTGGTAGCGACGCCGCGCGGCGCGTCCGCTCTTCTGCCGTGGCTCGGTAGGGCGAGACTCTGTCGAGCCGGGATTTCAATCGATTGCGCCAGATCAGACGGCTCGACGGAGTCTCGCCCTACCGCACACCTGCGCGCTCAGCACAGCGCGCCGGCCCTCCCAACTTGTCGCTTGTTCGCCATCACTCGTCATATCCTTGACTTTGCCCTCGTTCCCAAGTTGCACTTGGGAACGGATGACGATTCCCAATTCCATGCTTCGTGAGCGCACGCGACGCGACTTCCTGGCGCTCGCCGGTAAAGGCCTCGGGCTGGCCGCGCTTTCTTCCGCCACGGTTGCGTCGTTACAAAGAACGGTCGAAGCCGCGACGAAAAGCGTGGCGCAGTTGACGCCGGAGCAGGCGGCCATGGATGAAGACTACTGGGCCGTCATTCAAAACTCCTTCACCGTCACGCGCGGCATCATCAATCTGAACAATGGCGGGGTGTCGCCCAGCCCGCGGATCGTGACCGAGGCACTGGTGCGTTACACCTGGCAACAGGAAGACGCCACCGCCTACACCATGTGGGAAATTCTCGAGCCCCAATCCGAAACGATTCGGACCGGCCTGGCGGAATTGTTCGGCTGCGATCGCGAAGAGATTGCGATCACGCGCAATGCTTCCGAGTCTCTCGAGATCCTCTTAATGGGCATGGACTTCAAGGCCGGTGATGAAATTCTCACCACCACCCAGGATTATCCGCGCATGCTGACCACGCTGCGTCAGCGGGAGAAGCGGGAAGGCCTGAAGCTCAACCTGATTCAGATTCCCATTCCGCCCAGGAACCTCGCGGAGATCACCTCGGCCTTTGAAAAAGGAATTACCGATCGCACGCGCCTGATTCTCATCTCGCATATGGTCAACATCACGGGACAGATCACACCCGTGAAAGCGGTCTGCGACCTGGCTCGCGCCAGGGGAATTGAGACCATCGTCGACGGCGCGCATTCCTTCGCGCAGTTCGATTTCAAACAGAAGGACCTGGGTTGCGACTATTTCGGGACCAGCCTGCACAAGTGGTTGTACGCGCCCAAAGGCACGGGCCTGCTTTATGTGAAGCGCGATAAGATCGCCAAGATCTGGCCCTTGATGGCCGCGGAATCCAAGCAGGCCTCCGACATCCGCAAGTTCGAGGAGATTGGCACCCACTCGGCGGCGATCAGGCTGGCCATTGGCGAGGCGCTCCTGTTTCACCACGGGATCGGCGCCAAACGCAAGGAAGCGCGGTTGCGTTACCTGGCACGTTACTGGATGAACCGGCTCAAGGATGTGCCCAAGGTCCGCTTCAACACTTCGTTCGATCCGAATCAATCTTGCGCCATCGCGAACGTTCAGATCGAAGGAACAACTCCTGCCGCCGTCGTTAAGTATCTCTTCGACAAACACCGCATCTTCAGCGTGCCCATCGTTCACGAGGAGTTTCAGGGCCTCCGTATCACGCCCAACGTCTACACCACGCTCGGGGAGCTGGATCGTTTCTGCGAACAGATGGAGCTGATCGCGCGCAACGGCTTGCCGTCGTAGCGCTGTAGCCACGGCGCTATGTCGCCGTGTCCCTCAGAGAGAAAACGCCTCGACAGAGCGAGGCGGCTACAGGAAGAGAATCGAGTCCACCTGAGAAGGGGGATTCCTCGCTCGCACGGCGCTCGCCTTGACGGATCGGACCGAGCGATGGGCGCCTGCCCGTCTCCTCGACCTGACGAATTCGCGGGTAATGTCTGGTTGTAGCTGGCCGGCCAAAGCAGGGGACTTCACCGTCAAATCTTGAGCCGGAGCGAAGCCGCTGCGCCCCGCGAAAGACCCACGGGCGCGGCGCTTTGCGCGTGTGCCGACGTTGAAAAATTAGCCTTGCCCGCCTCTCGCTTCCGGTGCTAGCAATTCCTCGTCGCCCCGGGACGCCTAGTCTTACTCAAGGAGGAGAAAGCATGAGTCTCAACGATATCGCAGACCTTTCGAAAGTTAGCCCCCAACAGACGTTCCTGGTTTCTCAACCCGAAAAACCCAAAGCCACCAGCACGCTCTACCTCAACCGCTACACGACGAAGAACAACGACCAAACGGAAGACCACACGGTTATCGGCGTCCACGTCGTCCTGGCGAAGGACGACCCGAACGGCATCTGGAAGGCGCTTCACGTTGACCGCGCGAAGCAGAAGCTCGACCCCGGCAACCCGCGCGTGGCGACGAAGTCCCTGCAAATCTACTGCGACACGCTCGAGGTGCGCGGCGAGTTCTCGCTGCCCGAGGCCGAGGTCGTCGTCTACGCGCGCCGCCTCAACTGGGCGACGGCCGACGCGGCCATCAACACCAGCCCGCTCGCGTGGGCTCTCGACAAGGCGAAGAACGCCGAGGGCAACACGGCCGGCCAGAACGGCGCGCACGGCCGCAACGCCGGCTCGCTCAAAATCTTCGCCGGGAAGGTCGAGCCCTCGGGCGACACGCGCCCGCGCCTCGTCGCCACGGGCGGCAACGGCCAGCACCCCGGCTCGGGCCGCGATGGCTCGGATGGCAAGAGCATGCAGTACTGGACGCAATATACCTTCAGCGCGCGCGTCAAGGACTCCAAAAATGTCAGCAAATGCCCGGTCGACTTCAACCCGGCCGCCGTCTACGTCGACTACGCGTGGTCGTGGCTTTTCTTGGACGGCGCCTCTGGCGTAAAAGGGGACAACTCCTTCCCCGAAAGCGGCACTAACGCGCTCGGGGCCGGAGTGCCCGGCGACGCGGGCGACGGCGGCGGCCTCACCACCAACCTCGAGGCGCTCAAGCGCTGCTTCACCAATGCGGGCGGCACGGCCGGCGACAAGCAGCGAGACTACTCGGGCGGCGCGGCCGGCACGCCCACCTCGGCCGGCAAGTACAAGCTCAAGATGGTCTTCGACCTCTTGGGCACGGACAACGCCAAGAAGGATCTCGACAAGACCGACTCGCGCAACACGACGAAGGGCGCGGACGCCAAGTCGCAAGGCCCGCGCAAAGCCAAGGGTGACACGCCCAAGCCTGTCGTCTCGGCCGTGGCGAACGCCTGGCTCCACCCGCTCGGCGTCCAGAAGGCGCTCGAATATGCGCGCGACCTCTTCCTCGGCGGGGAGCGCGTCGAGACCGAGACAATGCTCGCCGATTACGACGCGGCTCTCGCCCTCGACCCGCCCACAGGCGGCGCGTGGGAGACCGACTCAGCGCACTGGATGGCGGCGCAGAGCGAGGTCGCCTCGATGCTCGCGCGCCTGCGCGGACACCTCGACTACTTCGGCAACGCCGCCGGCTACACGCCTCTGCTCTCTTTGCCCGCCTCCGTCAAGCTCTACGCGAACGAGTCGGAGCGCGCGCTCAAGCTGCTCCTCCTCGCCGGGTGGGTTGACGCCGAGGAGCGCAACGCGAAGGACGCCGCCGCGGCGCTCGGCGACGCCATCAACGCGGCCAACGAGGAGACGATGCAGGCGGCCCAGCAGGTGACGACCGCCGAGGCG
>DASZDO010000004.1:0-9778 GCA_035941955.1 Chthoniobacterales bacterium
GGCGGGAGTAACCTCGCGATCAGTAAGTCGAGAACAGAGCCAATGAACGAAATTACCCAGCGGATTTATGATAACGTCGATTTGCTTCCCGAGGACACGCAGGGCTGGAATGGCGATAAGCCGATCTTTGCCGAGCTAATCACCGAACTCAGACCCGCTCACATTATCGAGATTGGCACTTGGAAGGGGCAGTCCGCCCTAACTATGGCTCGGGTTCTAAGAGACACGAACATTCCAGGCAGGATCACCTGTGTCGATACCTGGCTGGGAGCCCTCGAATTCTGGCACGACCCGAAAGATTCGCCGGATCGCAACCTGTTACTCAAGAACGGTTACCCGCAGATCTATTATCAATTCTTATCTAACGTAGTGCGTGAAGGGCTGCAAAACTATATCCTGCCGTTTCCCAACACTTCGTTTATTGCCTCCAAATACTTCAAGACCAACAAGATCACAGCGCAATTGATTTACGTCGACGGCAGCCATGAAACCGAAGATGTTATGGCCGATTGTAGGTGCTACTGGGATATCCTGCAACCGGGTGGCATCATCTTCGGCGACGACTGGTTCTTGGATTCCGTCAGGACAGCTGCGGAAGACTTTGCCCGGATGAAAAAATTACCAATTCGCGTGGTTGAAGGCGTTCATTGGGTTATCAAAAAGCCATAACGGAAGCAATTGCTCGTCACTCTCCATGAAATTCCGCTCTAAACCCGCAGCAAGGCGTCCTCTCGCCAGCCGTTGCTAATCGTATTCTCGTTAGATGGTGAAACGCACGCTCAGACTCGTCGGCGGATTTTCCTCAATCAGGGAGTAGTGCTTGTTGAAAACGTCCTCGCCACCTTCACCATCCTTACAAATGACGGTCAAGACGCGGTCGTAACGCCAGCTCTATCCATGCTGTCCGCGGCGGAAAAACGCTAACACAAGCCATCTAACCAGGTGATGGAAGGACAGATGAAGGTTGGGGCAAGCGCATCATCCAGTCAGTATCGGCAAGACAGCAGGCCGCGCCAATCGCAGATTGAGCATCAAGGAGCGGCGGTTTGAAACCGCCGGTTTATTTTGGTCGGCGGTTGAAAACCGCCGCTCCTTGGGCTTGAAGCTTCGCCTAAACCGCCGGCTGCTGTTGCGTCAGGCAATGAAACGCGCCGAGACCCCAGATCAGTTCCGTGCAGTCGATCGGGACGATCCTCCGGTTGGGAAAAAGTTTCTGGAGCGTCGTTTCGGCCACCTTGTCGTTCGGATCCGCGAAGGTCGGGAGTAGCACACTCTCGTTGGCGATGTAGAAATTTGCGTAACTGGCCGGCAAGCGCAGATCTTCCCGGTCGATTCTCGCCGGCATCGGCAGCGTCACCACTTCGAGCGGCTTGCCCTGGACCTTCATGGCTCGCAACCGCGCCAGATTTTCCCGGAGCGGTTCGAAATTCGCGTCGGCGCGATTTTCTTCCACGACCGTGACGACGGTCCGCTCGCTGACAAACCGCGCCAGATCGTCGACGTGACCATCCGTGTCGTCGCCTTCGATACCGTCGCCCAGCCAGAGAATCTCCGTGACGCCGAGATAATCGCGCAGGCGCTGTTCGATCTCGGCGCGCCCAAGATTGGGATTTCGATTTGGGTTCAAGAGACACGATTCGGAGGTGAGCAGCGCTCCCGTGCCGTTCACATCGATCGAACCGCCCTCCAGGATCATGCGTGGGTAGTAGACCGGCACTCCGAGGACCTCGGCGACACGCGTCGGCACCACCTCGTCGAGATCGCAGGGCGGATATTTGCCGCCCCAGGCGTTGTAATCCCAATCGACAATCGCCAGCCGGGGCTCCTCCTGGCGTGTCAGGAAAATCGGACCGTGATCGCGGCACCACGGTTCGTTCGTCGGAATGTGGTGAAAGGTAAGCCGGTCGAACGGCAGGCCTTTCAGTACTTCGCGCGCTTCGGCTTCGTGCGCGCCATTGCAGACATTGAGGCAGACCGGCTCGGACGCGAGCAGCGCCTCCACCATTTGCCGGAACGCCGGCATCACGCGATCGAACGCCCCGGGAAAACTGATGCCTTCGCGCCGGGGCCACGAAAGCCAGGTCGCGGCGTGCGGCTCCCATTCGGCGGGCATCCGATAGCCAAGCGCTGCCGGCGATTTTTCGAGCTGTGACATTTTCGAAGGCATAGCACGCGAACGCCAAACGTCGATGGCGAATCAATCTCAGCCACGCCAGATTCACCCCGCCTGCCCCGGGGCCCTCCGTGACACGATTCGGACGGGGCCGCTAATTCCGGGCTCGACAACTTCCGTAGAATGGTGTCAGAAAAATGCGTGCACTAACCCATTGGCACTCGAAATAACGATATGAAAATGAAATATTTCCTCTTCGCCGCCGTGGCCGGCTTTTCTTTCGCCACGCTCCAGGTCCAGGCCGCCACCATTAAACAAACCATCGCGAGCATTAACGCCGACGCGAGCAAGCCGGGAGGGCCGGAAACAGTATTGAAGTCGATCTCCAAGAGCACCGGCGTTCCAGCCGCTACCCTGGCGAGTCAAAAAGCCAAGACGGGCCTGAGCTACGGCGACATTTTCGCCGCGCACTCGATCGCCAAGGCTTCCGGAAAGACTTTCGACCAGATCGCAGCGCTCAAAGCAAAGGGTCAATCCTGGGACAAGATCGCCGAAGAGAACAACGTGAGCATCGGTGGTCAGAAAACGACGAAAACCGCCGCCGCGGCAGCAAGCCCAAGTCCATCCCCCATGAAAACCTTGGCTCAGGAACAGCGCGAGCGCTTGAGTCAAACCCACACGATTACGAATGCCCCCCCTAAGCCAAAGCCGACACCGGGTCGTTGAATGATTCTTAGCGACGTTGCTGGGCGGCGAGGAGCGGAGGCAAATCCAGGGACGCGGGAGAGGTGGTCGTTTCAATAAAATGGACTGCGGCTTGTTGAAGTAATCGCCAGCGATCCCATTCCAGGCGCGGCGCCCCCACGATGTGCCGGAGAAGGCTGCGCCATTCCATCAGGGCGCGCTCGATGTCCCCCGAGCGGAGAGATTCGTTCGTCAGCCGGTAACGGGCAGAGGGGTTCGCGACGAGTTCGCGAATCACTTCCGCCGCGCCCGAGCCGTACTGGACGGGCACACCCATTTCGATGTAGCCGGGATGATCCGCGCGGCCGTAGGTCCGCTGGCAGAGAATCCCCAGCCGGCCACCCAGCAGCGCCTCCTCGCCGGCAAAACGGGGACCGGCCCGGATATTTGCCAGATCGAAAACGAGATCGTCGATCGGATACGTTTCATCCTCGAGCGCAGCGGCGATGGCCAGACCTTCCCCGGCCTGGAAGAAGGAAAAAAGGATGCCGCGCCGCGTCGGTGCTCCATCCTCCCGGACGAGACCAAGCTGGCGCCAGGCATAGGCCGGCGAATTCGTGATGACCGTGGTGAGATCGTGCTGCAATTCAGGGCAGGCGCGACAGACAAGCGGAAGAGCTTCGCGTTCGGGCGGATCCAGCAGCGCGCAGCCGCGGGAATCAATGACGGCAGTAACCGGCACTTCCGAGAAATCGATTCGCGCTGAGATCGTGTGGGCGCGAGTAACGATCTCCGCGATTTGACCGCCGGTGAGGCTTGGAATCAGGGGAATGACCAACTCGTCGAAAAGCAATTTACTGCATGGTAGGGCGAGACTCTGTCGACCCGTCGAAGCACTATCCCGCGGCTCGACAGAGTCTCGCCCTACCAGCTTCTTCCGCAGCCATTTCACCGGCGCGATGGCGTCATCGGCCACGACCGTCGCGAGCGCAATTTCGCGGCCGTAAATTCCTTGATCGCGCAGCTTGCAGAGATTGCCGAAGCCGCGTCCATCGAGCATGCGGGGCAGGGTCAAGGCGCGGACCCAGGAATCATTTTCACGAACGAACAGGCGGCCCAGCGAAACGTTTTCGGGGTGAGGCGGCTTCGCCTCCCACTCGTTCGCCGAATTGAGCATTTCACGCACGGGCCGCCGGACGAAGCGCGCGCGCTCCGCATCCACCCAAAGGCCGCACGGTTTTTCACCCGTCGAAAGGGAATGCTCGGAACCAATCGGAACTCGTTGAACGCTGTAGAGCGAGCGGCTCAATTCGACCGCGGCGGCGAAGGGCTGCTCGCCCCGATCGGCCGCGCCCCGCATCACACTGATGAGGCTCGGCCAATCGACTTGCGTCGCGCGTTTTAGTTGGCGGGCGCGAGCGTCGCCGAGACGCGGGATATCCGGCAGCATCAGGACATAACCGGTTTCATCGAGCCCGCGGCGGCCCGCGCGGCCAAACATTTGCAGAAGTTCGTCGGGCTGGACGTGGCGCTCGAAATTTCCCGCTTTGTAGCGGGTGTCGGTAATCAGCACGGAACGCATGGAGAAATTAATCCCGGCGGCCAGACCCATCGTCGCGACGACGACGTTCAACTGGCCGGCTTTCGCGAGAGGCTCGATCACCCCCGCACGGACGGCGTAGCTGAGTCCGCTGTGATGGTAGGCGACCCGGCTGCGCAAAAGTTTCGAGAGCCGTTTCCCGGCGAGCGCCTCCTGTTCGGGGGAAAGCGACAACGGATCGCGCGGGGAGAGCGCGGAGGCGATGGCTTGCGCCATCTCTTCGCTGGAGTTGCGGCGCGGGGCAAAAATCAGGACGGGCGCGAGGTCCGCGCGCAATGCCCTGCCAATCATGCGCGGCCAGAAATTTCTCGTTTGGACAAATTGCGACTCCGGCAGGACGCGCAAATCTATTTCCTCGAGAGGAACCGGCCGCTCGTCGTGCGAGATCAGCACGGGATCGCGACCGATGCGCTCAAACCACGCGACGACATCCTGTGGATTTTGCACGCTGCCGCTGAGGAGGAGAAGTTGTGTTGCAGGCGGCGCGAGGGCGAGAGCCAGTTCGTAGTGCACGCCCCGAACCGGGTCCGCGATCATTTGGTATTCGTCGACGACGAGGAGTTTCGGGCCGTCGCGCCGCAGGAACCGCGCGCGTTGCGTCTCCAGCGTCGCCACCAGAACCTTCGCATCGAGATTCAGGGCAAGATCGCCGGTCGCGATGCCCACGTCCCAACCGCGCGCGCGCCATTCCGCGAGTTTGTCGTTCGCGAGAGCCCGCGTCGGCACGGTAAAAATCGCCTGCCCTTTTAGCGATGGGTAAAGAAGCTCGAAGATGTAGGTCTTGCCCGAGCCGGTCGGCGCCTGGACGACAACGTCTTTCCCATCGCGAAGCGCCCGGACGGCCTCCTGTTGCCAGAGATCAGGAACAACCAGATTGATTTCGAGTCCCTGCAGCATCACAGAAAGTAGCACAGGCATCTTGCCTGTGGGGCGAACGGGCGTCGCGCCCGTTCATGCTTTTCGGAGCAGGCAGTCGAGACGCCTGCTTTCCGCACAGGCAAGATGCTTGTGCTACAACGTACTTCTCACGCGTAAAATAATCGTGCCTTCCAAACCCGGCCCGCTATCTTCGGCGCTGATGAAACGAAAGGCGGGGCGGAAAGCGGAGGCGGCCCCGGCATCCGCACCGGCGGCGGATGAGCCCGGCTCGCCGGTCGTCGTTCTGCTGCCAAAAAATCGGGAACAGATGCTCGCCACAACCGCGCTTCAGCGGGCGGACATTCGCATCGAGATCTGCGAACATGCTGATCAACTCGATGCCCACATCAGCGAACAGACGGGAGCCGTCCTCTTCGCGGAAGAAGCTTTTCTGGGCGCGCAGATTTCGCGGTTTCTGGGGTATCTGCACGGGCAACCGCCATGGTCCGACCTTCCGCTGCTCGCTCTGACGAGCGGAAACGAGGCGGACGATCCGCACCATCGCGTCCTCGATTTGTTGGGCCCGAAGGCAAATCTGACGTTCGTGGCGCGGCCCTTCCGCGGCCTCACCCTGGTCAGCGCGGTCCAGGCAGCGCTGCGAGCGCGCCGCCATCAATTCGCCGTGCGCGACTTGATTGCGGAACGCGAGACCGTCCTGGCCAGCATCAGCGATGCTTTCTCGGCGCTCGACCGGCAATGGCGCTACATCCACGTGAACGAGAGAGTCGCCGAACTGGCCGGGTTGCCGAAGGAAGAAATGGTCGGCCGTGTTATCTGGGAAATTTTTCCAGAGGCCGTTGGGACCGAATTTTACGAGCGCTGTCAGCATGTCATGCGGACCGGCGAACCGAGCAGCGCGGAATTTTTTTATGCGCCCTGGAATCGCTGGCTCGACACCCGGATGTATCCGACCAAGGACGGGATAATAATTTTTCGGGCCGATGTCACCGACCGCAAAAAACAGGAGCAGTTGGCGCACGAAGGCGAAGCCAAATTGAAAGAGAGCCAGGAGCGCCTGCGGCTCGCCACCGAAGCGGCCGACATTGGCACCTTCGATTTCTTTCCGAAGACGGGAGAGCTGCAATTCTCCGATCGGAGCCGGGAACTATTTGGCATCCCGCGGGAAGCGAAAGTCACCTACGAAACCTACCTCGCCGGAGTGCACCCGGACGATCGCCACATTGTGCATGAAACCGTCCAGAAGGTCAGGCAGCCGGGAAGCACGGGCCGCTTCGATATCGAATACCGGACCATTGGACTTCAGGACAAAAAGGAAAGATGGGTGGCCGAGCGTGGCCGGGCCGTTCTCGATCCCTCGGGGGAAGTAACGCGATTTATCGGAACCATGCTCGACATCACGGACACGAAGAATGCCGAGATTCTTTTGCAACAGGCGATGAAAGCGGCCGAAGAGGCCAACCAGGCGAAAGACCATTTTCTCGCCATGCTCTCGCACGAGTTGCGCACCCCGCTCACGCCTGTGCTCATGACCATCGCGGCGCTGCGGCGCGAGCCGGACCTGAAAGAGGAACTCCGGCACGATCTCGAAATGTTACAGCGAAACGTTGAGCTCGAGGCGCTCCTTATCGACGATCTGCTCGACCTGACCCGGATCGCGCACGGAAAGCTCGAACTGCACAGTGACGCCGTGGACGTCCACAGCACGATCGACCGCGCGCTCAGCATTTCCGCGGGCGACCTTTCCGCGAAAAATATTCACGTGACCCGGCGCTTCGAGGCGCGGGAACATCATTGCTGGGCCGATCCCGCGCGATTGCAGCAGGTCTTTTGGAACCTGGTCAAGAACGCCGCGAAATTCACCCCGGAAGGCGGGCGGCTCGATCTCCATACGCGCAACAATGAGGCCCATCAGATCGTGATCGAGATCGCCGACAACGGCATTGGGATCGATCCGGCCTTGATGCCGAAAATCTTCGACGCCTTCGAACAGGGTGGCCAGGTCGTCACGAGCAAGTTCGGGGGGCTCGGGCTCGGGCTGGCGATTTCGAAACGTGTGGTCGATCTCCATCACGGCACGATCACCGCGCGCAGTGACGGCCCGGGCCGGGGGGCGACGTTCGTCGTGACGCTGAAGGCGATGGAAACTTCAATGCTCGAAGGGCCGGTTTTGTTCCTGGAAAGCGAGCCGCCGCTGGCCAGCCACGTCCAGATTCTTTTTGTCGAAGACCACAAAGATACTGCCCGCGTTCTGATCCGCATTTTGCAAAACGCCGGCTTCGAGGTCAGCCACGCCGATACTCTGGCGAAGGCGCGTGAGCTGGCGGCCGGGCGCCGCTTCGATCTGGTCGTGAGCGACGTCGGTTTGCCGGACGGCAGCGGCCTCGATCTGATGCGGCATTTGCGCGACACCCAGGGGTTAACCGGCATCGCCTTGAGCGGATTCGGAACGGACGATGACGTGGCCGCAAGCACTGCCGCAGGTTTCGCGGAGCACGTGACCAAGCCGGTGGATTGGGAGCGGCTCCGGAACGCGATCGAGCGCCTGGCGCCACCGAGACCGTCAGCTTCACGGACCGCGGCCTAGGTGGATCGGGCGCTCCGCGCTCGATGACATCAGTGTCGGCGAAGCCGGGATTACAAAACATCGCGCGATCCCGCCGCCGCGGGACGCGATCCACCCTAGCGACTGCTCCCCAGCATCATCTGCTTGAACGAGCCGCGCGCATCCGCGTGCACGTCGGTCGCGGCCACCTGCGGCGGCGCGTGATACACATGGCAGGTGACGCATTCAGAGACGATCTTCCCCTTCGGACTGTGGCACGTCAGACAATCCGCCCTGGCCGGCATCAGGACATCTGAGGTCTCGCGGCTGACCAGCGCTCGATGGCACTTGTTGCAATCCAGTTTTTCGTGCGTGAGCGGATCGATCTGATGTTTTGCATGATTGAATTTCGCCTGCGGCATCCAGCGATCGACCAGAACCGGTTTCGTGAGCGCGGGAGCGCCGTTGCGATCCGCTTTCACGTCGTGGCATAAGGCGCAGCCCACGTAATTGGCCCGGGTCGCAGGGGCGGCCTGGCGCTGCGCTTTGTAGGGATCCTTCTCGAAAAAGACCGCCCTCTCCAGTTCCTCGCCACTGCCAAACTGCTGACGCAACTGGCTGATTTGTTGCGCTACGTAGCTCTGCAATCCTGTGTTCCCGTCCTTCCCCTTTCCGAATCCGGCAAACCTCCCATAATGCGCCGGCAACGTGCGCAAGAAGGTCCGCACCAGATTCACGTCGCCATGGGGGATGTGGAGCTGCGGATTGTTCTTGTCGAACTGGAGCGCATGGCAGGCCTGGCAGTTCGCTTCGAAGGTGACCCGCTGATAGTAACGGCCTTCGGGATCGGTCTTGTGACAATAGGCGCAGTCGAGTTTCCGTCCCTTTTCCACGGGTGGAATGTCGGCCGCATAATGGCGTTGATGATTGAAGCGGAGCAAATCGGGTTCGCGCGCCTTTTCGCGCACGAGCTGGAACTCCGGATGATCGCCGGCGAAGGAGGAAACGACCTGCGTGTAACCGCGCGGAGGCCGCGGCATTTTGAAGACGACCTGCTGGGGCGGATGCGGCCGCAGATGAAACGCCGCGGGCGGCAGTTTCTCTCCCTTTTGCGCGGACGCTTCCATTTTCCCGCGGTCGTTATGACACGCAGCGCACTGCCAATCGGCGACCGGCTGCATCCGCCCCGGCCCAAGGTGTTCCTGATGACAGACCGAGCACGAACGGTTCTCGACCACGTTCGGCTGGTGCAGATCGTATTTCTTTACGGTGCCCATGTCCGGCTGCTTCTCGTGGCACTGCTGGCATTTGCGGTCGATCGAAGCGAAATCGAGACCGCGATGGAATCGGTCGCTCACGACGGCTTTGAATTTAGAGAACGAACGGTCGCCGCCAAGCGCCGCGCCCTTGTCGTGACACTGTGCGCAATCCTGCGCATACGCCGCGTGGCTCGTTGAAATCGTTCCCGTGCTGAAGAATTCTTCGTTGGCGCGCTTTTGCGAAATGAGCTTCTGGTAAAATAGGATGCCCGCGATGCCGCCGGCGATGGCGAGGAAGCTGGCGCACCAGCGCGCCACCCGCCAGGGATGCTTCCGCTTGTAGTAACCGAGATTGCCTTTGTAGCGCTCGGCGATCTGTGTTTGGGTGCGTCCGGGCGTGGCCATGATCGCTTAGTAATCGCCCTGCCTGATTCGTAATCGCGCTCCTGCTCGCGCCCGGTCGGCCGTCATCGCTTCGATCACGAGCACGAGCCGTTTCGACAAGCTCAAGGCCCTGAGGCACTCGAAGGGCAGGAGCACGATTACGAAAAGAGACATTGGAAGTTAATAGTAAAAGAGGGTCACGAAGGCGTGCCAGATCGTGAGCATCAGGAGCAAAAACGAAAACGGCACGTGGATGAAAAGCCAGCCATGGAGCCAATGATGGAGGCGCGTCTGTAAATCGAGCATTCGCCGCTCGT
>DASZDO010000005.1:0-40095 GCA_035941955.1 Chthoniobacterales bacterium
CTCCACTCCGGGCTAAGTTCCGACGCCCCGTTCCGGGGCTGGGCTGTGGAACCGCAGAAGCTTCACAAACGCGGAGTGTCCAAATAGCGCCGGGGGCGCGACGGAGTATAGCCGGAGTGGAGCGCAGCGGAACTCCGGGGACCTGCCCTCAAAAACCAATCCAACCCCTGGAAGGGGTGGCGGGGACCGCATCGCACCGCACGGCGAATTTCCTCCACGCCTCCGTCGTCCCTTGTCAGGGGCTTCCCTTCCTTTTGGTTGTCTCACCCCGAGTTCCGCTCCGCTTCACTCCGGCTAAGTTCCGACGCCCCGTTCCGGGGCTGGGCTGTGGAACCGCAGAAGCTTCACAGAGCCCGGAGTGTCCAAATAGCGCCGGGGGCGCGACGGAGTATAGCCCGGAGTGGAGCGCAGCGGAACGCCGGGGACCCGCCTCAAAAACCAATCCAACCCCTGGAAGGGGTGGCGGGGACCGCATCGCACCGCGCCGCGAATTTCCTCCACGCCTCCGTCGCCCCTTGTCAGGGGCTTCCCTTCGTTTTGGTTGTCTCACCCCGGAGTTTCGCTCCGCTTCACTCCGGGCCAGGTTCCGACGCCCCGTTCCGGGGCTGGGCGGACAAAGCACCGCTTTTCCATTGAGCGTGGCGCTCGGGTGGCTAGCCTCCTGATGACATGGCCGAGAACATCGAGTCGCACCTCATTGAGAAACGCGTTTTCAAGCCGGCGAAGGCGTTCGCGAAAACCGCTCGCATCGGAAGCCTCCAGCAGTACCGGCGCATGTATCGCGAATCGATCGAGCGCCCGGAGAAATTTTGGGCGCGCGAAGCCAGCGAGCTCGTCTGGCAAAAACGCTGGAGGAAAGTTCTCGAATGGAAGGCGCCTTTCGCGAAGTGGTTTGTCGGCGGGAAGCTGAACGTCTCGGAGAATTGCCTCGACCGGCACCTGTCCGGGCCGAGACGAAACAAGGCCGCGATTCTCTGGGAGGGCGAACCGGGCGACAAACGGACGCTCACCTATCAGCAACTGCACCGCTACGTCTGCCGGTTCGCGAACGTGCTGAAACGAAACAAGATTCGCAAAGGCGACCGCGTCATCATCTACATGCCGACGATCCCGGAGGCGGCCATCGCCATGCTGGCGTGCGCCCGGATCGGCGCGGTGCACTCGGTGGTTTTCGGTGGATTCAGCGCCGAGAGCATTCGCGACCGGATTGCCGATTGCAACGCGGTGGCGGTCATCACCGCGGATGGCGGTTACCGCCGGGGCGCGATCGTTCCCCTGAAGAAAAACGTGGATGACGCGTTGCGGGGCGAAACTTCAATCAAGCGGGTGATCGTTTTTCGGCGGGCCGAGAACGACATCCATATGGAGGAAGGCCGCGATGTCTGGTGGCATCGGGAGCTTGAATACGTCGACGCGGATTGCCCTCCGGTGCCGCTGGATAGCGAGCATCCGCTTTACATTCTCTACACGAGCGGATCGACCGGGAAACCGAAAGGCATCCTGCACACGACGGGCGGCTACCTGGTCGGAATCTATTCCACGGCGAAATACGTTTTCGACGTGCGGGACGAGGACGTTTTCTGGTGCACGGCAGATGTCGGCTGGGTGACGGGCCACAGCTACGTGGTTTACGGCCCGCTCGCGAATGGCGGGACGAGCCTGATGTATGAAGGCGCGCCGAATTGGCCGGAGCAGGACCGTTTTTGGCGGATCATCCAGGAATACGGCGTCAACGTCCTCTACACGGCGCCGACGGCGATCCGCGCCTTCATTCGCTGGGGCGATCAATGGCTCAAGAAGAACGATCTTTCTTCGCTGCGTTTGCTCGGGTCGGTGGGCGAGCCGATCAATCCGGAGGCGTGGATGTGGTACAAGGAAAAGGTGGGCGGCGGCCGGTGCCCCATCGTGGATACCTGGTGGCAGACGGAAACGGGCGCGATCATGATCACGCCGTTGCCCGGCGCAACTCCCACGAAACCGGGCAGCGCCACCCTTCCCTTCTTCGGCATCGACGCGGCGATCGTCGATGAGGCGGGAAAAGAGGTGGGAACCGATGTGGGCGGAAAATTGATTATTCGCCGGCCCTGGCCTTCGATGCTGCGGACGATTTACGGCGATAAGCCCCGCTACCAAAAACAGTATTGGAACGAATACAAAGGCAACTATCTGACCGGCGACGGCGCGCGCCGGGACAAGGATGGGTATTTCTGGATCGTTGGCCGGATCGACGACGTTCTGAACGTTGCGGGCCATCGGCTGGGAACTTCCGAAATCGAAAGCGCGCTGGTGAGTCACACCCACGTGGCCGAAGCTGCGGTGGTGGGCCGGCCGGATGAACTAAAAGGCCAGGGCGTGGTCGCATTTGTTACGCTGAAGGGCGGGATCGAGGCGAGCCGCGCGCTCGGGCAGGAACTGCGCGAGCACGTGGGCGTCCACATCGGAGCGATCGCCAAGCCGGACGAGATTCGTTTCGCCGAGGCGCTGCCGAAGACGCGCAGCGGCAAGATCATGCGGCGCTTGCTCAAGGAAGTCGCGAGCGGGAAGGCTGTGACTGGCGACACGACGACGCTGGAAGACTTGAGCGTCCTGGCGACGCTGAGCGCGGAGGAAGAATGAATTCGGTCTCTTTACCAAGGAGGGGCGCTTTCCCAGCCGCCCACGCTTCCTGACGGCGGTTTGGAAACCGCCGCTCCTTGGAAGAGGGCTTGGCACAAGCGCCGCTACAGGTAGCCTTATCCCGTGAGTTTCATTCGAACAGGCCTGCGCGAGATCGGGCTGAAGGTCCGCCGTCAGAAAACGCGCATGGCTTTGCGCCACGAAAAGCGCCTCCTGCAAAAGAGCGAGATCAATCTCGGCCGCGAAGGCTGCTCGCAAGCCGTCAATTTTCCGGAGGTCCGGAACGAGATCGTGGCGTTGAAGAAGCTCGAGCAGGAGCAGAAGGAAGTGGCGTTGCGTATCGCGCAGATCGAAGAGGGCATTCGGAAAATCGAGCTGCAACGAGCCCAGAACACAAAAGAGCAGAACGAAGCCCTAGCCAGGCTCGAAGAAGAAAAAAAACCGATCATCGAGAAGCGGACCGACGCCAAAGCCGCCGCCGATATTTGCGACCGCGAACTGTTAGGCGTGGAGCGCCGGCTCCAGGAGAACGACGCGACCGATCGAGAACTCCTCAAGAAACTGTCGGAGTTGCAGGCGCAGGTTCCGCCGCCGGAGGACCTGGAAGCGCAGACCGCCGCCATCGGCGCGCGCCGGGTCCGCCTCCCGGAAGAGCGCGCCGAAGTCTCGCGCGCCCGGATGGGCAGCGCGGAAGCGTGCCGCACCGCGCGGGAAAAACTCAACCAAATCGAGGCCGAGCTTGCGGTCGTAGACAAAAACATCGCGCGGATCCGGGAGGAATTTGAGGCGCGCGATCGCGTCTTGAACGAAAGCAGCCGCGCCCAGCAAGACGCGCTCAAGGACGCCCGCGGGCACCATCAAATCGTCGAGGAAAAGAAAAATCCCGCTTATCTCAACATCGGCCGCCATCTGGCTTCGCAAGGAATCGCTCCGCCCAACGCGCCCCATTTGCTGGCGGAAGTCCTGAAGCACCGGGTTGCGGTGGACCGGCATTCTCAACATACCGCCGAACTAGCCGTGCTCTCGAGCCAGATCGACAAACAGGAGCTTCGGAAGTTTTATTTTTCGATAATCTCCATCCTCGTTTTGCTCGCGATCATCGTTCCCTTGATTTTCAAGACGCCACCAAAACGAGAATGGCTGCCGGCGGAAACCGAAGCGATTCTCTCGCTCAACGTCGAGCAGATCGAGCGCGACGAGCTGCCGAAGCGCTGGCGCAAGGACCAGGCCGCCGAGTGGCAGAACGTCTGGGCCGGCCTGAATGGCAGCGCCCAGCGAACGCCCGTGCTCAATCTGCCCCGCGATGCCGTGCGGGTGACCCGCGCCATGACCACCAACGAGGCCGGCGTGCCGCGTGAATTTGTCCTGGTGGAAGCGCGCAACGACGTCTCCCGCGTCATTCACTCGGTCGAAACGGACAAGGCCTTCGAGCGGCGTACCATCAGCGGCTTGCCGGTCTGGTTGCGCCCGGATTTCGCCCTGGCCCGGGTCGGTCCGAAAACGCTTGCGGTCGGCTCGGGGCCGGAGGTCGAGCTATTGGCTCAGGTGCGACTGGGGATCAAACCGGACCTGAAAACGGCGGGACAGCTCTTCGATAGTTTCCAGGATTTGAATCAGGCCAGCGCCATCCGCCTCGTTTCGCGCGATCCGTCGAAGCTGGCCGGCCTGTTTCACCCGATTTTTCCGCGCGAGCTGCTCGATGGCTTCGAGCTGCTCGGTTTGTCGCTCAATCTTCAAAACCCGGCCAAAGCACGCCTGTTCCTTAAAATGAAATCAGCCCAGGACGCCACGGAGATGGCGGCACGGATTCGAAACGAACCGCAGCGCTGGCTTCGGCTGCCGGAGTCCGATCTCCTCCTCTATACCCAGGCGCCCGAGGTCGAAGCGAAGGGCGCGGATCTCCAGGTGCGCTTCGATATCCCGGAGAAGAGCGCCCGCCTGCTGTTGCAGCGCATTGCGAAGGCGGAGACGCCGCCAGTGATCGCGGGCAATTGATTCAAAGCGGCCCCGCTCTTTCCTGACAACGCTAATTTGTGAATACCCGCGCCCTGCTCAAACAAACTATACTGAGCGCCCTGCTCCTGATTTTTTCCGGCTTCATCGGCGTAGACGGCGCCGAAGCGGCAGGACTGAGCGAGAGCGAGTTCGTGGATGTCAAAAGCGTCGCACCCACGATTTTGGTCGAGCTGCGATACGCCACCTCGAACAACTTTATCCGCCGGCCTCTCTATCGTGCCGACATGCCGGCGATGGTCCGCTTGAGCGTGGCGCGGCGTCTGGCCGTCGCTCAAAAATTTCTCGAAAAACGCGGATATGGCTTGAAAATTTGGGACGCTTACCGGCCCAAGGCCGCGCAAGTCCAGCTCTGGAAAGCAATCGGCAATCACGCCTATGTGGCCGACCCAAAAGACATCGGGTCGATGCACACGCGCGGCGCAGCGGTGGACGTGACGCTCGTGGACGGATCTGGCCGGGAAGTTCCCATGCCGACCGAATTCGATAATTTCACGCCGGCCGCAATGATTGATTATCAGGGGCGCAGTCCGGTGGTTCGATCGAATCTCAAGATGCTGCAAAAGGCGATGGCGCATGGGGGCTTTTATGGATTGCGCACGGAATGGTGGCATTTCTGCGCAGCCGATTGGACGACTTATCAGCCAGTTCCTGAGCTTCAACTTCTGGTGCGAGCGCCGGAACCAGGCTCATGATGGAGACGATTCTGCGCGCGCTCCAGCAGCCCGAATATCTTCACATTCTGATCAATCCCCTGCCGGTCTATGGACTGGCCATCGCCTTGTTCGGCCTGATTGCGGCGATGTATTTGGGCACACGGGGCGGCGAGGTAACCGCGCTCGTCCTCATCTTCGCTTGCGCCGCGTCGGCCTGGCCGGCCGCTCATTACGGCGAGGCGGCCCAGGACCGCATCCTGGTCATGGCGGACACAGACGGTCAGGCGTGGTTGAAGGCGCACGAACAGCGCGCCGAGCAGCTGATATACGTTTTCTACGCTCTCGCGCTGGTTTCAGCCGTGGCTATTTTCGCCCCGAAAAAGTGGCCAAAGACCGCACGCCCGCTGTTGATTTTAACGCTCTTGCTGGCGGTCGCCGCGTTGGCCGCGGGCGGCTACATCGCGTCTGCTGGTGGAAAGATCCGGCATCGCGAATTCCGAAGCGGTCCGCCACCGAGCCCTGCTGGAACTCGCTAGGTGGATCGGGCGCTCCGCCCAAGCAGCCGCTTAACGTGCTCGCGTTGATCCAAGACCCATCTCCAGGGTACTTTACAGGTTGAGAGACCCCGCGAATCTCGATAGGAAACGGTGGTGGCGATCGAACCGAATCGCGAGGAACACGATGTCGAAATCCGCAGTGTTGCTCTCAAGAAACCGCTTGGGCTATTCGATCTCGTTCTCACCCAAATTCTTTTTGTCGTGGGGTCAACCTGGGTCGGGGCCGCCGCGAAACTTGGACAGTCGCACCTTTTCTTTTGGTTGCTCGCGATCTTGTTTTTCTACATTCCGCAGGCAGCGGTCGTCATTTATTTGAATCGCAGGATGCCCCTCGAAGGCGGCATCTATCAATGGGCGACACTCGCCTTCAACCCTTTTGCCGGTTTCATCGTGGCCTGGAACCTCTGGCTTTTTTCCATCACCGTCATCGCGTTGGGCGGGATGATTGTCACCGCCAACATCGCTTACGCGATTGGTCCCAGCGCCGCGTGGATGCCGGACAATAAATGGTGCGTGTCGCTGATCAGTTGCGCGTTGGTCACCGGCCTTGGCTGGACCGGCGTGCGCGGGTTGCCGCTGGGCAAATGGGTCCACAATCTCGGCGCGTTCGCCATGCTGCTGGTCTATGGCGCTCTGCTCCTACTGCCGTTGTTCGCCCTGACCCGGGGCGAATTGAAAAGCTATCAACCCCTCCAGATCGTTGCTCCCACCGTGTCGATTTTTTATTGCTTCAATATCTTCAGCAAACTCGCGGTCGGCGGCCTGAGCGGATTCGAATATGTGGCCATTCTCGCCGGTGAAACGCGCTCGCCGGGGCGCGATATCGGACGCTCGGTCATGATCGCTTCGCCGATTATCGCGCTGATGTTCATCCTCGGGACCAGCTCCGTTCTGGCGTTCATCGGGGACAATCCCATCGATCTGATCGGTCCCGTCCCCCAAACGTTGCGGCTCGGTTTGCATTCCTTTCCCATCGCCGGGGCGATCGCCTCGATCGGCATCCTGCTGATGACGGCGCGCACGATAGCCGCGACCAGCGTTCACGTTACCGGCAACTCGCGCCTGCCGATGGTGGCCGGCTGGGATGGGCTCCTGCCGGGCTGGTTTTCACGTTTGCATCCGCGATACAAAACCCCGGCCAACTCGATCATCTTTGTCGGCTCCATCACTCTGGTAATTTCGATCGCGAGCCAGATCGGGGCGGGCATCCAGGAAGCGTTTCAACTCGTGGATAATGCGATCAACGTGTTTTACGGAATCGTTTACCTGATGCTCTTTGCCATTCCCCTCTTCGGGGCGGGCGCGGTCCGTTCCGAGGCGTCCATCTGGCTGCGACTGGCCGCGATCTCGGGCGCAGGCGTGTCTTTGCTGGCGATCTTTTTCACGGTCTATCCGATCATCGATGTCCCGAATCCGCTAGTTTTCGGGGCGAAAATTGCAGCGGTCACAATCGTTGCGAACGGAATCGGCATCGGTATTTATCTCGTCGGGGAACGACGGCTGCGCCGGAATCGGGAAGCCAGCACCCCCTTGGTCTCGAAAGACACCGGCGCTTGGAGCTAAGTTGGAGGGACGGGCGCCGTCCCGTCCCTAATATTTGGGACGACACCATGCCCGCAGTGCTTCGCGACAGCGATGCAGGCGTGGCAGCGGTCGTCCCTCCAGGCAGGGTTAACCAGAACTATCGGCGACCCAGCGCAAATATTCTGGGAGCCCGTCGGCAATACTCAGACAAATGATTTCGGGCACTTCGTAGGGATGCAGGGACTTTAGTTTTTCCTGGAACGCGGCGGAGCGGGCCACAGTCGTCTTGAAAAGGACGAGCGTCTCATTTCCCTGCTCGAGTTTGCCCTGCCAGCGATAAATCGATTCGATCGTTGGAATGATGTTCGCGCAGGCCACGAATTTTTCGGTTACGAGTTGATTCGAAATTCGACGCGCCGTTTCAACATCGGGAAATGTGCTGAGCGCGAGCAAGACTTCTTCGGCCATGCCCTAGGGTCCGTGACGCACTTTGAATGCGATCGACAAGAGTGTCCCGGAGGGACATTGGAAATTAGCCGGTGGTGCAAGCCACCGGTTTCCTGTAAACAAGAGCGCAAGCCCCAGCAGGGGCGGCGGAAATTGCGCGATGACATTCCATCGCCCCCGCCGGGGCTTGCCGCATTTTCCATTCAACTCCGGTGGTTTGCACCACCGGCTAATTTCCATGACGCCTCCGGCGTCGATCCACCATTCGGTATCCGGGCTACGATGCATAACACGGTTTAGGCAAGGTGCAGAGCGGCCGCCCGGCAAATCCAGCCGCCGCCCACCACGATGTCGCCATCGTAAAAAACCGCGGCCTGCCCTGGCGTGACCGCTTTTTGCGGCTGGTGTAACTGGATGCGAGCGCGTCCATTCTCCAGCGGCGTGAGCGTCGCCCGCGTGCCGGGATGGCTGTAACGAATCTTTACCGTGACTTCGAGCGCTTCATCAGGCTGGTCGCGGCTGCTCCAGTTCACCTGGTCGATTTCAAAATCATCCGAGACCAGGTCTTCCGCAGCGCCAACGATGACGCGATTTGTCTGCGGATCGAGATCGACGACGTAGCGCGGCTGGGCGGAACCGCCGGGCAAACCCTTCCGCTGACCGATCGTAAACAGCTCCATGCCCCCATGTTCGCCGAGAAAATTTCCCTCGAGATCGTAAATGCCGCCGGCGTGAAACGCTTCCGCGCCAAGATGCGACCGAAGAAAGGCCTTGTAGTCGTTTCCGGGGACGAAACAAATCTCCTGGCTGTCCACTTTGTCCGCGACCTTCAGGCCTAACGAACGGGCGATCTCCCGAATGGCGGGCTTGGACATCCCGCCGAGCGGCGTCAGGGCACGCCGGAGCTGAGGCTGGCGCAGGCTGAACATGAAATAGGATTGGTCTTTCCGCGGATCGACGCCCTTCCGCAAGACGGCCCGATCGCGGTGATGTTCGATGATGGCGTAATGGCCTGTCGCGATGTAATCGCAGCCGAGCGCCTCGGCCTTCTTCCAAAGGTTGCCGAACTTGAGCTTCTCGTTGCACATCACGCACGGATTCGGCGTGCGGCCGGCCTGGTATTCGCTGGAGAAATAATCGATGACCAGCCGCTCGAACTGGTCCGCTTCATCGACGACGTAATGCGGAAAGCCCAGGGAATGGGCCACCCCGCGTGCATCGGCCACGGCCTGTGGTCCGCAACATTTGTCTTCCGCGCGCGAGATGCAGTCCTGCGGCCAGACCTTCATGGTCACGCCGACGACGTCGTAACCCTGCTCGCGGAGGAGGAAACCCGCTACGCTGGAATCGACGCCACCGCTCATGCCGAGCAGGACGCGCTGTTTGCTTGCGTTCATCGCGCGGTGAAAGTCCGCGCAGTCCCTGCCCGGGTCAATCGCTTCCGCGCATTCGGCGGACGGACGGCGACGCTGACAAACGGGCTCCCAGCCAGAGTGAATCGCCAGGGCAAATCCGTGGCGCGGCTGATCCCGATCCGCGGATCGGCGGTAACCGGAACGTCCAGATTCTCTTCGCGCATGAGACGGTAACGCGGGCCGGTGCAAAGATTCAGTTCGTGGTGCCGCTTGGTGATATCCAGGGCCTGGGCCAATTTGCCGGGCCCGGAGCAAAGCCGATGGACGTCCTCCACTCCACGGCGCGCCCGCATGAGGGAAAGGCCGCGCCGCGGCTCGAGCGCGCGAATCAGAATCAGCCCGCTTCTGGCCCCGCCTTTTACGAGCACATTGAGCATCCAATGCACGCCGTAATTGAGGTAAATGTAAATTGCGCCCGCCGTGTTCCGCTCGACAAACTCGCGGGCGCTCGGCCGCGCAAAAGTGTGGCAGGCTTCATCTCCGAGCGTGAGATACGCTTCGGTCTCAACCACGATGCCCGAGCATTTCTCCCAAACGAGCTCTGTGCCCACCAGTTCGCGGGCGCAGACGAGTGGGTCGCGCATGAAAAACGACGCGTCGATCGGACTTGTTTTCACCGCAGCCACGTGCTTCTCCACTCCAGCGAGAAAGTCGCGCCCTAAGGTTCGTAATAAACTGGCAGAGTAATGCTGCACTCGACCGGTTTCCCGTCGCGAAAGGCGGGAATGAAGGTCGCCACCCGGAAATCCTCCGAGGCGGCTCGCCCGAACCCGGCCAGGGGCGGGTCTTCCGAGAGGAGTTTCAGTTCTTTCAGATTGCCGTTAGCGTCGATCTTCATGCCCATTTCCACGAGACCCGAGAGCACGTTGGTTAAGGCATCGTTGGGATAATGTAAGCCCTCGAACTTCGAATCACGCCCGGCAAACGGCTGAGGACCGACGAAGTCGCTCTCCTTTTTCAACTCCTCGGCTTCCTGATTCGCAAAAATTCGCAGGCGCGGCTTCCCGTTGACGATCTTGAAAGTCACCGTTCCAAAAAAGAGAACGTGCACCGCTTGCCGGTTGTAGATGCCAGGAACAAACCCCGCGGTGTCCAGCCGCCTGACCAGTTCCTGCTCGAGCAGCAGGGATCCCGGGGTCCCGCGATACGTCCAGGTGTTTGCGATCTCACCGGTTTTCTTGACCGAGCAGCAAAACATGATGCTGCCATCCTTTTGGCCCTTCGCGATCAAATCCTGCGTGTCGATGCGATTGATGACGGAGGCTGGGCCCACCCCGAGAAGAGCGGGCCGGTAAAGGGGTAATTCTCCCGGCGAGGTGGGCTGCTGTGCGGGGGACGCCTGCGGTCCTGGAGTCGCCTTTGGTCCGGGCGTCGTCTGTGGCGTGGGCGTGGCCCGTGGTCCGGGCGTCGCCAGCTGCTGCGGTTTGGGGGACTGCTTCGGTTTGGGCGAGGAGGGGGGTTTCACCTCCACCTCGGCCGCAAAAAGATTCGCGCCGTTGAGCAAGAGCGCCGCGGATAACAAAACGATTCTACGCATGGGTGTTTACGCAACCCTGTGCCCGCGTTTTCGCAAGATCAATCTCGCTCATCCCGAAATCTCCGGCGCCGGCCGGAAGCGCCGCCTTAGCCAGGCTGGCCTTCCGTTCTTCGAATTGCTTTCTCAGGAACGCTCCGGCAATTTACCGAACCTTAATGTTTGAATTGGAAGGACTCGATCACGTGGCGCTCTCCGTTCGAGACGTCGAACGCTCGGCCGATTGGTATGTCGACGTTCTTGGATTCGAACGCCTTTACCCGGGAATGTGGAACGGTGTTCCGGTCTTCGTGGCGCGGGGGAAGACCGCCATTGCGCTCTTTCCCCAAAGAAATGCTCACGCAAATCCGCCGCAGCCACGTGAATCAGCCGGAATACTCCATCTCGCTCTGCGGGCCGACCGTAAAAATTTTACGGCCGCGCAACGCGACCTGGAGAGCCGCGGAATAGCTTTCCATTTTACAGATCACGAAATCTCGCACTCAATCTATTTCCGGGATCCGGACGGAATCGAGTTGGAGATCACGACCTACGAACTCGAATAGGTCCCGGCTTTACCCGGCCGGCCGATTTTCCACCGCTGCGGTATCGCGGGCCAGGTATCGAGCGGCGAAGAGCCAGATAATTCCAGAAACAAGCATGACCGCGGAGACGAAGATAAAGGCCACGTTCCAGTCCGTGTGGCCGGCGATGTAACCGATGGTCGGGAACGCCAGCACGTCGCCGAGCGCGTGGATGATCAGAATGTTGATGGCAAACGCGGTCGCGCGGATCTCCGGCCGGGAAACATTAGCCAGAGCGGTGTTTGAAGGTCCGGTGTTGAGAAACATGCAGAAAACGGAAGCAAACATCAGCAGCCACGCGGCGGGAAACGGCGTGTAGAGCATTGCGATAAACAACGGAGCGGCCAATATCATTCCGAAACCCGAAACCAAGAAGTAGGACCCGGGATATCTCTTTCGCAATCGATCGCCGGCCCAGCCACCGAGCAAAGTGGAGGTTAATCCGGCGAGGACGATGATCGCACCAAAAAATTGTGTGGAGGAAGGAGGTAGCCCGCGCCATTTCAGATAGGCCGCCACCCACCAGCCGACACCGCCGACCGCGAAAGTCATCGCGGTTTGTGCGGCACAATTCAAAATATACGAAGGGACTCGTGCGAGGGTAAGATAATCCCGCAAATTGGCCCGCTTTCGTTCCGGACGAGCGCCATCCAGAGCGCGCGGATCGCGTTGCAAGAAGCATAGCACGCCGAGGATCAATCCCGGAATGGCGACGACATACATGGCCCAGCGCCACCGTTCTGACTCCGGGACAAGCGTGAAGTAAGAAAGGACCGCACCGCCAATGACATAGCCCAGAGCGCTCCCCACTGGAATAGCCGCACAAAAGATGGCCAGGATGCGCCCGCGTGTTTCAATCGGAAATAAGTCGGCGAGAATGGTAGGCGCCGCGGGTGCGTAACCTCCCTCACCGATGCCCACGAAAACTCGGGTAAGAAAAAGAATGGCAAAAGTGGCCGCCAGACCCGACCCCGCAGTGGCGAAACTCCAAAAAATCACCGCCAACCCGATGATGATCCAGCGCGAGAAGCGGTCTGCCAGCCAGCCGAGAGCCGGCGCGCTCAGCATGTAGGTAATGAGAAATGCGCTCCCCAGCGTGCCGCTGATAGCCATCGCGTTCGGATCGACCGGAGAGAAAAAAGCCCCCCGAATGGCGGGCTCGACTGCCGCGAGAATTTGGCGATCGATATAGTTAAACAGGTTGATCCCGAGGAGCAAGGCGAGCGCGGTGCGTGCACCCGGGTTTGCTCTTGATTTGCTCGCTGTCATCGAATTGCCGATTGCACGAAACAACCCGCTGCTTGTAAATCATATTCCATGGAGAACTCCTCGGCCGCCGAACGCGCGCTCCGTTTTTTCGGCCTGGGCCTTGCCCGGCTCGTTTATCGCGTGTCCGTCACCGGAGTTGATCAACTTCCTTCGGGCGGTTTTCTCCTGCTGCCCAACCATATCACCTGGGTGGACGCGATCGTTCTCATGCTCGCCTCTCCGCGGCCGATTCGCTTCATCGTCGATGAAGGGGTCTACCGGAATCGGTTCCTGCGCCCAATTTTGCACGCGGTGGGCTGCATCCCCATCACTTCTCGCAAGGCCAAGGATGCGATGCGCGAGGCCGCGGCCAAGATTCGCGCGGGCGAGATCGTTTGCCTGTTCCCGGAAGGCGAGCTCTCGCGCAGCGGGTCGCTCCTGCGTTTGCGGCGCGGCTACGAGATCATCGCGCGGCAAGCGGAAGCGCCGGTCGTTCCCGTGTGGCTCGACCGGCTCTGGGGTTCGATTTTCTCCTTCAGGGGCGGCCGGTTTTGTACGAAATGGCCCACGTCAGTGCCCTACCGCGTGATGGTAGCATTTGGCAAACCGCTTCCGACCGAGACGGCCGACATCGCGACGGTGCGCGAGGAGCTGCTCAAGATCGGAGAATATTGCTACAGCCAGAGGCCCGTCCTGCGCGGCCATCTCGGGCAGGCTTGTCTGCGCGGACTAAAACGAAATCCGTTTCGCACTGCCATCACGGACGGACTCGATTACACGAGCTTATCGCGCGGGAAACTTCTGGGCGTGGCGATCGCGCTCAGCCGTCATCTCAAGAAAACATGTCCCGACCGGCGAGTGGGAATCGTTTTGCCTCCGGGAAAGGGTGGCGTGGTGGCGAACCTGGCCGTGGTTTTCGCGGGCAAAATTCCGGTAAATCTGAATTTCACCAGTGCTCGCGAGTCGATCGAATCGGCCAAGGAGCAGGCGGGCCTGAGCACGATCATCACCGCGCGAATGGTCGTGAAACGCTTGGAAGCGTTTCCCTGGACGCCACAGGTGATCCATGTCGACGAAATCCTGCCGGAAATGAAACGCGGGATTCTTGGTTGGTGGATCCTTGGCCTCGCCCTGCCTTCTGGCATCCTGGCGCGAATTCTACAGCTTCCACGTGTCGGAGACCGGACGGAAGCCATCCTGCTTTTCACCAGCGGAAGTTCAGGCACACCGAAAGGCGTGGCGCTGACTCATCGCAACCTCCTCGGCAACGTCTCGCAATTCTCGGTCATGCTCGACGCGAAAAAAGACGATGTGATGCTCGCGTCGCTCCCATTTTTTCACAGCTTCGGTTGCACCGTGACGCTTTGGTATCCGCTCATCGAAGGGGTTCGCGTTGCGAGCTATCCGAGTCCACTCGAGGCCGGGAAAATTGCCAGCCTGGTGGAACGCCAGGCCGTCACCATCATGTCCGCAACACCCACGTTCCTACGCGCGTACTTGCGAAAAGCAGAGCGACCACAACTGCGCAGCGTGCGATTGCTGATCACCGGAGCGGAGAAGCTACCCGATGAGCTGGCGAAAGCCTTTGAGGAGCGGTTTGGAAAAGAGGTTCTGCAAGGTTACGGGCTTACCGAAACCTCCCCGGTGGCGAGCGTGAACCTGCCCGAGCCGAAGGCGACGAAGCCCGGGCAATCGGTGCAGCCCTGTAATCGGCTTGGCTCCACCGGAAAACTTCTCCCTGGAATGGCCGCTGAAATTCGGGACCCCGAGACCGACCGCAAAGGCTCGCTCCACGACACCGGAATGCTCTGGCTGCGCGGACCGAACATCTTCGAGGGGTACCTCGATGAGCCCGAAAAGAGCGCCGAAGTTCTGCGCGATGGCTGGTTTAAAACGGGCGATATCGGCCGGTTCGACGAAGACGGCTTTCTCTACATCGAAGGCCGGCTCTCACGCTTCTCGAAAATTGGCGGCGAAATGGTGCCGCATGAAACGATCGAGCAGAAAATTCTCTCGGTCTTGCCGGGAGGCGAACAGCCTGAACGCGTCATCGCCATCGTGGGCGTGGCGGATGAGGCGAAAGGCGAGGCGCTGGTCCTCTTGAGCAGCATCGAGCTCGACCTGCCGCAGCTCCGAGGGGCGCTCTCTGATATTGGCGTTCCGAATCTGTGGATTCCCAGGACGGTCCGGCGCGTGACCGCAATCCCCGTTCTGGCCTCAGGCAAACTGGATCTCGCCGGGTGCAAGCGGCTGACGATGGAGGAGTAACCTTAGGTGGCATGAAGGTCTAACTAGGCCGCCGGCCGGCGACGGACGAGAACCGACGCAAGGAAGGTTTGGACGACCTCACCATTTTGGTTGGTCGTCACGTTCCGAATGCGAATGATGCCGCGGTCTGGCTTCGATCGCGACGGGCGGACCGCAACGATTTCGGTCTGAAGGCGAAGCGTATCGCCCGGCCGGACCGGCCTCGGCCACTGCAATTCATCCACGCTCAAACCGATGGAACCGCCGGCGAGCTGAAGATCGCCGGTGACAAATAATTTCATCGACATCGCGGCGGTGTGCCAGCCGCTCGCGGCCAGACCGCGAAAGACGCTCCGCTTGGCCGCATCCAAATCGAGATGGAATGGCTGCGGATCGAAGTCCTCCGCGAAATCGAGAATGCCTTGTTCGGTCACCTCAAGAGTGCCGGACTCAAAACGGTCGCCGACATGCAGGTCTTCTAGGAATTTCTCGGTCATAGCGTTCACCTTCTCTTTAGCAACGGGTTGACGGTCGCTCCGAAAGATCAGATTGCCAAAAAGGAGAATGGAACTTCGTCGGGCTGACTCGCCGTTGACACGTGGATGCGGCGGCATTCAATTTGTCGCGCATCGCCAGGGTAGCTCAGCGGTAGAGCAGGGGACTCATAAGCCCTTGGTCGGGAGTTCGATTCTCCCCTCTGGCACTTCATCAAATGCCTTGGGTTTACATCCTGCGTGGATCGAGCGGTCGCCATTACATCGGTTCGACTGCCGATCTTGATGCACGTTTCGCGCAAGATCTTCGCGGTCACACGGCGACTGCGAAACGCCTCGGTGGCCAACTTGAAATTGTGGCCAAGAAGCAAGTGGCCACGCTTGCTGAAGCGCGAAAAATAGAGCGGGCCTAAAACAGAAGAAGAACCCTAAACTCGCCACTTATCAGTTGCAGCGGTAGAGCAGCCCCGAAAGCTTTCGGGGTTGGTCGGGAGTTCGATTCTCCCCTCTGGCACTCTTATCCGCTCCGGTCGCATATTCGCGCAATGAAAACAGCAGCCGCTCACTGCTTTTTCTTCTCCAAATAGGCTGCGAAATCTTTTTCGCCGCCCCGCATCGCGGCCATAAAGCAAACCCCGTTTCGCTGTTGCACGGCCCCAGTCCAACCCTCCAGCTCGACAAAACGCCAGTCGGAGAAGTCTTTGACACTGCCGTCCTTTGGATTTTTCTCGGCCGGAAAAAGGAAAAACTGCATTCGTTTTTCCACGACCCAGATCTGCGCGACGCCGTGCACTTCGTCGTCGTCGAAAACACGGCTGCCCAGCGTCCGAAAGTCGGCGAATTCCGGCGGGATGTCGTAATGCTCGAGCCGATGCTTCATGAAAAACAGATCGCTCAAGGTGCCGGCATTCGTCTGGAGCGGGTCGAGCACAATCGAGCGAGTCGAGGCCGCGACCGACAGGAGCCGTCTCGCCTTGTCGGCCCCGGGAAAATCGCGCAAGTGCTGCTGGACTCGAAGCGCGAAAACTCCGCCGATGACCGCGAGAGCCAAAGCAATCGCGAGCACGACCGGGTTGAGCAGGATTTTCTTCCACCGCCGCTTGACCAGCGGAATCAGGCTCTCGTTCGCGAACCACTCCGCGACCTGCGCATCGACCGGTATGGCGCGGACAAGTTTTGCGATCGCGCCGTCGAACGCCTGCTGTTGCGCAAACGGCACGCCCTTCCTCTCCCGGCGCGCGTGCTGGATGGCAACGCGCATTGCGCGGTCGGTCCCGGGCTTTTCCGTGATCGGCGCGCAGCGGGCCAGTGAGCTATGATTGGGGCGAATCAGGCTCATTCCCCTTCGTATGGTGTGGTGGCATCGAGCCACGCCTGGAACTGGCGGCGGCCGCTCGAAATTAAATCGGACAGCTCTCCGGCCTTCACCTCCAGAAGCGCAAGCATCTCGCGCAAACTGAACTCATCCAGATAGAAGAGCGCCAGCGCACTCCGCTGGGGCTCGGGCGCCGCGGAAATCCAGACGGCGAGCTGATCGGGTTCCAATTGCCCGATCTGCATTGGGGCCACCGGTGAAACCTCGGCTTCCTCCATCATGCCCGGTTCCGCCTGAATGCCTTCCTCGGTCACGCCAATGCAACGCCACCGGGCATCGCGGAAAAACCAGAGACGATCCGGCGGCGGCTCGTCCCCGGCGGAACGCACCGCCGCTTCTCGAACGGTATTCTGAAAAGCTTCCTGGGCCTTGGCCGTATCGCCCGTCATCAGGAAACAAAAACGATAGAGTTGAGGCAGATTTTGAGTGGTAACCGACACGCTATTTATTCCTTACCCGCAAAATTTACGGGCGTCGACTACGGCGGCAAGAGCGCTGGTTGATGAAATATGGAGTGGTTGAAGTTTTTGTGTGGCCGATCGGATGTCCCGGAGGGACGTTGGAAATTTGCCGGTGGCGTCAGCCACCGGGCTCATCGTCCAAAACGGCCCCGCCCCGGCAAGGGGCGGCGGATCGCTGCAGGACCACCGTATTCTGTCGCCCCTACCGGGGCGGGTTCGTCCACACGAACGATCCGGTGGTTCGGCACCACCGGCTAATGTCCGATGTCCCTCCGGGACAATCAGCGGCAATGCTTACATAATCCGCTCTAGGCGAGCGACTGCAAACGGCGCGCGACCTCCTCGGCGTTCTCGCGGCTGTTGAAGGCCGAGATGCGGAAAAAACCTTCTCCGCAGGAACCGAAACCGCTGCCGGGCGTGATGACAACATTCAAATCCTGGAGCATGCGATCGAACATCTGCCAGCTGGTCAGGCCGGGCAGCGTCCTGACCCAAATGTAAGGGGCGTTCACGCCGCCATAGACGCCCAGTCCAGCGCGCGCCGCCGCTTCCCGAAGGATGCGCGCGTTCCCCATGTAATGATCGATCAGCGTCCGGACCTGGCTGCGTCCCTCAGGACTGTAAACGGCTTCGGCGCCGCGCTGCACGGGATAGCTCACGCCATTTGCTTTCGTGCTCCAGCGCCGATGCCAAAAAGGATGGAGCGGAAGCTTGCGGCCGTCGGAGGTGCGAGCCTGCAAATCTTTCGGCATGACCGTGAAGCCGCATCGCACGCCGGTGAAACCGCCGTTCTTGGAAAAACTGCGGAACTCGATGGCGCATTCACGCGCGGCCGGAATTTCATAGATCGAATGCGGGATTTCCGGATCGCTGATGTACGCCTCATAAGCGGCGTCGAAGAGGATGATCGCTTCATGTTCGCGCGCGTATTCCACCCAGCGAGTCAATTGCGGCCGCGAGGCCACTCCGCCGGTGGGATTATTGGGAAAGCAGAGGTAGATAAGATCGACCGGCTCGCTCGGTTGCTGCGGGACAAAATCGTTTTCGGGGCCGCACGGCAGATAGGTGATTCCTTCGAAGCGGCCCGCCTCGCCCGCGGCGCCCGTATGTCCCGCCATCACATTCGTGTCGACGTAGACCGGGTAAACCGGATCGGTGATCGCAATCCGGTTTTGGTCGCCCAGAATATCGAGGATGAAACCGCAATCCGGTTTTGATCCGTCGGAGACAAAGACCTCATCGGCCGCGACGTCAGCGCCGCGATCGCGGTAATCTTGTTGCGCGATTTTCTCCCGAAGCGATTCCAAACCCTGCTCGTGACCGTAGCCACGGAAGGTTTCGCGGACGCTCAGTTCATCGACCGCGCCGTGCATCGCGGCGATGACCGCCGGGGGCAACGGCTCCGTCACGTCGCCAATGCCGCAGCGAATCAACCGCTTGGCCGCATCGGGGTTCGCGTCGCAAAACTCGCGCACCCGCCGCGCGATCTCGGGGAAGAGATAGCCGGCCTGGAGCTTGAGATAGTTGTCGTTGAGATAAGCCATCCGAGTGGAGTGCTGGAGTGCTGGAGTGCTGGAGTGTTGGAGTGTTGGAGTGTTGGAGTGTTGGAGTGTTGGAGGGGTGGGAATTCGTTACTCCAACACTCCCCTACTCCCCTACTCCATTACTCCAGCCCGCGGCTGCGCTAGTAGTTCTTCGCGACCGCGTCCCAGTTCACGACGTTCCACCACGCTTTGATGTAGTCGGGCCGGCGGTTTTGGTAATTGAGGTAATAGGCGTGCTCCCAAACGTCCAGACCCAGGAGCGGCGTGTTGCCGTCCATCAGCGGACTGTCCTGGTTCGGGGTGGAGGTCACCTCCAGCTTTCCACTCTTGTTCTTGATCAGCCACGCCCAGCCGCTGCCGAACCGGCCCGTCCCAGCCGCCGCGAATTTTTCCTTGAACGCGTCGAAGCTTTCGAAGGTTGACTTGATGTCGTCGCCCAGTTTTCCGGAAGGCTCGCCGCCGGCATTCGGGCCCATGATTGTCCAGAAGAAGGAATGGTTCGCGTGTCCACCGCCGTTGTTCCTCACGGCGGTGCGGATCTCTTCCGGGACGGCGCTGAGATCCTTAACCAAATCCTCGACTGACTTCGAGGCGAGCTCGGGCTTGTCCTTGAGCGCGTTGTTAACGTTGGTGATGTAGGTCTGGTGATGTTTGGTGTGATGGATCTCCATCGTCCGCGCATCGATATGCGGCTCGAGCGCGTCGTAGGCATAAGGGAGTTTGGGTAATTCGTAGGCCATAATGGGTACTGTCCCGCCGGGAACGGGGCTCGTCAATCGTCGCGCACGGCGAAATACAGCGGCGCTTGGCACAAGCGCCGTCTTAGGCCAGATGGCGTTGATAGCCAACTCGATAGGCCTCGGCCAGCCAGGAGGACACTTCAGCATCCACCTCCTCGACGCTCTCGAACCGGAAAGTGTGCAGATGATTTCGAGGCGAGAATGTGTGCAGCCTGTGGGACCGGCAGGCATCTTGCCTGTCGAATCGCAAGCTCGACCTCAACAGGCGACGCCCGCTTGTCCCCACAGGCAAAGATGCCTGTGCTACGTCAGCAGCGGTAAAAACTCGGATAATGCCCGAGCCCGCCCCGGTAATTGATATAGGTCGCAAGTGCGAGCAGCGGGAAATTTTGCCGATACATGTCGTATTTCAAATAGAAGACGCGCGGGAAACCCGTCCCGGTAATTTGCGGCTCATCCCAGGCGCCATCGGGCCGCTGGGTGGATAACAAATAGCGGAGGCCGCGATGCACACTCGGGCGGTCCAGGTCGCCGCAGGCGCAAATTCCCATCAAGGCCCATGCCGTCTGCGAAGCCGTGCTTTCGCCTTTGCCTTTGAGCACGGGGTTTTCATAGGAGGCGCAGGTCTCACCCCAGCCGCCATCGTCGTTCTGGCAGCTCTCGAGCCAATCGCGCCCGCGCAAAATCCAGTCTTGCGTCATGTTCTCACCGATGGCGCGCAGCCCGCGCAAGACCTGCCAGGTGCCGTAAATGTAGTTCACTCCCCAGCGGCCGTACCACGAGCCGTCGTCGTCCTGGGTGTCGATCAGATATTGCACGGCTTTCCGGACCGAGGGCTTCCCCGCATTGAAGTCGATGTAGCCGAAGAGTTCCAGCGTCCGCGCGGTCAGATCGCTGCAGGTCGGATCGAGAATAGCGTTATGGTCCGCGAAGGGCATGTCCTCCAGCCAATGCTGCGTGATTTCCTTATCGAACGCCGCCCAGCCTCCATCGCGGCATTGAAAACTGAGCTGCCAGGCGAGGGCGCGCCGGAACACTTCGCGCAGCGCGTTCGACTCCCTGGGCCGCACCAAACGCAGCGCCATCAGCACCATGGCGGTGTCGTCTGTGTCGGGGTAATAAACATTGTTGTATTCGAAGGCCCAGCCGCTCGGCTCGGGAAGCGGATCGTTCACGGCCCAATCGCCCCGCAGCCGCACCTCTTTCTCCAACAGCCATCTGGCGGCCTTTTCCAGCGCGGGATGATCCGCCGGCAAACCGGATTCCGCCAGCGCGATGATGTTGATCGATGTGTCCCAGACCGGCGACAGGCAGGGTTGAATACGAAAATCCTCCTCATCGTCCACAAAGAGCCCGGCAAAATCTTTCGCCGCCTTTTCGTAGATCGGGTGGCGCGGGGAATAACCGAGAGCGCGCAGCGCAATCAAAGAGTTGAGCATCGCGGGAAAAACCGCGGCCAATCCGTCACTCCCTTCACCGATCCGCTCCAGCATCCAGCGCTCCGCTTCCTCGAGCGCTCGACGCCGCAGCGGCCGCCACTCCAGCTTCGAGATCAGCTTGAGGGCGTGATCGGCCCGCAGGAAAAAGTTCCGCCAGGCGAAAAACCGCGGATCGCGCGGGAGGGTAAAGTCCTTGTGCTCGGTGCCCAGCGGATAGAGCTCGTGGAGCTGCTTCAATCCCGGCAGTTCGCGGGTGGGCTTGAAGTGGTTGATGATCGCGAGCGGGATCAACATCGCCCGGCTCCACGACGACATTTTATAAATGTTAAACGGCGACCACTTCGGCAGCAGAATCATTTCCACCGGGATGGAAGGCAGATATTGCCACGGGAATTGCCCGAGCAGCGCCAGATAGAGCTTGCTGAAGGTGTTCATGCGCGGGATGCCGCCCAAGCGCAAAATGTTGGCACGCGCTTCCTGCATGTAAGGAAGATCGGCGGAATGCCCGGCGAGCTTCAGGGCGAAGTATGCCTTGACCGAGGCGTTTACTTCGCTCGGCCCGCCATAATAAATATTCCAACCGCCATCCTCCAGCTGGCGCTTCAAAATGTGACGAACGCAGCGTTGCTGGAGCCCATCGTCGATCTCTCCGAGCCAATGCATGAAGAGGACGAAGTCGGAGCAAAGCGTGCTGTCGACGATGAGTTCGCCGCACCAATGACCATCCGGGTGCTGCTGGCGGAGAAGGTTCTCCTGCGCACTCGCAATGGCCTTCGCGATTTCAGCGTCGTCGGCCTGATATCCAGTTGGCGAACTGGAAAGAACGGTCGGCAGCGCGACCAGATTCGCGGGTGACGAAGCCATGGGTCTGCTAAGAGGCTTGCGCAGCGACTTCGGCACGTTTGCCGGTCAAATGGCCGTTCCCAGACGTGACCCCATTGTAGGCCGTAATCTCGCTGCCTTTGCCGGTCGGTTTTGGCTTCGCGCCAAAGTTGAACCGGATATTTTTCCAAGTATCGCCGCGCTGTGCGTTAAGCCCCAGGCTCGCGGTGGGTTCGTACCCGCAATGGACCATGCAATTCTCGCAACGGCTGTCTTTAGCGACACCATTGACCACGCCGTACTTTTCCCACTCCACCTTCTCCAGCAACTCCGCGTAACTCGAATAGTGCGCGTCGGTCATGAGATAGCAGGGGCCCTTCCAGCCGCGGATGTTGCGCGTCGGAATGGCCCAGGCTGAGCAGCTCAAGTCGCGTTTGCCGGCCAGAAATTCAAAATAGATCGGCGTCCCGAAGAGCGTGTACTTGCCCATCCATTCCTCGATCTTCTTGAATTTCTCGATCGTCATCTTGCGCGTGAGGAAGAAATTTTCCGGCTGCAAATTGAGCCGCTTGATCATGTCCTTCTTGGCGGCGTCGTACTCGTAGCCGGGCGAGATGGTGTGGCCGTCCACTCCGAGATCGGAGAGGTAATCGAACATCTGCTCGATCTCAGCCATGTCGGTTTCCTTGTAGATAGTGGTGTTGGTCGCGACCTGGTACCCGAGGAGCTTCGCCATTTTCATGGCCAGGATGCACTCTTTGAAGACGCCCTCGCGCTCGACGATCAAATCGTGGGTCCGTTCGAGCCCATCGAGGTGCACGTTCCAATACATCCAGCGGCTCGGGCCGATCGTTGGATTTCGGATTTCGGATTTCGGATCGCGGATAGTTTCAGCATCTTTTTCCGAAACCAGTCCCTTGGCGACAAGCTGATGCAACTTAGCCTCCAACTCTTTCCGCAATCCGGTATCCGGTTTCCGCAATTCCGCCTTCATCCACTCGCGCATTTTTTTGCGCATGAACATCGCGTTCGTGCAGATGTAGACGATGCGCTTCTGCTCGAGCAGGCCCTGGACGAGCGCCTCGATCTGGGGATAGATGAGCGGTTCGCCGCCGCAAATCGAGATCATCGGGGCGTTGCACTCCTGGGCGGCGCTCAGGCAATCCTCGAGAGGCAGGATGTCCTTGAGCGAGGTGGAATACTCCCGGATACGGCCGCAGCCGGTGCAGGTGAGGTTGCAGGTATGCAGCGGCTCCAGTTGCAAGACGGTGGCAAACTTGTCCGTCCGGCGGAGCTTTTGGGTGATGATGTAGGCGGCGATCTTAGTCGTCAGCGCCAGAGGAAACCTCATAGGTGCGAGGATAGTAACAACGGGTCATGGCCTGTCAACACGTGGGCCGCCCCTGCGCGAGATGCCGAAAACGGCCCCATAGGGCGTTGCTACGGCGTAGCCGCATGCGATTCTCCAACGATGACCGCAGCTCACCGAACTGAAATCGTCGCCGTCCTGGGCGCTTCGCCCAAGCCGGACCGCTACGCCTATAAAGCCTTGGAGTTGTTACGTGAATACGGACATCGAACCGTCCCGATCAATCCCGCCTTCGAAGAAATCCTGGGCGAAAAATGCTATGCGACCATCTCCGAAGCGCCCGGCCCAATCGACACGGTCACGCTTTATCTCGGGGAAGCGCGCTCGAACCCGCTTATCGACGAGATTGTCGGCGCAAAGCCTCGCCGCATAATCATGAATCCCGGCGCGGAGAACGCCGCCCTTGCGGAAAAAGCGGAAGACGCGGGCATTGAGGTCGTCGAAGGCTGCACCCTCGTGATGTTACGGACAGGCCAATTCTGAATCCCGCCCTGGCGCGTCAGCCAAAGGACCGGACGGCGTTGTAGAGAACGTCGATCAGGGCCAGACAGATCAGGAGACCCGGGAAAAATTGGTCGAACGGAAGGCGCCGGCCCGCCATCGCGACCACGCGGTCCTTTCCCAGCTTCAGCACGAACAGGGAAGCCGCGAAGACGAAGGGCAGAAAAATGGAAAGGCTAAACCGGGTGTCGTTAACGATCGCGTCGTACCAGCCGTACAAGAGCAGGTAGACTGAGACGAACAGGACACAAAAAGCCGCCGCAAACGGATTTTCCGCGAGCAGCTGCCGGGCTCGCTGCCTCTGCCGCATCCAGAGAATCCCGGCGGCGAAGACAAACGCGACGACGAATTTGTAATAACCGATCGCCATGAGGTTTTGCGTAGCCACGCGGCGCAAGCCATGGGTCAAGCGATACGCCATTTGGGCAATGGAATGTTCCCGCCAGTATTTACTCATCGACGGAATCTGGTCGGATGGAAGCTCGCGCCATTTGGCTTTGTCGCCATACGCATCGAGAAACTTCATCGCTTCCGATGACGAATCGCACCACATGACAAAGGTCGAATTCACGTTGTAGAAGTACTGCCCGTAGATGCGTTTGCTCGTTTGGATGTAGGGGAAGACGACGACAAGGAAGGTGGCGACGACGAGCAGGAGCATGCCCAGCCTCCGCCAGGTGTCGACCGGGCCGTGGTCGCCGCGCGCCCGAAAGTCCCAAATGATCTGCGCCATGAAAACAGCGACCCAGATTCCCAGCGCCGGCAGCACCGACGCCTTGGTCAGGTGCGCCAGGCCCATCGTCGCCCCGCCTAACGCCGCCAGCCACCAACGCGGAGCGATAAGCATTCGCAAGAGCAGCACAAAGCCGCAGAAGCCGACAAAATAGTAAAGCACCTCCGTTTGCGCATTCACGGCGCGATACAAGGACACGCCAAAAGCGGTGGCGCAGAGCAGCGCTATGGCATGGAGCGGCGGGAAGAATTTGCGCAAAATCAGAAAGAGCAGCAGCAAGAGGATGATCGAGAGATTGACGTTGAAGGCCTGTGCTCGCCTCAGCGCTTCCGTCTCGCTCAGGCCCGGCCGGTGAATGAGCGAGAGAAGAAATGGAAAAACCGGCATGCGGTTGCGCTCCGCGACGTAGGCGTAGCCGCTTTCACGCATGTTCTGCGCATGGGCCAGGTACGCGCCCTGGTCGCCCAGGCTCGCGGGGGTAGACATCAAACGCCGCCGCCCATGCGCCTCGAAGCCGTAGATGGCCAGAATTAGGAGCACGATGAGCGCAACGCTGCGCCGGCGAAGGAACGGGTTCGCGGCCAACGGGATTGTCATAGCGCCAATCGCGAGGTGCCCGGTCGCTACGGCGTCTGCCAGCCCCGCCGGATCAAGCTCACGGCGATCGCGGCCAGCAGGAGCGAAATCAGTTTCGAGACGCCCTTCAAACCCTGCGGCCCCATCCAGCGCGTGAAATGATCGGCGTAGCGGAAGGCAAAGCCAACCAGGAGCAGATTCATGAGCAGGGCCAAAACGGTGAACAAAATTCCAACCGTATCTACCAGGAGGAGCAACGCCGTGAGCAGGGCCGGGCCCGCGATCAACGGCATTCCGAGAGGGACGACTCCAAAAGATTCGCCGGCGTAGCGATTGCGCTCGCCCAAGTCGAGAAGCTCACGCACCGCGATGCCGAGCAGGATCAGGCCGCCCGCCACCTGAAAATCCGAGACTGTGATCCCGAGTGCGCGAAAGATAATCTTGCCGAGAAAAATAAACCCGATCGCGACGGCCAGACTCGTAATCAACGCGAGTGTGCCTTCATATTGCCGGCGCTTCCGCTCGGCGTTGCCACCCAGGCCGAGATAGATTGCAACCAGTCCGATTGGATCGATCGCGACAAAGAGCGGGATAAAGGCGAGCAGGAAATTTTCGAGGTAGGCCTTCATCTCGTCGCGATCTCAATCCCATGGCGCGCCCTTTTTCGCCAAATGGCAAGCCGAATTCCTCTTTACCGCCTTCGTCTTCTCTCACATGTTCCCATTCCGGTTTTCTACTTATGAAACAACTTCTTACCTCACTGGTTTTTTGCGGCCTCGCGATGGCGGCCCGCGCGGACGAACTCAAAACCGTCGACGCCTTCCGCGAGGCGGGAACGAAAGCCAACGCCGTCCTCGCCATCCCGGATTGGGAAGAAACGCCCGAGGCCGTCGACGCCTCGATGAAAAACGCGATCGCGGCCGCGAACGCCGCGCTCGACAAAATCGGTGCGCAGGACCTGAGCAAGGTCACGTTCAAGAGCACGATCGTCGCACTCGACGATCTCGGTTATCAGGCCCGCCTCACCGCCAACAAGGCGGCGCTGATGAAGGAAACGAACAAGTCCGAAGCCTTGCGCACGGCGGCCGAAAACGCGGTGAAACTCTTCCAGGATTGGGCGGTGGGCGTCGATTACCGCGAGGACGTCTATAAGGCAATCAAGGCGTTCGAAAAGACCAAACCGAAGCTCAGCGGCGAAGACGCGAAGCTGTTCAAGGAAACGTTGCGGGATTATCGGCGCGCGGGGCTCGAGCTTCCGCCGGAGAAGCGCAAGGAGGTGGAGCAGCTGCGCAAGGATCTTTCCAAACTCGGCACCGACTTCTCGTCCAACATTGTCGGTGTGCAGGCACCGGTTGTTTTTACCAAAGCGGAACTCGACGGCGTGCCGGAGAGCTTCCTCGCCTCGCCCGGGATCAAGACCGGCGATGACGCCTATACGGTGAAGGCAAATGTCACCTGGCAAAACAACGCCGTGATGGAAAACGCAAAAAGCGAAGAGGTCCGCAAGCGCCTTTACATCATCCACGACAGCCTCGCCAAAGATAAGAACGTCACGGTGCTCAACCAGATGTTGACGCTTCGAAACAAGATTGCGCTCCGTCTCGGCTACAAATCCTGGGCCGATTACCAGACCGAAATCAAAATGGCACGGTCCGGTGCGGGCGCGGAAAAATACATCAACGATCTCGTCGCCGGCACGCAACCGAAGTTTGCCGCGGAAGTCGAGGAGATGCGCAAGCTAAAGGTGGCGGAAACAAAAGATCCGAAGGCCACCATCGGCGTCTGGGATTTCCGTTACTACACCGACCAGCTCAAGAAACAGAAGTACGCGGTCGATACGGAAGCGTTGCGCGCGTTTTTTCCGTTCCAAAAAACGCTCGACGGGATGTTTGCCACCTATCAGAGCATCCTCGGCCTGAAGTTTGAGCAGATCGCCGCTCCGCAAAAATGGATCGACGATCTCCAGCTCTACGCCGTGAGCGATGCGGCGACGGGTGAGCCGCTCGGGCTGTTCTATCTCGACATGTTTCCGCGCGAGGGAAAATTCAATCACTTCGCGCAATTTGAGATTATCGGAGGCAAGCGTTTGCCCGATGGGAAATATCAGCGGCCCACCGTCGCGCTCATTTGCAACTTCCCGCCGCCCTCCGAAGGCAAGCCCTCGTTGCTCACGCATACGGACGTCGAGACGCTCTTTCATGAATTCGGGCATGCGTTGCATTCCATCGTGACGCGCGCGAACTACTCGCGCTTTGCCGGGACAAATGTGCCGGGCGATTTCGTCGAGGCGCCCTCGCAGATGCTCCAATACTGGGTCTGGGACAAAAAAGTGCTCGATACTTTTGCGGCCGATTATCGCGATCCCGTGAAGAAGATTCCGGCGGAAACAATCGAAAAGCTGAAGGAGGCGAAGCTGGCCACGGCCGGCGTTTATTACCGGCGCCAATTCGGCTTCGCGTCGCTCGATCTCGCGTTACATGCGGCGTATCCGGAGGATTACCGGTACGACTGCGTCGCAATTTCGAATCCCATCCTGGAAAAGGTCTTCCTCCCCATCGCGCCGGAAACGACGTTCGTGACCTTTTTCGGCCACCTGAATGGATACGACGCGGGTTATTACGGCTACGCGTGGGCCGACGCGATCGCCGCGGATATGGCGACCGTTTTCGAAGCGGCGAAGGATGGCTATCAGGACAAACAGGCCGGGTTGCGTTTGCGGCGCGAAATCTATGAGCCGGGCGATTCGCGCGAGATCACGCAGTCGATCGAGAAATTTCTCGGCCGAAAACAATCGGTTCAGCCATTCTTGAAGAAGATCGGAATTACGGCATCCGCGAAAACGACAAAACCAGCTGCGCCGCTTCCGGACGCACGGTAGCAGCAAGAGCGGCAGTGGTGCCACGGATGAGCACGGATCGAACGCGGATTCAGAATCCTCCGGCGCATCCGTGAAAATCCGCGTTTATCCGTGGCTCCTTGTTTTTCTTTCTTTCGCTTCCTGCCATCGCCCTGAAACGGCCGTCGACAAAGGCAATCGCCTTCAGGTCCTTCACAAGGGAAACGGCAAGGAAGTGCAGGATCTCGATCCGCACATCGTCAATGGCGTAAGCGCGTTCAATGTCCTCTCCGCGCTGCTCGAAGGACTCGTCGGCGAGGATCCGCACGACCTTCATCCCGTCCCTGGAGTGGCGGAGAGGTGGGAAATCTCTCCGGACGAAAAAACCTACACTTTCCATCTGAGACGCGACGCGCGTTGGTCTAATGGCGACCCAGTCACCGCCAGGGACTTTGTCGACTCCTATCAGCGAATCCTCTCCCCTGCCCTCGGATCGGATGTCGCCTACATGCTTTATCCGGTCGCGAACGCCGAGGCCTTCAACACCGGAAAGATCACCGACTTCTCGCAGGTTGGCTTCCGCACGCTCGATGACTGGACCCTGGAGATCACGCTGGGAAGTCCGACGCCCTATTTCCTTTCGCTCCTCAACCATTACTCGTGGTTCCCGGTCCATCTCCCGACCATTCGAAAATACGGGCCGGCCTTCGAGCGGGGCAGCCGTTGGACACGACCCGGACGCTTCGTCGGCAACGGACCGTTTGCGCTCGAAGAGTGGCGGTTGAACGATCGCATTCGCGTCAAGAAGAGCCCGACCTACTGGGACGCGAAAACGGTCCGCCTCAACGCCATCGTCTTCCACACCATCGACAGCAACGACGTGGAGGAACGCGCGTTCCGCTCCGGCCAACTTCACGTGACGGATTCCATTCCGGTCAACCGCATCGATCGCTACCGCCGGGAACATCCGGAGCGGCTTCGCATCGATCCGTATCTCGGCACTTACTTTTTTCGGGGGAATGTGACGCGGCCCGCGCTCAATAACCGGCTGGTGAGGCGCGCGCTCGCCATGGCGATCGACCGCCAGGCCATCGTTGAGAATGTCTGGCGCGGCGGACAGTTGCCGGCAGGCTGCTTTACGCCACCCAACACGGCGGGATACACCTGCGAAACTTCAATTCCTTACGACACCAACGGCGCGCGGAAACTGCTCGCCGAGGCCGGTTACCCGGAGGCCCGCGGTCTGCCGCCCATCGAAATTTTGTTCAACAGCTCGGAGAACCACAAGCTCACCGCCGAAGCGATCCAGCAAATGTGGCGCAAGGAGTTAAAGGTAAACGCCGCGCTAGTGAACCAGGAAGAGAAGGTCTACTTCGATTCACGGCGCCAGATGAATTATCAGGTGCTGCGGTCGACCTGGATCGGAGATTACAACGATCCCAATTCTTTCCTGAACATCTGGATTACCGGCGGCGGAAATAATCAGACCGGTTGGTCCAGCCCGGAATACGATCGTTTGATCGCGGAGGCTGAGAAAAGCGCGGATCAAAGCGCGCGGCACGCCGCGTTTCAAAAAGCCGAAGCGATCCTGCTCGAGGACGCGCCGATCCTTCCCGTTTACTTCTACACTCACGCCTTTCTCATTCAGCCCGGTGTGAAAGGCTGGTCCCCGACGATCCTTGATCATCACCCCTATAAGCATGTGCATCTGGAGTGAATCGTGGCGGTCACAATGGCGTGTTATCCCGCAGCCTCGGGATGACAGGAAGATGAGAGCGTAGATAGTAGCTCGATCCAACTGATCAGCCCACGACCATTTCCATGAAATCAATTGGTTGCCTTCTCCTTTGCGGACTCTTGAACGGCGCCGTTCGCGCATTCGCAGCCGATCTTCCTCCCCTTCCGCCAAAAGCGGCCAGTGATTCCATCAACGCCGCCGATCTGCTCAAGCACATCAAGGTTCTCGCCTCCGATGAATTCGAAGGACGCGCCCCCGGATCGAAAGGCGAAGAGCTGACGGTGAAATATCTCACCGAGCAATTTAGAGCCATGGGACTCAAGCCGGGGAACCCAAACGGATCCTATACGCAGGAAGTTCCGCTCGCCGGGATCACGAGCGCGCCGACCGCGTCGTTTACCGTTGGCGGCAAGAAGACCGATCTGAAATTCCCAGACGATTACGTCGCTTCCTCAGCGCGACTCCAATCGGTGAAGGCGGAGAATTCCGACGTCGTTTTTGTCGGTTATGGCATCGTCGCGCCGGAATATGGCTGGGACGATTACAAGGATGTCGACGTGCGTGGAAAAACAATCCTGATGTTGATCAACGATCCGGCGATCCCAGACCCGGCCGACCCGGCGAAGCTTGATCCGAGAATGTTCAAAGGCCGCGCGATGACTTATTACGGACGCTGGACTTACAAATACGAAATCGCGGCGGAAAAGGGCGCGGCCGCCGCCGTGATCATCCACGAAACGGAGCCGGCAGCCTACCCGTATTCCGTCGTCCTTTCGAGCTGGGCCGAGGAGAACTTCGAGATCGACGCACCCAACAAAAATATGGATGCGGTGCAGATCCGATCCTGGATCACCGTCGAGGCAGCGAAAAAGCTGCTGGCTGGCAGCGGCCAGGACTTCGACGCATTGAAACAAGCGGCCATCAGGAAAGATTTCCGGCCGGTGTCGCTCGCCGCCAAAGCGACCTTTCAGGTCAAGCAAACCGTGCGATCGTTCAAATCGCGCAACGTCGTTGGTAGGATCGAGGGCAGCGACGCGAAGTTAAAGGATGAGTGGGTCGTCTACACGGCGCACTGGGACCACCTGGGCCGTCATGAAGACTTGAAGGGAGACCAGATTTTCAACGGCGCCCTCGATAACGCCTCCGGCGTTGCGACAATTCTTGAGATCGCCGAGGCACACATGAAACTGCCCGTGGCGGCGAAACGTTCCGTTCTCGTCATGGCGCCCACGGCCGAAGAATCTGGTCTGCTCGGAGCGAAATATTATGCCGAGAAGCCGCTCTACCCTCTGGAGAAAACGCTGGCGGATATCAACATCGATGGAGCGAGCGCATGGGGAAAAACAAAGGACATCGAAGACGTTAGCGATGGAAATTCGACACTCGACGATATGCTGGGCGACGCGGCGACGCGCCACGGCCGCGTTCTAAAACCGAACAGCAAACCGGAAAAAGGCAGTTTCTACCGAGCGGATCACTTTGAATTCTCGAAGCTGGGCGTGCCATCGCTTTACCCGGGCGCCGGCAAAGAAGTCATCGGCAAGCCGCCCGACTTCGGACGACAAAAGAGCGACGAATATGTGGCCAAACATTACCATCAGCCTTCCGACCAGGTGGACCCCGCATGGGATTTGTCGGGCGGGGCTGAGGACGCGGTGCTCCTATTCGAAGTCGGTTACCAGGTCGCGAACGGCGATAAATATCCCGAGTGGAAGCCTGGAACGGAGTTCAAGGCGAAGCGGGACGAAATGATGAAGAGAAAATAGGACCGTCCTCAATGGTCGACCAGCAACAAGAGAAAACGCCTCGCACAAAGTCCACCAAGGACACAACGGATCTTAAGATATAAGCTCAACTTTGTGACCCTTTGTGACCGTTGTGCGATTTCCGGATGCGGCCCGTTACCTCCACAATGACTCTGCCAGAAAACTTTTCGGTCCCAATCCTTGGCGTTCTGATCGGCGCCGCGATTTTGCTTTTTGGGCGCAAACTTTTCTGGCTCTTCGTCGCGGCGATTGGATTCGCGGTTGGGATCGAGATCGCGGCCTATTTCATGCGCGATCCACCCCTCTGGCTGACCCTGGTCGCGGCGCTCGGTCTCGGGATTCTCGGCGCGCTGCTGGCGATTTTGTTGCAGAAATTCGCCATCGCCGTGGCCGGGTTTATCGCGGGCGGACGCCTCGCTTCGGCGTTACTGGCAGCGTTCTTCGTTGACTACGCGCATTACCGCGGGATCACATTCGTGATCGGCGGAATCGTCGGCGCGCTTCTTCTCCTGGCCTTGTTCGATTGGGCGCTGATTCTCCTTTCATCGGTGGAAGGCGCGCATCTCATCGGAAACGGGATCGTGCTGCCGCAAGCCGGCGCGGTGATTCTGTTCGTCGCCCTGGTCATACTCGGCGTGGTTGTACAGGGATCGATGCTGCGCAGATCCCGCAAACGGGCCGACTAGCCGGTGGACCGCACGCTCCGCCTCATCAAAGAAGGCGGTGCATCACAAAGACGTCCACCTTCCGGCCGAGCACTTGATGGTGGAAGGCTTCCGGGACAGTCCCCACGATTGAAAACCCGAGGTTCTTCCAGAGAGCGATCGCGCGCGTGTTCGTGCTGACGACAAAGTTGAATTGCATGGCAGAAAATTTCGCCTGGCGCGCCCATTCGATAGCGTGCTCCGCCAGCGCGCGTCCCACACCTTGACCGGATGCGCTGGCAGCAACCATGAAACCGGCATTGGCCACGTGTCCTCCGAGCCCCGGCTGATTCGCCTTCACCAGCGAGGAGCCGACGATTGCGCCATCCGTTTCGTTAACGGCCACGAAAACTCGAGCGGGCGCCGGCAACAACCAATATTCACGAGCGCCTGGCTCAGTGGTGTCCGGCGGGAAGACAAACGTGTCCCCGGCGCGGACCACCTCTTCAAAAATCGGCCATATTCCAGTGCTCCAATCGCTCTCCGGGTTCGCTTCGCGAATGAGTAATTTCATGCCCGTCTCGAGACCAGTACGCAAGAACCGGGCTTCCGGGTAGTGCCATTTTTGAACGCGAGACCCTTGCCCCGCCCCTACCGGGGCGGTAGCTAAACGTGGCGCGGAGTCCGGTGGCTAACGCCACCGGCTAATTTCCGGTAGCCCTTCGGGCTTAGGCCCAGAGTCCGCGCACTTTTTTAGGATCATTGGCCATTTTGGGGCTGATGAACACGTAACGCGGGGTCCGGTCGCCCTTCGGGCAAAGATCTGGAGTTCGCGCGTTTCTCTAGGATGATTTTGACCGCCACTTGCGGCCGTGACGTTCGTAAATCGTCCCTCCCAATGGGTGGTCACCCGATTCCTCCGGGAAACCCGGAGGCTGATGGAAATTTGCCGGTGGTGCGAGTCGTCACGCGATTCCCCGGGGAGGCCCGGAGGGCTGACGGAAATTAGCCGGTGGTGCAAAACCACCGGTTACGATATAAAAGGGCAATTCCGCCCCGGAGGGGCGTCGGAAAGGCAACCCCCCATGTCATCCACGCATCTTAGTCTTCACTACCATCTCGTTTTCGGAACCAAGAACCTCGAACCGCTCATTACCCCGGCCTGGCGCAACCGGTTGCACGCCTACCTTGGCGGCGTAATCCGCACGGTCGACGGCGTGCCCGAAGCCATCGGCGGCGTGGCGGACCACGTGCATTTACTGGTCGGACTGCGGGCGACGCACACGCTGGCTGATGTGCTCCGCGAAACAAAATCCGTCTCCTCCACGTGGGTGCATGAAGAGATCGGAGTCAGCTCGTTTGCGTGGCAGGAAGGGTACGGCGCTTTCACTGTCAGCGCTTCGCAACTCGAAAATGTCCGCGCTTACATTCAGGAACAGGAGGGCCATCATCGGACACGTACCTTCCGCGAGGAATATCTGGCGCTGCTTCAACGTAGTGGGGTGGAATTCGATGAGCGGTATTTGTGAACCCCGTATTCCTCCGCCCAAGCCCGAAGGGCTACCGGAAATTAGCCGGTGGTGCAAACCACCGGTTCAAATGCAAAGAAGCATCCGCCCCGGAGGGGCGTCGGAATGGTGCTGTTCAAACATGCAGCGGAACGGAATCGATGAGCGGCATGCCGTAAGATCTTTGCTCAGCCCCTGCCGGGGCTGGGATTGCGGTGCCGGGTTCCGGTGGCTGGCCACCGGCTAATTTCCGGGCGGCCCTCCGGGCCTGGCGGCGGTTCAATCCTGTGGCTCCGACCTAGTCGCCGTTCCGTTTTGGTTTGTTCACGGTGCGGCCGGGAATAGCATCGGTGCCTGTCCCGCGCCCTGCGAAATCTCCCCGATAAATCGTGACCGGATTAGACGCCAAATGGCGTCTTTCAAGGCGCCCTGAGGACGTCTATATCTCGTTAGATGGTTGTGCGCGTTCAGAGGGGGAACCCAGTGGTCGCATCAGCGAAACCAATGCGACAGGCTCACGCAGTCGGCTGAGTGCGGCGCTCACTTTGAAATGGAGTCTTTCTCCAGATTCTGATTCAGAACTACCCCTTGCATAACAAGATATCTTTCAATACCTCCGCGCTGCGAGCTCTATGGAGCCGCATCTCTGGCGGCGCCTGGCGAGCGCGACTCGCCGCGTCACCTCTAGCTCGATTCTGTCGAAAGAGGTCTTCTCTGGAAGTCGTCGCTCTATTTCCATTCGGCCTCCTGTTCTTGTACATGGGTTTCTTGGTTTCCCGCTCCGCGACCAGAGATGGGGCGGACGCTTTTTTCGGGGGTACCGCCGGTTTCGTGGTTGGGCTCTGCCTCGTCTTGCTCGGTGCACTTGCGACAGCCAGCAGCGTGCTGCATGTCTGGTACTCATTGCCCCGTCGGTCGCCCCGCAATCGCACCGTAGACAAATTCCTAGGGCGGGTGCTCGTAAGTGATGCCAGGGTTTGTGCCCTCCTGGTCCTCGTAACCGTTCCTGCTGCCCAGATTTGGGCTAGTCGCGCTCCCGACAGCGAAAACGAGGCGTTTATCTTCGCATTAATAGGTAGTATAGCGTTCGCGGTAGCGAGCGGAGTTGCGTTCAAGTGGGGAACCGCTCTGCTCCAGCCGACGGCTGCGGAGATCTTGGAGGATCCAGCGACACGACCGGTGCTGTTTCTCCGGTCGTTTGCCCAAGATCTCGAGGTGCCGCCAATCTTCTCTGTCGATGCACAATTACTCCAAGAGTGGAGTTTGGAGGACATCATCGCAACGTGGTTGCGTCCGATTGCGCCGGTCGTTGCCTTTGGCGTTCCGGGTGAACGATTGGCCCCAGCGGATCTCGCGGCGCGCCTCTATGTGTCAGGCGATCAATGGCAGGATAAAGTGCGGGCAATTGCGCAGCGCTCGCGGCTCGTAGTTGCAGTGCCGGCAGCCACGGCGGGCGTGCTTTGGGAACTGCGTTTTATCCGGGAGAATGTCGAACCCGAGCGAGTAATGCTTGCGCTTGGCAGGAGAACGGATGCGGGTTTTGCACAGCTACGCAGCCTCGCTGAACAAGAGCTTCGGACTGAGTTGCCGCCGCTGGCAAAAATCAAAACAGGGGACGGCTACTGGATTCCCCGAGAGCAGTTCTACATTTTCTCGCAGGGTTGGAAAGCCCAGTTGCTGCCGGTTCAGGTCACCCAAACGGATCCAAAGGGTGAATCCACGGAGCTGGGCTTCTCATTAGCCGATGGCTCATGCCTTTCCGTCAAAACCGGGAAGCTGCCCGTCCGAGACTATACGGCTGCGTTTGCGCCGGTCGTGGCGCGCTTGGCTAAAGACGATCCACGGCCTGCTCCAGCTTCTCAGGCAGCGGGGGCCGAATAGCGAGAGATCCCAGGTCCTCGCGAACTTAATGCCGGAAATGCCGCGCGCCGGTGAAGATCATCGCCATGTCGCGATCGTTGGCGGCGGCGATCACTTCATCGTCGCGGACTGATCCTCCAGGCTGGATCGCACAGGTGGCTCCGGCATCGGCGGCAGCGAGGAGACCATCAGGGAATGGGAAAAACGCGTCGCTCGCGACGGCGCTGCCGCTGAGCGACAAGCCGGCTTCGGTCGCTTTCCACACCGCGATGCGCGACGCGTCGACGCGCGACATTTGGCCGGCGCCGATGCCGAGGGTGCGATCGGACGCGGCATAAACGATGGCGTTCGACTTCACGTTCTTGACCACGCGCCACCCGAAAGTCATCGCAGCCAGCTCCAGCTCGGTCGGTTGACGTTCGCTCACCACTTTCAGGGCGAAGTCGACCGGTTCGCCTGAATCCTTGTCCTGGACGAGCACGCCGCCGGTCACGGAGCGGAGATCCTGCGGCGGTTTGTCGGCGGTCGGGGGAACCAAAGCGCGGATCAATCTGAGATTTTTTTTCTTTTGGAACAAGGTGCGCGCCTCGGCCTCGAACTGGGGCGCAATGATCACTTCACTGAAAATTTCACTGATGGCCTTGGCGAGAGTTTCGTTGATGGGGCGATTGCAAATGATGACGCCCCCAAATGGCGCCTGCTTATCGGTCGCGAAGGCTTTTTCCCACGCCTCCCGCAAATCGGGATCGCTGCCCACGCCGCAGGGGTTGGTGTGTTTCAGGATGGCAACGGTCGGCTCGGAAAATTCGGCAATCAGATTCGAGGCCGCGCTGATATCCAGAATGTTGTTAAACGAAAGCTCCTTGCCGTGCAGCTTCTTGAAGTGCCGGTCGAAATCGCCGTAGAGCGCGGCCGTTTGATGCGGGTTTTCCCCGTAACGCAGGCGCGTGACGAGCGGCAGTGAGAGAGAAAAGGAGGCGTCGGTCGATTGCTCCTGGTTCAAGAAAGTCCCGATCGCGCGATCGTAATCCGACGTTTTGATGAACGCCTTGATCGCGAGACGCTCGCGCAATTTCAACGTCGTTTCGCCCTCGTGATCGCGCATTGTTTCCAGGACCGTGTCGTAGTCCGCCGGATCGACGACGACCGTGACCGACTCGTAGTTTTTCGCGGCACTCCGAATCATAGAGGGGCCGCCGATGTCGATCTGCTCGATGGCTTCCGCGAGCGTAACGCCGGGCTTGGTGATGGTCGCTTCAAACGGATAAAGATTCACGACCACGAGATCGATCGGCTGGAAGCCGCACTCCTTGGCCTGTGATTCGTGCAAGGGATTGCCCCGCTTGTAGAGCAGCCCGCCGTGGACCCGCGGATGCAGCGTCTTGACGCGCCCCTCCAGCACTTCCGGGAAATCGGTGAAGCTGGAGATGTCGCGCACGGGCACGCCTTCCTTGCGCAACAGATCGGCGGTGCCGCCGGTGGAAATGATATCGATGCCCTGCTTTTCGAGGGCCCGGGCAAAGGCGGCGATTCCCTTCTTGTTCGAAACGGAAATGAGGGCGCGGGAGATTTTCATCGTTGGAGCGTTGAAGAGTTAAAGCGTTGAATCGTTTAACCGCTGCAACCCTTCAACATTTTAACGCTTCAACGCGGTCGCGCTCAGCGATCGATCACATTCTTCGCCATCGGGTAAAGGACCGGGCAGCAGCCGATCGTTTCGCAAAAGGCTTTGCTGAAATGGCTCAAACTCGAATAACCGACCTCGGTTGCGGCTTCCGTGACGTTGTGGCGCCCCATGCGCAAGAGCTCGGCGGCGCGTTCCATGCGCAGTTTGCGAAGGAATTGCGGAATGGTGAGACCGACCTCCCGCGAGAAACTTCGGCTCAGATAGAACGGACTGCAGCCGACTTCGCGTCCGAGCATTTCGAGGGTCGGCGGGTCCGCCAGATTGCGCGCGAGCAATTCCTTCGTCCGCGCCACCCGATCGCGCGCGACCCGCTTCTGACGCATGCAAAAGAGCTCGGGATCTTTCGGGGTAAAAAGGAAATGCGCCATGAGTTCGAGCGCCTTGCTCTGGTACCAGAGACTCTGGGCCGATTTGGAAACCGGCGGTTGCAGCAGGGTCGCCACGACACTGTGTTGCTCGGCCGACATCGGCCGCGTGTTGGAAACAATCGACCGCTCTTTGCCGGGAAAAACCGCGGCGCGCAGCTGTGGCTCGAGGTCCGCTTCGCAATCGGCCAGCTGCTTTTGCAAATGTGCGCGCGAAAATTCCAAGGTGACGAACCGATGATGATCCCCTCCCTGGCGTGAGGCCTGCAACGGCTGGTCCGTCAGGGCGTAGTAACCGGCGCTACCCGGAACGTAATCCGTTTGCGAGGGGGCGCCGACGGCGCCGCGGCCTTCCACGTTCAAACAGAATTCGACACTGCGCGGATGAAAGCTCAGGCCCCAATCCAGCGGCCGAGTCGTCTTGAAATCGTGCCATTCGACGCTGACCCCGAGGCGATCGAAGTCGCCATAGAGTTGCCGCCAACCCTGCGGGACCGTCCGCCAGGCGCCACGTTCCGCCGCTTCATTGATGGAAAGCATCGCGCGAACCTTACGGGTGTTGCCGCGGCGAATGCAAGTCAGGTTTGACTTCCACGAGCGCGGCGCGATCCCAGTTTCCCAGGGTCGAAGCCGCGTTATAAGTGCTGCGGGCAAAGGCAAGCAGCGCCTGATCGGGCGCCGCCGCCTGGCGAACCGCCTCATAGGGGAGAACGAATTCCTTGAGCTGCGAGTTGTAGGCCGCGGCCGCCGGTTCCACTTTCGCCTCGGGAAATCCCTCGGGTTGCGGATACGCATACGAATAGAAAATCGGCTCCGGCATCGTGGCGTTGCCGGGCCAGAATCCGAGGCTGCTCACTTCATGCGAATAGGCTTCGCGCGTAACGGCGTCGGGCAAATGCGGCACGCCGCCGGGATGTTGCGGAGCGCGCCGCCCGGAGAATCGCGTCACGGCGAGATCGAAGCTGCCCCAGAAAAAATGGACCGGGCTGCATTTGCCGCAAAAGCCGGCGCGAAATTCCTTGAAGACGCGGTCGCTCTGGAGGAGCACGCGCCAAAACCGGTTCGCGTATTCGGGATCGTAGGCGGAATTCTCCTCATTCCGCTCGAAAGGAATCGCGGGATCGACCTCGTTCGGCGTCGTGTTGATCTCGACCGCGAGATCGAGCTCCCGCAGCGAAGCCATCACCTCGGAATAGAATTGCGCGACGGACTTTGGCGCAAGCAGGAGAACTTTTTCCGATGCTCGGAGGGACGTGCTTCCGCACGTCCCACTCTTTTCCCCTGTATCGCTGCCGCCAGAATTTTGGGACGTGCGGAAGCACGTCCCTCCGGTCTGGATTCGCAGAACATGATCGACGAAATCAAAGTCGATTTGAAAAACGCGCGCTCCGAACGGAATCGGCGAAGTGGTCAAGCCGCGGGCCGTGAGGTAAAGCGTCACGTGCCAGGAATGATTGGTCCACGGCGACAGGGCGAGGCGGACCTTTCCCACGATCTGCGTCCACATATGGAGCGTGGTGCATGTCTCTTTCCATTCCTGGAATGGAAGCGGCGGCCAGATTTCTGTTTCGGAATTAGCGGCGAGACTCATCTATTCAAAGATCACTTTCAGGATAAGCCTCAAGGAGGGGCGCTTTCCAAACCGCCCCCCCACAAACATTTGGGCGTTGCGCCCAAGACTTAGAAGAGTGGCGGCTGTGCCGCAAATTATTTGGGGGGCGATTTGGAAAACGCCCCTCCTTGAAGTCCATATCCGCTCGATCCGTTACCAGCGAGCAACAAAATCTTTGAAGGACCGCTTCGTTTTCAGGAAAATCCGGTGCGCGTCCTCTTTGGTTTTCCGGTAGAGCCGCTTGATCTGTCGCTTCACGACGTTGTCCTCGGGGTCGTCCTCCTGGTCGACCTCGGCTGTGTCCCCCTGCGCGGGGTCCTGCTCAATCTGCTCCATGTTCCGGCCCTGGTACATGCCTTCCACCCGCGTGACGCGCCCGTCGTTAGCCTTGATGTGAATGGTCCCGACTGGCCTTCTGGATCGATCTTCCAAGGTAACGATCCAGACCGGATTGCCGCGATCGTCCGTCCGGAGGGTGTAACTGACGAGGGAAAAGGTGACATGGGACGTTTCCGCGGTATGGCTCGCGACCGAGTAGGCGCCAGTCGAGTCGAGATTGAGGCGCGCGGTATTGATGGTGGCGCCTTCGGCGGAACCGGTGACAGACCGGTTCGGGACACGCTGCGATGCGATTCGGTTGTCTTCGACGGTGATCTCGCGCACGCCGCCGCTCGAGCTCCGGTCACCGACCAGGATCTTCCACCTTCTCGGTTGCGGGTCGCCGTCGACGCCGGTAACGGAAATAATACGGCTCACCATGTCGCGATTCAATTGGGTGCCCACGACGCGCAATGCTTCGTAAGCACTGGCATTTTCCTGCCCCAAAGCCGGCATGGCGAGGAAGAGCGAGGCGAGCAATAATTTCCACATGACGAAAGAGAGCTATGGTTGCTCCGGCTGTCCAATGAGTTTTCGGTTCCGAAATTGAATCACCCGCATATGTTCAGCCTTCACCTCGCTTAATGAAGAAACAGAAAGTCGAGTTCTCCAGCCACACCGGCAATCTCGCGTTGATGCGGAAATTCGTGCGCACTTTCCTCGACGCATATCCCTTGTCGGAAAAGGAACGGACCCTCATGGTGCTGGGGGTAGACGAAGCCTGCACGAATATTATTCGGCACGCCTACCATTTGCGCGACGATCAACCGATCGCCCTGTCACTGGAGGAAAAGCCGGATTGTGTCTGCATGCGGCTGCGCGATTAT
>DASZDO010000006.1:0-100301 GCA_035941955.1 Chthoniobacterales bacterium
GGTGCGACTTCGGATTGTTTTCATAATGTGTGAGAGACTGCGGGTTGACTGGCGGACACAATCAGGCGGGAGCAGGGTTTTTTCAGACGAAGGACTGTTGACTAGAGTGCGATTCTGAAAATGGCGCTATAGGCTGTCAACAGTACTATCCTTATATTTTGGTCATCTTCACGGGAGAAAGTTTCTCCGTGCTTCGGCCTGACAAAAATCACATACGGACACGAGGCGATCGGCCGATGTCGTAGTCGATAGACTGCAAATCAAACCAATTCGCGACCTGATCGAGACCGGCGAAACAGCGGTTCCGCGGCGCTAGGAGGGAGCTCCACCAAGCGAAGACCGCGGTTGCACGGCGCGGTAAAGGGCGGCGTAAAGGTCATCCAGGCGGATAGGCTTTATCAGCACGGCCAGCGCACCTGAGTCGTCAATTTCCTTCGGTGAGCCGGACACCAGAATGACCCGGGCGTTCGGGTATTTGGCCACGATGTTGCGGCAAGCGGTCGCGCCGTTGAGTTTCGGCATCTGGTAATCCATGAGCACGACGTCCGGGCGATGCCGGCCGTAGGCGTGGATGGCCTCCAAGCCGGAGCTGACCACCTCCACCACTTCGTGCTGGCAAAAACGAACCAGCTCGGCCAACGACGTGCCCACGCTCTTCTGATCGTCGGCAATGAGCACGCGCATATCCAATTCTTGCAGAAGTTCGCATGCCAGCAGAGAAATTTTCGCTGCGATCTTTGGATTGGAAGGGGCAAGGGTTGGAGCGCATCAGAAAAGCGCGATGCCCGGACCAAGGCCAGCGATGATCTCGTATTGCGCCGAAACGATGGCGGCTTACGCGTTCGCGTTTATCTTCCCGATGCAAATGCGATCAAACCGCGCCTTACCCGCACTCGCCCTTCTGTTCCCGTGGCTCACCTGGAGCGCGATCCTTCCCGCCGCCGCGGCAAATCCCAGCTCGCCCGCCGTTACCTTTAGCGTTGCTGAGACCCCTTCCTGGGTAAAGCCGGTGGGGCCCGTCTCAGCCGTCGAGGGTGATGCCGACAATGGGGGTATTTCGTATCTTCTGCTCGACCAGCAGGTGAACGTCGAACCCCGCGGCGCCTACTACCATGAAGCCCGGCAAATCACGTCCGAGAACGGCGTGCAGAACGGGGCCGCGATCAGCGTTTCATTCGACCCGTCCTTCCAGACGCTGGTTTTTCATTTCATCCGGTTGACGCGCAAAGGCGTAGCGGCGGATCGGCTCGATCGCTCGCAGATCAAACTCTTGCAGCGCGAGAGGGACATGGAGGAGTTCCTTTTCGACGGCGCGTACACGGCCCATTGCCAGCTCGAAGATGTCCGGGTGGGGGATGTGATCGAATTTGCCTACACGGTCGAAGGAGAAAACCCGGTTAGAAAAGGAAAATTCTCGCGCGTCTTCGGGCTCGACTGGTATTTGCCGGTGCATCGCGCGGTCACCCGGCTCGTTTACCCCGCGCGGCGGGAACTCCATTTCCGGGTCAAGAACCGGACGATCAAACCATCCACCACCACCGTCGAAGGCATCACGGAATGGCTCTGGGACGAAGCGAACGTTCCTGCGCGCAGACCCGATCGGGACGCTCCGTCCGATCACGATCCCTGCGGTTCAATCCAGGTAAGCGAGTATTCCAATTGGGAGCAATTGGTTGACTGGGGGACGCCGCTCTATCGGATCGACGCGCCTCTGTCGTCCGAGCTTGAGGCCGAAGCCGAAAGGCTCGGGAAGATAAGCGATATCGAGGAGCGCATCCTCGCGGCGCTGCGGTTCGTGCAGGATGAAGTTCGCTATCTGGGCATCGAGTCGGGCGTGGGTTCGTTTCAGCCCACTCCTCCGAGTGAAGTTCTGCGGCGCCGTTTCGGCGATTGCAAAGACAAGGCGCACCTGCTGGGAACTCTGCTGCGCCGGACGGGAATCGACGCAATTCCAGCCCTGGTGAGCACGACGTATCGCCGTACCGTCGCGGAACGGCTCCCGGCGCCGGACGTGTTTAATCACGTCATTCTGCAAGTCCACACCGACGCAAACACCTACTGGCTGGACGCGACGAGGTCGAGCCAACGCGGGCCTCTCTCTCAGGTCTACGTCGGCGATTTTGGTTATGCCCTGGTGCTGCGGCCCGGAAATAAAATACTGACCGCCTTTGCGCCTCCGCCCGGATCGTTGTCCCGAAAAAAGATTGTCGAAAACTATCGCATCCCGGCGCCGGAAGGTTCCGGCCAGCTGGAAGTGATCTCGGAGTATCGCGGACGCGCCGCCGAAAACACTCGCTTCCGGTTTCAAGACAGGGGCCGTGAAAAAATCCAGAAAGAGTATCTGCAACATTACGCGCGCAGATTTCCGCGCATCCGCACGAGCAAGCCTTTGGTTTACGAGGAACTGCCGGGCGAAAACGGCTGCAAAGTGAAAGAGTCCTATTTCATTCCGGAGATCTGGCAGCTGAACCAGGAAAAAACCCACTACGAGGTCGTTCTTTACCCGACCGACGTGGACCACGACCTGGGCGCCCCTGGCTCCTCGCAACGCGACGACCCGCTCGCCTTGGACCACCCCGTCAATACCACCCAGGAGATAAACGCCGAAATGTTCGAAGAATGGCCGGTGAAAGTGACAAGCGAGGACGTGAAGAATCCATTTTTTCGCTACCGCGATGGCGGAAAGGTCCAGGGCCGGCATCTCCAATTCTTTTATGCTTACGAGAGCCTGGCCGACCGTGTCCCGGTTGCGGAGTTGGCGAAGTACAACGCGACGCTAAACCGGTTGAGCGACACGATGGGATACAGGCTTACCTACCGGCGTCCCTCACGATTGGGGGCCATGGATCAATTCGATACGCGACTGCTGGTCCTCTTCGGGTGCGGCCTTGCCGTGCTCGGTGTATTTAGCGTCTGCTTCGTCGGTGCAATCATTTGGATTGCGCTTCATTCTTCGAGAAAAGCAAAGAAAAGGCCGGCTATAACGCTGTCAGGCGAAGTGAACAAGGCCCCAAAGACACGGCCTTAAAGCCAAGCTTCCATTCCATCGCGTCCGGCCCGGCTCGGCGTTGGTGCCGGCGATGCGCTCGGACCCCGAGTCGCGTCGGTCCCCAAGTCGAGACAGCTCTCGGACTGTTGGGCGCGATGGACAAGAGAGATATTTCACTGCTCTTTTCCTGCGCACAATGCCGATCCGGCGCGCCGCTCGGGTCGCCTTCCAGGGACTCGCCGCGGCGAGTCCGGACGTGCGGAAGCACGTCCCTCCGTCAGTGAAATCCGGTCCCCAAAATCGACGACTCACGTGTTGCCTTGGATCGAGCGGTTTCGGATTGATCGGGGAGATTCAGTTCCGTATGGTTGAGGCCATGCCCCAGATCCTCCCAGCCTCGGACCAAAACGCCGGTGGATTATTAGGCCGAATTATTCCCCTTTTGCGAACAAATTGCCGAATAATTCGGCCTACTTCTCGTTAGGCCTATGCGCATCCCCTCGTCCAGAGATCCGCGCAGATCATCATCGGTCGATCCGCACAGGAGCTTATCCATCGATCCGCGCCGGAGCTCCTCGATTGACCCGCGTCGATCGTCATCCATCGATCCAAGGCGTTCATCCTCGATCGACCCGTCCAGGTCATCTTCCATCGACCCGCGACGTAGTTCATCCATTGATCCATTTCGGTCATCCTCGATTGATCCAACGAGAAGTTCCTCCATCGATCCAAATAGAAGTTCTTCCAAAGACCCGTTTCGCAGCTCCGACATCCCGGGTCATTACGTCTTCAATCTGGAGCGAGAGCCTGTACTGTTCACTGTTCCCGCAAACGACCGAGTCACTTTGATTTTCGACTTGCAGCGGGCTTGGGTCGGATTTGCCGTCGCAAACGGCCACGGAGGTTACAACCAGTTCGACCTGGAGAAAGGTTGGGTGGGATTTTGGGTGCCGTCCGGTCGCGGAAACTACAACATCTTTGCTCACCCATCTGAGTGGGTTGCTTTCACCACGTAAAGGCCTAACCAGGCGATGCGTTTCGATGACTTCTACACTAAACCCGCAGCCACGCTCGCCCTCGCCAGCGGTCGCTGATCTTGTGTCTCGTTAGGCGATGAAACGCTTTTCTGTGAAATGGTTCGTCATCGTCACTTTCATCCACATTGCTGGGACGATCCTCTTGGTCGACGCGTGGCTCGCGGAGCTGCCAGTCCTGAAGCCTGCGAATGGAGACTGGCCAGCAGAAAGAGAGTTTCCTTTGGTTGACCGTCTGGACTTGGATTTGGCAGCCCATAAATATGGTCGTGCAATATTATCGTCGATACCATCCTCAACCGGTTGTTATCAACGAACCCATCCTCGAGCAACTCACGTCTTGGGGACCCGGCGATTCCTTCTTATACCTTTGTCTTCCGTGGTCCGTGGTGGTAGGGATCTGTTTCGGCTTCCTTGTGCCATGTTTTTCTCGATGGAGACACCGCTCCGCCTAACCAGGCGATGGACCGAACGGCGGACCGCTGTGCGTTCACATTTCAGATGAGTTCCACGCTCCCACCCCGAGCGACGCGCGCCCCCGTCCGCCGTCGCTCATCTTGTTCTCGTTTGGCCTCACATGGACATTCGCGTAGGTTCGCGGTCTGATGCGGAAGCGGTCGCCGGCCTGATCGCTTGCTTCCAGAGCGAGCTCACCGACGATCCATCCGGTATCGGTGCTGAGCGCTATCTTGCGTCCGTTTCAGTGCAGGCCGAGCGCGAATACTTGGCTTCGGCGCGCTATCGGTACCTTCTGGCCTTATCCGGCTCTGAGCTCGCTGGCTTCATAGCTATACGAGACGGTTCTCATCTATTTCACTTGTTCGTCGATCGGGCACATCAACGCCAAGGTCTTGGTCGGCTGTTGTGGCGGCAGGCATTGCGGGAGCTGTGCACTCCGAACAGCGAAGGAGTTTTCACGGTCAACTCAAGCCTGTCGGCAGTCCCGGTCTATCGCAGTTTCGGCTTTGTTCCAGCGGGTTCAACCCAGAGCGTCGACGGCATTTCGTTTCTTCCCATGCGGCGCTCGGCCTCGCTAACATGAGGCCTAACCAGGCGATGCAGCGAACCGCCGGCCGCACCGCGTTCTAGCTTTCAATGACTTCAATATTCAACCAACAGCGACACGCGCTCTCGCCGGCGGTCGCTGATCTCATTCTCGTTAGGCGCATGGGTCGCTCTATTTTCGCCTTCGCGGTTGCCTTCGCGTTGAGCGGCTGCGTGTCGTTTCCGTTCGTGCAAACCTTCGATGGCCGAATGGCGCAGCTACCGTGGAATGACATTTCGCAGCTGAACCGACTCATTGCACACCGTCCTGACATCAAGAAGCCTCTCAGCATCGTCGTGTTGGACGGTCCAGACCATGCAGACTGCACCGGAGGTCCGGCCTATCCGAACTTCTCGCCAATCACTCGCTTCAAGGCCTACAAGAAGAACGGAAAATGGTTGCTCGACGAAAGTTCCGTTTATCAGACCACCGCACTCAATACATCATGAGGTTTTCCGACACGAAAGGCCTAACCAGGCGATGCAGCGAACCGCGCTGGCCGCTCTGCGGCAAGGCTGAAGGATGAAAGGAAGCAAAGCGCGCTCCTGGTGGCCGTCGCCCATCTTTTTCTCGTTAGGCCGCATTCACGCCATGTTGATCGCTCATTATAGGTCGGCCGAGGCTGGGGCAGTATTCGAACTGTGCGCGCCCACCGGCACGTTTCACGCGCGGCTCCGAGGCGCCGCTTCGATGGCGAATTATTTCCGGCGGTACTTCTCTTTGTATTTGTCCCGCAGACGCGTCTGGCGATTGGTCAGATCGATCCTTCGGCCATCGATGTAGGCCGCCTCGACCTGGGTGGGAAGATCAAGAGGATCGCCGTTGGTAACGATGAGCGTAGCGGCTTTTCCGGTCTCCAAGGTCCCCAACTGATCGCCGACTCCAAGAAGCTGCGCTGGATAAAGAGTTACTGCTTTCAGGGCTTCCTCTTTGGGCAAACCGAAGGCGGAGGCCATCGACGCTTCGTAAGGCAAATTCCGTTCGTGCGCTGGTTCCGAATTGCGGCCGGCGGTGGCAATACAGAATCGCACACCGGCTTCGTGCAATTTGGCAGCGTTGCCAAAGGCGGCATCGTAGCCCTCGTCCCGACGCAAGGGCAGGGCAGTGGACAGAGCGATAATCACAGGCGTGTCGGTTTCCTTCAACTGGGCGGCCATCCGCCAGGCGTCGTGGCCGCCCACCAGAACAATCTTCAGTTGGGCTCCTTTCGCCCACGCCAGCGCCGCTTCGATTTGCGCGGCCGTGTCCGCATGGACGAACAGAGGCAGCTTGCCGTCGAAAACCGGGATAAGTGCTTCCCATCTGAGGTCCGATTTGAAACCCGGGGTGGCGACTCTCCGTGCCTGCCAATAGGAGCGCGCGATTTGGAAAGTATCCCTGATGAGCTTGTGCGCTTTATCAATCTCCTTCTGTTGGTCCTTGATGGATTTCGGCGCCCGCGGATCGCGGTTGATGGTCAGGTTAGGCCAGCGCAGGTGCATGGCCGCCGGCGAGCGCACCGTCATCCCTTCCGGGGTCCACCCGTCGAGGCGGATAACCGCGGATTGGCCCGATACAATCCCACCCTCGGGCACGGAATGGGCAACGAGAATGCCGCTGCTCCGGGCCACCGGAAGCAACTCGCTATCAGGGTTGATGCTGGTAACGCTGAGGACATTTGGATTGATGGCGCCCGACTCCGCGATATCAATCGTCGCTCGAGCGGCGCTGATTTCCGTTAACCCCAAGGCGCTGTTCGCGCTGATGAGGCCGGGGTAAACATGCTTGCCGGAGAAGTCGATCACTTCGGCTCCGTCGGGAATTGTGGCGCTTGCTCCAAGCGCCGTGATTTTACCCTTGTCAAAAACGATCGTGCCCCCGGCAATCTCCGGCGCGCTCACTGGGTGAATCGTGGCGCCTTTCAGTGCTATGGGCCGCGTCTGAGGCAGCGCCGGGATATTATCCGAGGCGTGGGTCTGCGCGAGAAGGCCGAAGAGAATGAGAGCAGCGGCGAACCAGCTGATCGACGCTGTAGCCGCCCCGCTATGTCGGGGCGCCAACGCGCGAAGAAACGACGATCCGGCAGCTGCCGGACCGTTGCTACAGCGCCAGCTCTTACGACTCATGGTCCTCCGTGCAGGAATGCTCGTTTCGCCCGCTGCCATAGAGCGCTTCGATTTCGCGGGTGCGATGCTTCTCGCGACCAGGGGGTTTCTCTTTGTCGTCCGCCTTGTCTTTGGAGTCGCCCTCCTTTTCGGAGCCTAGCTCCTTCATTCGTTCGGAGAGCGCTTTTTGGATAAGCGCCTGACGTTGCGAAGCGAAATTCTTTCGAGCTTCGGCGTCCTCGACGCGATCGAAATACTTTCGCCCGTCGATCCAGGTCTGCTTTACGGATGAGTAGTTGGAAAGCGGGTTGCCGTTCCAAATGACAAAGTCCGCATCCTTGCCTGGTTCGAGCGAGCCAGTCCGGGCATCGATCCGCAACTGCTTCGCAGGATTGATCGTCACCAGTTTCAATGCCTCCTCGGGCGAGAGGCCGCCGTATTTCGTCGACTTGCCGGCTTCCGTATTCAGCCTTCGCGCGAGATCGTCGCTATCGGAGTTCACCGAGGTGAGTACACCGCGGCCGTGCAGCAGCGCAGGATTATCCGGGATGGCGTCGAAGACCTCAAATTTGTAAGCCCACCAATCCGCGAAAGAAGAAGCGCCCGCGCCATGCGCCGCGATTTCGTCCGCGACTTTGTAACCTTCCAGAATGTGCTGGAGCGTTCCGATCTTGATCTTGAACTCGCTGGCCAGCCGCAGAAGCATGAGCACCTCATCCTGGCGATACGAGTGGCAATGGATGAGACGCTTTCCGTTCAGGATCTCCAGAAGCGCTTCGAGCTGGAGATCGCGGCGCGGCGGCAGTCCATCTTTCTTTTTTAAGGCTTCGTCATATTCCTGGGCGGCGCGGAAGCGATCGCGCATCAATTGTTCAACCCCCATGCGGGTCTGCGGATAGCGCGTGGTGAATTTGTCTCCCCAGTTCGATTGCTTCACGTTCTCGCCCAGGGCGAACTTCACGCCGGGGATCGCGTCGGCGAACTTCAGTTCTTCCGGCAACGCGCCCCAACGGAACTTGATCACCTGGTTCTGGCCGCCCATCGGATTAGCCGAACCGTGCAGGACATTTGCCGCGGTGACTCCGCCGGCCAACTGGCGGTAAATCCCAATATCCGTCGGATCGAGCACGTCGCCGATGCGCACTTCACAAGTGACCGCGTGGCTGCCCTCGTTCACGCCTTTGCTGATCGCGGTGTGCGAATGGCAATCCACGATCCCCGGCGTGATGTGCGCGCCTTTAGCGTCAATGACCGGCGCGCCGGCCGGAACCTTCAACCCATTTCCGACCGCGGAAATCTTTCCGTCGGTCACGAGGAGATCGGCATTTTGCAGCGTGCCTTGCGGGCCGGAAGTCCAAACCGTGGCGCCCTGGATGAGAACGGAGCGTGGCTGTTCGGGAGGGGCGGTGCGGCCGAACGAGCCGGCGGGGTAGGTTTCGGCAAAATCCAGAGGCTTGTCGAGCGGCGATGGGGTCTCGCCCGGTTTTTTTACCGGCGTATATGCGGCCGTGCGCCTTGCGCTCCAGCGGATGGTTGCGCCTGTCGGAAGCTCGCCTGTTCCAGCGATCGCCTCCGCGGCGATTCGGCCGGACAGCCGGGCCGAGCCTTCGCCTTTCTCAAACAATTTCGCCGGAGCCACGAGCAATACGGTGTCTTCCTTCGTCGAAAAGGTGGCCTTCGTTCCCGCCAGCTTGACTTCCAATTTGTCCAACTCGCCTTCCACCGTCAGCGGCAACGTCTTTCCTTCGGCTGTAATTTCCCAAGTCCCGCGTGGATCGCGCTCGGCGGCAAGGTCCGTGTCGTAATAATGCCCGTCGATCCAGGTTGTGAGGACTCTTGCCTCATCGGCGAACAGGTCGCCGCTCGCGACGACCAGATTTGCCATCCTGCCCGGAGCGATCGTTCCGAGACGGTCCGCGACGCCAAACATATCCGCCGGCGTGATAGTCAGGGCGGCAAGCGCCACGTCCTTGCTCAGCCCGCGGCGCACCGCCAGCCGAAGGCGCGACCAGAATTCCTTCTCCGGCTTCTCCAATTTCTCCGTGGTGAACGCGAATGGAATGCCGGCTTCGGCCAGGCGCGCCGGGTTGCCGGGGGCACGATCCCAATGTTGGAGTTCATCGAGCCCATATTCCAACGCTTGCTCGGGCCGTTCGACCTCGGGTGCCTTTGGAAAATCGAGCGGCAAAATGATGGGCGTCTTCGTGGCGGCGAGCGCCTTCCGCACGCGATATTCGTACCCGTTCCCGAAAAGGAGAGGCTTGAGCTTGAACTCATCGGCGATCCGCAAAGCGCGGAGGAGCTCCATCTCGTCGTCCGCTTCGAAGACCGTGGCCTGCTTGCGTTGCGCTTGCTCAGCCAACGCGGCCAGACTGGCGTTCGTCTCGGGGCGCTCCGTCGTTCCCGGGCTCTTGCGGTAAGCATCCTGCGCGGCCTGATACCAGGAGGCGTCGAGAAAAGTCTGCCGAATGAGCGCGATACAACCCATGAGCGAATTCGGATAGCCGCCGTCGTCGCCGCGATCGAAATCAAACGCGATGTGTTGGGCCACGGACGGCGTGACGACCATCGTATTGACCTCCGCCTCCTGAAGATTGATCAACGCGCTCGAGCCGCGAAATATCCCGCGAGCCGGGACAACCAGCGCGCTGGTGAAGCCGAGATCGCGGAGCTTGCGTGTCGCCTTCTTGTCGAGCTTGAGGTAATCCGCTGCCTTCCGCTCAGGCGTTACTCTCGCATTCCACGAATGCGTTCCCTTCGCGGACTCACGCGGGAGTTCCTTCGGTTTCGCGTTTGGATCGTCGTAATCGACATCGGGGCGCACCGGTTCCGGTTGAAGTGTCTCCGGCAAGCCGAGGCGGCTGTAGGCGTCGATGAAGCCCGGGTAAATTGTCTTGCCCGCGAGGTCCCAGACCCTTGCTTCCGGCGGCACCTTTACCTCCGGGCCCGCTTCCACGATCACGCCGTCACGGATGAGGACGGTGCCTTTCTCGATCGTCTTTCCGGGAGCGGTGACGATGCGGGCATTCGTCAAAGCGTGAAGTCGCGGATCGTTCTCGCGAATCCCTTGCTTCGGCGCGGTGGTGACTTGGGCCGAACTCGAGAGTCCGCAAAGCAATAACGTCAGAAAAACGAACCGGCTGACTCGGGCTGAGCACGATGAGAGTCGCATGACGGGCTGGGCACGCTAACCGGACACGCGCGAGAGACAAGCCTGCTTTTTTAGCCAACGCTCACCGCCACCGGCAGCACGTGATTGATCATGTAAGTGCCACGGTCGGGGTTGCGTTCGAAAGGCTGGGTGCGGCCGCGCGAATCGGTGGCGCGCGCCATGAGGGTGCGCGCTCCGGCGTTCGCCGGTGTGGCCCAATCGTATTCCCAGAGGCGCCACGCGTTTTTGATCGGCTCTCCGGAGAGCCGCGCGAGATTCCAGGTCGCGCCGGCATCGAGGCTTATCTCCACTTTTGCGATTTCAGCCTCGCCGCTCCAGGCGGCGCCATGAATACGGACGGTCGAATTGCCTGGAACGGTGGAGCCGGTTTCCGGTTGCGCAATCTCGGCTTTCACCTGCTGTTCGCGTATCGGTGCGAGCGTGGGCAACACCCCGCTGCGGTCCCAAAACGCGTAATCGAGCGATTGATAATAACCGTTGAACGGTTTGGAGGTGACGATCAAACGCCGGAGCCACTTCACCGACGCCATCGCGTACCACCCGGGCACGATCGCGCGCAGGGGGAACCCGTGCGTCGCGCTTAGTCTCTCCCCATTCATCTCGTACGCGAGCAACACGTCGTCGCACGCCTTGGCCAGCGGCAGGCTCCGGGAAAAAGAAATCTTACCCGATGGGCGCGGCGCTTTATCGACCTCACCTTCGTCGGCTCCCTCGAGGATCACTTCGATTGCGTCACCTTTCGGCCGGGCTGGCGCGAGCACATCTGAAAGGGGAACACCCGTCCAGTTTGCATTGCCCACGGCGCCGAGCTCCCACTGGACGCCTTTCACTTTCGGCTCCAGGAAAATTCGATTGTTCCCGGCGCATTCCAGGACCGCCGGGATGGTCCGGCGATTCATTTGGAGCAGCTCGTCGTAGCGAAGCTGGAAGGGCGCTTCCACGTCGCCTTCGATACTCAGGGACCAATCAGCGATCGCGATCTCGGGGATCGGGAAATGGCAACGGACGTAAAAGGACTCGTTAGGCGTGGTAAAGCCGTTCAGAGTCGCGAACGGCATCTCCAGGTTGAGCGGCTCTGTTTCGCGAACGATGAGGCCGTCCGGCGCAGCCGGTTTCTTGTCCGCAGATTTCACAGATTACGCAAATTTTTGGGAAGAGTGCGGAAGAGGAAGAGGAAGAGAAGATGGGGGAATTGATTTACCCAGTCATTTCTCCACCGGGAACCTGGCTGCTTTCCAGGCGTGGAAACTCCCGGGCAGATTCCGGACATCGGAGAAGCCATCCTGTTGGAGAAGACTCGCGGCGAGACTGGCGCGGTAGCCGGTCGCGCAATACACGACCACCGGCCGCTCCTTATCCAATTCATCGGCGCGTTTCTGCAAGTGCGGGAGAAAAATGTGCTTCGCGCCGGGGATGCGCCCATTTTTCCATTCGGCGGGCCCGCGGACGTCGAGCACCTGCAATCCGTTGCGTGAGTTTTGCAATTCGTGAACCGTCATCTGGGGCAGCTCGCGCAGTGGGTAGCCGGCGTTTTGCCACGCCTTCATCCCGCCGACCAAATATCCGGCGAAATTCGTGTAACCCGTGCGAACAAAAAGCTGCGCGACTTTTTCCGCGTCACTGTCGCTTTCCAGGACAAGGAGGATCGGCTTTTCCGGGTCGAGCAGCCAGCCGGCCCAAATGGAAAGGACGGGAGTGGCGGCGATGTTGAGCGCGCCGTCGATGTGCCCGCCGCCGAATGCCAGCATCGTGCGCGTATCCACCAGTTGCGCGCTTTTGGCTTCGACCATTTCCTTGAATGTTTTCGGCGCCAGCGCGGGAATGATGGGCAGCCGGCCAAGAATTTCAGGCCCGGCGGCGTTCACCTTTTTCATCCGCTTGTAGTAGGTCGGTTCCGGTGGCGGAGTGGAAAGCGCGTAGTCGACGAACGCCTGCCGTTCCTTCCGCTGATAATATGGATTGAAGCGCTTCTCGAAACCGATCGTGCTCTCGAGGCGATCGCCGATGTCGGCGCCGCAGGGCGATCCGCTGCCGTGCGAAGGGTGAATGATCACGCCATCTTCCAGCTTCGCGTAAAGCTCCCAAAGCGTATCGTAAAGTTGCGACGCGAGCTTGTCCGCATCCCGGCCGAGCAGGTCGGGCCGGCCGGCGGAATTAACAAAGAGCGAATCACCCGTAAACACGCCCCACGGGAAATCCGGGTGGTCCTCTTCCGCCGCGACATAGCAGATATGCTCGGGAGTATGTCCGGGCGAATGGCGCGCGGTCAGGACAAGCGCGCCGAATTTGAACTCGTCGCCGTCTTTGACCGCCTCGACGGCGAAGCCGTACTCGGCGCCGCCTTCGCTGCTGGCATAAATCTTTGCCGTCCCCGTGCGATCGGCCAGCTCTCGCGAACCACTGACCAGATCGGCGTGGATGTGAGTTTCGAAAATATGCGTGATCGAGACGCCGTTCTTTCGCGCCAGCTCCAGGTAAATCTCCACGTCCGGCCGCGGATCGATCACCGCGGCGACGCCTTCCTCGTCATCGCCGATCAGGTACGAGATCGCGGCAATGCCATCCGTGAGAACGCGTTCGAAGATGAGAGACATGGGATTGAGCGGGGCTTCAGAAATTTACCAGCTTCAGCGCCTTTATAATGGAAATGGCGGCTGCTGTCTTGGCAAATTGTAAGCGCTGGCGCCGCCATTTCGCGCACGATCCACCTCAATCGTCTTGGACCGTGCTGGGCTGGGGTTGCTTTGGAATGCGAGTCTGGCGGGAAACGGAACGCGGCGTCATTCTGGCGTCCGCGTTGGTCTCAGACTTCAGACGCGGCGGCGGATGCGTGTCGCGGTAATGCTTGGTCGCAAGGCCGAGGAGGAGCGCAATCAGGACAAAGCAGAGGGTCCTTTTCTCTTCGGGTGTAAGGACGAAGATCTCGCGGCGTGCGGGCTTGGGCGTGTCGCGTTTCGGCTTCACCTGGCTCGGCGTCTCACATGGAGCGAGCGGTATTTCGACCGGATCTTTTCGTGATAGAAGCGGGTCTTCGACGGCGCGCTCATCAAGCCTTGATACGTCGATCGGTCGACCTCGAGATAACGGTAGATCGCCCCGTTCTTGAATTCGATTTCCAAGGCGCGCAATCGGCGGCTGTAACCGACGGAAGCGAGGGCGGTGGATTGAACCGGTTCGCGTTTGATGCGGGAGGTAATGCCCGGGGAATCGGGCGTCGGCGAAGGATCGCCTGCGGCCGGCGTGACGAAAAGGAGCGCGCCGGCGAACAGCGCAATGGGGGAACGCCGCATGGGGACATTCCTTGTAGCAAGATTACGCTTCGGTTGTCGAGCGGTGACTCGCTTATTTCGTAATCGTGCTCGTGCTCCTGCTCGTGATCGATCCGGGGTTCGCAGCGCTTCCGATTACGATCACGATCACGAGCACGAGCACGAGCACGAGCACGAGCACGAGGAGACAACTCCTACCGTCCTAACGGCGTCGTGACTTCGGTTCCTGCGGGCGGGGTGAACTCAAAGGTGGACGCAGGGATCGACGCGCGGTTTTCGTTCGAGTAGATCGTGACGATCTGATCGCCGTTCGGTTGCGCCATTTCCGTCCGCATGACCTGGAGCTCGTTGTTGATCCGAATGCTGAACGCCTTCAAGAACCGCTTCATCGACGGATTGCGCGGCGTGAGTTGCAATTGGTAGCCATCCGGCTCCTTCGTGCCCGCGATGTGATAGGTGCCTTCGACGTTTTCAAGGTTCAAACTGGCCGTGATGGCGGCGATGCCGGCATCCAGGGGCGACCGCTTGCCTAACGAGTAGTGCTCGGCCGACTTGAAGTTCGGATAATAAATCCAAAGGTCCTTGCCGTTGCTCACGGTGACGCTGGGTGAATTGCCCTTGGCTTCGCGCCGGAATTTGTTCGGGGTCTGGTACCACATCTTGCCGGAACTGACGATCGGCGCGTTCAGCATCCGCACACTTTTCTCTTCCTTGAAATCGGCCTGCATCTGCGGAGCGGCGGCTCGTTTTTCGCGGATGCGCCCGAGCAGGGCTTTCAAATCCGCCGGCGAAAGCGGCTCAGCGGAGGCGAGGGGGACGAGGAAAGAGAAGCAGGAGAGGATGAGGCAGATTTTTTTATGCATTTTCAGGTTTCTTGGACGCGTGGCCGCAAAGATTCTTCGCGCCAGGACTTGGGTTCAGCCGCAGCGGCAGCCGGTAAAGTGAAAAAAATCGTCGCGACCAGGCTCCAGAACAAGCCGATCGCGCAGGCGTATCCCAACCCCGTCAGCGTCGGATTATTCGCGATGCCGAGCGAACCGAAGCCGCAGATCGCGGTCAATCCGGCGAGAATGACCGGTTTCACCACGCCGGCCACATCGTGATCGAGTTGCCGGGCTTTCTGCCAGACCAGGAGCACATAAATGCCGTAATCCACCCCGATGGCGAGGACGAGCCGAAACGCCAGCACGTTCAGGAGATTGAGCGGCAGGTGGAGCAGTTTCATCGTAGCGATCATGGCGCAGACGGCCATGGCGAGCGTGGCGACCTGGATCAGCCACAGCCGCCAATCGCGATAAAGCAGCGCGAGCAAAGTCGCGTCGAAAAGCGCCATCAACGCGCTGATCAGGATGAGCTGCCGTTGGGACCAGGGCACTAGATCGGTGAGGGTGAAGCTCCAGCCGGAAAGGGTCATCGGCACGCCCTCGACCGGCAGCTCGCGGTGCAGCATTTCCCTTTGCTCCTGCGTCGCCACGGGCTCGTGGGTGGTGACGAACCCCGTCGTCAGAAGCGAATCGTGCGCGAAGTAACGATCGACCAGAAACCACCAACTGGATGCTTGCGGCAACTGCGTCCGCCAGTCGGGCAGAGGAACGGAAGGGTCCGTGGCGCTTTTCAGTTGATCCAGCAGGACGAAGGCGGAATCGAAGGTATCGCGGCTGAACCCTTCGGTGGCGATCGCGCCTTCAAGGGCCTCGCGCGCTGCCGCCAAATCAATCGTCTGCAATTGTTGCCGGTTTGTTTGCAATCGGGCCGGCGAAAGCGCCAGCGCGGCCGGGGTCGAGAAGCTTTTGATCTTGCCCGCCACCTGCAATTCGTTCCACTGCGCGGCGACTTTTTGCCAGTAATCGTGCAACTGTTGGGCGTTCTCCGCCTTGACGATGCCGATGACCGGCTCCCACCGGGACGGCATTTTCTCCATGATCGTCGTGAGCGCGTATCCCGCATCGCTGCGCTTGGGGGCCATCGAATGCGTGCTCACGTCGAAGATGATCCTGGGCTTGGGCGAAAGCGCGACGGCGGTGAGAATGAGCAGGGCCGGCGTGGAAATCCAAAGGATGGAAACGGGCTTGCGGACGATCCAGCGCACGTACTTCTTCACGAGGGCAAACATCCAATCGTTCCGCGGCCTCGAGCTCCTCCGCGGCAGAAAAAGAAAAAACACCGTCATCATGAAAATGCCGGCCAGGAAGATGCCGATCGCGATCAACACCCCGAGCTGGGTAAATCCCTGGGATCCCGCCAGCATTAACGCCATGAAGCCGACGGCCGTCGTCAGTGCTCCAAAGAAAATGGCTTGGCCGAGACTTCGAACCGCTTCGCTCACGGCCCCGGGATGATCGATGCCTTCATCGCGCGCCTGTTGATACCGGCCAAAGATCAAAATCGCGAAATCGACTCCAAGGCCGATCAGGATCGCGCAGAATCCGATGGTCACCCCGTTGAGCTGATGAAAAATAAGGATTCCCGACGCGAGCGCGACGAGGCAGCAGAGCAGCAGCGTCAGGCCCATGCCGATCAACGGCAGCCAGCGATGGAAGCCGATGTAGAAGACCCCGCCCACCAGGATGATCGAGCCGAACAGCGTGACCACGATGTCGTGGCGCATGCTGAGCGAAATCTCGGCGACGTAAGCGGAGCGGCCGGTCACGAGGACCTGGAGCGGGCCGCCGTCCCAGCCCTGCTTTGCGCTTTCTTGAAATGCCTTGACCTCGCGCATCAATTTCTGGCAGTCGGTTGGACCGAGGCTCTTTTGATTCGTGACGGTGATGAACACTCGCATCGTGCGGTCGGGTGAAGTGAGGGGCTGGTCGTCCTCGATGGCCGAATTGCTCGCGAAGGGTTTCAGGGCCGGGGCGATCACCCCGAGCGGATCCAGTCCCAACTCGATCTGGGGGCGGGGCGAACCGGCTTCCAGTTCCGAATGCAGGCGATGCAACCGCGCGCGCATTTTCTCCGGCTGCAAGAGCGACACCGTTTCATTGAAAGCGGCCGGTTCGAGATTCAGGAGCAGTGGAATGGCGATCGACTGCAAGTCGCGAATGCCCTCAGGAGTTTCGAGCGGCACCCCGGCCAGGACGCGCGTGCACCAGGGCTGCTCACGTAATTTTTGCGCGAACTGCGGCGCGAATTCTTCCAGCTTGTCCACGTCCTCCGGCTGGGAGACGAGCGCGAAAGTGAGGTCTCGCACCTGTGCGAAATCGCGATTGTATATCTTCAGGCCTTCGACCGATTCGAATCCGCTGGGCAGAAGATTCAGCACTTCGCTATCGAGCTTCAGCCGCGTAACCAGAACGTAGACCGAGGCTGCGGCAATCAGCGCGACCGCACACCAGACCGCGCCACGCCGCTGCGTGACGAGATAAGAGATGAGGGAATGAGGACGCATGGGAAGTCGTAACGGCAGCCGCGACGCTCGCGTTTCAACCCGCCAAGGTCAAAAGCGGAAAATGAAAGTTTCGTTGCCGGCGGAATGTTGGACCGACGGTTTCTGGCCCGACGCCAGCAGGATCTCCCGCAATTGCAGCCACCCGCGCAATCCCGCGGGCGCCTCCGCCACTGGCCCGGACCAAGTCCCGCGCGCGAGCGGACCTCTGAGGCGCGCGAAGTTTGCATTCTGCTGCACATGCAAAAGGGCGATGCCGGGGCCTTTCGTGAAAGTCAGCTCCATATCGCCCGCTTTCGAAAAACGCACCAGCACTTCGCCGATGAGCGTGGTCCTTTTTCCGCGATAGAGAAGCTGCCCGTGCCTGGATTGCCAATCCTTCGCCGGGTCGAGGAAATGATGCCGGACGGTCTGGCAACTCGTTAGGCCAACAATCGCCCATGCAATGAGCAAGAGTCTCAGGTAAGAGCGGGCCGCGATTACCCCGCGAACGGAACACGGACTTGCAGTGCGGTCGTTACCGGAAACTGCCTGTTTCATGAGATAGCTCCTGCCGGCTCAGGCGTTGAGATTTCTTCCTTTTGCGGCACCAGGGTCCGGCGCGGGCAAAGCGGAACGTAATGCTGGAGCCAGACGATCGAATAAAAAATCCACATCCGCCATTTGATGGCGAAGCTGCTGCCGGTATTGCCGCCCAGGACCGCGTTGACGGCGTGCGGCAGGTGGAGAAAATCGGTCGGGCTCAGGAAGACCTCGATGAACTCCTTCGTGTACCAGGCGTTGACGAAGCGAAGGTAAACGTCCATCGCGTTATTGATGTTGCGCTCGTAGCGGGCGAAAAGCCGGCGCTTCTTGCGCGGACGATCGAGCACTTCATGCAAGACATCCGCGCACTGCTCGCCGCCGAGGATGGCGAGAAAGACGCCGCTGCTGAAAACCGGATCGATGAAACCGGCGGCGTCGCCCGCCAGCATCCAGCGGCCGCCGGCCAGTTTGGTATTGCGATAGGAAAAATCGGCCGCGCTGCGGACCGGCGTCACCCGTTCCGCTCCATTCATCCGCCGCAGCAGAAGCGGCTGCTCCTCGATGGCTTGCTGCAAGAATTCTTCGGGACTGAGCCGGGCCTGTTTGAAAACCGCGCTATCCAGCACGACACCGACACTGGTGCGGTTCGGGCTCAGCGGAATGAGCCAAAACCAGCGATCGATCGCGCGGACCATCCGGGTGAGCGTGCCGTCACGCCCTTCCGGGCGTTCTACTCCATCGTAGTGCGCGAAAATCGAAATCTTCTGGAGGTGATCGTAATTTTTCTTGAGCTTGAAGTGCGTGCCGACAATCGAATTGCGGCCGCTCGCGTCGATGACATATCGAGCCTGGATCTCCTGGCTGGCGGTGTTTTTGGGCGAGATGCGCAAACGCACTTCGTCCTCGGAAAAGGCGATCGCGTCGACCGAGGTTTCTTCGTGCACTTCCGCGCCGCTTTCCGCCGCATGGTCGAGCAAAAGTTCGTCAAACTCCGCGCGCGGAACCTGATAGGAGCGGTCTGTTTTTGAGCGAAAGCCGTCTTCGAAATAAAACTTGGCTCCCTCTTCGCTGCACGCCCCCAGCATCTGCCCGCCGAATTTGTCCATGAAACCGGCGCGCGCGAATTTCTCATGCAACCCGAGCCGCGTGAAAGCCTGCATGGTAAAGGGCAGAAGCGATTCGCCGATATGAAAGCGGGGAAACTTGTCCCGCTCTAGCACGACGACGCGGCGGCCGGCCCGGGCGAGCAAAGCAGCCGCGGTGCTTCCGGCGGGACCGCCACCGATTATTGCCACGTCGTACATCTCGCTGCTCATCCGGCCATCAAGGTAGCAAAGTTCCCTGCGAATAAAACACTGCTCTCCGAATGGCGCGCCGATTCATGAATGATCTGGCGGCAGACCATATTTTCGCTGGATCGACCGGTAAGCCGCCCGGGGCATCTGGACCAACACCGGGTGCCGGGCGGGATCGAGCCAGCGGATCAGAGCTACCAGGTCCCTCTCTCGCATCGCGGTGCATCCGGCGGTGGCCGTAGATGGACTCTGCCAGACGTGGAGAAATATACACGATCCCGCGCCCGGGATCGCAGCCCGGTTATGGTCGACGACTACACCCCACTTATAGCGAACATCATCTCGGCGCATCTGTTCCGAACTGCGCCAATCGACTTTCGCGACCTTCGAGCGATCGACCAGCTGGTTGTAATAGAGCGATCGGGGATCATCGATGCCCTCGATCCGTTTCGATAACGCCAGATAGGGGAGCCTGACCCAGCCTGCGGAACGCGCCGGCGCGTAGCCAAAGGCCGAAGAAAGACGAAAAATGCCTGCCGGCCCTTTGTCGTCCCCTTCCTTTTTTGGCGGAGCACCCCGCAAATTCAGGCGAACGAGGCCTCGGCCAAGGCCGAGCCCTTTTTTTCCCACTACCACCGGAAGAGCAGAATGACGCTCTTTCCATTTGTCGGTGGATCCATTCCGTTCGAATGAGCGCATCACACCAGCGGTCGAAACCCAGTCTTCGGTTAGGACCACAATGCATTGGAGCGAATGGTCCAAACCACGCGTCGCGGCCCAGCCGGTGGCAATCGGCCAACTGCACAGGACCAGGAACAAGAAAGACAAGCGGGGCTGCATCGCGTTGAAGTAAGCGCGGGCCGTTTGGGTTGAAAGATAATTCTCGGAGGGACGGGCTTCCGCCCGTCCCATTCTGCAGTGGCGGTTCAATCCAAAGGGGGACGTGCGGAAGCACGTCCCTCCGAGAGGGAGTGAAGGCATTCGCAGATGGCAAACTGGCGCTAACCAAGGCGGACGCAGTCGGCTGGGGCAATTGGCAGCCGCGTGGAAACTTTACCCGGCGCCACTTGCCACGCCCATGGAACGGAACTAACGAACGGCAGCCGATGAGATTGATCGACCGCTACGTCAGCCGCCAGCTCGCCGTGAATCTCCTTTTCGCGATCGCGGTGCTTAGCTTCGTTCTCGTCGTCGGCAACATCTTCCGCAAGCTACTGCCGCTGCTCGTAAACCACGACTTGCCCATCGAGTACGTAGTCGGCTTCATCGCGTACGTCCTTCCTTTCTCGCTCATCTTCACGATTCCGTGGGGCCTTCTCACCGCCGTCCTGCTCGTCTTCGGCCGGCTCTCGGCGGACAACGAATTGATCGCGCTTCGTTCCAACGGAATCGGCATTACCCGGATTTGTTTTCCGCTGGCGATCATCGCGCTTCTCTGCACTGCTGCTTCCCTTTGGCTCAACGTTCACGTCGCGCCCGCGGCCCAGGAAGAAATGCGGAGCACGGTCTTCAATCTCGCCACGCGCAACCCGATGGCGCTGTTCGGGAGCGATCAAGTCATCGACCAGTTTCCCCTTCGAAAAATTTACGTGGGCAGGAAAGACGGTAACAAACTCGAAAACATCATCGTTTTTGAAACGGATGAAAAATTCATGCCGATGAAAGTAACCTTCGCCCGGTCGGGGAGCCTCGAAGCGGACCTGCCGAACAAGCGCATCCTCATGCATCTCTCGGGCGCGCGTTACCAACAACGCGATGAATACGATCCCTACGATCTCACCCGAATGCGGGATGGAATTAGCGTCGAGGAAGGGACGCTTCCCATCAGCCTGGAAGAGCTTTACGAAAAGGAAAAAAGGCGGGCGAGCCGGTCGATGCTCTCCCTCGAGCAGTTACTGGAACAACTAAGTGACGACGACCCGAAGATGCGCAGTTCCAGCCGCACCGAGATCAACAAACGTTTTTCTTTTCCCCTGGCGTGCATTGTCTTCGCCCTGGTGGGCGTTCCGCTGGGCATCACCGCGCATCGCCGCGAAACTTCCTTTGGTTTTGCCGCGAGCCTTGTCATCGGCCTCTTCTATTTTCTCTTCATCATCGCCGCCGATACCTTGCGGGCGAACGCGAAACTTCATCCCGAACTTCTCGTCTGGTTTCCGAACGTCCTCTTTCTGGTCGTTGGATGGTGGATGTTCCGCCGGCTCAGCCGGAAATAAGCAACCAGGTTGATTGTCCTGCCGGCCTCTCTTCTCCCGGGATGCCCGGGAACGCGACGAACCGTTACGTTTGGGGCTCCGGCATTTGGTCGCTGATGATGAAAAATTTCTTGAGGATGGCGCGGCCGAAGTTCGTCGTCAGCGCTACGTCGGCGGCGTCGCGTCCCCGGGCCATGACGATGCGGCCGATGCGCGCCTTGTTATGCCGCGCGTCGAACGTGTACCAGCGGCCGCCCAGGTAAACTTCGAACCAGCCGCTGAAATCCATCGGGAGGACGACCGGCACGCCGATGTCGCCCATGTAACCGGTGGCATAGCGTGCCGGAATGTTCATGCAGCGGCAGAAAGCGAGGGCGAGATGGCTGAAATCGCGGCAAACTCCGCGCCCATCGGTGTAAACGTCGAAGGCAGACTTGGACGAATCGGCGAAATGATAGCCAAAGGTGATGTGGTTATGGACCCAATCGCAGATCGCCTGGACGCGCGGCCATCCCGGCGGAGTCGAGCCGAAAAGCTTCCAGGCGATATCGGAGAGTTTGTCGACTTCGCAGTAACGGCTGGTCAAGAGGAAGGGGAGGGTGTCGCTTGGCAGCTCCTCGATCTTGAGTTGGGGCGCGTCGGGGCGTTGTTCGTCGGGCTGGCCGCTGTCCTCGATCAAGGTCTCGAGTGAGAGCCGAAGATTGCCGGCCGGCGCGAAAATGCGGGCGCACCGGTTGCCATACAGGTCGGTGAAATCGGTCAGGGGAATGTCGGGATCAACGATGATTTTTTCTTCGGAGCGCAGGTCGGCTTGTCGCGATGGATGGACGTAGAGCATCAAAATCATCGGCGTGGGGCCGTGAAGCTCGAACTCAATGTCGAAACCGATTTTGATGATCATGGATTGCCGGCTGGGGGAGGAGCCGCGGAAGATACTTCCGTTCACGGAATAAGAAACCGATTTTGTGACGGGACAAGCCGCGGACGCAAGCTACGTCGCGGAGCCGAATTCGGCGGTGACGGATAGTTTGTCGCTGACGCCGAGCCGGACATCGCGCAACCGAATCTCGCCCAGCGGCAACGACATCAGGGAAAACTCGCGGCCGTCTAGTCTCTGCAAATGCGGATCAAGAACGCCGCAGGCAATGGCGGCGATCGCGCCGTCGCCTTTGCACTTCAATCCGGATATTTTTGCGTTGAGCTCGCTGTCGAGATCGAGTTGCCCCGCGATCTGGATTGACGCGCTCAGGAATAGTTTTTTCGCCCGGAGGCGCACTGCCACCTCCAGCGAGCGGGGGCTCGTTGCGCGGGCGGCCAGTTGCACATCGCCGATGGTCACGCCGTGCTTCCCAGCTTCGCTCTTGGCTATCTCCGCGATGACCTCTTCGAGATCGGCCAGACTCGTGGAGATTTCGATTTTCCCTTCGGCGGCGTCGTGGAGAGAAAGCACGATTTCGTCGTTGGAGTCTTTGCCCTGGCCCAGACGCACCGCGCGCGCGGAAAGCGCGAGGTCGACCGTAGCGGGACCGATGGAGAGAGCGGAACCACGGACGGCGAGCTGGCCGACTTGAAAGGCGGGGGAAGTCTTGCCGGAGATCAATTGTGGCCGCGGTGGATCCGGGCGAAGGCGCGCTCGGTCGAGGGCGATGTTGATTTCCGCGAGGTTTGGGTAGGCGTCATCACGGATGGTGACAGGATCGATCTCGACGTCGAACACGCGTCGCAGGCTTTCGTTGAGCAGGCGCTCGAGGGCCGCGGCGGAGGAGGGCAGGGCGGTGGTCTTGAGCGGGAACATAGGGAACCCTCCTCCGCCAGGCCACGGCGGGCAAGCTCCCCCTCCGCCAGGCTGCGGCGGGCAAGCTGTCCAGCCCGCAGCCGGGAAAAGAAGTTGCATTTCCGGGCTCCCTCGCTACTTTCCGCGTTCCTTTATGGCGAAAACTTCCTGGATCAATCGCAACGAACGCAAGCGCGCTACCGTGAAAAAGTACGCGGCTCTCCGGGCTGAGCTTAAGGCGAAGAAGGATTACATGGGCCTGTCCCAGCTTCCGCGCGATGCCAGTCCGACGCGGGTGGTGAATCGTTGCGAAGTCAGCGGCCGCCGCCGCGCGTTTATTCGCCGGTTCAAGATTTCACGCCTCACGTTCCGCGAGCTCGCCTCGGGGGGATTTATTCCGGGCGTGACGAAGTCGAGCTGGTAGCAGCTTTGGTTTGCCGGGCTTTCGGATGCACGGGTGCATCCGCCTCATGAGCTTTCCGTTATTTGATTTTCTCGGGTTCATCCCTCTGGCCGCAGAAATTACCCAACAATGGGAGCCGGCCGGAGTGTTGCTGGCCAAACTCGGGGCCATCGTCCTCCTGGTTTTCTTAAACGGCTTTTTCGTCGCGGCGGAGTTTGCCTTGGTGAAAGTGCGGAGCAGCCAGCTCGAGGCGCTCTCGGCTGAAGGAAATATGGGCGCCGGCATCGCGCGGCAGGTCATGGCGAACCTCGACGCCTACCTTTCCGCCTGCCAGCTCGGCATTACCCTGGCCAGCCTTGGACTTGGCTGGGTGGGCGAGCCGTTCCTGGCGCGCATGCTCCAACCGCTCTTCGCCATGGCCTCAATCGAATCGCCGGCCATCATCCGCGCGACTTCGTTCGCGCTCGCCTTTTTCACCATCACGTTCCTTCATATCGTGCTCGGCGAACAAGCGCCGAAAATTCTCGCGATCCGCAAAGCCCTGGCCACGTCGATTGTCATCAGCCCGCCGTTGCGGCTCTTCTACATCGTTTTCAAGCCCGCAATCTGGTTCCTGAACGCTTCGTCGAACTGGGTCTTGAAACATCTCCTGCGGCTCGAACCCGCGGCCCATGGCGAAGGGTCGCACAGCGAGGAAGAGCTGCGCCTGATTCTCGATCAAAGCGAAAGATCCGATGAAGTCTCCTCGCTCGGGCGCGACCTGCTCATCAACGCTCTTGATCTCCGGCAACGGGTCGTTCGCGACATCATGACGCCCCGGGGCGAGGTCGTCTTTCTGGACATGGAGCAGAGCTTTGAGGAGAACGTGAAAAAGGCGCTCGAGTCACGGCACACGCGTTTCCCTCTCTGCCGCGGCCATCTCGACAACACGATCGGGCTCATTCACATCAAGGAGCTCGTCCCGATGATGCGCGATCCGCAGCCCGACCTCCTTCGGATCAAACGGGACCTGATCCCAGTGCCGGAGATGATGTCGCTGGAAAAATTGCTGAACCTCTTTCTGACCAAACACGCACATCTGGCCATCGTGGTGGATGAATACGGCGGAACGGTCGGCATGGTCACCCTGGAGAACGTGCTCGAAGAAATCGTCGGTGACATCCAGGACGAGTTCGATAGCGAGAAGGCCGAATTTCGCAAGCTCGGCGAAAACGAATTCTCTGTGGACGGCGCGGTAGGGCTATACGAACTGCGCGATCTCGCCGGACTGGAGTTGGAAAGCGCCGACGTGAGCACGATCGGCGGTTACGTGACGCATTTGCTCGGTCATCTTCCGAAGCAAGGCGAGCAGGTGCGGATCGAAGATTATCTCGTCACGATTACGCAAACCGACGGCCGCCGCGTGGGCCAGTTGCATTTCCGCAAAGTGGGCGGCACGGAAGCGTCCAACGTGGCAAAGAAATCGGGCGTCGCGTCGTAATTCAGATGGAATGGAACTGATTCACGAGACAGACATCGTCTGCCCGCACTGCGGCGAGGCTTTCCCGCTCCAGGTGGATACGTCGCAGGCTGAGCAAAGGTTGATTGAAGATTGCAGTGTCTGTTGCCGGCCGATCGTGCTGACGATTCATTGCCGGCCGGGCGAGATCGAGAGCGTGTCCGAAGCGGCCGGGTAAGGGGCGGAAGCCCCGGGCGGCTTCCTGCGCGGGCCGATTTTGGAAACTTCGATCCGATCTTTCCGTAGTGCTGATGGGACACCCTGATGGGTTTTGTCCTCGCACACGTGAAAAAAAGATCATCCCCTCGCCGGCGCAAATCGCCCGTTCGAAAAAGGAACGCCGCGTTAAAGACCCCTGTCGCCGGAAGAGCAAAACCATCCCGGCTGGCGGCCTCCAACACAGGAGCGAGCCCATCCAACCCCACAAGACCTATGCCAAAATCATTTCAACAACTGAACCTCGAAGAGTTCATCGAGCTGCTCGAGAAATTTCCCTTCACCCGCCGGATCGAATCCGTCCACATGCATCATACCTGGCGGCCGAACCATGCCCAATACAAGGGACACGACAGCATTGTGGCCATGTGGGAATTTCATACCCAGACCCAGGGTTGGTCGGATATCGCCCAGCACATTTCCATCGCGCCCGATGGCAAGATCTGGATGGGGCGCAATTGGAACCAGCCCCCCGCGAGCGCCAAAGGATTCAATGGGAACTCGAGCGCGGGCCCATTCATGTTTGAAATGATCGGTGACTTCGACCAGGGCAAGGACCCTTTTCAGGGAGCCCAGAAAGAGACGGTCCTGCGTGTTATCGCCCATGTGCAAAAGCGATTCGACCTCGAGCCGGAGACGCTGCGTTTTCATAAGATGATGTCGAAGAAATCTTGCCCGGGATCAGCGCTCGATCATGCGACGGTCCTGCGTGAAGTGGCCGAGGTGCGCAAGCAAATCGATAGTCGCCCGGCAGCCACGCGCGAAGCCAAGCCGCCTCCTTTCGAGGACCACCTCCGGCCAGTAGGGCGTATCCTCAACGAGCTGCGAAACGCCGTCCCCTCGACTCGGAGCGGAGACGAGGGCGAGGGCTGCGACGACCTGCCCAAACAGGAAGCCGAATTCGACCGCACCACAGCCGCGCCGCCCGAGGCGAGCCGAGCTGCGCGGGGCGAGAAGCTGCCGCCGGAAATGCTGCGGCGTCTGCGCCCGCATGTCATCAATCTGAACCTTGGCCGTCTCTCCTCGACTGGAGAATTCCAGACGTCCGAAGCAGATGTAGATGCGATTTTCGAGGAGCATCTCCAGAAATGGGCCGAGGCCCGCCCTGGGCAGAAGCTCCCAATCGTGTTCTACGCTCACGGAGGCCTCACTTCGGAACAGAGCGGATTGCTCAATGCGGACCGGCAGGTCGAGTGGTGGCTGGAAAATGGCGCTTATCCGATCCACTTCGTCTGGGAGACAGGCCTCTGGGAAACGCTCGGCCAGATTCTCAACCCGAATCGCCAGCGCGCGATCGATTGGCTCGCACCCGTTGATGGTGCGCTGGAGAGACTCGCCCACGCCATTGGCGGGGTGAAGATCTGGTCGGGCATGAAAGTCAGCGCGGAACGCGCCGCGGACAAAGACGGAGGAGCGCGCTATGCGGGGCGCAAGCTCAAGGAGTTTTGCGAGCGCCCGGAGTTCAAGGATCGCGTCGAGTTGCACGCCGTCGGCCACAGCGCGGGCTCAATTTTTCACGCCTACTTCATTCCCGCGGCCCTCGAAGAAAAAGCCCCCGCCTTTCGCACCCTCCATTTTCTCGCGCCCGCGATTCGGGTCGATACCTTCGAACGTCAGTTGCTCGGAAAGATCGGAGAGGGCAAAGGCATCGGTCATCTCAGTATGTTCACGATGGCGCGGGACTTCGAGATGGACGACAACTGCGCCTCGGTTTACCACAAATCCCTTCTTTACCTCATCTATTACGCGCTCGAGCCGGATCGAAAAACGCCCATCCTCGGACTCGAGGAGTCGATTCGCGCGAATCCCAGACTGAAGCGACTTTTCGATCTCGACCGGCAAGGCGGCGGGGCGGGGGAGGTGATCTGGTCCGTGACGAGGACAGGCGTCCTTCCGCCAAACGCGAGCACCTCGCGCCGCCATGGCGATTTCAACGAGGACGCGCCGACCATGGAGAGCGTAGGACAACGCATTCTCGGCCGCGTGGTCACGCCCTTTGTCGCCAGTCAGCAACGCGGTCTCGGAGTGGTCGAGAGTCTGCAAGCGCAGGAGCCGTCGTTGAGGGGGTTGTTCCAGCCCGGAAATATTTCCTCCGCTCTGCCTCCGGCTCCGGTTGCGGGCCCGGCGGCCTCCGGTCGCAGCAGTGGCGCGGCAAGCGGCAGAGGACGCAAGCTCGCCCTGTGCGTCGGAATCGATAATTACCCCACTGCCCCCCTGGGAGGCTGCGCGAATGACGCCCAGGAATGGCGACGCACCTTCCAGTCCCTCGGTTTCGAAGAGCCGCACCTGCTCCTTAATGAAGAGGCAACGCGCAGCGAGATCCTCGGTCAGCTCAGCGGATTGCTCGGTTCCTCGCGTGCTGGAGACGTGGTGGCGTTTCAGTTCTCGGGCCATGGCACTCAATTGCCGGACCTGGACGGAGATGAAGCAGGCGGTGACACCCCCGATAAAGACGAAGCGCTCTGTCCGGTGGACTTTGCCGACGGCCGTTTCGTGATCGATGACGATCTTGCGGCCGTCTTCGACACCATTCCTGCCGGAGTGAGCGTGACCGTTTTCGCAGACTGCTGTCACTCGGGCAGTAATACCCGCCTGGCTGTCGGGCCGCCTCCGGTCGGTGGCGCCGGCCGAAACGTCAAGAAGCGTTTTCTCCCGGCAACCGAGGCGATGAAGCAGGCTCATGCGGCGTTCCGAAGCTCCCTGGGCGGCACGCGTGGGGCCGCGCCGCGCGGCGCCTACGACAAGGCGCGCGAGGTTCTGTTCGCCGCCTGCCGGTCCCGCGAGGTCGCGCTGGAAAGCGATGGACACGGGCACTTCACCACGAACGCCATGCGGATCCTCGCTTCCGGCATCGAGGGATTGACCAATGCGGAGTTCCAGGCGCGCGTTGTTCAAGCCTTCGGCGCGAACGCCGGCCAGAATCCTGAGTTGCATTGCGCTTCCGAACTGCGTTCCCGTCTCCTGCTCGCGCCGATCGATGGAGTGGCCGCAGGCCGAACGGAGACGGGGCCATCCAGCCCTGCCAGTGCCGAAGCGGAGTGGCGCGGTGAACTCGCTCGCGCTCTGGAAAGCGCTGCCCAGGCCATCCGCCGTTAGCTCCCATGGCCGAGGAACCCAATGTTCAAGGCGTAACTCCGCCGGAGGCGACCGTAGCCGAGGCCGCTACGCGGGAGCAAACCGGGCCCGCGGCCGATAGCGCCAACATGCCCGCCTGCGGGATCGTAGGCCGCGATTTTGAGATTGATGAGACCCTCACCCGACCGATCAGCAGTCTACCCTATGAACGCAAATGGGACGATCCGCTCTACCGGCGCCTGCGCATCTTTAGTCTCGATCCGTCGGTCTCGCGCCTGGATGGTGCCCAGGCCACCGTAAAAGTCCCCTATGAACCGCTGCAGCCCGGACCGGTTGGCCATCTTTTCAAAGTGGATGACTTCGACAGTACCCAAAACACTCACTGGGGTCGGGTGGACCTGGATCAGCCCGCCGTGCTCCTGAATGACGGCCGCGATCCCTCCATCTCTGAGCCGCTCTTTCATCAGCAAATGGTTTACGCTGTTTGTTCGACCGTTCACGCAGCTTTCCGCCGTGCCCTGGGACGTTCCGTCACATGGGGTTTTCAAGCGCCCAACCGCAAGCGCGAAGCCGTCGGGCCGCTTCGGATTCGCCCGCACGCCTTTGAGGAACAGAACGCCTATTATGACAGGACCACGGGTGAGCTTTGCTTCGGCTATTTTTCGACGCCGGAGGACGTGCGCGGCCCCACCCCGCCGGGAGGTATCGTTTTCACCTGCCTCTCGCACGATATCGTCGCGCATGAGGTGACCCATGCGTTGCTCGACGGTTTGCGGGCGCATTTCTCGGAGCCGACCGGTGCGGACGTCCTCGGTTTTCACGAAGGCTTCGCCGATCTGGTCGCGACCTTTCAGCATTTCAGCCATCGCGAAGTCCTGGAGATAGCTATCCGCCGATCGGAGGGTAGAATTGAGGAGGCTGAATTTCTTACCGGCATCGCCCATGAATTCGGCAAATCGCTTAGCTCGACCAAGCCGCTCCGCACGGCTTACGAGCCTGAATCGAAAGAAGGCCCCAAGACTTACCGCAAGGATATGGAGGCTCACGAGATGGGAGAGATTCTCGTCCGGGCGGTGTTCGAAGCGGCGCTCACGGTATTCCGGCGCAAGACCGCGCCGTATCGGCGTCTCGCCACCGGCGGGACGGGCGAACTCCCCAAAGGCGAAATCCCGATCGAGTTGCAAAAGATTTACGGCGAGAAAGCCAGCCGGCTGGCCAGCAATTTTCTCTCCATCTGTATTCGCGCGATCGACTACTGCCCTCCGGTCGATCTCGAACTGGGCGAATATCTGCGCGCCGTGATTACGGCGGACTACGACCTGGTTCCCGATGATCCATGGGGATACCGCGAAGCCTTGATTGACGCCTTCCGCGTCCGCCGCATTTATCCGCCGAAGGTCACGAGTTTATCGCAGGAAACCTTGCGCTGGCAATGCTCCGAGCTGTCGGTGAAAACGATTCCGCGGCTGAACTTCGCGGAGCTCAAATTTCAGGGAGATCCTGCGAGTCCCGCCAACGCTGAGGAGCTCTGCAAACAGGGGGAGGCTTTGGGGGCGGTGCTTGGTTGTGAGCGTAATCTTGAGCAGTTCGGCCTCGCCCTCAACGGGGATAAGGCGCTCAAAGGCGATACGGTGGCCTTGCCCCGAGTGCAATCCATCCGCACTTCGCGGCGCGTCGGACCGGATGGACAGATCGTCTTCGATCTCGTGGCCGAAGTTACCCAGCGCCGCACGGTCCGCGGTCCCAACGGAAGTTTCCCCTTCTTCGGTGGGGCCACCGTGATCATCGGACCGAAAGGCGAACTGCGTTATGTGATCGCCAAGAACATCCTGAACGAGGATCGCCTCGAGCAGCAACGGGAGTTTATGCGCGGCGCCGGCAGGGACTTTTGGTCGATGAAAAATGGAGAGGCTGCGGCTGAGCCGAACGCATTCAGATTGTTACACCGGCCGGCGAAGGAAGCCGCGCCAGCGGCGCCGTCCCCAACGTAGGCAAAACGCATTCAGCCAACCGGCAGCGGTCATGGCTGGTTAGCGCCAGTGCTATTTCAAACGCGCGCGCAAAGAGGGCCGGCGTTTCAACTGAGCGGTCAAAGCCTCGATCGCTCGCAAAGTGGGGGAGCTGATGTGGTGTTCCATCCCTTCGACGTCATGATCGATCACGCGGTCGTCCACCCCAAGCAGCTTGAGAAAGTCGGTCAAAATCTGGTGGCGGCGGGCGATGTTGCGCGCCAGCGTTTCACCGGCGGTGGTCAGGACCAGGCCCCGATATTTTTCGTATTTGAGCAAGCCCTCCGCGTCGAGCTTCTGCACCATGTTGGTGACGCTCGCCTGGGAAATACGGAGGCTCGTGGCGATATCAACCACGCGCGCGTAGCCCTTGGTGTTGATCAATTCGAGAATACGCTCCAGGTAATCCTCCACGGCGGTGGAGTTGCGAGCAGGGCTGGTCTTGGCTGGCACGGTGGATAAAAGAGCAGGAAAACTATTCGGTCAAACCAAAAATATTTTGCGATTGACAAATTAATAGCGAGAGACAACTAATTTAGCCATGCCTAATTCTTCGGAGGACGAAGCCCTCTACGGTAAAACCGGTTGGCGCTCGCGACCCGAGCTCCGAAGTCTCTCCGAAGTCCACCGGACCCTGGCCGTTCCGCATCCCGGCAGCTTTTATCGCAAGGTCCTGGCGTTCGCCGGGCCGGGGTTCCTCGTCGCGGTCGGCTACATGGATCCCGGGAACTGGGCGACCGATCTCGCGGGCGGCTCCAAATACAACTACGCGCTGCTCTCGGTCATCATGATTTCCAATTTCATGGCGATCCTGCTCCAGAGCCTTTCCCTTAAACTGGGGATCGCCACCGGACGCGACCTGGCCCAGGCCTGCCGCGACCACTACAGCAAACCCGTCTCTTTTTGCCTTTGGGTCATCTGCGAACTGGCCATCGCGGCGTGCGATCTCGCCGAAGTGATCGGGTCGGCCATTGCCTTGAACCTGCTCTTCGGCCTTCCCCTCATCTGGGGAGTCTGCATTACCGCGCTGGATGTCCTCCTGATCCTGTTGCTGCAAAACAAGGGCTTTCGCTACACCGAGGCGCTGGTCATTGCCCTGGTCCTGACGATTGGCGTTTGTTTCGGTTTGGAGATCATTTTCTCCCGGCCGGATTTGCTTGGAATCGCCAAAGGCTTCCTGCCTACGCCTCAGATCGTGATGAATCCCGACATGCTCTACATCGCCATGGGAATCCTGGGCGCGACGGTCATGCCCCACAATCTCTACCTCCATTCCTCCATCGTGCAGACGCGCAATTACGAGCTCAACCCGCGAGGCAAGCGCGAGGCGATCAAGTTCGCGACGATCGACTCGACCTTCGCACTGATGTTCGCGCTTTTCATCAACGCCGCCATTCTGATCGTTTCCGCGGCAACCTTCTACACGCGGGGACGCAACGACGTCGCCGAAATCGGCGAGGCCTACAAGCTTCTGACACCGCTTCTCGGCGTCACGGGCGCGAGCACCCTTTTCGCCATCGCGCTTCTGGCCTCCGGGCAAAACTCGACTCTCACCGGCACTCTGGCCGGTCAGATTGTGATGGAAGGCTTTCTCAACATTCGCCTGAAACCGTGGCTGCGGCGGCTCCTGACGCGGTTGATCGCCATCATCCCCGCGGTCATCGTGACGATTATCTCGGGCGAGAGCGGCACGGCGCAGCTGCTCGTGCTCAGCCAGGTCATCCTGAGCCTGCAACTCAGCTTCGCTGTCTTCCCGCTCGTCATGTTTACCAGCGACAAGCTCAAAATGGGGGAATTCGTCAATCCGCTCTGGATCAAAATACTCGCGTGGTTCATCGCGGTGGTGATCGCGTCGCTCAATGCGTGGCTGCTTATCCTGACCTTCCGCGGCTGGTTCTCCTAGAATATCACCATGTATAAAACGATCCTCGTTCCGGTCGAAAATCGCGAAACCGACCAGACCATTCTCAAGCACATTCGGCCGCTGGCGAAACTGACCGGCGCAAAGCTGATGTTGATGCACGTCGCGGACGGCTGGGGGGCGCGCAATTTCGAACAGCTCAAGTTGCGTGAAAGCGAAGAGATGAAAGAGGACCGGAAATATCTCACCGCCCTCGAAGAGGAGCTACGGGCGGAAGGGTTCGAAGTCAGCTCGGTCCTGGCCATGGGTGAGCCGGCCACTGAGATCATCAAACTCGCGCGCACCGAGCCAGTGGAACTCATCGCCATGAGCACGCATGGCCATCGCTTCATCAGTGATCTGCTCTACGGCAGCACCGCGGACAAGGTGCGTCATCAGGTGGACGTCCCGGTCCTCTTGTTGAAAGTGCGAAAGTGATCTGCGCGATCGCGAACATCGGCACAACGCGGGCTGGCGCGATGCATCTTTCCCGCGTGGTTGTACTCGCGTGGGTGCTTCAAATCAGTCACGCGTTTGGGGGTGAGAGTGCCGACAAGAGCGGCTACAATTTGTTTCATCGTACTCCGGACACATTGCTCCGCGAGATGGCCACCGACAGACCGGACAAGACAGAAAGTGCCTACTCGGTCGACGCCGGCCATTACCAAATCGAGATGGATTTGCTCAGCTATACGTATGACCGCTCCGATGCTGAGACGGTGAAGGCCCTGGCGGTCGCGCCGGTCAACATGAAAGTCGGCGTCCTCAATAACGTCGATCTCCAGCTTATCGCGGAAAGTTACAACATTCAGTGGACGAAAGATCGCAGCACTAACAGTAGCACGCGGCTTTCCGGATTCGGGGATCTCCTCCTTCGCTGCAAAACGAATTTATGGGGAAACGATGGTGGCCCTACCGCGCTGGCGGTGATGCCGTTTGTGAAATTTCCCACAAATCAGCACGGCCTGGGGAACGGAGCGGTGGAAGGCGGGATTATTTTTCCTTTCGCGATGGACCTGCCCGCTGACTGGGGTTTCGGCGCGCAAGCAGAGGTGGACCACCTGCAAGACGCGGACAGTTCCGACTATCACCAGGAATTTATCAATACTGTCACCGTCAGCCACGACATTGCCGGCAAGCTGGGCGGGTACGTCGAGCTGTTCAGCAATGTCAGCACCGAGTCCGGGGCTAAGTGGATTGCCACATTTGATTTTGGATTCACTTACGCGCTCTCGCGCGACATTCAGCTCGATGCCGGAATGAATATCGGTCTAACGGACGCGGCGGACGATTTCAATCCGTTCATCGGGCTCTCGATGAGGTATTGAATCTGCGTGCGCTTCCACGCGCGTGCGATTATGAAAGCCTCGTGAAGGCGCTCTTCCTCACGAACGAATATCCGCCGAACGTTTATGGCGGGGCCGGTGTCCACGTGGACTATTTGTCGCGCGAACTCGCCAAGACAATGCCGATCGAGGTGCGCTGTTTCGGGGACCAGAGGCGCCAGGAAGGAAATCTGACGGTGAGGGGATTCGAGCTCGATGCTTCCGAGTTCACCTGCCCGAAGCCGTTGCAATCAGTCTTCGGCGCGATTCGGCGCTGCACCGATTTCAATGCGACGAGGGTCGAGGCCGATCTCGTTCATTGTCACACCTGGTACAGCCATTTCGGCGGGATTCTGGCGAAGATAAATTACGGGCTTCCGCTCGTCATCACCGTCCATTCGCTCGAGCCGCTCCGGCCGTGGAAACGCGAACAACTCGGAGGCGGCTACGACTTCTCGGTCTGGCTCGAGAAGACCGCGTTGGAGATGGCGGATGCCGTCATTGCCGTCTCCGGCGAAACCAAAGCGGATGTGGAACGGCTCTTTGAGGTGCGATCCGATCGCCTGCACGTGATCCACAACGGCATCGATCTCGAGGAGTATCGGAAGACCGATTCCACCGCGGCGCTCACCAAGTACGGGATCGATCCCGCCAAACCTTTCCTGCTTTTCGTCGGACGAATCACGCGTCAGAAGGGCATCGTTCACCTGGTCCGCGCGATCGAATATATGGAGCCGGGGTTCCAGATCGTACTCTGTGCCGGTGCGCCGGATACGCCTGAGATCGGCGCTGAAATGAAGGAAGCCGTCGAGAAGATGAAGGCGAGACGCCCCGGCCTGATCTGGATTGATGAAATGGTCGATAAGGCAGTCGTCCGTGAATTGTATTCGCACGCCGCCGTCTTTTGCTGCCCTTCCATTTACGAGCCGTTTGGGATCATCAATCTCGAGGCGATGGCGTGCGAGACGGCCGTCGTCGCCACAGCCGTGGGTGGGATCAAGGAGGTCGTGGTCGATGGCGAGACCGGTTTCCTTGTTCCGATCGATCAGATGGACGTGAGTCCGTTCGAGCCCCGCGATCCCGCGAAATTCGCGCGCGACCTGGCCGCCAGAATCAACCAGTTGATCGCGGACCCGGAACTTTGCGCAAAGTTTGGCCGCGCCGGCCGCAAACGCGCCGAAGAAAAATTCGGTTGGCCCGCAATCGCGCAGCAAACGAAAGCGCTTTACGAACGTCTTGTTCGCTAGGCCAGACTTTGCTTTGCGCAGTCGAGTGCGTTAGGCACCAGGTGGCTGTTCCCGCGCATGAACGAACGTCGTCGCGAACGAGCCGAGGATCTTCCGTTGGGGCCAGCCGAGCGCGTTCATCGTTCTCCCGACAAAGGGAAAAACGATCCCGGGCGGGAAGAAGCGTCCGAAACGGAAGATGCGACGTGCGATGCGCGAGAACGAAACCGATCCGTCGTTGACGGGGCGGCGGATGCGTTCGTAAGGAAGGAGGCGCTCTCGGGAGACGTCGGTCGTGCGAAGCGCGGCATCGGCCACGTCCGCCAGCGCGAGCGCGTCCCAGATCGAGGCGTTCGCTCCCTGTCCGCCGGCAGGCGTCATCGGATGCACCGCGTCGCCGATTAGCGCGGCGCCGTTGGCAACGTAGGACGCGGCGTGCCCGAACGGGCGCGCGACGCGCCGGAAGTCGCGGGGAAACTCGATCTGCTCGCGCAAGGAATGAGCCATCGGCGTGACTTGTTCGAGCGCGCTCCAGAAAACCTCGGGTGGCTGTTCGAAGAGCCGTTTCGCTCGCTCGGCGGCAAGTGGCATGAGGAGGACACCTTCGTCTCCCGGCCAGGGGATGAACGCCGCTGCCGGGAGGCCGTCGCGGAATCCCTTCGGGTAGATCCAGGCTCGCACGCGGCGCGGCGGGAGCGGCCAGCGCGGGACCAACGCCGTAACGAAATCTACTGGGAAGCTGTCGAACGTGATTGGAATCCCGAGATGCGTGCGGACAACCGAGTTACCGCCGTCGTCACCAACGACGAGCCGCGCCTCCAGTGTGAGTGTCTCCTCGCCGAGCTTCCCCTGGGCACCCGTGACGCGCGCGTTGCTGGACAACAAACCCTCCACGGTGACTCCCCGGTGAATGGCCACATGCCCGGTGGCGACGGCGGCGTCGGCGATGATGGTGCGCGTCATCGACGGGTTCGTCGAAAAGGCGAGAACGCCAGCCGTCGTCAAATCATCGCGCGTGATGCGGAGCCATGGCTTCTCCGGGCCGAACGCGATCTCCTCGATTTGGACGCTGGCGGTTTGCCGGATGGCTTCGGCGACACCGTAAGGCTCGAGTGCGCGCAGCGTCGCTCCCCAGAGGATCTCGGGCCGCACAATTCGGGGCGGCACGCTCTCGCGTTCGACCAGGGCAACGCGCCAGCCGCGACGCCCGAGGTCCAGCGCGAGCACAGCGCCACCGATGCCCGCGCCGACGATAACGACGTCGAAGTGCATGGTGGCCGCAGCGTAGCGCGCGATCTCGCCGCGTGCATCAATCAATCGCTACGCTGTCATCCGGCGGCTCGGGATGACAAGCGGGCCAGACGATGGCAGTTTGCACGAACGCTGCGCGAAAAGCCCCCGTATGTTTGTCGATCGAATAAAAGTTTTTGCCCAGGCCGGGGACGGCGGACGGGGGTGCGTCAGTTTCCGGCGCGAAAAATTCGTGCCGCGGGGCGGTCCGGATGGCGGAGACGGCGGGCGCGGCGGGGATGTCATCCTGCGCGCGGATGTCCATACCGACAATCTCTCCAATCTTTTCTATGAGCCGATCATCAAGGCCAAGAGCGGGGCGCATGGACAGGGCAAGAAGAAGCACGGGCGCGCCGCCATCTCGAAAATAGTCAAGGTTCCTATCGGGACGGTGGTTTACAAGGATGAAGGCGGAGCAATGAAGGCGGAAGAAATTCAAGTGGCAAGGGACACTGATCCCGCCTTCCGCCCTCCGCCTTCCGACTTTTCTCCAATCGCCGATCTCACCTACGAGGGTGAGGAGTTTATTCTCTGTCAGGGCGGAGGCGGCGGAAAGGGCAACGTGCACTTCAAGAGTTCGCGCAACCGCGCGCCCGTCCAATACACGGAAGGCGAAGAGGGCGAACAGGGCCACTTCCTTTTTGAGCTGCGGACGATGGCGGATGCGGCGCTCGTCGGATATCCGAATGCGGGAAAGTCGACCCTGCTCGGAAAAATTTCGGCGGCGCATCCGAAGGTTGCGCCTTATCCGTTCACCACGCTTCATCCCGTGGTCGGCGTGGTCGAGTTTGATGAATATCGCCGGGCTTCGATTGCCGACATTCCCGGTTTGATCGAAGGAGCGCATCGGAACGTCGGCCTCGGCCATGATTTTCTTCGCCACATCACCCGCTGCCGGATTTTGCTGTTCGTCCTGGACATCGCGGGGAGCGAGGGGCGGCATCCGGTGGAAGACCTTCAGAACCTGCGGCGCGAGATCGATCTCTACGATTCGCGGCTCTCGCAGCGGCCCTGGTCCGTGGTCGCAAACAAAATGGATCTTCCCGGCGCGGCCGAGAACCTGCGAGCGCTGGAACAGCGCTTTCCCGAACTGGAGGTCGTCGCCATTTCCGCGGAGCGATCGGACGGAATCGCGGAATTACGGACCCACCTTCAACGATGGCTTTTTGAACAAACCGAAGAATCGTCGAGCAGGAAAATTTCGGAGGCTGCCGAAGTCGCGGCCGTCGAATAACAGGTGGACAAGGCGCGGGACCTCAAGGACAATCGCGGCTTCTTTTCATGAGTAAGCGAGTTGTAGCCAGTTACTGCACGACTTTCCTCAAGCCGGAGATGTTGCACATCTACCGTCAGGTCAGGTCGCTTCATGATTACGAAACGTTCGTCATGACCAAGGCGCTGCAAAACAGCGAACTATTCCCTTTCCGCGACATCGAGCTGATCCCAAAGCCGCCCAGCAACCCGCTGCGGCACGGCTGGCTGAAGTGGGTAAAACAACGGCCCCCAATTGTTTACCGAGGCGAATACCAGATGCTTTCGAACCTCCTCGAACGGCGCGGCGCGGACCTGATGCATATTTATTTCGGGCACACCGGCGTGCATCTGCTTCCATTCATCGAGCGCTGGCATAAACCGTGTGTGGTTTCGTTTCACGGGGCCGATGTCGCGCAAAAGAAAGATATTCGCGATTACGGTCCGAAACTGCGCAACCTGTTTAACGCCGTTCCGCTGGTGTTGGCGCGTTCCAAGTCCCTGGCGGACCGGCTGCTGGCGCTGGGATGTCCGGCCGAGCGACTCCGCATCAACCGGACCGGTGTTCCGCTGGACGAATTTCAGTTCATCCGACGCGAGGCGCCGACGAATGGCCGGTGGAGATTCATGCAGGCTTGCCGCCTCATACCGAAAAAGGGAGTGGCCACATCGCTTTGCGCCTTTGCCATTTTCCAAAAGGAATTTCCGAACGCGCAGTTGGTCGTGGCCGGCAAGGGACCGCTCCAATCGCACCTGGAAGAACTGGCCGAGGAGCTCGGCGTTGTCGACAAGGTCCATTTCCGCGGGTTTCTCTCCCAGGCGGAATTGATGGAGCTCTACGCCAATTCGCATTTTTTCCTGCATCCCAGCGAGACCCCGCCGGATCAAAACCAGGAGGGCATTCCAAATTCCATTCTCGAAGCGATGTCCACGGGTTTGGCAGTTCTGGCCACCCGGCACGGCGGAATTCCTGAGGCCGTCGAACACGGGCGGACCGGGCTGCTCGTGGAAGAACGCGACTTCGTCGCCCTGGCCGCTTCCATGAAAGAAATTGTGCGTTCGCCCTTCGCTTTTCGTGAAATGGGCGCTCTGGCGAGCGAGTCTGTCGCGGCGAATTTTGAGCAACGCGAGCAGATTCGCCAGCTCGAAACTCATTACGACGAAGCGGTCGCCCTGGCGGCCGCCGAGGAGCGGGTCTCGCGTCCGGCGGCGGCTGTGATCAAGGACCGCTTTCCCGAGCAAGTCCCGGTCAAGTGAGACCGTGAATCGTGACCGGTGATCCGTGAGGAGTAATGGCTAAACCATTCATCTATCACTGATCACTATTCACGTTTTCACCCTTGTCATCGCGGCAAAACACGCTTTTATATGCGCCACGCAAGCGCCCCTGTGTTAGGTGCACCGCTTCCGCGGCGCCGCACCGGCAAACAACATCGGGCTGCTGCATCCAAAACCTAACTCCATGGCGCGTCGCTTTTCACCACTAATCCTGCTCGCCCTCGCGCTTTTCGCGTTTGGGAGTGTGTCGAGCGGTGCGTTTGCGGCGGAACCAACGCACGCGGAAAAAAAAGAAAAACATGTCATCCCGCTCAAGCCTGATGTGATTTGCCATGTCGGCCCTCTGGCGGTGACGAATTCGATGGTGGTGACGTGGATCGTCGCAGCCGGCATTCTCGTTTGTGCCCGACTGGCCACGCGAAAGGTCAAGCCCGTCCCCACCGGTCTCCAGAACTTCTGGGAGTGGCTCGTCGAGAGTCTCTACAATTTCCTCGAGAACATGATCGGGCGCGACCTGGTCAAGAAAACCTTCTGGTTCTTCGCGACGATCTTCATTTTCATCCTCTTCTTGAACTGGTTTGGGCTTCTCCCGGGAGTTGGCACGATCGGGTGGGGTCACACCGATCCAGCGACCGGCACGTTTCATATCACCACGCCATTATTCCGCGGCGCGAATGCGAACCTGAACCTGACGTTCGCGATGGCCTGTGTCTTTTTTGTGTGCTGGATCGTCTGGGCGCTCCAGGCCAACGGTGTGGGCGGCGTCCTCCTGCATATTTTCGGCCCGAAGGGCGAAACCGCCGGCGTCCTGAAGGCGCTGATGATCGTGATCTTTTTCATCGTCGGCTGGCTCGAAGTCGTCTCCATTTTGTTCCGGCCGATCTCGCTGAGCTTTCGGCTCTTCGGCAACATTTACGCCGGCGAAACCATGCTGGAATCGATGAGCCACGTGGTGCCGTCGCTGGCGTGGCTCATCCCGATACCGTTTTATTTCCTGGAGCTGCTGGTCGGCTTCGTGCAGGCGCTGGTTTTTATGCTCTTGACCGCCGTCTTCACGCTCCTCATTGCGCAGCACGAACCGGGTCACGGAGAGGCGGCCCACCACTAAACACTTTCGGCGATCGGACCGTGGTTCCCGCGGAGGTCGCTCGATGAAACAACCAACAGAAAAAAATATGATACAACCAATACTCGCGGAACTGACCGGAAGCCTTCACGTAGGACTGGCAGCACTTGGCGCCGCCATCGGCGTCGGACTTATCGGCATGGGCGCGGCCTCAGCGGTCGGCCGCAATCCGGGCGCGGCCACTCCGATTCTGGTGCAGGCCATTCTGGCTATCGCGCTCGCGGAAGCGATCGTGTTCTACGCCTTGTTCCTCGTCTAAGCGGCAACCGACCGCAGACGTGCCGGCACCTGCCTATTAATATGAACATCGCAATTCTTGCTGCGGCCGACCTGGGAAACATGGTCCAGAAAACCGGGGAGACCTTCGGTTTCGATACCAAGATTTTCCTCTCGCAGGTCGTCAGCTTCGTCATCGTTGCGCTGGTCCTGCGCCAGTTTGCTTACAAGCCGATCCTGGCGGTGCTGGAAGAGCGCCGGCAGCGGATCGCCGAGGGCCTCTTGAACGCGGAGAAGATCAAACAGCAACTGGCGGAAGCGGAGCAGCGCCATGCCGAGATCCTGGCCAAGGCGAACGCCCAGGCGCAAAAAATGATCGACGACGCGCGCGAAAGCGCGGCGCACGTGGGCGAACGCAAGCAGCAGGAAGCAATCGTGGCGGCGGAACAAATCATCGCCAAGGCGCACGAAGCCAGCGCACTCGAGCGCGAAAAAACAATGACGGAATTGAAGCGCGAGCTGGGACGGCTCGTCGTCAACACGACGGCGAAAGTGACCGGCAAGATCTTAACGCCGGAAGATCAAAAGCGCCTGCAGGAAGAAGCGGCGCGGCAGGTCGCTTCGTAGGCTGAGGCAACAAAATGCAGATCAACAAGGAGACGCGGCAGCAATCGAAGGACCTTCTTCGCGCGAGCTTCACCGATGGCCGGCTCGATAACGGGCGGATCGCGTCTCTCGTCATGTCGTTGATCAAGAAAAAGCCGCGCAACTACATCAAGTTGCTGGAAAGCTACAAACGCTTGTTGCGCCTGGAAGTGGAAAAGCGCACCGCCACAATTGAAACCGCCACGGAGATGGCCCCGGAAGCGGGCGCGCAAATCGTGGCGAACCTGAAAGCCAAATATGGCAGCGACCTCGCCGCCCGTTTTGTCGTGAACAAAGAGCTGCTCGGCGGGATGCGCATTCGTGTCGGCAGCGACGTCTGGGACAGCAGTGTGCGCAACCGCCTGCAACGTCTCCAACAACAACTTTAACCCAACCAACCTATGAGCAGTATCCTCGAAGACATCGAAAAGCAGATCGCCGGACTCAAGACCACGACGAGCAAGAGCAACGTCGGCGTTGTCCGGGAAACCGGTGATGGTGTCGCGCGCATTGAAGGCCTGAGCGACGTCATGCTGAATGAGATGATCGAATTCTCGAGCGGCGTGTTTGGGCTCGCGCTCAACCTCGAAGAAACCGAAGTCGGCGCGATCCTCCTCGGCGACACGACCCAGGTCATGGAAGGCGACGAAGCCAAGACCACCGGCAAGCTTCTCCAGGTGCCGGTTGGCAAGGCGCTGCTCGGCCGGGTGGTGAACACGCTGGGCCAGCCGCTCGACGGCAAAGGGCCGGTCAAGTCCGAGACGGCCTATCCGCTGGAAAAAATCGCGCCCGGCGTCATCAAGCGGAAGAGCGTCAGCCAGCCGGTGCAAACAGGCATCATGGCGATCGACGCGATGATTCCGATCGGCCGCGGCCAGCGCGAGCTGATCATCGGGGATCGCGCGACTGGGAAATCAACCATCGCAATTGATACGATCATCAGCCAGGCGCGCTTGAATAAAGCGGCCGAGGAGGGCCATCTGAAGGACTATCGGCCGCTCTATTGCATCTACGTCGCGATCGGTCAGAAGAATTCCAACGTCGCACGCGCCCTCGCCATTCTGGAAAAGGAAGGCGCGATGCCTTACACGACGATCATTTCCGCGCCCGCTTCCGACACGGCCACGAACCAATATCTCGCTCCGTTCGCCGGCGCGGCCATGGGTGAGTGGTTCATGGATAACGGCATGGACGCTCTCATCATCTATGACGATTTGTCCAAGCACGCCGTCGCTTACCGGCAGGTCTCGCTCGTCCTCAAGCGTCCCTCCGGACGTGAAGCCTATCCCGGCGATGTCTTTTATCTTCACTCGCGTCTGCTGGAGCGGAGCGCGCGCGTCACGGAAGAGGCCGGTGGCGGTTCTCTGACGGCGTTGCCGATCATCGAGACGCAGGCGGGCGACGTGTCGGCTTACATTCCGACGAACGTCATTTCTATTACCGACGGTCAGATTTATCTCGAGACCGACCTTTTCTATCAAGGCGTCCGTCCGGCCATTTCAGTGGGCCTCTCGGTCAGCCGCGTCGGTTCCGCCGCGCAGATCAAGGCGATCAAACAAGTCGCCGGCAAAATCAAATTGGACCTCGCGCAGTTCCGCGAGCTGGCGGCCTTCGCGCAGTTTGGCTCCGATCTCGATGCCGCCACCAAAGCGCGCCTCGATCGCGGCCAGCGCATCGTCGAGCTCTTCAAGCAGGTCCAATACAACCCGATTCCCGTCGAAGAACAGGTCGCAGTCCTCTGGGCGATGCAAAACGGCTATCTCGATTCTGTTCCGGTCGAAAAGGTGAAGCAGTTCCAGGTTAAGCTTCAGGAATACCTTTCGACTCGGAAGGAGAGCCTCCTCGCTTCAATCGTTTCGAAAGGCGCTCTCGACAAGGATCTCGAAGCCGAGCTGGCCGCGGCGCTCGATGAATTCAAGTCGACCAACCCGGTCTAGGGTTCTCGCTCTCAACCAAGAACTCTCAACTCTCAACTTCCCCAGTGGCCAACACCAAAGACATCCGGCGCCGGATCAAATCGATCCGCAACATTGGTCAGCTCACAAAGGCCATGCAGATGGTCGCCGCGTCGAAGATGCGCAAGGCGCAAAACGTCGCGCTCGCGGGACGGCCCTATTCCACCTTGATGAATCGAGTGCTCGTGTCGCTGCAAGAGCGAACCGATTCAAAGTTGCATCCGCTCCTCCAGGTCCGGGAAGTGAAGAAGGAATTGGTCGTCGTCATCAGCACGGACAAGGGACTCGCTGGGGCGCTGAACACGAACCTCCTGCGCGAGGCAACGAATTTCGATCCAAACAAAACGAGCTATGTCGTCTCCGGTCGCAAGGCCCGTCAATTCATCGCCCGCACCCGGCGCGATATGCTGGCTGACTTCGAGTTGAAAGATGCGCCGTCGTTTACCGAGACAAAGGCGATTGCGAGGTTCTGCATCGAAAAATTTCTGAGCGGCGAAGTCGACAGGGTTTCCGTGCTCTTCTCGCATTTCATTAACACCGTCAACCAGAAGCCGGTCGTGCGGACGCTGCTGCCAATTTCCAGTTTTGAATTGCCTCAGGCACCGGCCGAAGGAGCCACTCCGCAGGGCGGCACGGACCCGATGATCGGCTACCTCTTCGAACCGACGCCCGAAAATGTGCTCGATGTCATGCTCCCGTATTACCTCCATTACCAGGTTTTCCAGATGATTTTGGACGCGCGCGCGTCGGAGCACAGCGCGCGCATGGTGGCGATGAAGAACGCCACCGACAACGCGCAGCAGTTCATCAAGGACCTCACTCTCGAATACAACAAAATGCGCCAGGCCAGCATCACGACGGAGCTGCTCGAAATCTCGACCGCGCAGATGGCCGTCGGCGGCTAAACAGATTTATGAATAAAGGAAATATCGTTCAGGTCATCGGTCCCGTGGTGGACGTGGAATTCAAGAACACGTCGGAGCTGCCGCGCATCTACAATGCGCTCGAGCTCGAATACGAGGTCAACGGCACGCCGACCAAGCTCACCCTCGAAGTGCAACAGCATCTCGGCGAAAACTGGGTCCGGACGGTCGCAATGTCCGGGACCGAAGGTCTGAAGCGCGGGATGCCCGTCAACGATACCGGAAGCCCGATCACGGTGCCAGTAGGCGAGGGGACTCTCGGCCGGATCTTTAATGTAACCGGCGACCCGGTCGATGATCGTGGCCCGGTTACCTACACGAAGCGCTACCCGATCCATCGGAAGCCGCCCGAGCTGACCGATCAGGACACCGGCTCCACGATTCTCGAGACCGGCATCAAAGTCATCGACTTGATCTGCCCGTTCACGAAGGGCGGCAAAGTCGGCGCGTTCGGCGGCGCGGGCGTCGGCAAAACCGTCGTTATCCTGGAGCTGATCAACAACATCGCGAAAGGCCACGGCGGATTCTCTGTGTTCGCGGGCGTGGGCGAACGGACCCGCGAAGGCAACGATCTTTACACGGAAATGAGCGAAGCCGGGGTCATCGATCAAAAGGACCTCAGCAAATCGAAGGTCGCGCTTGTTTACGGGCAGATGAATGAGCCTCCGGGCGCCCGTCTTCGCGTGGCGCTCTCCGCGTTGGCGATGACGGAATATTTCCGTGACGAACGTAATCAAGACGTTTTGTTGTTCATCGACAACATTTTTCGCTTCTCGCAAGCTGGGTCCGAAGTGTCGGCGTTGCTCGGACGCACACCCTCCGCCGTCGGTTATCAACCGACGCTCGCGGCTGAGATGGGCGATCTTCAAGAGCGCATTACTTCGACCAAGAAAGGCTCGATTACATCGGTCCAGGCCGTTTACGTCCCCGCGGACGACCTGACCGATCCGGCCCCCGCAAACACGTTTGCCCATTTGGATTCGACGATCGTGCTCGAACGCTCGATCGCCGAGCTCGGCATCTATCCGGCGGTCGATCCGCTCGCCTCGACCTCGAAATCGCTCGCGCCCGAAATTGTCGGTGAAGAGCATTACGCGGTCGCGCGCGGCGTCCAGAAGGTGTTACAGCGCTACCGCGATCTCCAGGACATCATCGCCATTCTCGGCATGGACGAGCTCAGTCCTGAGGACAAACTTTCGGTGCTGCGTGCCCGCAAGATTCAGCGATTCCTGAGCCAGCCCTTCGCCGTTGCGGAAGTCTTCACGGGCACGAAGGGCGAATACGTCACGATTCCGGAAACGATCCGCGGCTTCAAAGAAATTCTCGAGGGCAAGCATGATGAGGTTCCCGAAACGAACTTCTACATGAAGGGCGGCATCGATATGATTGCGGAAGGTTGAAGCGTTAAAAAGGTTACATCATTACATCGTGAAATCTTATCCGCTTCAACGCTTAAACCTTGCGACGCTTCAACGCGCCTAACCCACCATGGCCGCGACCCTAAGACTTGAGATCGTTACGCCGGAAATGACGGCGTACTCGGAAGACGTTGAGATGGTCACGTTGCCTGGCGTCGAGGGCGAACTAGGCGTTTATCCAAATCACGTCCCGCTTCTGACGACGCTGAACCCGGGCGAGCTGCGCGTGCTCAAAGGGGGCAAGGAAACGTTTCTGGCCATCGGAGAAGGCTTCGTCGAGGTCACCGGCACATCTGTTTCGGTTTTGACCGACATGGCCCTCGATGTTTCGGCCATCGACGAGAACGCGGCGGAAGCCGCCGTGGCCCGCGCGAGAGCAGCAATGAAAGAAGATCTGGGATCGGAGGAAATCGCATCGGTGCAGGCTGCCTTGTCGAAAGCGATGGCGCAGTTGCACGTTAAACGTCGCCGCCGGGGGTAGGTCTCAAGACTTAACAGGAGGAAACAGAGAAAACGGAGGGTTTTGAAACTTTCGAATCTCCGTTACCTCCGTTATCTCCTGTTACGAAATCGGCTCCATCGTTAGTCTCGCCTCGTGGACGCGCTCGGAATCATCGCCGGCAACGGAGTTTATCCGCGGCTTCTTGCCGATGCCGCCCGCCGCGCCGGCGTGAAACGGCTCGTCGCCGCCGCATTTACCGGGGAAACCGACGATCGCCTCGCCGCTAAAGTGGATGAAATCCATTGGATGCGAGTGGGCCAGCTGGGGAAATTGATCGCATGCTTCCAGGCCGCCGGAGTTACCAATGCCATCATGGCCGGCCAAATCGCGCCGAAGAATCTCTTTGACTTGCGGCCCGACTGGAAAACGCTACTCCTCCTGGCCCGGCTGAAACGCCGCAACGCCGAATCGATCTTCGCCGCGATCGGCGATGAGCTGGCGCGTTCCAACATCGCGCTCCTGCCGGCGACTTCCTTTCTCGACGATTGTCTGGCGCCCGCTGGATTGATCGCCGGCCGGAAATTGACCCGGCGGGAAGAAGACGACGTTACTTTCGGCTTCGAGATTGCCCGGGAAATCAGCCGTCTCGATATCGGTCAGACCGTTATCGTGAAAAACGGAACGGTGCTCGCGGTGGAAGGTTTCGAGGGCACAAACGAAGCCGTCAAACGCGGCGGCCTTCTCGGCGGCAGGAATGCGATCATGGTCAAGGTCGCGAAGCCGAATCAGGATATGCGGTTCGACGTGCCGGTGATCGGTGTGGCGACGGCTGGCGTAGCAGCGGAAGCGCACCTGCGCGTCATTGCCATCGAAGCCGGTCGGACACTTCTGCTCGAAAAAGACGCGCTGGTTGAATCGGCCGCGCGCTCAAACATCTCCATCGTCGCGCGTTGATGGCGCTTCAAGGAGCGGCGGTTTACAAACCGCCGAGGGCGATTTGTAAATAGCCCTTCCCTGTCATTCGCGGCTCCGCCGCGTCACAAGTCTTTCCAAAACGAACCGCTTCATCCCGGGCGCAACGCCGGTGCAATATCGAATTGGCCGGGCACCTTCTGTCCGGCCCGGCGTTACAAGCAGATTTCCCGCATCATCCATCCGCGCATACCGCTTCTTCAGGGAGAGCAGTTCCGGCCTCGTCGCCGGAACAATGGCCACGGCATCAAAGATCGGTCCGCCTTTCGTTTTCACGAAGTTCGTCCAAAACCAGAGCCAGACTCCGCTTCGCTCCGCCAGATACGCTCCTGCCGGCCCGCTGTTCTTCAGAGCGCGCAGGTCCCCTCGATCAATCTCCAGACGCGAAGCCGTCTCAATCGGGACAAGGACAATCGGAATTTTCGAGTCCAGCACCATCTTCACCGCCGCGGGATCCTTGAACACGTTTGCATCGTGAATGCGAAACGATCGACTCGGCCCGAAGGCCAGACTTATTCCCGGCGCCTGGCCGCCCAGGAAAATGACCCGCTCGATTCGATCGGCCAGCGCCGGGTGGAGTCGCAGGAACGTGGCAAGATTCGTCAGCGGCCCGAGGGCGATATACGTGAGCTTTCTCCTCCGGAGCGAAGCCGCCAATGCATCGCTGGCCCTGGTCCGCTCCCCGAGGGTTCGAGCTGATTTCGCCCCGTCGAAGACATTTCCGGGCCCAAGTCCCGCCGAGTCACCGAACCTCTCCACCAAGTCCAGCGTCGCGCGCGTCGTTTGGCTGAGAGAAGCATTCCCATATGTCGTGCTCAGACCCGCGATCTGAATTTCGGGCGAATGAAGAGCCAGCACGAGGGCATAGGCATCGTCCACTTCCCGAATCGGCGAACCGATGGAAAGATCAGTGTCGATCCAGGCCCTTTCCGCTCCTGAATTGTGGGCCAGGCACAGGAGGGCCAGGCCGACGCAAAGTTTGCGCATGCCAGAGCTTAGCCGCCGCCCTCGCAAGTCCGCACTCGAAAATCAAGATCCTTGCGCCATCTTGGAGGCTTCCAACCCATGATCTCCGACGAATTCGAAACGAACACTCGAGACTGCCGTACGGTCCGCGTGCTCATTGCCTTCCTGGTTCTGGGGGTTCTGAGCGGGTGTGGTGGCGCCTGGCAGCCCGACCGGCCGGACCTGACGCCACGGAGCACCGAAGGGACCGGCGTGTATAGCCCCTCGACGGAGGATTCGAGAATTTCCCTATGACCCATGGCGAACAATGCCGGTGGGTTTGTGTTTGAGTTGCCCCCAGCCCTGTCGCATTATCTCCGACATGAGGCTTGCTTTGCTCTTCGTTCTGGTCGCCGGCGGACTTCTCCAATCAGGTTGCGCCTCGGACCCTAATGATCCGGATCAAGTCCAACTGGGACCGAGCATCCGGGAGCAACAGCGCGACGCGCGTCAAAAAGAAGAATTCGCCCGCGATCTGCCCAAGCCTTAGCCAATTCGGGAATCGTCTGCGGCGGGCGGCGCCAATGCCTCCTCACCATCCGATCGTCCGCCCAAACCACCAAGTGAGCGTATAACTTGTCGCGGTCGGCCGCCCATTGCGGTAGCCGGGCAGGAAGTCGAGCATTGGCAGCACCTTGGTCAGGTATTCGCCGAGTTGGTAGCCGGAAGCTGGGTGCCCGCCGAGCCTTGCTTGAGCGCGCTCGCTTATCACCTGCAAGTCCGTCGTCTTGCCATTCCCATCGACACTGTGCCGGAGCTTCACCACGCCGCTGGCTTCAGCATGTTTCGCTGCACCCGGATAATCCGGCAGGTTCGAAAGATAGCGGTTGGGCACAAAGATTAACTGCGGCGCGACGAAGTCGGCTCCGCGTTTGATTTCATCGAAATCCTGATTGGCATAAAGGCGCAGGCGCGGCCGCCCATTTGCGACCACAAACACCACCGTGCCCGCGAACCAGGCGGATGTTCGTTTATGGTTGTAAACCGCGGGGATGAATCTCGTCTGCCGCAATCGCCTCCGAATTTCATTCTTCAGAAGATTTGAATTGGGCGATGCCGTGAAAAAGCGCTTCCAAAAACGAGACCGTCACCCGCCACCCCGCATTCAAACATGACCCAGGCATCCCGTTGACCTTTCTGGAACAAGGCTTCGGCATCGATCAGGTTGACGAGCGATCCCGGTGCGGAGCCGGGGAGCGCCGGCCGGCGATCTGGCAATGTTTCAGCCTGCAGGTCGCCCAGACGAACGACACCGAGACCGAGGACGACAAGGGCAAGGAGGAGCGATTCGCGTCGGGGAAAGACCATCGTTAGATTCAATACGGCTATTTGCTGATAGAATACTCAAGTCGCGGATCTTAGGAGAGTGTGATCCAACCCGCCATTTTGGCCAGCTAAACATCAAAAGTTTTTCCGGTTTTTCTCGAAATTTGTTTAAAGCTCGGCATCCTTTTCCTAGACCAGCAACGAAATAAATAACACTCTCGAGGGGGCTCCATATGTCTTTTTCAAATACTTCTTTCTCCGTCACATTCGCAAAACAGACGCTGCGCTCAGCCGCAAAAGCTGGTCTGAAATCGCTTGCCGGCCTTTCTCTGGCGATTTTCTTATCGGCCTCAAACACCACCAGTGCTCAGGGAGTGACTCCAACACCGTCCTGTCCACCGGATACCTTCAAAGCAATGTTGACCGGCGCGCAAGAGGTGCCGCCCAATAACAGCACGGCCACAGGTTCGGGCGACGTCGTCTTGAACCAGGACCCGGGAGGGGCAACGATCAGCGTAAATGTAACCTTTAGTGGTCTGGCCGCGGATGCGACCGCCGCCCACATTCATGGTCCAGCCATGCCAGGGGTAATCGCACCCGTCATAATTCCCTTTCCTGATTTTCCCGCTAGTACGTCCGGGACCTATTCAAATACTTTTCCCATCACGCCAGAGCAAGTCGAGCAACTGGCCAGCGGCCTCTTATACATTAACATTCATAACACACCGTTTCCCAACGGCGAAATCCGAGGGCAGCTGAAAAAGTGCGAGCCGGAACCAAGCCCCACCCCAAGCCCGACAGCCACGGCCACACCGACCAGTACTCCAAGCGTCACCGCTACTCCTACACCAACCGCGACGCCAACGGGAACTCCAGACGCAAGTCCCTCGCCCACGCCGACAGCTACGGCTAGCGCAACACCTGTCGCATCGCCCACGCCGGCGTTCGAAGGCAATTTTGTCATTGGCGACCTCGATGCCGTGCTGGGTAATCAGGTTACATTCTGGAGTCCCTGCTGGGCAAAGGTGAATCACCTGAGCGGAGGCACCGCGCCCCATAGCTTCAAGGGTTTCGCCCGCCATCCGGACCCAAACCCGGCTGAATGCGGCGGCACCTGGAGGACGACTCCAGGCAACAGCTCTCACCCGCCAACCATTCTCCCAGAGCAGATTGTGGCGATCGCGGCAAGTTCGATCACAAAGAATGGATCAATCATCTCAGGCGACATTCCAATGCTTGTGGTCATTGAAACCAATTCGGATGCACCCCCTCCGGGACATTCAAGAACCGGAACGGTGGTCGCGATAATCTGTGGGCCGGGCCCGAGTCCCACACCGACCTGCGCACCAAACACGTTCACAGCAACGTTGACCGGCGATCAAGAGGTTCCGCCTAACAACAGCACAGCCACAGGCTCTGGCACCGTCGTCTTAAACTCAGATCCGGCGCTCACCACGATTACGGTGAATTTGACCTTTAGCGGCCTGACCGCAAACGCGACCGACGCCCACATTCATGGGCCGGCTCTACCGGAAGTGACTGCGCCGGTCATTATTCCGTTTACGGATTTTCCTGCGAGTACTTCGGGAACCTACTCGAATACATTTCCGATTACTCCCGAGCAGGTTTCACAACTGCTCGATGGTCTCCTCTACATTAACATCCATAACACGCCATTTCCGAGCGGTGAGATTCGGGGGCAGCTCTTAGGCTGCGGTCCGACGCCAAGTCCAACCGCTACTCCGACACCCGGGGTGGCGACCGCGCTCGCGAACATCTCAACCCGCCTGCAGGTCGAGACGAACGATAATGTTCTGATCGGTGGCCTTATTATTACCGGTGACACTCCCAAGAACGTGCTGTTTCGCGTGCGGGGGGGTTCGTTGCCACTTCCCAACCGGCTAGCCGATCCTATTCTGGAACTGCATGACGCCTCCGGTCACATCATCGCAAGCAATGACAACTGGAGGGATGCAGCCAACGTGCAGGAGATTATCAACACGACCATTCCACCTGAAAACGAACTTGAATCGGCAATTCTTACGACCCTGGAACCGGGCGCCTACACGGCGGTGGTGCGCGGTTCAAACGGCGGAACCGGCATCGCTGTGGTCGAAGCCTACGACCTGGATCAATCGATCAATTCATGTTCGAACCTGTCCAACATCTCTACACGCGGATTTGTCCAGACCGGCGATAAGGTTCTGATTGGTGGATTGATTGTGCTGGGGCCGGAACCACTCGATGTGATGGTCCGCGCAATCGCGCCTTCGGTGCCGATGGCGGGAACCCTCGCAGATCCCACCTTGGAACTGCGCGCGAGTGACGGAACCCTTATTGCGTCAAACGACAATTGGCGCTCCGATCAGGAGGCTGAGATTATTGCCACCGGAATCGCGCCGCAGAATGACCTGGAGTCGGCGATCGTGCGACAGCTCACACCGGGAACGTACACCGCCATTGTTCGTGGTGTTAACGACACGACCGGCATCGCCCTTGTGGAAGTTTACAGCTTGGAGTGACGCTGACATCTCAGTGCTGTGTCCCGTGGTCCTCCAAGGAATTCAACGGAGGTAAGGGAAAAACGGCGATTTGCTGGGACAATACTCGAGAAACATGGGTGCGTGAAGCCCGGACTCTCAAAGTCGCTTTTTGATAAACGCTCTGCCTGAGGCCGATTTCAGGTAGCGTTCCAGGGCCACCGCTTTGCTTCGCCTCTGACGGCGAGCAAAAAAGAAACGGGCCTGCCGAGTCGTAGCTCGCCGCAAAAATCCTGGCAAAACCGAACCGGTCCGCCTTCGCCAAGGCTTCCATCTTCGCTAAAGCTACAACGTGACAGGCCGGCACGACAGTCTTTGCTTAGCCTCTGACGGCGAGCAAAGACTGGAGCCTAGGGGAATCGAACCCCTGACCTCCTCAATGCCATTGAGGCGCTCTACCAACTGAGCTAAGACCCCGCGAGAATTTTGATTTTCGAGTGCCGCCTGGCGATTTGCAACGGATAATTCGGTGCGGTGCCGCCGCCCGTCATCCCGAGCGCAGTCGAGGGCCCCGTGGAGCTGCGAGCGACGATGTTCGCTGGTAGCCCCGGGATCCGTTCGACTCCGCTTCGCTCCGCTCAGGATGACCGCCTACGCTCCCCCGATTCACCGGTCGCTCCGAGAAAGAACCGCATCCGCTCCAGCTCCGCTTCGAGCTCGCGCTTGAAAGCGCGCTCGGGCGGCGGCTTCCCGCCCACGTAGCCGAGATCGCTCGTTAGATTGAGCGTCCTCTTTCCCAAGCCCCTCGTTTCCACGCCCCTCGTTCCCAAGTTGGACTTGGGAACGGTGACTGCGAGATTCCCCCAGCCGATAACGCGATCGCGCCAGAGCAGCGGGAGCGCGTAGTAACCCAGCTTCCGTTTCGGCGCCGGCGTGTAGGCTTCGAACCGGTAGACCCATCCCCATAGAAGCTCGAAGCGCGCCCGATCGTGCACCACGGGATCGAACGGCGCCAGCAATCGCACCGCCTCCGGCGCGATTGCTTCTCTCGGGTTCTCTCCGTCAGGCCAATACCAGTCCACGCCTTCCACTCGCGCGTGCGCCAATCGCTCACGCGCCCGCTGCAATGCGCCGCTGATTTCGTCCTCCCATTGCGGCACCGCGTAGCGCAACCGGCGGACATAATATGAAAGACTCGCGGCCGGCAGCGGCGCATAAATTTTTACCGCCACATCCACCAGCGCATCGATCCGTCTTTGGCGCGCGGCTTCGTCCAGCAACGCCGATTCATGTCGATGTGTCCGGTAAACCCGGATGCCTTTCTCGCGTCGCACCACCCGGAGCTTTCCGCGGTAATGCAACTCCTCGAGCATTTGCGTGGTCGCATGCGACGAGCCGCCCCAGTAATTCCGCACCCTGCCGCGTGCGAAATGCGCCTCCACCTCTCGTGGATGCACCGCGCCGCGCTCCTCCACGAAATCGAGAAGCAACTGCTCACGTTTTCGTTCCCTCGCGACTGACGTCTGGTTCCCAGTCGTCGACCGCGGATGCATCAACGCCTGCACCTCCCGCGTCACGTAACCATAGTTGACGAAGAAATCCTCCTCGACTCCCAGCGATTCATACTGCCGTTCCAGATCGCCCGCTCGATAACCCACAGCACGTGACGCCGAAGTCGTTTTACGTGCCTTCACCCGCTGCCGGAGAATCAAATCCTGCGCCCGCGCCGGCGCCCGAATCGGATCCGCCTGCACAAACCCCATCCGTGCCAGCGCCCGCCGCAGCGTCGTCGGCCCAAAGAGCGACCGCGCCACCGCAAACCGCCGCAATTCATCGAGCGTTAAAGGCGGACCAGGCATGTTCGAAAGCGTTCTGGAAGGTAAAATTAAGACAACAAAATTTTGACTTCACTTTCTGCGCGCAAGTTTAGACAATTTTCGTTAGCGCCAAGCCCGTTAGGCGTCTCTACGAAAAGAGCTCCACCTGATCCGCTTCCCGCCGGTAACCCGCGACCGAAGGGCCCGCTCGCGCAACCTGAGGAGCAATCATGAACATGAAACTGGAAATCGCAATCATCCCTGTTTCCGACATCGACCGTGCCAAAGCGTTCTACGAGAAAGCCGGGTTTCGCCTGGATATCGACTACGCCGCGGATGAAAACTTTCGGGCCCTGCAATTTACTCCTCCTCAATCCGAGGCCTCGATCATCTTCGGCAAGGGAGTGATGCCGGCCAAGGGTGGCCCGGCGGAACTGGTCCTCATCGTGGAGGACGTCGACGCTGCCCGCAATGACTTGTTCGCCCGCGGCGTCAACGTCAGCGACGTCTTTCACTATGCCGCCGGCCCCTTTAACAATTCCGTGGAAAACCCGCGCGTCCCTGGGCGCGATCCGGAAGGGCGTTCCTACTACTCGTTCGCGTCGTTTGAGGATCCGGACGGGAACCGCTGGCAGCTCCAGGAGATCAAGGAGCGGCTCCCCGGCCGCGAGTGGAAGCGAGAATCCATGGATGTCGCAACCCTTGCCCAGCTCCTCCTCGAAACGGGAGAGCACCACCACCCCTACGAACAGACGCACGCCGAGCATCACTGGTGGGACTGGTATGCGCCTTATTTGAGCGCACGTCAGAATGGCCGCAGTCCGGAGGAGGCCACAGCCGCCGCCGATCGCTACATGGACGAGGTCCTTCATATTCCTCCCAAGTGACTGAGAAGTGACGCGGCGAATGATGGGCGGCCTCGTTCAAGAGTCATCGCGAGCGCAGTCGAGGGACCGCGTGGAGGCGCGAGCGACGGTGTCCGGTCGTGAATAGTGAATAGTGAAAGCGCTGTAGCCGCGGCGCTCAGTCGCCGCGAAAGAACGAGCGACGGTACGCACGGGCGGGCCGATTTGGAAGGGTCCCGGGTATCGATCCTCAATCCTCGCCACCTCGCCCGAGTGCGTTCACAATATCCCCATGCGCCCAACGACCGAAGCGCCAGGGAACAGCCCGCCTGCCTGCGTGGACGAGGCCGAGGCGGGCGCGGTCCCGGCCGCGCCGGTCTTCGGCATTCTCTTCGCGCTCAGCTTCGCCCATCTCGTAAACGACACCCTCCAGTCGTTGATCCCGGCGATTTACCCGATCCTGAAAACGGAGCTGCGGCTCGACTACAGCCACATCGGCCTGATCACGCTGACGAACCAGCTCAGCGCGTCTTTCCTGCAACCGTTCGTCGGCGCTTTTACCGACAAACATCCGCAGCCGTTCTCGCTCGCGTTGGGCATGGCTTCGACGCTGATCGGCCTGGTCCTGCTTTCAATCGCGCCAAATCTCGCGCTCGTTCTCGTGGCGGTCGCGTTCGTCGGGATCGGCTCCTCCGTTTTTCATCCGGAAGCTTCGCGCGTCGCGCACCTGAGTTCGGGCGGGCGATTCGGCTTTGCCCAATCGGTCTTCCAGGTAGGCGGAAATACCGGCAGCTCACTCGGGCCATTGCTCGCCGCGGCGATCGTCGTCTATCGCGGGCAGAAATCCGTCATCTGGTTTTCGGTGCTCGCGCTTCTCGGCATCATCGTGCTCTCGCGCATCGGCGTGTGGTATCGTGACTACCTTGCGCGTCATCACGCGACGAAGCAGCGCGCTACCTTGCATCGCGAGACAGGACTAACCCGCCAGCGCGTCCTCTTCTCCTTAGGCATCCTGATCGTGCTCATTTTCTCGAAGTATTTCTATCTCGCGAGCATGAGCAGCTACTACACGTTTTTCCTCATCGAGAAATTCAGCCTCTCGGTGCAGGAGGCGCAGTTGCATCTCTTTATTTTTCTCGCCGCGATTGCCGCCGGCACATTCCTCGGCGGACCAGTGGGTGACCGCATCGGGCGCAAAGCCGTCATCTGGGTATCGATCCTCGGCGTGGCGCCGTTCGCGCTCGCGCTCCCGTATGCGAATCTCTTCTGGTGCGCCGTGCTGAGCGCGATCATCGGGATCATCCTCGCTTCGGCCTTTTCCGCCATTCTCGTTTACGCGCAGGAGCTCGTCCCCGGCAAAGTGGGCACGATGTCCGGCCTCTTCTTCGGCCTCGCCTTCGGGCTGGGTGGCATCGGCTCCGCCGTGCTCGGCGCCATGGCCGATCGCACCGGCCTCCCGTTCGTTTTCCAGGTCTGCTCCTATCTGCCGCTGATCGGACTGCTCACCGCCCTGCTGCCAAATCTCGGGTCGCCTCGACTGGCGCCCCGCAGCCGAGCGTAGGCGGGACGGTGCGGCGATAATTCAAGGAGCGGCGCTCTCTCGACCGCTTCGCGGATGCTACGATCGCCGCGAACCACTTCAGAGATTGAAAAACATCAGGGCCGTCGCTTTCCGGCCGCAAGCATCGAACAGGCTTTCTCGATCCGGCGTCTATGTTTCTCCGGTTGTTTGGCTGAGTCCATCCAACTAATAAAGTCCCTGCGCTCGATCGGCGTGAGATCGCTCCATTGAGCCTTCGCCAATGGGGTAGCCGCAAGGGCCTTGTGAAGATCGAATGACACGATTGAAAAACAGCAGGGGCGCCGCTTTCCGTCCGCAAGCATCGAGCAGGCTCTCTCGATCCGGCGTCTGCGAGTCTCCGGTTGTTTGGCTGAGTCTATCCAACTTATAAAATCCCTGCGCGCGATCGGCGTGAGATCCTTCCACTGAGCCTTCGCCATCGGGGCAGCCGCGAGGGCTTTGCGAAGATCCAGTGGCAACCGGGGCTCTGCTTCTTCTCCAGCCGGCTTACGATTCAATGGAGTTCCTGCTTTTCGCTGCGGCCACCCATCCTCCGGCGATGCCGGCCAGCAGTTTGCCAGCGTCGGACGCGACGAAAAGCCACGCGAACGGGGCTTGCATGGCAACAATGAGTGCGGCGTCCAGCATGGCGTAGAGCAAGCCGAACAAGGTTCCATGAAGCAAATGCCCGCTGGCCAGCCCGCGACTCACCCAGAGCGCGCCGAGGAAACTAAGGACCACTCCGGCTAACGGCCCCACCCAAGCCCCGAGCTTCTCTGCGTAGGCCTGGGCCTGAACCGCATCGTTCGGGCCAAAGATCGCAACCAGGCAGATGAGAAGCAAAATCGCCAACACCTCGGCGACGATTGGTCCGGCTATCAATCTGATCCAACGGATTTTCATAATTCTGAAAGTGTGGCGCTTCGTTCCGCAGTTGCGCAACGACAATCACAACTTCGCTCAGCGCTTGCCGTACTCGTCGTGGCGGCGCCACCAGAAGTCTGGCTCGTTGCGTCCCTTGGGCGCGCGGTCGAGCCACTGATACGCGCCCCAGAGGCCGTCCAATCCGCGGGCGTAAGCGGAGTAGGCGTGGTAAACGACACCGTCCTCGAGCACGAACGCGCTCATGCCCGGCCTCTCCCGCGTGTAGGTCGCTACGTCGGTGCCGGTCATGGCAGCGCCCCTGGTCGGCCCCTCGGACTCGCTATCGCCGCCTGACGGCGAAGCCGGCTCGCGCTCGTAGTTGTATTCGGGCCCCTCGCGCTGCTGCTCGTCGGTGAGCGAGACGTTGAAGTCGAAGTTGAAGTCGCTGCCAAAAGAGGAGGCCCAGGGGAACGTCCACTCCATCCGCCGCTTGAACGCCTGCAGTTTGTCGAGTGGAGCGCGCGAAATCGCAGTCATCGCCACGTCATGGTTCTCGAGGTGGACGACGAAGCCGTTGAACCCGTCCGCGATCGCCGAGCAGGCCGGACATCCCGCCGCGTAATCAGGCCCGAACATGAAGTGATAGACGAGGAGCTGCGAGCGCCCCCGGAAAAGGTCGGCCAGCGAGGCGTTTCCCTCGTCGGTCTCGAATCGGTACTCCTTGTCGATCCGAACCCACGGCAGCTCCTGCCGCTGTCGCGCCACCTCGTCGCTGCGCCGCGTGAGTTCCTTCTCCGCCTCGAGCAGCTTGAGCCGCGCTGCCAGCCATTCTTCACGTGTCCCGGTCAGGTGTTTCGCCATTGTTAATCAGCCTCCATATTGTTCGTCGCTCACCTTTTCCATCCAGTCCACGACTTTGCCGTCGAGCGCTTCCTGAATGGCGATATGCGTCATGGCTGTGGTTGGCATCGCTCCGTGCCAATGCTTCTCGTTAGGCGGAAACCAGACGACATCGCCGGGCCGGATCTCCTCAATCGGACCGCCCTCGCATTGGGCCCGGCCGCAACCGGCGGTGACGATCAGGGTCTGACCGAGCGGGTGCGTATGCCACGCAGTGCGGGAGCCCGGGTCGAACGTGACGCTCGCGCCGCGAACTCGGGCGGGCGGGGGCGCTTCGAACAGCGGCTCGATCCGGACCGTTCCGGTAAACCAATCGGTGGATCCGTTGGTGGGTGGTTGTGAACCGCTTCGCCTAATATTCATTTCTGATTCCTTGTTTCGAATATTATGTCATTTCTCGTTCGGGTTTCGAAATTCGAATTTACCCCAGTAGGTCCATCGCTTCCTCCGCGCTCTCGCAGGTCAAGATGCGGACATCGCCGCCGTAGTGAAAATAGGACATGATCTGCATCCCGATGTCTTTTCTGGGATCGGGAATAATGCGGACCACGTCCGACACGCCTTTTCCATTGCACAGGTCCATGGCGCTCTCGATGTGCGGCGCGCAGGCAATGTCCATCGAATGCAACGCAGTCAGGTCCGCGAGAAGGCGGAAGCCGCGTTCCACTCTCTCGAGCGCGAGCCGCATCTCTTGGAGGGCCCGCTCGGTCTCATCCGGCCCAACGTGATCGCTATACCGGATAACAAGCAAATTTCGCGGCTGATCGAATTCGATCGTGAACATCTCGCCTCGAACTTAATTCGTTCGCGGAGACGCGCCATGGGGAAGCGCCAACAAGAAACGCGGAGATTCCTCCTTCTCAGCGTGGTTCGATCCAAGCGTAATACCGCGACGGTGGACTGGTAGGCCCAAATGCTGTTGACGTATTCGCAAGCGCAAGCGGAACCGCCTGAAAGTTAGGATTTCGGCGTGAAATGGACGCTACGTTTTATGAGGTGACGGCGTTGCTGCCGGCGGCGTGGACGGATGGCGGCGCAAGTACGCCACAAAGTCACCCACCGTTTTGAATGATTCCGCATCTTCGTCCGGGATTTGGATGCCGAACTCTTGCTCGCAAGCCATAACCAACTCGACGACATCGAGCTCGTCTGCTCCTAAATCTCCAACAAGAGTCGCCTGAGGGGTTACTTGCTCTGGATTTACGCCGAGCTGCTCCCGAAAGATGTTGCGCACGCGAGTCTCGACATCCTGATTAACTGCAGGTGTCTCGTCTTTCACCTTGGTCGAGCGCAATTCTGTCTTAGCGGCGTTTACGTCAGCTCGAATCTGATTCGTCCGCGTGATTGCTGCATCAAGAGCTGACGTGTCAGCGCTGGCTGGTGCTGTTCGTTTGACAGCGACAAGCTGAGTTTGGAGCTCCTTCAGTTGTTGCCGGGTAGTGTCGAGTTGTCCTTGGGCCGCGGCAACGGCACGATTGAGCTCGAGCTTCTTCTGTCTGGAAATCTCAAGCAATTCGTCGTTCTCAGCGAGTTCCCTCTTGAGCCTTTCATTGGCAAGTTCGGTTTTCTCCTTCTTGACCTCTGCGAGCTGGTATCCGGTAAAGGCCGCCATAAATCCACCGACGCCGATAACGACGGCGCCAACCACCTTGACGCCTTCTACGACGAAATGGCGCCACGACCTTTGAGACGACTTTCTCTCAGCATCGACCTTGGCCGTTTGGGCTTTGATGTGGTCGATCTCAGCTTGCAGTTTACGTTCCTCAAGTTCAGTCATGATTTTGGGTGGCAGAGGCTGACGAAATTGCGCTGCATGCGGTCGCAAAACAGAGCGGTCATGAAGCGCATTTTTCTTGTTTCAAGAGGGAAGGGGCTTTCGAAAGCCGTGGCGTGAGATTACCAAGAGGCTCTATCCCGGTGGCAAGAACGAAAGTAGAACGCGTGTAGCGGAAACGATCGGTAACCCACTTGAGGCGAGTCGCCCTACAATCGGCGGAAGATCTCCGGCCGGGCCCGTCCCCTCGGAATGAGGAGGGGAAAATTCACTTTCCGCTTTTCTTTTTGCGGGAGCCGTATTTGACGGAGCGATGCTCGGCGTTGGCGACCGAATCATTGTCCTTCTTTTCGTTCATTGGAAGCTTGGCTTGCATGCCGGCTTCTTTGTAAAGTACTTCCCGGATCGCGGCGGACTTGTTTCCGCAATGTTTTTGATCGGCGAGCGCCTGGAGGGCCCGATCGAGGGCGAGAGGAAGGGTGATCGTGATGGCCCTGGATTCCTTGCCTCGGACGCCGCCGACGGTGTCATAGGCAATGTGACAAGGCAAGAAAATTCCGGGTTGACAAGGTGTATGAAGCAATAATACACGTAGATTCATGCCCAGAACGAAGCTGCCCCAAGGCAGTACATCGGTGACGTTCCGCGTACCACGGCAGGTCCAGAAAATTCTGGCCGCCAAAGCGCGGCGCAAGAAGCTAAGTTTTTCCGAATTGATCCGTCGCGCGCTACGCCGCGAGATCAAACTCACCCGGCGATCCACCCCCGAAAATGAACGCTAAGCGGCCTTTTTCGCGGGAGTAGTTGTGAACGCGTATTCCTTCACCGCGGGAGCGGACTATCGGCTCCATGCGGCCACAATGACGCGGTTTGGTGGCGGCGGCTCCGCCGACACGTCGATAGACCTTATCGCTTCGGATAGCACAACGGCGCTCGAGACAAATGACGATGACGGGGCAACCGGGACTGCGTCGAACATAGCCGGAGCGGTGGTGGCGGCGGCGGCCGGAACTTCCTATGTGCGGGCGCGGCAGTTCGATGCCGCCTCTCTCCCGGGCGCAAGCCGTTCGCATGACTTTTTTTTGCGCGTGGACTTGGGGTCGCCGATACCGGAGATGGAACCGCCAGATGAGGATGCTCCGCAAGTGCCGCGCTCCAACGGCTCGGGGGGCCGGGTGATCAGGGCGGCGACAGCGAAGAATGATCTCTTCGCGATCACGGTCAATGCGGGGGACACGATTGGGGTAATCGTGCGCGTTGATCTGGAGCGTGGCGCACCGGCATGGAAGGCGATGGCCGGCATCGGAGCGTTGACTGGTTGCTTTGTCATAACATTGGAACGGCAGCGGACGACGGAGGAGCTGCGGTTGACTGCCAGATGAAAGCTGGAGGAGCCTTATGGTCGATAAAGTAAGACTGTGGTTTGACCCTGAAAATGATTACCTCGAAGTGACCTTTTCTGACGCGTCCGGTTACATGCGGCCGACCCCCAGCGATGCGGTGATGCGGCGCGTGGACGAGCAAGGCCGTGTCATCGGTTTCAGCGTGTTCGGCGTCAGCAGGTTCCAGAAGGATCGCCCGCTCGAAGCCGACCTGCCGGCGGAGGCGTAGGCTAGCTCAGCGGTCGAACCTGTAGCGCGGCGCATCGCCGCATCTCAACGGCTCCGCAGCGTTGCCCTGCCAGCAGATCCGCTGTGGCATTTGGTAGGGCGAGACTCAGTCGAGCCGTCGCCGAATCGAAATTCAGCAGCAAAGAACTGGCGAGCCTGCCTGGGGCAAGCTCGCATCCTTTCAAGACGAAGGCGGAACGAATTCGGCCTCAGGGGATGATCGCGAGCATCACGTTCAATAGGTCCGGCACGGCGATCCGGCAGCTGCCGGACCGTGGCTACAGCGATTGTTCGCGTACGATCATAGAGAACTGGCAGCGCTGTAGCCCGCCTCGCTCTGTCGAGGCGTTTGGACCAACGAGAAAGCAGCTCAAGCCCACTAATTCGGCCGCTTCGCCGGTGAAGGGGATGCCGGGATGGGAGAAACCGCAGGGCGCGGAGTAGCGCCAGGAGGTTTCGGCGATGATGCCGGTTTGGGGCCGGCCGGACTTGCCGCGGCGGTCGGCGAGGGGACAGGTTTTTTCTCGGCCAGGAGGGAAGCGCGCTCCTTGAGTATTTGGTCGATGGTGGATTTCGCGATCAGGTAGGGACGGGCCTGAAGCTTTTGTTCAGTCGCGAGTTTGTCGGTGAGCTGCTTTTGCTTTGTTTGAAATTCCTGGTCGAGCCTGGCTTTGTCTTCCGGTTTTTCGTCGGGGCCGGGGGTTCGCTCTTTCGGCAGCTCGGCTTTCGCGGAAACAAGGACAGGGTAGTTTTCGCCCGTTAGTTTACCGATCCGGAATTCGTAGACAAAATTGTCGAAGGTATCGATCCGGACGGTCGACGGTTTGTCGAGGCCTGTCTCCGTAGCTGGAGCATCCGGCGGAAGCACGTCGGCGAAACTGGCGGCGCTGAGGTGCGACGCCACGCTGGACGCCTTGGCATTGTCCAGCTCTTCGCCGGGCTTCGCGTCGGCCAGTTTCCAGGGAGAGGCGGCGGCATCGCGCACGATCTTCCAACTCATGGCGGGCGTGGTCCCGTCGACGGCGAGCGACTTGGCGTTTTCGATCTTAATGAAATCGCGGCTGAGCCATTGTTCCGGTTTCATTTCAATCTCTTCGAAAGTATCCGAAACGAGGAAGACGCGGTTGGCACCGTCCTGCCCCATGACATAGCGGCCAACGGCAAATCCGGGGCCCTCGCCGGCGGGTTGATCGGAATTTCTGAGATTCTTTTTCCCCAGCATCAAGGCGGCGAGCCGCTTGCCATCGGCGCCTTTCAGATCGAGCAGGGTGCCGCCAGTCGATCCCGCGGCCGGCTCGGTCAGTTGGAGCCGCGCAAGTTGCGACGGGCCGGCCTTGACGTCCTGCACGGGCTTGAGTTCCCAAAGCTTTCGGATAAGCGCGCTGACCCTGGCGAAATCGGCCGGATAATCGGCCCGCTCTTTCACCATCCAAACCTCATCCTTCTTGCCCAGGTTCAATTCAACCGCGCCCTCTTTGATCGTTACTTGAGAGACATCGTTGAGCGGAAAATCGAGGACCTTGCCGGTGGTCGTGGTCGCGGACTCGCTCCAGGAGGCGGAATTGCGATGGTTCAGAAAGAGGGCGATGCCGCCAACAACGATGAGCAGACCCAGGACTATCGCGAGTTGCTTTCCCTTCATTTGCCCACCCGCTTACGTTTCATGGCCGCAAAGCCGAATCCCGCCAGGATAACGGCAAGCGGCATGCCGGCAATGTTCAGCCACGTGATCCGGTTCTCGAGCGAATCGATCTCCGACCGGAGATGTTTGCGCATCTGTTTCAACTGCACTTTTACGTCCGCCTCTTTCTTGCGGAAATTGACCAGCTCCTGCTGCTGTTCGGGCGACAAGATAAAACGCTGGCCCGCTTCGCCCTTGCTCTTTTGCAGCTCGTTCAAGGTGCGCTGCGTTTCGGCGAGGCTGGTCTCGAGCTCCTTGATCTTCGTCCGATAACTCGCCTCCGCATCGGCCTGCATTTTTTGCACGACGGTGAACGGCCGCTCGCGCGAAGCCCGGCTCCTGACCGCGATAAGATTGCTGTCGCCGGCGAGTTGCTCGACCACGCTTTGCGCGAAACTCAAGTTGCTGTTCAGCGGCATGATCAGTCTCTGCCCGATCGCCTGGATTTCCCGCACGGCGACCGGGTCCTGAATCATGTCGGCATCCCCGATCAGCACGACCGTGCTCGGCTCGGACGATTCTTTCAGCCCCGGTGCCGCCGGCTTTTCCTCCGGTTTCGGTTCGGACGGACTGGCCGCCGGTTTCGGTTTTCCATCGGGGAAAGCAGTCTTGAACCTGCCGGCCAACCGGATCGCCAGCGGATACTCCGTTCCGCTCGGGGTAAGATTGCTCGCGATCTGCCCCGCGGCTAACGACGCCATCAGCGCCTCGACCAGCTGGGAATGTTTCGACGATTTGATCAACACGGTCTTCGCCAATCCATCGGCCGGCGTGCCGGAAAAAGTGCCGGTGAACGCCATGAGCAAATTGTCGGCATTGGCCGTGACGACGTCGTCCTTGTTAATGGCGGTCTCGTTCAGCGCGAGCACGGTTGGGTTCGGCCCCTCCTGGAGCTTGGCGACGTGTTCCATGTCCGCGACGACTTTGCCTGTCTCGAAGGTCAGGCCCCAGGCTTTAAACAATTTGTCCAGGCTCGAGCTGCTCATCGGCGGCATTTGCCCTTGTGCGACGACGGGCGGGCGATCGAGCGCGCAAAGCGGATCGACAAACGCAATCAGCTTGCCGCCGCGCAGGACAAATTGGTCGAGCAGATATTGGGTGTCGTCGGTCACCGCCTTCGGATGGATCACGACCAGCACTTTGATGTCGTCCGGGATCTTGTCGGCGGTGACTTCGACTTGTTTGACGTTGAAGTCGCGTGCGAGCTCGCTCATGAACGCCCAGGGCTGGGAGCGCTGTGGCTGTCTCATTTGCATCGCCATTGGATTCATCTGGCCCATGACCGGCAACGGACTCATCACTCCAATGACGGGCTTTTCGGCCGTCATCACGCGGGCGATGGCTCTTGAGATGTCGTACTCGAGAAGGCGCTCGCGATCGGGCGTGAGGAATGAGATCGCCTGCTTCTGGTCGAGCAACGCGATGCTCAATCCGAGATAGATTTTTTCTCCGGTCCGGAGTTGCTGGCCCTCGACGCCATCCAGCCGGGCCGAGTCTTCCGCATCGGAATCGGGTTCGGGATTCAACCGCTGGATCTCGATCCGGCCTTTCGAAGCCTGCCTGTATTCACCGAGCAAATCCTCGACCCGTTGCGCGTAGGTCGTGAGGAAGACCGGCATCGCGCTCACGTTCTTGGTGCAGTAAAAGCGGATTTGAACCGGGGTATCGAGCTTCGCGAGAATGGCCCTGGTTCCCGGCGAGAGCGTGTAGGCGTTTTCCGCCGTCAGATCGATGCGTTGCCGGCCCTTGGCGGCGATCAAATTGAACGCGATCAGGAGCAGCGCCATCGCGGCGATGCCGACGGTGGAATAGAGCAAAGTCTCGAGCTGTTTCTTTTTCGTCTGATCCATGGGTTGCTAGCCGGCGCGGTGGGCGCGGATGATGACGCTGGTGGTGAAGAGGCAAAAGCCGATCACAGAGAGGAAAAACAGAACGTCGCGGGAATCGATCACGCCTTTCTGGATGCTCTCGAAATGGGTCATGACGCTGAAGGCCGCGATCGTTTCGACGAACCAGGAGCTGGCCCATTGCGATAGCATATTCGTGATCGGCGGATAACCGGCGAGAATAAGAAAGAGGCAAAGCACCACCGAAACGATGAAGCTCACCACCTGGTTGCGCGTCATCGCGGAGGTCATGGCCGAGACCGACAAGTACGCCCCCGAAAGCAGCAGGCTTCCGGCATAACTGGCCAGGATCACCCCGTTATCCGGGCGGCCCAGGTAATTGACCGTGAGCACGATCGGGAAGGTCAAAGCCAGGGCGAGCGCGAGCACCAGCCAGGAGGCCAGGAATTTCCCGACGATGGCCTGCCACGGGGTGATCGGCATCGTGAGCAACAGCTCGATCGTGCCGAGCCGGCGTTCCTCCGACCACATTCGCATTCCAACCGCTGGAACGAGGAAGAGATAGAGCCACGGGTGCCAGGCGAAAAAGGCCAGGAGATTGGCCTGGCCGCGCTCGAAGAAACCCGAAACCATGAAGGCGAAAAATCCTGTGAGCAGCAGGAAGATGACGATAAAAACGTAGGCAACGGGCGAGGCGAAGTAGCCGGTGACCTCGCGTTTCGCGATGGTCAAGATGTGCCGTAGCGCGCTCGCACCGCCCTGCTTCTCGGGACGAACGACAGGCGTGGCCGCGGCCGCGGGAGAGTCCATGGTCGCTTCGGTCATGCCGCCTCCTCTTGTTTCGTCTCGGGACGGGTAATGCTGCGGAAAACGTCGTCCAGCCGGCCTTCTTCAGTGTGCAATTCTTCAATGCGCCAGCGTTCGGTGGCGGCAAGGTCGCCGATCGCCCGCGCCAGTTCCCCGCGTGCGCCATTTTTCTTCAAAAACGCCCGGACCGTCACCGGCGACTCAGAGAGGACAGCGCATTTTCCGACCGCCGGAAGCTGATTTAGTTTGTGCATGACCGCCGCGGAACTTCCATCGAGCAATCGAATGGTGACGGCGCCGGCGTGTTCCGAGCGTTGCTTCAATTCCTCGGGAGTGCCATTCGCCACGATCCGGCCCCGATCGATGATGATCGCGCGCGAACAGGCGGCCTCGACTTCCTCGAGAATGTGGGTCGAGAAGACGATCGCTTTGGTTTGGCCCATTTTCCGGATCAACGTCCGCACTTCATGCTTTTGGTTGGGATCGAGGCCATCGGTCGGTTCGTCCAGGACCAGCACCGCGGGATCGTGAATGATCGATTGAGCGAAACAGGTCCGGTGCCGGTAACCTTTCGACAGCGTCTCGATGCTTTGATGCAGAACCGATTCGAGGAAACACATCTCGACCACGCGATCGATCGCGCGTTTCTTCGCCTCGCCCCGCAAACCCCGGAGCTCCGCCGCAAAGCCGAGAAATCCCAGGACCGTCATGTCCGCGTAGGAAGGCGCATTCTCAGGCAGATAGCCGATCAGGCGCTTAGCGGGGAGGGGATTGTCCAGCATGTTGAACCCTCCCACGAACACCTCGCCCGCCGAGGGCGGGATGAACCCGGTGATCATGCGCATGGTGGTGGATTTGCCCGCGCCGTTCGGCCCGAGAAAGCCCAGCACTTCGCCCATTTCCACCTTGAACGACACACCATTCACGGCCGTCTTGGCCCCAAATGATTTCTTGAGATTACGGACTTCAATCATGCGTAAAAAAGTCGATGGAAATGTGTATGACACTCATTTTTGGAAAAAGTTCAAGCTGGAGCGGTTGAAAAAATTGGCTGGTCGATTGCGTTCGAGCCGCCCGGTTGCGTCATATTTGGGGCGGTCCGGCACGGCCGCCGCCTGCCAGAGGCGGAGATTAGGTCTCGCATCTCAATTTGCGTCCGTTGGCGGGCAGTCGAATTCGACCTCCATCCTCCGAAGAAGCGCGATCAAGCGTTGCCAACCGCTCCTGAGCTTGCAGAGTTTTTCGACTCGGACCCAGTCGTTATTGACCAGGTTCAAGAGGCGGTACCGGTAAATCTCCCGGAATGTCCGTTCGTCTATGAGGCCTTCTGCCAGCATGATCTCGCAATGTTCGAACAGGCCCATGTACGCTTCGACCTGTAACTGCTCATCAGCGGTGGGCGGGCGAGGGGAAGTCCCCCAGTCTCCCCGAGGGTGCAACTTCTGATGGACCTCCTCGTGCCTGGAAAAGGCAGCTCGGAGATCAAGCCAGAACCTCGCTCGATTCGTCCGGGCAGTTAACCGTAGATTGGCTGCTGCGAACGCAAGTGACGCGCCGCCCACTAAAACGCCGGCGATCGTCGCCAGGTCTTTGAAATCGGTAAGTGAATACACAACATTCTCCCTTGTAGAATATGGCTAACTATCGGTTGGACATTATGGGCTGTGAGTAAACGGCCTTTCAGATACTGAAGGTGATCGGAACGTTGGTCGTTTTGCGGCGTTGGATTGCCTAGAACGGAATCTTCATCTGGAGACTCTTGACTAGAAACGCCCACTGGTCGGTTGTCTCTTCGATGACCTTCGAGGTTGGTTTGCCGGCGCCGTGGCCGGCGCGCGTTTCGATGCGAATCAGGACTGGTGCGGGACCGGCTTGGGCGGCTTGCATCGCCGCGGCGTACTTGAAGCTGTGGCCGGGGAAGACGCGATCGTCGTGATCGGCGGTTGTGATCAGAGTCGGCGGATATTTTGTCCCGGGCTTGATGTTGTGCAGGGGTGAATATTTGTAGAGCGCGGCGAATTCATCGGCGTTCTCGGAGGAGCCGTAGTCCGAGGTCCAAGCCCAGCCGATGGTGAATTTTTGGAAGCGGAGCATGTCCATCACACCCACAGCAGGGAGCGCGGCGCCCCACAACTCCGGACGCTGGTTTAAGGTCGCGCCAACCAGCAAGCCACCGTTGCTGCGCCCGCTGATGGCGAGCTTCGGGGTCGAAGTGTATTTGTTGGCGATTAACCATTCGCCCGCGGCGATGAAATCGTCGAAGACGTTTTGTTTGCGCAGCTTCGTCCCGGCGAGATGCCACTCTTCGCCGTACTCCCCGCCGCCGCGCAAGTTGGCCACGGCATAGACGCCTCCCATTTGCAGCCAGGTGGCAATGCCCGGAGAGAAGGAGGGCGTGATCGAGCCGTTGAAGCCGCCGTAGCCGTAAAGCATCGTGGGATTGTTGCCGTTTTTCTCGAGGCCCTTCCGATAGGTCAGGAACATCGGTACCTTTGTTCCATCTTTGCTCTGATAGAAAACTTGTTCGGTGGTGAAGTCGTCGGACTTGAATCCGACTTTCGGGCGGAAGAGGGGAGAGCTTTGGCCGCTCTTGAAATCGTAGCGGTAAATGGTCGATGGCTCGGTGAAACTGACATAGGAATAAAATGTTTCCGTGTCTTTGCGTTTCCCTTTGAAACCGCTCGCCGTGCCCAATCCCGGAAGCTTGATCTCGCCCGCGGGTTTTCCGGAAACTTCGAAGAGCTTGATCGCGGAATGCGCGTCCTTGAGATAGCCGGAGACGAAGCGGTCGCCGACCAGCTCGACGCCTTCCAGCTTATCGGCCGCTTCCGGCACCACGATGGCGATGTCCTCCGGCTGGGAAATATCGATCGCGACGATCCGGCCTTTCGGCGCTGACAGATCTGTCTTGAACCAGAAAGTGTTTCCCTGGCAGCCGATGAACTCATAGGCCGCGTCCTGTTTATTGAGCAGTTCCACCACCGGTGAATCCGCTTTCTGGAGGTCTTGGTAGAAGATGCGATTCTTCGAATCGGATCCCTGAGAAACGTAGATAATCAGGAACCGGCCGTCCTCGGTGACGTCACCGTTAAAGTTCCAATCCTTGTGGTCGTTTCGCTCGTAGACCAGCGCGTCCTTGTCCTGCGTTGTCCCGAGCTTGTGGAAATAAAGTTTGTGAAAATAGTTCGCCTGTTTCAGCTGGTCGGCTGAAGCCGGGGCGTCATAGCGGCTGTAGAAAAAACCGCTCCCATCCTGCTTCCAGGATGCGCCGGAGAACTTCACCCACTGCACATCATCGCTGAGGTCTTTGCCCGTCTCGATGTCGCGCACTTTCCATCGTTGCCAGTCCGAACCGGCCGTGGCCAGGCCGTATGCGATCAATTTGCTGTCGTTGGTAATGTCGAAGCCGCCGAGAGCGACGGTGCCATCCTTCGAGAGCGTATTCGGATCGAGCAATGTCTTCGCTTCTCCGGGCAACGCCGTGCCGGTGAAAAGCACGTTTTGGTTTTGCAGCCCCGTGTTTTTGGAAAAGAAATAACGGCCGCCTTCCCGGAACGGTACGGTGTATTTCTCGTAATTCCAAAGCGCGGTCAGCTTCTCATTGATTTTCTTACGCTCCGGGATCGCGGCCAGATAATCGAAGGTGATTTTGTTCTCCGCCTCGATCCATTTCTTTGTCGCTTCCGCGTCCGCGTTGTCGAGATCGCGGTAAGGATCGGCGACTTTTGTGCCGAAGTAATCATCGACCTGGCTGCCTTTCGCCGGCTGTGGGTAGGCCAGGGGAGCGGCCTCCGCAGCCGCGAGTGACTGCAGAGCGGCGAAGGATGCGGCGAGAAAAAGAGGCAGCGAGAGGCGTTTCACGGGAAGAACGGATAAGTTGCTTCACGGAGCCATGCAAATGACCAGGGAGCGGCGATTTTCAATCGCCGGCCGAATAGACGGCGGTTGCAACCGCCGCTCGTTGTTACTCCGTCCCGCCGCACGGCAAATTGGCGGCTTTCCAGTCCATGGCCATGCGAATGCGGGCGCGCCCGCTGGGATGATCGAAGAAGATGAACTCCTCGATCGGAGTGGGATCGAGTTTCCGATAGGTGCCGAGTTTTAGAGCGACTTTGGCGAACCCGTCCGGCTCGCGGGAGGTGTTGAGCCCGAAGATGTCCGCCTCGGCTTCCGTCACTCGGACGGCGGTGTTGTCGAGAGGGGTGATGAGGAAGGAGTAGGTTGTGAAAATAAGGACGAGCAGCGGAAGGGCGGCGGGATCGCCGATCCCCCGGGTGCCCCAGGCCGCGCCGTACTTTCGGATCATGGCGTCGAAGACGAACCTGGTCAGACCCAATCCCACCAGGATCAGGATGCCGGCGTAGATTGTCAGTTTGGCGCCATGATTGAGAACGTAATGGCCCATCTCGTGCCCCATCACTTCGCGAATTTCCGCCAGCGTGCATTGTTTCAGGAGATTGTCGTTCAAGGCGATCCGCGTTGTGCCGAGAAAGCCGGCCACGTTCGCGCTTACCCTCGTCGTTTGCCGCGAGGCATCGACTACGAAGACTTTATCGACCGGGATTTGGTTCGCCCGCGCCAGAGCAAGGATGGGCTCGCGCAACGTCCGATCTTCCAGGGGAGTGTACTTGTTGAAAAGCGGCGCGACAAAAACTGGGAAGACGAAACTGACGAAAAGGGAGAACAAGACCATCACGCACGTGGCCCAAATCCACCAGGAGCGCGGGGCTTTTCGAAAGACCGCGTAAAGGACGATAAGAAGGAGTGGGAGCGCGACCAGCGCGAGGAGCAACGCCAACATCTGTTCGCCGAACCATGGTCCGAACGCCTGGGTCGCAAGCCCGTATTGATGTTCGCGGAAAAACCCTTGGTAAACCGTTAAAGGGAGGGTCAACGCGGTGACCAGAACGAGGTAGGCGATACTGTAAAGCGCGACCTGCAGGGCCTTGAATCTCGTTACGCGCTCGGCAAAGTCCCGCATCCACGCGGAAAGGCCGGAACAAAGGAGGAAGATCGAGATCGCCGCAGTCAGGAGAAAATTCCAAAGAATCAGCCAATAGCCGCCTTCAAAATAAGCGTCCGACTTGGCGCGTTTGTCGGCGGGCACCGTGTCGAGCCACGCGCGGGTCGCGGTCGCAGGATCAGCACCGGGCGCGATGGAGGGTGCCGGCGCGGCCGTCGGAGCGGGGGATGCTTCCTGCGCGTGAACGGTCGGGCAGGCGACCAGGCAGCTGAGCGCGACCAGCAAAAGGGCGATCGTGGATTTCATGAACGGCGAGGGTAGAGGATTCGCGGCAAAAGGGAAGAGTGTTGCGGGGCGGGAGAAATCTCTCGTTCTTCCGGGTGCGAGCTTGTTATTCTCGAACTTCGTGAAACGCTTTGCTGCCTTAATCGTTCTGGGACTTCTGGTCTGCAGTGCTCGGCTGGAGGCAGCTGATACGGAGTCAATTCTTCGGAGCGTGGGCTCTTTTGCCCTGGGAGGCACCGGCTATGCGGGCACGATGTCGACGGGAGAGCGCGCGCTCAGAAAAATTTTGACTCACGCCGATGCGATTGCTCGCCTGACTAGTGTGCTGCCGGAAGCGTCTCCGGCCGGGCAACTGTATGCCTTACTCGGCCTGCGGGCGCGTGACCGCAATGCTTACGAGCAAGCTTTAGCCAAGTACGGTCCACGCCGCGCCACCGTGGAAACAATAAGCGGCTGCATCGTTCAGCGAGAGTTGTTTCGCGACTTGGTGAAACGGATCGACCACGGAGATTATGACTCGGCCCTCGCCCGGCAATGGCCGGACGCAACTCGCTGAACACCGCAACGTTTCGGTGAAGATCGAATACCTGTCCGACCGGCCCGAATTCCTGCCTACGCTCGCTCAATGGCATTTTCAGGAGTGGTCGATGCTCAGGCCGGGCGATTCGGTAGACGCGCGGGTCATTCGACTCCAAGGCTGGTGTGGCCGCGGGGGAATTCCGCTGACGGTGATCGCACTTTCCGATAACGAATTGCTCGGCTCGGCCAGTCTGATCGAGCACGACATGGATGACCGGCTCGAGTTGACTCCATGGCTGGCGGGTGTGTTTGTGGCGCCGGAGCATCGCCGGAAAGGTATCGGTGCTGCGTTGGTCTCTCGGGTCATGGCCGAAGCAACGTCACTCGGCCTGCCCAAGCTTTACCTTTATACGATGGATAGCACAGCATTCTATGCGAGTCTGGGCTGGTCCCTGATGGAAAAGACGCGTTACCGGCAGATGGCAGTTTCGATCATGTCGTTCACACCCAGCCTGTCCGCATCATGAAGCCGGCCGACTTCCGCCGCATCGCTCTCAGCATGCCCGAAGCAATTGAAAGCGAACATATGGCGCATCCCGATTTCCGCGTGGGCGGAAAGATCTTTGCCACGCTCGGCTATCCTGACGAGGACCATGGCATGGTGATTCTGCCTCCGGAGGAACAGGCCCGGTTCGTTCGAAGTCACGCGAAAGTCTTTGCGCCGGCCAAGGGAGCCTGGGGAAAAAGCGGGAGCACATCTGTTCGCCTCGCAGCCGTTGACCAGGCGACTTTGCGCAGCGCCATGGAGATTGCGTGGCGGAAGCGGGCGCCGAAGCATCTGCTTTAGTTCCTGAGGGACTGAGTGAATAGCGATAGGTGACTCGTGAATGGTATCTACTAACGTGCGCCAGCCTCCATTCACGGATCACCATTCACCTTTTCTAAGTCTGCTCTTACACCTACACCAGCGCGCCGCCGCAGCTCGAAGCCGCTGTCTGGATTCAGGGGAAATGGCTTGACACGCACGGGACGCAAAAGGGAAAAAGCGCCGAAGCTTTAGTATGAAAAAGAACCCCCCCAGGCCCCGCCGCGTTGCGCGCCGGCGCGCCGCTAAGGCATGAAAAAGAAGCGTTCCAAGTCCTCCGGAAAAAGAAACGGGCAAGGGCGCCTCGCCCGCTCGCGCCGCGAACATGCGGGTGCGGGCGCGGAGCCATCGCCGCCGGAGGCGCTGCGCGAGCGCGGAGCCGCGCCTGCGAAGGCCGATGCCCGCCGGCAGGAGCCGATGAATCTCGGCGCCAGCGGCTGGGACGACGAGGACACGCTGCTGCTCACCATCATCGCCCACGAGAATGCGGCGAAGATCCACGAAGGCCCGCCGCCGCTGCTGCTGGCCACTTACGGTAGCGCGCGCGTCACGACGCCTATTTACCAGCGCAATCAAACGGACGCGGGACCATCCGACGATCCGGAGGAACTCGCGCGTCGCTCGGCCGGCACGCGGTGGCGCCGAATCATCGAGATGCAGCGCCTCATGGTGAGCTACACCAACGGCCGCGAGGTCACGCCACTCCGCGTGACGCTCGCCGACGGGACGGAGAAAACTTTCGAGGAGCCTGACGAGGAATTTTTGAAAGTCCTCGGCCGGATGCTCTTCGAGACGCTTTTCGCCGGGCCCGTGAAGCGGCTCTACGATGCCGCGCGGTTCAGCCACGCGAAGCGGCGGCTGCATATCATTTTCAGCTCCATGATCCCGTGGATCGCGGACTTCCCGTGGGAGCTGGCGTTCGATCCGGGCAGCGAGACGTTCCTCGCCACCTCCGACGTGCGCTTCACGCGCAATGTCCTTTCACCCATCCCGGCCAACCGCATCTCTGGCGAGCGTCGGCGGTTGCGCATCCTCGTCGTCTCGGCGCAGCCCACGGGGAGCATCCCGCTTTCGATTGAGGAGGAGCGCGGGCGGATCGTCGATTCATTCAAGCCGCTGAGCGAAAGCGGGCTGGTCGAGGTAGAAGTCATCGCGCGGGCGACGCCGGAGTCGCTCCACGGCTGTCTGCGTGAGCAGGCTGACGGCGAGGAGTTTGACGTCGTGCACTTCATCGGGCACGGCGTCTTCGACGAAGAGAAGAGCATCGGCTACGTCTTGTTCGAGGACGAGAACGCCAGCGAGCGGCCGGTGTCCGCGTCGCAATTGCTCGACATCCTGCGCGGGCGCGGCGTGCGCATCGTCTTCCTCAATGCGTGCGAGACCGGTCGCGGCGAGTCGGCGAAATACAACCAGGGCGTGGCGATGGTACTCGCGCGCGACGGCCTGCCCGCGGTGGTCGCGAACCAATATTCCGTGGTGGACAGCGCGGCGTCCCTCTTTTCGCTCCATTTCTACGCTTGCCTGGCCAGCGGTATCGGAATCGCGGACGCCGTGCGCGAGGCGCGCATCGCGGTGCGCTATTCGCAGACTGAGCCGATGGACTGGGGCGTGCCAGTGCTCTTCGCGCGCAATCCGCACGCGGCGCTCTGCGCGCGGCGCAAGACGGCGCGCGGCGAGCCACTCGATCGCGCGGCCTTCCCGGCGCTCTTCGGCCGGCGGCACGGGCGCCGGCTGCGACATCCGCTGCGTATCGCCGTCTGGAGTATGTCCTACGCGTTGACTTTTCGCGAAAAACTGCCGGCACTGCTCGAGGGGATGAACGGGGCGCAGGATCAATTCGGCTTCTTGCTAAAGGAACGGCCGATTCCGGGGTGGCTCTGGACGCTTGAAAACCGCACCGCCGAGGATGTCGGCTGGCGGCTCGACCGCATCCGGCGGGATCTCAAGGTCGATTATCTCCTCTGCGTCACGGATCTGACGCTGAGCGACCACCTCATCCACGGCCTTTACCTGTGGTCGGGTGACAAAGCCACCGCGCCGGGCGAGCCGGACCTCAACCGCGTGTTGATCTTTTCGATCTCGAATCTCGATCCCCCGCTCCACGGCGCCACCTTCGCTGCCGCGCTCGCCAACTGCATCGCGATTACCCTCGTGGAGGATTTGTCTGGAGTCGTGGGCAAGAAGGATGAGCCGAAATTTACGCTCGGCTATTTCAACGCCGAGAAGGATGTCGCGCACATCGCCGGCAAGTTGGAGATCACGAAAAAGATGCGGGCGGCCATCGCGGCCAAGGACAAGATCTCGGCGGACCAGCTCGGCGCGGTGGAGACGCTGCTCACGCTTTTTCATCCCGAGGAGGGCGTCCGTTAAGAAATTTCAGCGACCGAAACCAAGACAAGAACCAGAAACCACCAATGGCATCGTCCTGCATTACACGACTGGCTCGACGACGGAGGGGACGCTGTCGTGGTTTGAAAACAACCACAGCGCTGTCTCCGCGCACTACGTGATCGGGCGGGATGGCAGGACCTACCAGATGGTCGACGACAGCGAGCGCGCCAACCCCTGCGCGGGCGGCAACCGCCACACCTGATATGCTGAGCAGTCAGAGATGAACGGTCGATTGCTCGAAGTGGAAGACGCAGCCCACGAGCAGACGCTGTAGCCGCCCCGCTCTGTCGGGGCGTCTGATAGCACGTTGCATGGGGACCGTGCTACACCGCATACCGATTGGATCAAACGAGCGCGCCGCCGCAGCTCGAGCCTGCGCCGGCGGTGCAGCCGAAGCAGTGATCGCCGGTCAGGATCTCTCGGTTTTCCACCTGCGCGGGATCGATGTCCCAGAGATGCAGGCCTTGCTCGCCATCGCGCCATTGCATCTTGAGCATCTGGTTGAAGTCGCAATCAAAGACTTCGCCCTGCCAGCTTACGTTGATGGTGTTGCGGCACATCAAACCATTCACGGTGCCGGGATTGAACGCCTCGTTCAGGAGCGCCATGTAATCAGCCAGCTTGTTGTTGTTCTTGAGGTAGGAAGCGAAGCGGGCAATCGGCAGGTTCGTGATCGTGTAAAGCTTGTTGAAGACAATCCCGAAATGTTCCTTGAGCTCGCGCTTGTAGTCCGCTTCCAATTCCGCCTGCGGCCCCGGCAAAAAGGCGCCGTTCGGATTGTAAACCAGATGCAGCGGCAGCTCCGGCTCGATGCCGTAGCCTAACGAGTTCAAGAGTTGGAGCGCCTTGATGCTCCCGTCGAAAACTCCGTTGCCACGTTGCGCGTTGACGTTTTCCGGCGAGTAGCACGGCATCGACGCAATGATCTCGATCTGATGGCGCGCCAGGAAATTCGCGTAATCCTCGTAGCCCGGCTCCAGCAGGATGGTCAGATTGCAGCGGTCGATGATGTGGCGCGGCGGCGTCAGCGCCTTCAGTCGCTCCACCAAGTAGCGAAAATCCGGAATCATCTCGGGCGCGCCGCCCGTGAGGTCGACCGTTGGAATATCGGTCTTCGCCAGCCAATCGACCAACTGATCGACCGTCGCGCGCGTCATGATTTCCTTGCGTTTCGGCCCCGCGTTCACGTGGCAATGAATACAGGTCAGATTGCAAAGCTTGCCGACGTTGATCTGGAGCACCTCCGTCTTGGCATGGCGAAGCGGCAGCGAATGCTCGGCCAGTTTGGCCGCGAAGCGATTCAGGGTTTCAGGCTTCTGCATAAGCGGGCTTGAGAATCTTGCTGTAGATGAATCCGCCGAGAACTCCTCCGAGCACGGGCGCAAGGATGTAGACCGTTAGCCAGCCAATGCCGTTGGTGCGAAAGGGGATCGAGCCCCAGCCGGCCAGCGAAGAGAAAAGCCTGGGACCCAGATCGCGCGCGGGGTTGAAGCAGGCCATCGTCAGCGGCCCGAGCAGCGAGATGAGGATCGTGACGGTGAGACCGATGGTGGCGGCGGTGAGCAGCTGTGGCCGGGTCTTGTTGCGCTCATCGGTGACGCCAAAGATCACGAGCACGAGGATCGCCGTGCCGACGACTTCTGCCGCGAATGCGGCACCGTGTGACATCGTACTGCGCCGCGCCGCCGTCAGTGCTTTGCCGCCTGGGTTAGGGAAGTATTCGCCAAACACCATCGCGGTGGCTTCGCTGCCAGTCTGGCCGCGCGTGATTCCGTTCGTTGCTTCGTAGGCGTCGAGCGAGCCGCTGAAGATCGGGTAGAGTACTGCGGCCGCCGCGAACGCGGCGAGCATCTGGACCGCGATGTACGGCAGCACGAGCCGCATCGGAAAACGCGACCAGACGGCCGACGCGATCGTGACTGCGGGATTCAAATGCGCGCTGCTCAGCGAGCCGGTGAGATAGATCGCGGTCGCAATCCCGATGCCCCACACAATCGCGACCTGAAACACGCCCACCTGCGCGCCGGTGGCGACGGCGGCACAGACACTCCCGCAGCCAAAGAATACGAGCAGGAACGTGCCAATGAATTCGCCAATCGCCCACTTCGGAATCGGCGTTTTTGCGACTTCGACATCCGCGCTGATATTCGGCGGCGGCTCCGGCCGTGTCGCGCGCATCGGCTCGTTCAAGGCCGTCTCACTCGGATCCTGTTTCGCCATGGGCAGCAGCTTTTTTCGTTCGTATCTGACTTTACTTGAAAGGGTACTCGACCGGCTGGCTCGGCGTAAAATGGGCCACGGTCATCCAGGCAAATTCGCGCAGGTTGCCGTTGCCGGGATCGGGATCTTGCAGAGGCTTGCCGTCGGCTTCGATAAAGGCTGTCCTCACCAAAGGAGGAGTTCCAGATTTAGCCGCAGGCACGAGCGGGTAGGAGGTTCCGTGGGCGATCTTGTACCAAGTGTTGTCGCGAAAGCCTTTTTCGAAGCGGTCTGTGATGGCTTTGGTTTTCTCGGCTTTGGCCGCGGCATCCAGGGTGGTGTCGTTTGCGATTTTCTTCACCATCTTCTGCGTTTCCGAGACATCGAATGAAACCCAGCCGTAGCCGGCAAAATAATATTCCACTTTGCAATGGGTGGGGGAATTTTTCGGGAGAGGATTAATGCCGTAAGTTACCCGCCCGGGAATGCCGACGGCGCGGCCGAGCGCGGTGGCAAGTCCATGATAGTCGCTGCAATGTCCGGCTTTTTTGTCGAGCGCCCAGACGCTGCTGGCTTCCAGCGAACAGGTGTTATGGTCGTAGTTGAGCGTTTTCATGATCCACGCCATGATCAAACGCGACTGGCGGATCGGATTTTTTTCCTCGCCAACGATCTTGCGCGCCAGTTTTTTCGCCCGTTCATCCACGACTACGTTCTGCTCGTTGCGCAGATACTTGGCAAAGCTCTCCGGCCACTCTTTCACCATCGTCGCTTTCTCGGGATCGAGGTCCCAGCGCAATTCGTGCGTGGTCACTTTGAAGCTTTGTTTGATGATTTGGCCGCCTTGGGGTTTGTCGTAACTGAAATGAACGAGGTGGTTCTGATAGAGAGGCTCCACTTCATCGGAAAGAGCAGCCGGCTCAGTGCGGTAAGCTTCCAACTGCTGGACCTTGTCGCTAAGGGGAACCGGCAGCCAGACCTCGGCCTTTTTTGTCCCATAAGGCGCGGTGAAAACGACGTCGAACGAAACGTCATAAGTCACCCCTGCACCCATCGTCGCGGTATAGGGTTGGTTTGGATCGATCGCCGCTTTACCCGCGGGCTCAGCGCCGGCGCTGTGGCTGAGGGCGAGGGCAACAGTGGCTAGGGCAATGAGTGATTGTTTCATGGGTTTGCTGGGTTAATCGAACGATGTGGAAAAAACTTTCGGAGCTTAACAGCAGCTTCCGCCATCGCAGCATTGCGAGGCTTCGGTGGTGACGTTGTAATCCTGGCCTTTGGTCTCCTTCGGATGCCGGAGCGAAGTGCGGGAGCAATCGAACGGCTTCGATTCCTCAAGCGGGATCGGCGTCAACGGCTCGACGAATTCGAAGAAAGCGGAGTACGGAGCTTTGCGGTAGATGTTATAGGTCTTGTCGCAAACCGCGTAGCGCCGGCCGCGCTCCATCCGGTGGTTGTCGTCATCGAGCACTTCCTTGAACGGGCCTTTGTAGATCACCGCCTGATTGCGTTCGACGCACGGCCCCTGTTTCCCCTTGAAGGCCTCGATGGTCACAGACCGGAATTCAATTCCTTCCACGGTCTGCCAGGCCTGTTCGTCGCGCTTCAGAACCTGCACGCCGTAAAAACCGGCCGCGGTGAAGGCCGCGAGAAATCCCTCTTCCGTCAGCGCTCCGGAAATGCAGCCGCTCCAAAGCTCCGGATCGTTCTGTAAATGCTCGGGAACTTCTTCGTCGCTCACGATGTCGGAGATGACGGCGCGTCCGCCGATCCTGAGCACGCGAAAAATTTCTTCGAAGAGCTGCCGCTTGGCATGCGCCTCGACCAGGTTGAGGACGCAATTGGAAACCACCACGTCGACCGAATCGTTCGCCACCAGCGGACTCTTCACCCGCAGCTCCTGGGCGAGTTCGTCTGCCGCGAGAAATGAGGCCGCGTCGCTGATCGGCCGCCGCTTCAGTTCCGCATCGAGCAAATCAACATTGAGCGCAAGATCCTGGATTCGGCCTTTCCGGAACTCGACGTTCGAATAACCGATCCGTTCGGCCACGATCGGGGCATTCGTTCGTGCGACCGCGAGCATTTCATCCGTCATGTCGACTCCGATGACTTTCCCGGTGGGACCCACGACCTGCGCCGCGATGAAGCAGATTTTTCCGGTGCCGCTGCCCAGATCGAGGACGGTTTCACCTTGGCGCAGATATTTGCTCGGATCGCCGCAGCCGTAATCGCGCTCGATTACTTCCTGCGGAATGGCTTTCAGGTACTCGGTGTTGTAATCGACGGGGCAACAAAGCTTGGCTTCGGCTGCTTTCGCTCCGGCGGCGTAGCGTTTACGAACTTCGGATTCGGCGTTGATGGTGCTCATAATTTAGTGGGTTTTAGATCATGCCTTAGTAAATCAGCTGAAGACGCAGCATCACTTGATCAAACTCGTCTTGCCCGAACGCGGGATTGCTTTCCCGGAAATTGGACCAGGTGTGAATGTAGTGAGCCATGATTTTGATGTCGTCCCCATGAATGTAATAATTCAAGCCGCCGGTGATTGAGCTGAGGTTATCATTCGCGACCTGCCCGGGGTTGAAATGTTCGAACTTGGTGAACAACTGAAGCTTTTTGGGAACGATGAAATAGCTGCCTTGAACATAGTAACCTTCCGCCCGGAAATCCTGAAAGAGCGGCGCCACGCCGTTGACCGTGCGAGCGTCGTAACCCTCGCTCAGGTACTCGGCGATAAGATCGAACGGACCGACATGAAGGCTGGCGTCGAAGCCATAGCCTTCTCTCTCAGCCGCGGAGGGGGCGGTGAAGGAGGTGAGCGAACCATCGGCGTTCACCCTCAGGTTTCCAGCCGGCGATAAGACCGTCCCGGCATCATCGCGGCTCGATAACGCGTTGGCGCCCAGCTTCAGCGTCGTGTCCTGATCAAAGACCTTCGTTTTGAGCGCCTGCACTTCGAGGCGACCCGCATACATATATTCGTTGTTGTCATTGACCGTTATGTTGCGCCCGTTGCCGTTGAAAATTCCCACCGCGTAAGCCAGCAAATCCTTTTGCTCTGGAAAAACGCTGGCCAGCGGCTTGCCCCAAATCTGCACGCCGATCTGGCGTTCCGGCGTCAACGCGCTCGTCACCTGGCTGCGTTCGAGCGTAAACAGCTTCGGATCGGGACTGATCTGTTCGAGGCCGAAGGGCGCTTTGTACTGACCTACCTTGACGTTGAATTCCGGAAATTTGTGCCAGTTGGCCCAAAGATCGAGCCCGCCGAAAGCCGTGCGCGTTGCATTCGAAACCTGAACCGTTCCGTTCGCATTGCGCACGGTGAGGCCGACATCGCTTTGGGCGTACTCACCTTCGAGTTTGAAATCGAATTGTTCGGCGAAATCGCCCGTAATATTGATGCGCGCACGCCGGACGCGAAAACGATCGTCGATTTCGCTGGGCCCCCCGGCAAAACGGCCCTCGAACGCCGAGACATCGCCCGCCTCATACTGGACTTGGAGAAGGCCGCCGAGCGTCAGCTTGAGCTCGGATGCTCCGGGAACGACGTAGATTGGTTTCTTCTCTTCTGTCGTCTCGCTTTTCTCGACATACGATTTTCCATCGGGAACAAACTTGGATCTTTTCTCAGGGCTAAGCACCGCGGCGGAGGACTTCTGTTTCTTCAAGCTGCTGACTTCCCGCTCCAGCTCAGCGTTGCGCTGCTGCAAGAGCTCGACCGCCCTTTCGAGTTTCTCGAGACGCTCCGAATCGGATTGAGCGGCGGTGGCTTCCTCCGCGAACGGCAGCAGCGCGAATGCGCCCAGGGCAAGGACGCAAAACGGAAATCGTCCGCTGCTGAAGCGCGTTACTAATCGGAGTAAGAGTAGTTGGTTTAACATGTGTTTTTGACTGCGTGGGTGCTCGACGACGAAGCCTCACAAGCGAGGCCACATCAAGGGGAGGCGCGGCAACGCGAGCTCAAGGCTCGCGAAAAGTGCCGAACTTAGATGGCGAATGCCGGGGGCGGCATTTGTTGACGGACTCGAACTCGCTGCCAGGCGAGATCGACGAAATATGTGACCGCGATGCCGAGCCCGCAGACCGCATTGAGGAGAAATGAAGCAAGCCGGGCGAGGGGATCTCCGCAGCGCGCAAAGAGTTGGAGGTCGGCCCAGGAATCGAGTTCGTGCTTGGGCGGCAACAGAAAAACTTCCGAGGGCAGGCAACGGTCGCGAAGCTGGGCGCAATCGGTATGCCGTTTCCAGCGCACCCCTCGGAGCAGGTCGCGATCAGCCAAACGAAAGGCGATGAGATAACAGCCGCCGCGATGATCGGGGCCGAGCACAAGTTTTCTCGACTCTAATTTTCCAAACGCATCTTCGACATCGCTTGGGCGAAGACTGGGGCAGTCGCGGCCGACGACGACGATCTCGTCATAGCCCAGATCATTAATCTTCTCGATCGCATTTTCCAGCCGCGCCGCGAAGTCCCGTCCGGCTTGCCGGTGAACTTGAGATCCCGATGGGATTGAGCCACGTCCGGAGGTAAAAAGATGAACGTCGATCCCGCGAGAAAGCTCCGAGCCAAGGGCAGGAAGATTTAGAAGCGGGCGGGCCGCATTTGGGAAAGCGCGCCGGGCCAGCTCGACACTGGCTTCCTCGGCAAAAATTAGGACGGCTCGGCGGGGCACACCTTTGGATACGAGACTGGGGCGGTCACAGACAAGCATTTTCACGCGACGAAGGTAGCGACGATGCACTATGCCGTCCGGAACACAGGCATGTTGCCTGTGCGGCCAGCGGACATTTGTCCGCTGTTCAACTTCTAGCAGAGTTAAACTCCGCTGGCCGCGCAGACTGCAAGTCTGTGTTCCAGTGTAGGGCAGACACCCCCAACGAGGCGTCCCCACCTGAGGGGATGTGGAAAAACTTGCTCCCTCGCGTCGTCTGGAACCTATTGAGCATCCGGTGAAAACTCTTCGACTCGGCGTAAACATCGATCACGTCGCGACGTTGCGGCAGGCGCGTTATGCGACGATGCCCGACTCCAAAAATGCCGAGCCCGATCCGGTGGCGATCGCGGGAATCTGCGAGCGCGCCGGCGCGCATGGAATCACGGCGCATTTGCGGGCGGACCGGCGGCACATTGTGGACCGCGATCTGGAACGGCTGCGGGAAAGCATCATCACGAAGCTGAACCTCGAGATGGGGAACACGGCGGAAATTGTCGATTTCGCGTTACGGCTGGTGCCGGATGAGGTCTGTCTGGTCCCTGAGAACCGCAAGGAGATCACGACTGAAGGCGGTCTCGATTGCGTCGTCCACGCCAGGGAATTGACCGGGACGGTAAAACGTCTTCACGCTGCCGGGGTTCGCGTCAGCATGTTCATCGATCCGGCACGGGAACAGATCGATGCCGCGGTGGCGCTCGGCGCCGACATCGTCGAGCTGCATACCGGGAGGCTGGCCAACGCCTACACGGAAAAGATCGAGCAACAGGAGCTGGAGCGGTTGCGGGAGGCCGCGATCCGGGCCGCGAATTTCAATCTTCAGGTGAACGCCGGCCACGGCATCAATTATCGGAACATCGCGCTCATCCACAAAATTCCGAACCTGGTCGAATTGAACATCGGCCATTCGATCGTGGCGCGTTCGATCCTGGTGGGATTCGAAACGGCCGTGCGTGAAATGCTGGCGTTGATGGAGAATTACCGGGGATGAATTTTTCCAAGGTTTTCAAACTCGACTGGTTTAACCAGTCAAGTTTGCTTCGGGGCGAAAGGGGCTTTGCCGAGGCCGAAACGCTAATCGATTGGATGCTAGCGATTGAGGTAAGGGAAACGGGGCGAGCGGACGAGAACCGGTCTGGGGCAAGTTTTCAATTCAAATGAGTGTGCTCGGCGTCGGGGTGGATCTGGTTGAGAACGCGCGCATCCAGCATTCGCTCGATCGTTTTGGCGAGCGGTTTCTCCACCGGATTTTCACGGCGGGCGAGATCGAGTATTGCCAATCGATGAAATATCCGGCGCGCCATTTCGCGGCGCGTTTCGCGGCCAAGGAAGCTGTCTCGAAGGCGTTCGGCACGGGCATCGGTCGCGCGATGGGATGGAAGGACATCGATGTTCACCGCAAAGCCAGCGGCGAGCCATTCGTCGTGCTGGAAGGAGGCGCGAAGAAGTTAGGCGCCGAGCGTGGCGTCACGGCCGTCTGGATCACGCTCAGCCACACCGAGCATCACGCCATGGCGATGATCGTTCTTGAAACCTAGACCCGCACGCCGCCCGGTGCGGTGAATCGATCATCCGCCACGTTGCCGGTATTCCTCGTTGCCGCCGGCTCGAACAACACAACCTCCGTCTCTTCCTCCGCAACAGTGCGATGTTCGATCCCCCGCGGAACGATGACAAACTCGCCCGGCTCCAACGCGACCGCGCGGTCGCGAAATTCCACGCGCATCCGGCCCCGCCACACGAAAAACATCTCATCGGCGTCGTCGTGGTGATGCCAGACGAATTCGCCTTTGAACTTAACGATCTTCACTTCCTGCCCGTTCAACTCCCCCACGATCTTCGGCCGCCAGTGTTCCGTGAAGGAGGCGAATTTTTGTTCGAGGTTCACTTTTTCCATGGCATGACCATACAACTTTTCATTGTCCGTCTCTCCCGCTTTGCCGCGAAAGTCTTGATCGTTGTACCGCGATCAGCGTCAAGGAGCGGCGGTTTACAAACCGCCGGGGGCGATTTGGAAATCGCCCTTCCTTGTTATTCGCGGCTTCGCCGCGTCACTCTCTAAGCCTGCTGAAACAACCGCGGTCATTGCGCGCATTCTTCGAAAGCGGCCGGCTCGCCGCGCAGAGTGGCGAGCGCCTCGCCGGCGAAATGGAGGGAGCCGGTCAGGAGGATGGGATTCGGTTTGGCGCGAGCCAATTCGAACGCGTCTGCAAGCGATGGAGTGATGGAGTGTTGGAGTGATGGAGTAATGGATGAGAAGATTTGTCCGATGGCCTCAGGTTCAGCGCTGCGTTGGCTGCGAATTCTTGGCAACACGACATGATCGCTGATCGGCGCAAGCGCCCGGCAAATTCCCGCAACGTCTTTGTCGTGAAGAACCGCCAGGATAATCGTGGCGCGTTCGTCGCCGAATTCGTCGCGCCAGGTTTTTGCGAGGACCTCCGCGCCGGCGGGGTTATGAGCGCCGTCGATGATGGTTCGCTCGTCCCAGCGTTGAAAGCGCGCCGGCCAGCGCACATTCTGCAAACCTCGGGCGATCGCTCCGTCGTCGACTGCGATCCCGCCGGCTCGTAACGCGGCGATCGCGAGCGAAGCATTTTGTTTTTGATGCGCTCCCGGAAGGGCGACGGGAGTTTTCGCATAGGGCTGGCTCACGATCTGGAGGGGCGTCTGGCGCTCGGCCGCCCGCTCGCGGATCACTTTCTCGGCGGCAGGTTCTTGCGCGGCCGAGACAACAGGAATTCGTGGTTTGATGATCCCGGCCTTTTCGCCCGCGATCTCTTCAAGGCTGTTGCCGAGCCAGGATTGATGATCGTAACCAATGGGCGTGAGCACCGAGACGACGGGGCTGACGGAGTTGGTCGCGTCCAGCCGGCCCCCAAGCCCGGTCTCGAGGACGATCACTCCGCAAGCGCCCTGCTTGAAATGAGCGAGAGCCAGGGCCGTGGTGATTTCAAAAAATGTCGGGTGCGGCTCCCAGTCGCGGACCAGTTTCCGGATTAGCGTCAGGCCTTCCGCGACGTTCTCTTCGGCGATCATTTCGCCATCGACCTGAATGCGTTCGCGATAGGTGACGAGGTGAGGGGAGGTGAAGAGGCCGGTGCGATAACCCGCCTCGCGGCAGATTGCATCGATCATCGCGCAGACCGAACCCTTGCCGTTGGTGCCGGCGACGTGGACGGCGCGTTGTCCTTTCCCGGGAACGTCCAGCTCGCAAAGCAGCCGCTGGATGTTTTCCAACCCTAGTTTTATCCCGAAGCGCTGCGTGCCGTAAAGCCAGGCCAGCGCATCTTTGTAGGAGGATCGAGGCGGCACAGCTCCGAAAATGTTCGCGAGACCGGCCTCTCCGCCGCTTACTGCGTGGTGGAAAAATAACTCAGGAACTGGCTGATTTGCGCGCGCAGTTTCTTGCGATGCACGATGAGATCGATCAGCCCGTGTTCTTCCAAAAACTCCGCAGTCTGGAAATCGTCGGGCAAATCTTGATGCGTGGTTTCCTTGATCACCCGCGGGCCGGCGAACCCGATCATGCTCTTCGGTTCGGCCAGGATGACGTCGCCTAACGAAGCGAAACTGGCCATGACCCCTGCCGTGGTGGGATTGGTGAGCACGGAGATGTAGGGAAGGCGTTCGCAAGCGTGCCGCGCCAGCGCGCCACTCGTCTTCGCCATCTGCATCAGGCTCAGCATCCCTTCGTACATCCGCGCGCCCCCCGAGGCGGAGATAATGACGACGGCGCACCGGTTCGCCGTTCCCCATTCGATCGTGCGGGTGATTCGCTCACCGACCACCGAGCCCATCGTCGCGGCGAGAAAGCTGAAGTCCATCACGGCGATCGCGACTTTGTAGCCTTCGATCATTCCGTGGCCGCTGAGGACCGCATCCGTCAGTCCGGTGCTGTCCTGATATTTCTTGAGCCGGTCCTTGTAAGTGGCCATGCCCTGAAACTGGAGCGTATCCACGGAGCGCAAATCGGCGTCCCGCTCGACGAAGCTTTCCGGATCGAGCAGGTTTTCGATGCGCTCCTTGGCCGATTGAGAAAAATGATAATCACACCGAGGGCAGACCCGCTGATTCTGCGCCAGCTCGATTTCGTGCACGACTTCCTTGCAGCCCGGACATTTTTGCCAGAGACCTTGCGGCATCTCGCGTTTTTTCCGGCTTTCCGCCTTGAGGGCGGGTCTCTTGAAAATGGCCATGGTCAGGCGCGGGCCGCGGTCGCCGCGTGAACGGAAATGGCGCCGGCCTCCTTGAGGACCCGCGCACATTCGCTCAGGGTTGAGCCGGTGGTTAATATGTCGTCGATCAAAAGCACACGTAACTGTCGCACGTCCGCCTTTTTTCGTAAACGAAACGCGTCGTGTAAATTTTGCATCCTCTCGGCGCGGTCGTGGGCGGTTTGCGTGCTGGTATATCGGATCCGCTCCAGCACCGGCCGAAGCGGCACTCCAATTTTTCCGCTGAGCAATTCAGCCAGGAGCGCAGCCTGATTAAAACCGCGTTCGCGCTCCCGCGCGGGATGCAACGGAACGGGCACGAGCAAGTCGAAGCGCAGGCCACGCAGCCGTGGATCGCTCATGGTTTCACCGAGCCATTCGGCGAGCGGGTAGCGCAGGTGCCGTTGCTGCGCGTACTTGAATTCGTGCACGAGCTTGCGGACCAATCCCCGGCTGCGGTACGCGGCCACGGCGGAATCGAAATGCAAAATTCGATGCTCGCAATTCGCGCAACTGAAGGCCTGGGTGATGGCACCCGGAAAAGGCTCGGAGCATTTCGCGCAAAAAGGGGCGGTGATCCGCGGCGCCCGGCGGCGGCAATCTTCGCAGAGGTATTCATCACGATCGACATCGTCCGAACAGACGACGCACAACGCCGGATAGAAGAGGGACGCCAGCGCCCGAAGTGGATTAATTCTCGCGGGCATGCCTCAACCATCCTTTGAGCAAGAGCCAGCTGACGAGACAAACCCCCAGCGGCACTATTCCGATGAGCAGATTCTTGCCGAGCCACGGCAACGCCAGGATTTCTCGATGCGCGATCTTGGTGAAGGCGCCACTCGCGAAAATCCAGCCGGCATGAAGCCCGATCGGCAGCCAGAGCGACCGGGTGCGCAATCGCGCGTCGGCCAGGATCAGGCCGATGAGAAACAGGGTAGTGAATCCCGCCAGAACAAGCATGGGCTTGGTGAACTGATCGAAGGAATGCGCCAGCGAGATGAACCCTGAAGTCCAGGCGACCGAGGTGGTCGTTTGGTCCGGCGCCTTGAGAAAGTGCACGATCGAGAAAATCCCCGCGCTCAACAAAGCTGCCGGCAACGGCCGATTGCCCCGAAGCAGGATCCCGAGAAATAATCCGCGGAAAAGCGTCTCCTCGATGAACGGAACGGCTGCGGCGGCCAAAGCCACGGATCCGACCTTATTCCACGCAACGCTGGGACGCATCGTGTACACGTCTTGGAACAGAAGAACTCCAGCGCAGCAAAGGACCGGCAAGGCCGAGATGAGAAACCCGATTCCGGCGTCGCGCGCCCAATGCCGATTCGGGACGAGCCCGAGATCGTGCCGGCTTCTGATTCCGAGCCAGCGAAGCAACGGCCAGAGAAAGAGGAGCGCTCCCAGCAGCAGGGCCCGGTGGAAAAACGATTCGAATTCAAATCGGGCAAGCCCCGGCAAAATCCCATGCCCCGCCAGCCACTGCGCCACCCAGAAAAGGAGTGGAGCAACCACCGCCCCGAAAAGTATCGTGGCGGCGAAATAGCCGAGCAATCTGGCTGCGTCCTTCAAGAGGCTAATGTAAGATTCCCGCCTGATGCGGAGTCAACACATATGGAAGGAGCGAGACGCAGAAGGGCGCAAACGAGAAGTCCGCGTGACGAAATTCGGAGGCGTCTGGCGTTTTCAGGCGAAGTACGCCGACGAACCCGAATGGACTTATTATGAACGTCCGCTGCTGGAGGACCTCCAGTCGTTGCAGGATGTCGTCTTCAGGAAATATCAGCGGCGCAGGGCTTCCGCCGAGGATGTCGCTTCGATCGAAAAACTGCTCAGCCAGCGCGTCCCGCATGAGTGATTGGGACACGGACGGCCTGGTCGCGGCAGACAAGCGTTACCTGTGGCACCCCTTCACCTCCATGCACGATTGGTGCGCGCCCGGGCATGAGCCCCTGGTTCTGGTCGAAGGTCACGGCGCGCTGCTGCGCGACAGCCGTGGACAGGAATACATCGACGGCAACTCATCGATCTGGACCAATATTCATGGGCACAATCACCCGCGCATCAATGCCGCCATCCGGCGGCAGCTCGATCTCGTCGCGCATACTTCCTTTCTCGGTTTCACCAATCCTCCCGCGATCGAGCTGGCCCGGTCGATCGTGGAGCTATTTCCGCCAAACACGCTCAGCCGTGTTTTCTATTCCGATGACGGGTCGACGGGAGTAGAGGTCGCCCTGCGGATCGCGGATCAATACTGGCGGTTGCGGGGCAGTGAGCGTCCTCAATTTATTGCGTTCAAGGATGCCTATCATGGGGACACGGCTGGCGCCGCCAGCCTTGGGGCAGCCGCCATGTTCCAGGATGGGGTGGCAAACTGGAATTTTCCGGCGCGGGCGGTCCGCAGCGTGGCCGAACTGGAGGCCTTAACGGCGAAGGAGGCCAGCGAAATTGCGGCGGTGGTGATCGAGCCGATGGTCCAGGGCGCCGCGGGCATTAGGCTTTGGGCTCCGGGGACTCTTTCCGCGGTCCGAAACTGGTGCGACCGATCCAGCGCCCTATTGATAGCGGACGAGGTTCTCACGGGTTTTGGCCGGACGGGCAAAATGTTTGCCTGCCAGCACGAAAGCGTGACTCCCGACATGATGGTCCTGGCGAAAGGCCTTAGTGGAGGATACCTTCCGTTAGCTATTACGTTAATTACGGAAATGATATTCTCGGCTTTTTCCAACTTTCCCGGCAAGGAGAACACGCTTTACTACGGTCACAGTTACACCGGAAACGCTCTCGCCTGCGCCGCGGCGAAGGCCAGCCTCGAAATATTCGATGAGGAGCGCGTCTTGGATGACCTCGCGGCCAAGATCGAGACGCTTCGCATCGAGCTGCTCTCCCTGAGGGAGATGCCGTGCGTCGCCGAGGTGCGGCAATGCGGCTTTATCGTGGGCGTGGAGGTGCGCGAAGACCCCGCCAAGACCGATGCCCGGCACGGTGACCTGGGCGCCGCTATTTGCCTGGCAGCCCGCCGGCGCGGCCTCTTAACCCGGCCAATCCGCAACGTAATCGTCCTTATGCCTCCTTACTGCATCCCGCCTTCGCAGTTACGGCAGGCGGTTCGGGCCCTCGGGGAGGCGATCGCAGAGGTCTGCGAAGAAACGGTGCCGGCGTAAATGGCAAAAGCAAAAAGGTCGCGTTTGGATGTTTTCCTGGTGGAGCAGGGGATCTGCTCGAGTCGCGAGCAGGCGCAACGCGCCGTCATGGCGGGCGAAGTAAGAATCGGCGATCAGATCGCCAGAAAGTCCTCGGTTCTGGTCGAACCCGGAGCGGCCGTGTCGCTTCAAGCGCCTCCGCGCTACGCAGGCCGCGGCGGATTGAAACTCGAAGGCGCGCTCGATCACTTCCAGATTCCGGTCTCAGGGCTGACGGCGCTCGATATCGGCGCTTCGACCGGCGGCTTCACGGATTGCCTGCTGCAACGGGGCGCGGCAAAAGTTTACGCGATCGACGTGGGCCACGGACAATTAGCCTGGAGAATTCGCAACGATCCACGGGTGATCGTTCGTGAGAAACTGAACGCGCGATACCTCAGTCGCGAAGACGTCCCGGACAGGATCCACCTCTGCGCCATCGACGTTTCATTCATCTCGCTGACTTTAATCTTGCCGAACGCCCTCGAGTTGGTAACTCCCAACGGTGTGATCCTTGCGCTGATCAAACCGCAATTTGAGCTCCAGGCGGCGGACGTCGCGCATGGCGGAGTCGTGCGCGATCCGGCGTTGCACGAGAAAGCGCAGAATAAGGTTCGCGACTTCATCGTGAACGCCGGTCACAATGTCACCGGGATAGTTCGCTCCGATATCACCGGCGCTGACGGAAACCAGGAATTTTTTATATGCGTCCGACGAAAATCGGCCTGATCGCGCACCCGGGCAAACCAGGCGTGGCCGAATTGATTCGGACGCTGGCCGCGGAGTTCGATCGCGTTCAACTGCCCGTGCTGCTCGAAGCGAAAACCGCGGAAGTAGCGGGCCTGAGCTCGACGTGCACCATCACCGATCTCGGCCGGCAGGCGGACCTCCTGGTCGTCCTCGGCGGGGACGGCACCATCCTGAATGTCGTCGGAGAGCTGGGGGACCTGATCAAGCCGGTTTTCGGAATCAATGTCGGTTCGCTCGGGTTCCTGACCTGCGCAAACTCTTCGGCCTGCGCGGAGGCGGTCGAGTGTATCGCCGCGGGCAAAATGGTCTTCAGCCAGCGGACATTGCTCGACGTGACGGTAAATGTCGCCGGCAAAGTCTCCGCCACCATGACGGGTCTGAACGATGCGGTCTTCAGCCGAGGCGAGGTCTCACGCCTCATCCGTCTCAAGACCCAGGTGAACGGAGAGCCGCTCACGGAATTCAACGCCGACGGATTGATCGTGGCGACCCCGACCGGTTCGACCGCCTACTCGCTATCCGCGGGCGGCCCTATCCTGGCGCCGGAGTCAGGCGCGTTTGTGATCACGCCAATTTGTCCTCATGTCCTGACCAACCGCTCCATCATCGTGGACGAAAGCGCGGTCATCGAGGTCGAGGTCACCGAACGGGAATACCCGGTTTTTCTCACCGTGGATGGGCGAGAGCCGTTGCACATCGATGCTGGCAGCATCGTCGAAATCAAGAAATCGCGCCGGGTGCTGCCGCTGGCCTCGCTGCCGGGAGTCTCGTTCTTTGGTGTTGTCCGTCAGAAGCTGAAGTGGAGCGGAAGCAATGTTTAAGCTGTCGCGCCTCCCCGTTGCCGATGGGCCTCTCTTTCGTGCGTAGGCGGGAGCCCATTTTCTCCATGGGCAGCCTCATTTCCAACTCTCCCTGTCCACGTCAACCTGCGGCACCGGCCGTGCTCAGGGAGGGGAAGTGACACTCTACGATCGCTGCGTAACCCGCCTTAAGGCCTGGACCAGCTCGCTTATCGGGACGCTTCGTGACAATCCGATCCTGGCGGCTTTCATCCTCCTGGCTTTAGCTTCGAGGCTTACGTTCTGGTGTTACACGGGTCGCGTCTGGGAGGATGCGCTCATAACGATAACCGCGGCTCGGAACGTGTGGGAGGGATTTGGACTGACCCATCACGCCAGCGAACCTTACGTCCAAAGCTTTACCTCCCCGATAAGTGTCCTAATCCCCATCGTGGGGGAATCATTGAATGCAGGATTGCTGGCCATGCGTCTCTCCAGCCTGGCAGCTTCGGTTGCAGCGATTTACTTTGCCTATCGCATCGGCGTCCTGCTTGCGTTCCGATGGGTCGCGCACGTTCTCGTGCTCACCTATCTCGCGTGCGATCAGCTTCAGATTTTTTTCGGCATGGGTGGCATGGAAACGCAGGTTGTCACCGCGGTGGCCCTGGCCACGCTTTATTTCTACATGAATAAGAGTTGGTGGGCGCTTGGCCTGGCGTGCGGCTTTGCCGCCCTTTCGCGACCGGAGTTTGTCATGTTCCTGTTGCCTCCGATCGGTCTTGCGCTCCTGCTCTTTCATCGGCGCGCCCTTATTAAGGTCGCCCTTCCGGCCCTGGCCGCAGCTTTGCCCTGGTATTTGTTTGCTACTTTGTATTACGGATCTCCGATTCCGAATACGATCGTCGCCAAATCGTGGTCCTACCAGATAGGGATGTTCTCCGCGTCGTGGGAAGAAATGTGGAATTTCACCCTTAGGTCGTGGCGCGATTACGCTCCCTTTAAGGAGTTCTGGCTATCCTACGAGGCTCCGCTGCCGGACATTGCCTTGAAGGCGATCGTTGCTCTGGTCCTGCTGCTGGCCCTTGGCGGAGTAGTAAGCGCTGCGATGCGCAAGCCGGCTCTTCTTATCGCGGCCCTGGCCGTGCTTGGTTTCGTAGCTTACCGAAACTCGACCATCATGAATTCGTACTACATGTGGTACCTGCCGCCCTTCACGGCCCTGCTTTTTATCGTAGCCGGCTACGGCTTGTCGGAGCTAGCCGGCAAAGCCCCGTTACCGGCGACTGTGTTGGGATTGATTCTGGCCTTCGCCTATGCGCTTCCGATGCCGTTTTCGATGCCGCTCGACAAGAAGGTGCAGGAAAAAATCGAGGTCGATGTACGTCAGCGCACGGGCTACCTGCTGGCCGGGCTGATGAAAAACCGTGATGACACAGTTGTCCTCGAGCCCCTCGGATTCATGGGACTGGCCGCCTTCAATAGGACTGTCTACGACTATCCGGGCCTTGGCTCAAAAGTAGCCGTCGCGGCAGTGAAGAACCTGTCGCCCCCGAGAATAGCCGGTTTGCTCCACGCCCTGCAGCCGACGTATGCCGTTTTGCGGCCTAACGAATTCGGCGACCTGATGCGGAGGTTTCCCGACACCGCGGCGAAATATGAGCTGGCGGCCAGGATGCGGGCGGCGCCGGGCCTCAGCCTGAGGAATATGGGATACTCCTATCGCATTATCGACAATGACTTCCGGATCCTGAGACGAACGCGGGACTTCGACCAGGTGGTCCATCCCTAGTCTACACCTACGGGGAAAGGACTCGCGAAGCCGGCCCAGGCAGTTAGCTGCTACTGCAGGTCGTAGACTTCGACCACCGCGGTGCCGGTTGTGCCATTGACGCCGGTGACGATGGCAGTATATCTGCCGCCAGCCACCACAATTTGGAAGGCAGACTCATGAGGATCCGTAGGCGCAAGGTTCGGCCCTACGCGTTGTTCGATTGGGGCCTGGTTCCAGTCGTCGTTGAAGGTGATAAGCGTCCCCTGCGAGTCATATATTCCAAGCAGTGGATCCGCCAGGGGATCGGCAACTCCCGCCGTAGCGAGCGAAGGGCCAATGGCACGCACGGCGATGAGTGTGCCAATCGGCGAGTTTCCACCGACGATGAACCCGGCGATGAGATTGTGCTCACCGCCCCCGACGAAACCGCGGGTGCTGATATTCAGGAACTGACGCGGCGCGGGCTCGATGGCGACGAACTGCGGCGTATTGAAGTCGCTGGAAAAAAGGGTGGATCTAACTCCGGCGGGAGTGAACCGGTAGGTCGCGCCCTCCTCATTATCGGCCACGATAAGATTCCCTGAGTCTTCAAAGGCGATCCCATATGGCCGGCCCAGCCCCGTGGCGAAGGAGGACCTGGTCCCAGCAGGGGTAAACTTGAAGATGGTGCCGGAGCCGGAGTCCGCCGCGAAAAGATTGCCTGAGCTGTCAAAGGCTAGGCCCGCGGGCAAATCGAGTCCGGTCGCAAACGTTGTCTTAACCCCCGCGGGAGTGATTTGGACGATGCTGCCCCCCTCAAATTCTGACACGAACAGATTGCCATTGGTGGCGAAAGCGAAGCCAGCCGGTCCATCGATTCCGGTAGCAAAAGTGCTCTCCGCGCCCGTTTGACTGAATTTAAGGATTCTACCGTTCCCGGCCTCTCCTACGTATAAATTGCCCGCGGAGTCAAACGCGAGGGCAACCGGGGATTCAAGCGCTTGCGCGTAGGGAGTGCCCGCCCCATCGGGCAGGGTGTAGGTCATGATTCTGCCAGCGCCAGCGTCCGCCACGTAGAGGCGGCCGTTGCCATCAAAAACGAGGCCTTTCGGATTCGAAAGTCCGATCGCGAAGGTGACCGGGGTTCCACCGCCAAAGGGACGGATTCTGAGGACCTGGTCCAGGTTCGTTTCGTAAATATCGCCCTTGGCCGCGTGGGCGCTGGTGGCAATCAGGGGTAGGACCGCGAGGGCTGCGGCGGTCAGCAACAAAGAGAGGCAGGTCGTTTTTCTCATAATAGGCATCTTTCGGAAGTAGTGCTCAATGTCTCAGGCAATCCGCCTTCGTCAACGCCGTTTCCGCTGCCTTCCGGCGGCGAATTCGGCAACCCCCTGTGGTTTGTCATTAAAACGACTTATCGAATTGTGGGATTACGATTGCCGCGGAAGATCGTGCAGCCTATGGTCTACAGTATGAACCCAGAGACCTCGTCGAACGAATGTCGGCCGTCATTCGGTTTTCGCTGGTTGGGCGCTTGCCACCGTCCCTGGCAAAATGCGATAAGGCGGGTCGCGTTCCTGTTGCTGTTTCTGGGCGTGGGGCTCATACAGGCGCAGCTTCGCGCCGGTCCTCCCGGTGTTTTTGAAGAGACCGGCAGCCGTGTTGCCCCAAGTTTCGGGGGTTGGGCGATGTTGCTCCCCAACGGAAAAGTACTCGCCTCCGGGGAGCTGTACGATCCAGCGAGCGGGACCTGGGCGATCACCACCAACGCCGGCACTTACGCGCCGACATTGCTGCCCAACGGCAAGGTGCTGACAGAAGGCGGATCATATTTTGATGGCCACCTCACAAGAGCTCGCCCGAATGCGGCGCTCTACAATCCGGCAAGCGGGACTTGGGCCGCTACCGCCAGCATGACCTCCGCACGGTATGTGCACGCGGCGACGTTGCTGCCGAACGGTTTGGCCGTCGTCACCGGCGGACTCGATGTCTTTGTTCTCCCGGGCGCGGAAATGTTCGATCCGGCAAGCGAGACGTGGAGCCCGGCCGGTCGGCTGATCACCGCTCGCGCCCATCATTCAGCAACGCTGCTGCCCAACGGGAAAGTGCTCATCGCGGGCGGGGACACCGGTTACGGCAATGGGGTTATGGCCAGCGCGGAGCTGTACGATCCGGCCAGCGGAACCTCGACGGCTACCGGGAGCCTTGGCAACGCACGCTATCACCACAGGGCAATCTTACTACCCGATGGCCGGGTGCTCGTTGTCGGCGGCCTGAACGGCTCTAATAACACACAGCCTCTCGCCAGCGCGGAACTGTACGATCCGGTGAGCGGGACCTGGACGGCGACCGGCAGCCTGGGCAGCGCGCGCCGTGGCAGCACGGCGACGTTGCTGCCCCACGGGAAGGTCCTCGTGGCAGGCGGTGATGACGGCGCCACCGTCCTTTCGAGCGCGGAACTCTACGATCCAGCGAGCGGGGCCTGGATGCCTACCGGAAGCCTGATTACCGGTCGTTCTTATCAAAGCGCGATGTTGCTGCCCAACGGCAAGGTGCTTATGGAAGGCGGTTACGACGGCAGCAACACTCTCTCGAGCGCGGAATTGTACGTCGGGCCATCAGCACCGCCCACCTTGCTCAATATTGCCACGCGAATGCGCGTTCTTACCGATGACAAAGTGCTCATCGGCGGCTTTATCATTACCGGGACTGAGCTAAAGAGAGTTCTCATTCGCGGGATAGGTCCTTCGCTCAACGGTGCCGGCGTTACTTTGTCTGACCCGACTTTGGAACTGCATCAAGGCAGCACAATCCTGGCGACTAACGACAACTGGAAAGTCCGATCGGATGCAACCAGCCAGCAAGAAGACATTGAGGGCACGACCATTCCGCCAACCAACGATTCGGAATCGGCCATCCTGGCGATGCTCAGTCCGGGGGCCTACACCGCCATCCTTGCTGGTGCGAATGGGGGAACGGGCGTGGGCCTGGTCGAGGTTTACGATTTGGGGCAGGGGGCAAACTCGCAGCTGGCGAACATCAGCACGCGGGGATTTGTGGACACAGGGGATAATGTGATGATCGGCGGCCTGATTGTCGGTGGCGGCAGTGGCGTCGGCACGGCCAGGGTGCTGGTGCGCGCCCTAGGACCATCGGTCCCCGTCGCGGGTGCCGCGACCGATCCCACCCTGGAGCTGCGCGATGGGAGCGGGACACTGGTTGCTTTGAACGACAACTGGAAGACGCGTCCTGATGGCAGCAGCCAACAAGAAGAGATTGAGGCCACCACTATTCCACCTAACAACGATCTCGAATCTGCTCTCGTCCAAGATCTTCCGGCCGGCAATTACACCGCCATTGTGCGCGGAACGGACAGCACGACCGGCGTAGGCTTGGTCGAAGCTTACAACTTGCAGTAGCCCGAATGCACGAAAGGATCAAAAGCATATGAATGCCTCCTTGACTCAGAAAATCCCGACGGAGAAATCTCCGCTGTCACTCGCTTTCCACCGGGTAGGCGCTTTTCGCCGTTACTGGCCAGGTGCGCAAAAACAGATTGCCTCTGTGGTGGCCTTTTTCGGTGCAGGGTTGGTGTTCGCGCACCCGTGCGCGGGCGGTTCCGGTGTTTTTGAACAGACCGGCAGCCTCGCCATTCCACGCTCTAACCACACGGCGACGTTACTGCCCAACGGAAAAGTCCTCGCCGCCGGGACTGGCGGTGGCGATTTTAGCGCGGAGCTCTACGATAGCGCGAGCGGGACCTGGACGACGACGGGCGGCCTCGGCGTCCAATGCTGGAATTTCACGGCGACGTTGCTGCCCAACGGCAAAGTCCTCGCCGCAGGCGGACTAACTGTTCGGGAAGAAGACATGGTTGTTGGCTTTGCCGGCTCCGAGTTGTACGATCCGGCGAGCGGGGGCTGGACATCGACGGGCAGCCTCAACGTCGCACGCTCTCAGCACACGGCGACGTTACTGCCCAACGGAAAGGTGCTGGTGGCGGGAGGGTATGACAGCGGCGTCCAAATCGTAAACGCGGAACTGTACGATCCGATAAGTGGGACTTGGACGATTACCGGCAATCCCGGCGCTGCCCGCAGTTCAGCCACCGCGACGTTGCTAACTGACGGCAAGGTCCTGGTGGCGGGAGGTTATAGCGGCGGCCCTCTCGCAAGCGCGGAAATATACGATCCAGCCACCGGGGTCTGGGCATCGACGGGCAGCCTGGCTAACGCACGCTATGACGCCACGGCGACCTTGCTGCCCGGCGGGCAGGTGCTGGTCGCTGGCGGTTATGGCGGCGGTAGCACTCTCGCCAGTGCGGAATTGTACAATCCCGTGGCTGGGACCTGGACGACGACCGCTAGCCTCAGCACTGCACGTGAAAAATCCAGGGCGACGTTGCTGCCTAATGGCAAGGTTCTCGTCGTTGGAGGGATGAGATCCGGGCCGGACGGCGCCTTTCTGCCTACCGCGGAACTGTACGATCCCGTGCAGGGGACCTGGACGGCGACCGGTAGCCTCAGCACCGGGCGTGTGAATCACACGGCGACGCTGTTACCAAACGGCGAAGTGCTCGTTGCGGCTGGTTATATGGGCTTTGGCGGGTCTACTTCAAGCGCGGAACTATACGGTGGGCCACCAACCCCTCCCGCGATGCTCAACATTTCCACACGCATGCGGGTTCTGACCGATGACAAGGTTCTCATCGGTGGCTTTATCATAACCGGGACCGAGCTAAAGAGGATCTTGATTCGTGGGATAGGTCCTTCGCTCAATGGAGCTGGCGTTACTTTGTCTGATCCAACTTTGGAGCTGCATCAAGGCAGCACAACATTAGCGACTAACGACAACTGGAAATTCCGCTCGGGCGCAAGCAGCCAGCAAGAAGACATTGAGAGCACGACCATTCCGCCAACCAACGATTCGGAATCAGCTATCCTGATGGCTCTTAGTCCGGGGGCCTATACCGTCATCCTGGCGGGACAGCATGGGGAAACGGGCGTGGGCCTGGTCGAAGTCTACGACCTGGGGCAGGGGGCCAACTCCCAGCTGGCGAACATCAGCACGCGGGGATTTGTGGACACAGGGGATAACGTCATGATCGGCGGCCTGATTGTCGGGGGCGGGAGTGGCGTCGGGACAGCCAGAATGCTGGTGCGCGCGCTTGGACCATCTGTCCCCGTCGCCGGCGCTTTGGGCGATCCCACCCTGGAGCTGCGCGACGGCAGTGGGACGCTAGTTGCTTCCAACGACAACTGGAAGACGCGTCCTGATGGCAGCAGCCAGCAAGAAGAGATTGAGGCCACAACTATTCCACCGACCAACGATTTCGAATCGGCCCTCGTCCAGGATCTCCCCGCCGGCAACTACACCGCCATCGTGCGCGGAATGGATAACACGGCCGGCATAGGCTTGGTCGAGGCTTACAACTTGCAGTAGCCAGGAAGGGTGGGGGAGGTAGTTAAGCCCATGCACCCTGGAACCTCCACCAAGGAATGGCGGTCGTTCTTCCGTTCTTGCTGGTTAGGCGTTTGCTGCCATCCCTGGCAAGGTGCGGAGAGGCCGTTCGCGTTCCTTCTGCTCTCTTGCGCGGGGCTGATGGCCGCAAGAATCCGCAGCCGTGCCGGAGAATTCCGCACGGCTGCGAACCTTGGTTGAACCTGCCTTCCTGTGAATCGAGAGAGCCGGCCCAATCGTAATTTGGACGATCTTCGGCAGCCTCAGGCCGCAGCGGATCCGGCTGAAACCGGACCCCGTCTCTTATTGGACGGGGTTGGATATGTCAAAATAGGTGACGCCCGAATCCTGATAAGAGCAGCATCCTTTATAGGTGATCGCCCTAAAGTACCTCCACTGGTAGAGAGGTATGGGAATGGGCCCGTAGTATATCATGGTGCCTGAGCCAGGGGTACTGCCAGTATGCGTGGGATTTTGCCCGTTGGTTGTATAGAAGATGATGGGCGTAAAATTTCCGCTGCAGGGGGTGCAGGGAATCGGCGTGTCGGTCTCCATTTCGACTTGGAGTCCGGTAGGGCCTCCATATTCATAGTAAACGTCCGGGTCTCCACACCCTGGAGAGGCCAGAGCGGACGAACTCGGGAACGCGGCCAACACCAGCAGCGCCAGGGCGCCGAGGGAGTGGAGTAGAGCTGATCTTGTTTTCATTTTTGGGTTCTTTCTGTGGGTTTGGGGTTTGGTCCCAAGGGGCGACGAATCTGATCGTGACGGGATTCGAGCAAGGGATCAACAACAAAGAAGTCCGATGCCGTGCAGGGAAAATTCCCGCACGGATGCGAGCTTTCGTGACATGCCCTGCCGGCGGATTGAGCTCGACCAGGTAATCCCCAAAAAGACAATTTTCCGCAGCCTCAGGCCGCAGCGGAGCGTCCCTGAGGACGCCATTTCATGACATGTATCAATCGTAACGTTTCGCTTGGGCGCGCGACGCGACCTTTCCAAATGCGCTGGCTTCCGTGGAAGGCTCGGGATAGCCTCATCCTATGCGCTTCCTTCCATTGATTGTCTTTTTCACCACAATCGCGTCATGCCTTGCTGACATGCCGCGATTTGCAGATCCACTGATCACGGTTTCCGATTCCGGGCGATTTTTCTTTACGATGCTCCCCCCGCATTGGAACGAGCAGGCTAAGATTACACGAGAACCATTCGGCGTCGCCTACGAACTGCGCGACGATGGGTCGCTACGCGAACTCTGGCGGGTGAAAGGATGGTATGCTTTTAAGTGCTTCCTTTCCAACGATGGACGTTACCTGGTTGCCATATACGATTGGCCGGGTGGTCAGAAGCCGTCGCGAGAGGATGTTGCCGTCGTCTTTTACGATCGGGGCAAACGGCTCGGGCAATTCTCAACAGCCGACCTCGTGAAGGACGCGAGCAAAGTGGAGCCTTCAGTAAGCCATTATGAATGGTTTTTTCGGCCAAAAGAGATAGAAGAGGAGTTCCCGGGACCGGAAGCTCCTCGCAACCCAGAAAATACCTTTGGACTCACCACCGTAGACGGAATCTCGTACACTTTTGATGTCACACGTGGGGCAATCACTGCGACCAAACAGGTTGTCATCCCGCCGGCCGAATGACCGTACGCCACCCAGCGGCGAATTTTACCTAACATATAACAAACGTTCTCTTCTGATGTGATCTACGACTCTTCGCCCCATTCATCATCTGCCGTGTAGGGTTGGCGGTCAGGTCCGGCAGAAAAGAGATCGTATCCACGTGAATAGCGCTTCCCTGGACAGCTGTAAAAATAGTCTACACCCCAAGGATCTTTTAGGACGTTACCCAGCACGCTGAACGTTTCCTCCGTCGTCGGATAAGTTCCATTCAGACGCCGGTGCTGCTCCAATTGGGCCTTGAGCGCTCGTATGTCGCCAATGATGTGTTCAGTTTGTCCGGCGCCGCAAACGGTAGGAGGCATCAATGCGACGACCAGTGCAAATCCGGCCACGGCAAGGCCTGAAACAAATAGGATGCGCCACCACATCGACAGCAAGCTTCGACTTGATACGATATATAGCAAACTTGCTTGCGCCGCGGCCGGATAACTAGTGATAGTGATGGGATAAATCACACATTAGCAATACCAAGCCGATGACTACCGTCGACCTGCACGCAAGACTGGTTTCATTGTTCCCGGAGTTTGCGCACCACTTGGATTCGTCCACGAACGTCTTCTGCGAGGATGACGGCACCTTTGAGCTTTGCGGCCTCTTCGCGGATTTCAGCCACTTTGTGCGGGAACGATATTCTATGCTCTCTCTCCACCAGTACTCGATGAACTCGGTTTGCTGCTCGAAACGTGCCTGGAGCAAGGCGATTCAGAACTCGCGAACGCCGCGGCAACGTGCTTCCTGGAAAACCTTTCGGCAGAGGATTTCACCTCGGCGTTGGTCGTCCACCCGGGCCCGAAGGGCCGGTCGTTCCTTACCCAATTCGAGCGCGGTGAATCCTAACGTTGCCACAGTTCACTGTTTCAGATTTGGTTGAGATTCGCAAGCGATATGGCCGTCCCCAAAAGTCTCACGAGCCGTATGCAAGAACTGGTCAACTCCATTCAGGAGCTGGATCGGCCCGCGATTAAGGCCAGGCTTTCGAGATACGCTCGCTTGGTGAAGGCGATGGAGGACGGCACGACTGCGCGCAAGGCGAAAGCGAAGATAGCGCGCTTGGAGACGGCTCTTGCAACATCGGACGCGAATTGTGAACAGGCGAACGCGGCTCTTGAGCAATCGAGCGCGGAGATTGCCAATCTCAAAAGCGAACTGCAAACGGTGCAAGCCGAGATAGCCAAGTATCAGCAAGAGCGGGCAAAACAGAAAGAGCGCGAGCGGGAGATGCCGGACATTCAGTTTAAGATTCTCAGTCTGCTTCCAAGCCGACACAGCGGCAAACCGATGAGCGTCGAAGAGATTGCCCCAGCTATTAGCAGCCCTATAGACCAAACCGAGGTCCACATTAACAAGCTCAAGAGCGCCGGGCTCGTTGTATCGCAGCTCCACAATTTCATTCCAACCACGTGGCGCCGCTCGAACGCCGGAAACGAGCTCGTTTACGCCAGACGCTTGGCTGGCGACGAAGAAGCACCAAAACCATATAAATACGCCGACCTTCCGAAGATACAGCATACCGCCTTGGTGATGATGGCGAGAGGATCGGAAGAGGGTGCCATATTTGAACACCAAAACGCATACGAAGAGGAAATTGCGAAGGAAGTCGGCGCGAGCCTTCGCCTGACTCAGCGCAATCTGCGCGAACTGCGAAAGCTTGAAATGGCGACCGATGGAGATGAGCCGCAGCAGACCTACGGCGCTGGCACGGAGTGGTGGCTTTTGGACAAGGGAGAGGAATACCTCGCGGAGCGAGGGCTTCTCTAGTAACAAGCGGCGTTGAGGAAACAGTATTACTTGCGGCCAAATCAGGGCCGATTCACCGCATGGGACGTCGACCGGCTGGTTCTGCTCACGAAAGACTTCCCGCGCATCCGCGTTCCTTTGGACGCCATTCGTGAGATTGACGAACCGCATTGGTTCAGCGGTGGCGCGCAGGACGCGACGTGTCGGGCCGTAATGGAGCACGCTAAGCTGATTAACGAAGCCGATCTGAGCTTTCCCATTATCCTGTCCGCAGACGGGCGAGTCATGGACGGGATGCACCGCGTCCTTAAGGCGCTGAAGGACGGCTTGCAGAGCATCGAGGCTGTCCGATTCCAGCGCGACCCCGAACCGGACTTTATCGACGTGGCGCTCGATGATTTGCGTTATCCTGAATTTCCATAGGGATAGGC
>DASZDO010000007.1:0-40229 GCA_035941955.1 Chthoniobacterales bacterium
CTGTGGGCGCAGGAGAATTGAGGGGTTCAGACTCTAGTACGAGAGGACCGAGTCTGACGAACCGCTGGTGTTCCAGTTGTCGTGTCAACGGCAGTGCTGGGTAGCTATGTTCGGAAAGGATAAGCGCTGAAAGCATCTAAGCGCCAAGCCTATCCCAAGATGAGTTCTCCCTGAAGAGTCGTGGTAGACCACCACGTTGATAGGTTACTGGTGTAAGCGTAGTAATACGTTCAGCTAAGTAATACTAATAACTCGTTCGGCTTGGTCATTTACTTTTCAATTAACCCGTCCCGCGGAAGCGGGACGGCAAATTGAAGGGAATGACTCTAATAATTAATAAAACGAAGCCTTAAATGCGGAACACTTCCTGTATGTAGACATCAGAGAATCGGCGGCGGTTCTTTAGACAAGTTGGCGACCACCAGAGGTCGTGATCGAAAGGCCTCGATGCGAAGCATCGAAACGCCCGTGCGGTTACGCACTCTGGTGATCATAGCGCAGTGGCACCACCCGTTCCCATTCCGAACACGGAAGTGAAACGCTGCAGCCCCGATGGTAGTGCGACGATAGGTTGTGCGAGAGTAGGACGTCGCCAGAACAAAGGCCCCGCGCTTGGAAACGAGCCGCGGGGCTTTTGCGTGTACCGGATCCGCCCGCAGCGAGAGGAAGCCATTTGAGTGCAATGCAATCGTGGCGTAGAGGAAATAGTCTTCACAGAAAGGTTCTTATGCTGATCAGCAACAAAGTAGTCGACGCCATCAACGAGCAGATTGGAAATGAATTCGGCGCTTCCCTGCAATACGTCGCGATCGCGGCACACTTCGCGGCCGACGCGCTGCCGCAGTTGTCCGAGCACTTTTTCGCCCAGGCGGAAGAGGAGAAGGAGCACGCGATGCGTTTCATTAAATACGTCGTGGACGCAGGTGGACGCGTAGTGCTTCCGGCGATCGATGCGCCCCAGGCCAACTTCAAGACGGCCGAAGCAGCGATCAAGCTGTCACTCGACCAGGAAGTGAAGGTGACGCATCAGATCAATGCGCTCGTGGAACTGGCGCGGTCGGAAAATGATTATATCACGATCAATTTTCTCCAATGGTTCCTGACCGAGCAACTGGAAGAAGTGTCGTCGATGGATAATCTCCTGAAAATTGTCCAACGTGGGGCGGATAATCTTCTCCAGGTGGAGGAATACCTCGCGCGTGTCGGCGTGAAGACGATGGCGGGACCGGCGAAGGATTGATTGCAATCGTTGAAGCGTCGTTGCAACGTTAAATCGGAAGAAGTGAGCGCAGGGAACGGCCTGTCGACTACGGCGATTTCTTTTTGGCCAGGCGCTTTAGGGCGGCCTGTCGGCGGGCGAATTCCTTGAAGGGCACGGCCGGGGAGCCCATGACCTTGGTGTCGTCGGGCACGTCCTCGAGGACGGCGCTTTTCGCGGCGACCTGGACGCGATGTCCGATCTTGAGGTGGCCGGAGAATCCGCTTTGTCCGGCCACAAAAACATGATCGCCCAGCTCGGTGGAACCGGCGATGCCGACCTGCGAGACGAGCAGGCAATGCTTCCCGATTTTCACGTTGTGTCCGATCATCACCAGGTTATCGATCTTGGTCCCCTCGCCTATCACGGTTTCACCGAGGGCCGCCCGGTCGATCGTGGTCCCGGCTCCGATCTCCACGTCATCTTCAATCCGGACGATGCCGATCTGCGGGATCTTGTGATGCTTGCCATCGTGCATGGCGAAGCCGTATCCATCTGAGCCGATGACGACGCCCGCGTGGATGATGCAGCGACGGCCGATGCGAGTGCCATCGTAAATAACTACATTCGGATAGACGATCGAGCCCTCCCCGAGGGTTGAACCGGCTTCAATCGAGACGCCTTGGAAAATTGTGACGTTGTCACCGATTACGACATTGTCGCCAATCGTCGTGAACGCGCCGACGGCCACATTCGTCCCCAGTTTGGCGCTTGGCGCAATGGAAGCCTTCGGCGACACCCCCTTTGGCATTGGCCGCGCGCCAAACCAGCGGGTCATGATTCGCGCGATAGCGAAGTAAGGATCGGCTACCCGAATCCAGCGCTCGTCCCGGCCTTCCAAATCCTGGGGCACCAGGATTGCGCCTGCCTTGGTTTCGGCAAGCTGGGCCGCGTACTTGCGATTGCTCAGGAAGCTCAATTGTTCCGGGCTCGCTTGCGCCAGTGGCGCCACGGCCGTGACCGATCGAGTTCGGTCTCCGACAAATTCGCCCCCCACGAAATCAACGATTTCCCCGAGCGGAACAGCTGGCATGGCTCAGAGTGTATCGGATTGCCGGGAAGAATAAAGGCCGCTCAGCTGTTGGACCTTGGCCAGGCTTCCGTGCTGTAGCGACGGTCCCGCGCCTGCGGGATCGCCGTTCCCCGGACGCCCCGACCAGCGGGGCGGCTACTGCGTTGGTCAGTCCGGCCAGCCTTGTCGAAAAGCTTGAATAGTTTCTTCCTTCCGGCCTTCTATACCTTCATGAAACTAAACACATTATTCAGTCTCGTCGCCGCGGGGACACTCGCTTTATGCGGCACTGCATTGGCCGGCGCGAAAAGCTATCAGGTCACCGGACCGGTCGAGGAATTAAGTGACACCATGATTGTTGTCACGAAGGGCAAGGAACGCTTCGAAATCGATCGCGATTCGAATACAAAAGTCACTGGCGACCTCAAAGTCGGCGACAAAGTCACGATCATGTACACGATGACCGCCAAGGAAGTGGAAGTGAAGGCGGACAAGAGCGCGAAGAAAGACGCCAAGGCCTCCACCAGCCCAAGCGCTGCGCCCAAGAAATAGTTGCTCGTAACTTATGGGGGCGGACGGCGCAGTCCCGCACTGCCGGATCCTACCTGCGGCGACCGCCGCCCAAAAAGCTGCCGAGCAATCCCCGCACGATCTGCCGGCCCATCTGACTACTCGCGGCCCGTGCCGCGCTCTTCATCATGCTTGTCGCCATGGAATCGCGCACTCCTCCGCGCGGACCCACCGTGGGTTGGAAAACTGATTCGAGAAACGACGGTTTGCTCGCTTCGGCCGCCGGCGTCTCAGTCGCGGCGGGGGCACCGGCACTGGCGGCCTTTTCCGCCGCCCGGGCCTGTAATTTCTCGTAGGCGGATTCGCTATCGACGGCCTTCTCATAGTGGCCGGCCACAATCGATGATCCGATGACTTGCTTCCGCTGCTCGGGGGTGATCGCCCCAACCTGACTGCGGGGCGGAATAATTTTGGCCCGGTCCACGATCCCCGGTTTGCCTTCGTCATCCAGCATGGAGACGAGCGCTTCGCCCACGCCAAGCTCGGTGATGACGGTCTCGACTTTTAGCTTCGGATTCTGCCGAAACGTCTGCGCGGCGGCCGAGACCGCCTTTTGATCCCGTGGGGTGAAGGCGCGCAACGCATGCTGGACGCGGTTCCCCAGCTGACCCAGGACAACATCGGGAATATCCAGCGGATTCTGGCTCACGAAATAAACCCCCACGCCTTTCGAGCGGATCAATCGCACCATCTGCTCGATTTTTTGTGCTACCGCGGGCTCGAGGTCATCGAAGAGCAGGTGCGCTTCGTCAAAGAAGAAAACAAGCTTGGGCTTTTCGGGATCGCCAATTTCCGGGAGCCGCTCGAAGAGCTCGGAAAGCAACCAGAGGAGAAACGTCGCGTAAACTTTCGGCGACTGTTGCATCAATTTTTCCGCCGCCAGGATATTGACGACGCCACGCCCGCTCTGGGTCTGGATCAGGTCATCGAGGTCTAGCGCGGGCTCGCCAAAAAACCGGTCCGCGCCCTGGGTTTCGAGTTCGAGAAGGCTGCGTTGGATCGCGCCGGCGCTTGCGGCGGAGACGTTGCCATACTGTGTTTTGAATTGGTCGGCATTGTCGGCGACGTACTGCACCATCGAGCGAAGGTCCTTCAAATCGAGCAGCAACAGACCACTTTCGTCGGCAATTTTGAACACCATGTTGAGGACGCCCGCCTGCGTGTCGTTCAAACTGAGGAGGCGCCCGAGCAGCAATGGCCCCATCTCCGAAACGGTCGCGCGCACCGGATGCCCATTTTCGCCGAAGACGTCCCAGAACACGACGGGGCAGGCCTCGCCTTTGAAATCGGAAATCCCGAGTTCCTGGACGCGCGCCATGACCTTCGGATTGTTGCCGCCTGCCTGGCACATGCCGGCGAGATCGCCTTTTACGTCCGCCATGAATACGGGAATGCCGCAGGCGCTAAATTTCTCCGCCAGTGTCTGCAATGTTACGGTCTTGCCGGTCCCGGTCGCTCCGGCGATAAGGCCGTGGCGATTCGCCATTTTCGGCAGGAGATAAATGGGTTCCGCGCCTTGCGCGATAAGGATTGGGTCGCTCATAAGGAAGGACGGCATTTTGAGTGAAGACGCCATCCATGTCCAGTAGCGCGGCGGCTGATGACAGCGCTGTAGCCGCGCCGCTCTGTCGGCGCGTAACGGAACGGCGACGGAGCGCCGTTGCTACAGCGCTTTCGAGTGAAACAGCGTTTTTGACTACTCAGCCGCGACTGGTTCAGCCGGGATTTCCGTCAATGATGGATCGGGAGGCGTTACGTCGACGGGCGCGGGCTCGATGGAAATGATGGCGAAGCGCCTCGTCTCGTTGTCGTTGGTCAGGGTGACGATTTCGCCCACTCTATGGCCGAGCAACGCCTGGCCAATCGCGGTCTGGTAGGAAATGATCCCCCGATCCGGGTCGCCGTCCCACGCGCCGAGCACCGTGTAAACCTCTTCCTTCCCGGAATCGGAATCTCTCAGAGTCACGATCGTGCCGATGGAAACCTGGGTCGTATCGGGACTTTCGAAAGCGGTCCCCCGGGCGTTATGGAGCGCGGTTTCCAGCTCGGATTTCCGGCGCATGAGCACCGCCTGCATTTCCTTCGCGGCTTTGAATTCGAAATTCTCCCGAAGATCGCCGTAGGAACGCGCAACCCCGATTTCCTTGCTGTTCTCGGGAATTTTCTTGTTCACGAGCTCCTCGTATTCGGCTTTGCGCTTGTCGAGGCTGCTCCAGGAGACAATCAAGGCCTCGCTCTTTTCCTCCTTTTGTTCACCCGTGATGACGCTTTCGAGTTCCGGATAGAGTTTGATAATTCGCGCCAGGAGCGAGCGTTTCGTCAGCTCATCGAAAACCGGGGTGAGCATGAGCCGGCGCATGGCGTCTCGCGCCACACTGCTCTCGGCGCCGGTAAACATGTCGGGAATCAATTCACGATCGTCGAGCAACAGATCGCGCAGCTTACTGCCGCGGCTGTTCTCGTTATGTTGATCGCGCTCGAGCGCCGACAGGATCGCGCCGAGCAAATCCGGTGTGATTAGCTCCCGCCATTCCCCCGTGCGTTCCTTGCAGAGCCAGACCAGCGCTTCGCTGGTGACGGAATGCTCGCGGATTCCGCGGTGAAGATAAGCGCGCAGCTCAGCCTGGAGTCCCGCCTCCGCGAACACCCGCGGAATCTGGAGGACGGCCCGGGCATGATTGCTCTGCATCAATTGAAATCCGCGCACCGTCCACCCGGGACCCAGCGCGGCCGGCAACGCATGCAGGACGCGGCGTTCCTTGCCGGCCGGGAGTTTCGGCAGGATCGCCGGCAACCGGGCTTCCTCCTGCGCGATCAGGCGAGTCAAAGTCAGCTCGGGGTTAGTGGCTTTGAGTTGGGGACAGCGCTCGAGCAAATCGTCGCGCGCCATGACCAGCTCAAAGACCAGCGCCGGATTCAGGCGTTGATTCCGCGCGGCGGCCTCTTCAATCGTGTTGACGATCGGCTGCAACTGCGTTTCCGGTTTGTCGAATTCGTTGTGAAACTTGATGATCTGGTCCAGCGCCGCCGCCTGTTCCTTCGGCTGGCGCGCCTGCTCGAAAAAAGCGATCAATTCGTTCGCCCGGGAGACCTTCTCGCCTCGCAATTGAATGGGCTCGCTTTTCTTTGTCGGGATGAGGAAGTACCCTTCTTTGTTCAGGATTTTTTTCGTGGAATCCCACCAGCGCTTCCATTCAGGCTCGCTGAAGATATCGCCCAGCATTAGCTGGCTGATCTGCGTCACGGTGGCCGCGCCCCCGAGGCTCTCGAGAATGTTTCGCATGAGACCGGCCGGATCTTTTTTGACCAGCGCCTTGATCCCCTCGAGGTCGTTCGCTTTTTTTGCCAGAAAATGTTCCGGCGGGATCAAGGTGAGGTTATCCGCGGCGTAGGATAACTGCATCGCGTGCCCCTTTTTCCCGGGAAAATCGATCAGGATTTGATTGAGGAGAAGGTTCCATTCGGCCACGCGGCCGAATCCCCAGCTCTTGTGCAAGCAGAAGGCGCCGGGCTTGAGTTTTTCGAGTTGGTCGGCTCCGCGCGCGGTCAGCTTTCCTGACTCAACGAGCTTTTCCAATTCGGCATCCATGCGGTCGGACAAGCTACGAAGAACGTCCCGATGCGCGAGCGAAAACTGGATGCGCGAGGGTTGCCTCGGTCTTGCTCCTGATCTTGATCCTGATCCTGATCCTAATCCCTTTCAACCAGGCCGATTCCTCCCGGGATCATATCAAGAGCAGGAGGTGAAAATCCCGGCAGCGCTTTGCGATTGCGACAGCGTGGACTGCATGGAACGGTCTGCGCCGTGTCTACGAGCGTTTGGTTTTGGGTCGCCTTTCATCTTGGCGTCTTCCTTGTGCTCGCCATCGACCTCGTCGGCTTCAACCGAAAAGCGCACGTCGTCTCCATTCGCGAAGCAGCGACGTGGAGCATCGTATGGGTGATCTTGTCCCTGAGTTTCAACCTCCTGGTCTGGCACATGAAGGGGCCGGACGCCGCGCTCGATTTCTTTACGGCTTACCTCATCGAGTACTCGCTCAGCGTCGATAACATCTTCGTTTTTGTTCTCATCTTCACCTACTTCCAAGTGCGCCGGAAGTATCAGCACCGGGTGCTGGTCTGGGGCATCATCGGCGCGCTCATCATGCGCGGGCTAATGATCTGGATCGGTGTGGCGCTGGTCGAGCGGTTTCATTTCGTCCTCTATATCTTCGGAGCGTTTCTTCTCATCACCGGCATCCGCATGCTCGTGAGCCACGGCGAGGAAATCGACTTGGAGAGCAATTTCGTCCTTCGGCTCTGCCGGCGCTGGATGCGGGTCACGCCCGAATACCACGGGCAGCGATTTATCGTGAAAGTCGAGGGCCACTGGATGCTCACGCCCCTGGCGCTGGTCTTGATCGTCATCGATATCATGGACCTGGTCTTCGCCGTCGATTCGATTCCCGCCGTCTTCGCGATCACGACCGATCAATTCATCATCTACACCTCCAACATCTGCGCGATTTTGGGGCTCCGCTCCCTCTACTTTGTCCTCGCGCACGTGATCGATCGCTTCATTTACCTCAAAACCGGGCTCGCTCTCGTCCTCGGCTTCGTCGGTGGGAAAATGATCCTGGCGGATTCGCTCCACATCCCCAACGGGATTTCGCTCGCCGTCATTGTCCTGATCCTGGGAGTGACCATCTATGCGTCCATGCGCGCGACACGCAGGCAGCCCGCAATCAAGGCAGGCGGCAGAAAACCACCGCTCGATCCGAAATGAGGAGTTGCCCATTCGGCCCGAAATTGGTTAGCTGAAATAACCCCCATGAGAACTCTGCTTTCCACTGCGCTCGTCCTCGGTTTCACCATCTCCGGTTTTGCCGATATTCAGGATCCTCCCTCGAATGATTACGGCCCGACCCGCAAGCTTGGCCGCGGCCTTTCCAACCTGGTCTTCGGCATCGCGGAGTTGCCCACGACCATCGCAAGAATCAATGAGCGCGAGGGCAATGCCGCCGCGGGAGGTTACGGCATCGTCCGGGGAACAGGCCGCAGTTTCATGCGTTTCCAGGCGGGGCTTGTCGAAATCTTCACCTTTCCGTTTCCCGCAAACCGGGGGACCTACTACCCACTGCTTCGGAGCGACATTCCGTACATCCATGCGGGTTATCAGGAATTCCCGCCGGAGCTCGGCAACGAGTCGAAGTATCCGTACGTGCGGAAGTATTGAGGCTGTTGTCGGAGCTGCCCCGTCTCTTTCTCTTCCGCTTCCCCTGCCCTCTTCTCCTTTGGTGATTCGTTCGTAGCGAAGAACCAGAGGAAGAGGTAGAGGGAGATTGGAAATGCATTCTCGACGTTTCTCCACGCTGCTGATCATCGGCCTTGTCACGGTGGTTTATTTCATCGTGGGCAAGCTCGGGTTGAAGCTGGCCTTCCTAAACGCCAGCGCTTCCGCCGTGTGGCCGCCCTCGGGCATCGCGCTCGCCGCGCTGCTCGTGCTCGGCTACCGATTGTGGCCCGCCATTTTTCTCGGCGCGTTTCTGGTGAATCTGACGACGGCGGGCAATCTTCCCACTTCCCTTGGCATCGCCACGGGAAACACCCTGGAAGCGGTGGCCGGGGCCTGGCTGGTCCATCGCTTCGCCGGCGGCACGGGAGTCTTTGACCGCGCTCAGGGCGTTTTCAAATTCGCGCTCGCGGTCATCGTCAGCACACTCATTAGTCCCACTCTCGGCCTAACGAGTCTGACCGTCGCCGGTTTCGCCAATTGGGCCGATTACGGCGCTGTCTGGCTGACCTGGTGGCTGGGCGACATCGCGGGCGATCTTATCGTCGCGCCGCTAATTGTTCTTTGGTCTGGCGCATCGACCCGTCGCTGGGACCGCGCGGCGATTGCCGAGGTCATCTCGCTTCTTCTTCTGTTGTTCGTCCTGGGCCACACGGTTTTTGGCGGCTGGTTGACGATCTCAGCGAAAAATTACCCGATCGCCTTGATCTGCGGCGCGATTGTCATTTGGACGGCTTTCCGTTTCACGCAACGCGAGACGGCGACGGGAATTTTCATTCTCTCCGCGCTGGCCGTCTGGGGGACATTGCACGGTTACGGCCCATTCGTCATGGAAACGGAAAACGAATCGCTTCTCATTTTGCAGACTTCCACGGCTGTCCTCATCATTACGGCCATGGCGCTGGCCGCAGGGATGGCGGAGCGACGGCAGGCGGAAGCCGCGATCGAACAGCAGCGGGCGACGGTCGAGGCGGCGAACCGGACGAAAGATAACTTTCTGGCAATGCTTTCGCATGAATTACGGACACCGCTCACGCCCGTTCTGGCCGCGCTCGACGCCCTGAAAACAGAATCCCCGGCGCCGGACGAACTGAAGGCCACCCTCGCGATGATGCGGCGAAACATCGAATTGGAAAGTCAGCTCATCGACGATTTGCTCGACCTGACCCGGATCACGAAAGACAAATTGCAATTACAGTTCGAGGCCGTGGATGCGCACCAGGCCATCTCGAATGTGATCGAAATCTGCGCCTCCGAGGCGAAGGCGAAAAGGCTTCAGGTCCGGCTCGACCTGCGGGCCGGGGACTTTCATGTCATGGCCGATCCGGCGAAATTTCAGCAGATTTTTTGGAACCTGGTTAAGAACGCGATCAAGTTCACCAGCGAGAACGGCGCCATCACCATATCGTCCGCAAATCATATGCCGAAAATTCTAACCATCGGCGTGAGCGACACCGGTATTGGCATCGAACCCGAAATCATGCAGCGGATTTTCAATCCCTTTGAGCAGGGCGAGCATTCGTTCGAGCGCCGTTTTGGCGGCTTGGGCCTTGGCCTGACCATTTCCAAATCACTCGCACAGGCCCATGGCGGTTCGCTCATCGCCAAGAGCGAAGGACGCAATCGCGGCGCAACGTTTCTCCTCACCATAAAGACGGTGGGGCTGGAGGAGGCTCCATCCAGACCCGCGGAAGTCTCTGCGCAAACCTCGCAAAGGAGCGTTCGCATCCTGCTGGTGGACGATCATCCCGACACTTGCGCGGCGTTGGAGCGGTTGCTCAGGTTGCGAGGCCACCAGGTGGTCGCGGCTTACAGCATGCGCTCGGCGCTGGCAGCCGCCGAAAACAATCATTTCGATCTTCTCATCAGCGATGTCGGTTTGCCCGATGGAAACGGCATGGAGCTGCTCCGGCATCTGCGAGAAAAATTCGATATCCGCGGAATTGCGATCAGTGGTTTTGGGATGGACGCCGATATCGGCAAGAGCCTCGAGGCCGGCTTTTCCGCGCACCTGGTGAAACCGGTGAAACTGGAAAAGCTCGAAGCAGCTATCTCGAGGATGATGTCCGAACGGTAATAGCCCAGCGCTTTAGCGCTGGGCGTGCGGACCGAATATCGGGTCAGTCCCTTGCGGACGAGAAGCGTCTGCCGTCCCCTGCCGGGACTTACGATCACGGCGACATTTGCATCCCAGCCTTGAAAGGCTGGGCTATTGTCAGCGCAATGCGCTCGGTCGATCTCCAAATCCAGGACGTTGCTTTTGGCGGCAAAGGCGTCGCGCGCGATCAAGGGAAAGCGGTCTTCGTTCCATTCACGATCGATGGCGAACGCGTCACCGCAAAGATCGTGCGCGAGAAAAAGCAGTTTGCCGAAGCGGAATTGGTGGAGCTGCTCGATTCTTCGCCCCATCGCGTAGCTGCGGAGTGTCCATACTTCGGACGTTGCGGCGGGTGCAGTTACCAGCACATCGCCTATGAGCATCAGTTGGAGTTGAAAGCGCGACAAGTCGAACAGGCGATGCGGCGGATTGGCCGGTTATCAGAGCCGCCCATGCGGCCCATCATCCCCTCGCCTTTGCCTTACAGTTATCGGAACCGGATCACGGTTCACGCCGAAGACGGCGTCGTGGGATTCTACCGCCGCGATGTTCATCAGTTGATGGACATCGAGCGTTGTCCCATCGCCGCGCCCGAGGTGAACGAAGCCCTCGCGCAATTGCGCGCCGGACGGGTGCGCGATGGCCACTACACTTTGCGTGCGCATGCCGGACCGCGCGTTTTCGCGCAAACAAACGATGCGGTCGGCGAGGCCCTGGCCGATATGATCGCCGGCATTTTGCCGGGTGAAGCAAGCCTCCTCATCGACGCGTTTTGCGGCGCCGGATTTTTCACCAAACGGCTCGGACGCCACTTCGAGCGCGTTGTCGGAATCGATTGGGACCGGTTCGCGATCGAAGCCGCCCAGAAAGATGCCGGATCGAACGAAGCCTATATCTCAGGCGACGTCACCACAGAATTACGCTGGCTCTTGCAACAGAGCGATCTGACATCGACGGCTTTGATCGTTGACCCGCCGGCCACCGGACTCTCCGTTGAAATGCGTCACGCCATTCTGGATTCCCCGCCGCGCACGATGATCTACGTCTCGTGCAATCCACCAACTCTGGCCCGCGACATCGCAGAACTGCAACAGCGTTTCAGCGTCGTCTCGATCACGCCCTTCGACATGTTTCCGCAAACCGCCGAGATCGAGGTCGTGACTCATCTGGCCACGGCGAGCGCGTAACGGAACTCCGGGGAGCGCACGCGCCTCATCCCGCGCGAGCCCTTGGACCTCGTCTTTTCGCCGCAGAATTTGAAAGTTTCTTAAGAAATGCGCCAACTCCAATGGGCGGGTCTCGTAGTCAATCTTTGGATAGCTCGCCCTGGCGGCTGGCCTTCCCCCCGGAACGCTTCCCGGAGGTAACCCGCTGGTTTGCCACGGGACCTCCGGGAGGCAACCGCCACCTAAGACGCCACAGCTCGTGTCACCGCATGCTGCCGCCAACCTCGCAGACGATCTCAACGTAGGCTTTCAGCGCAGCGGACGGATTCCCCCGTTTCCAGGCGATACATGATTCCGTCGCTACCGCCGGTTTCAAGGGCCGAAAGACAACTCTTTCGTGAGGAAGTTTTTTCACCTGTTCGGGTAAGAGAGCGACGCCGAGGCCAGCGGCGACCGAGTGAATCACCGTCCGTTCGATATCCGCATCTTGAAGGACCCGCGGGCTGAAGCCGACGCGCTGGCACGTCTCTGTGAGCCAGCTCCGATAACCCGGGTAGCTGGATTCCGACATCCCAATAAAAAACATCGGCTCAAGCTCCTTGAGTTTGATGGCCGGCTTGCTCGCCCCAGGATGATCCCTGGGCAAAGCAGCAACCACCCTGTGTGAGGCGATCGGGCGAAATTGGAAGCCGCGTTCTTCGATGGCTTCCCGCAGTCCGACGAAACCCAGGTCGATTCTGCCATCCTCGATGGCGCGAAATTGATCGCCGCAGGTCATGTCGAAAAGGTTGATCGACACGGTGGGGTAGGAACGCTGGAATGAGGCGAGGGTAACCGGAAGCAGGTCGTAAAAAAGGTTGGCCAGGTAGCCGATGTTGAGGGCGCTGATTTCACGCCGGCTCAAACGCTGCACAGACTCGACAATGTCCTCGGCCAGATTGAGGACACGCTTTGCGTCCGCGAGAAACGAGCGGCCTTCGTCGGTCAGGCTCACCTTTTGTTTCGTTCGATCGAGCAGGCGGACGCCGATCTCCTCCTCCAAGTCTCTGATTTGGCGGGTGAGCGACGGCTGGGCGAGGTGCAGCTTCTCAGCGCCCTTTGTAAAACTGAGCGCGTCCGCGACCGCGACGAAATATCGCAAATGCCGAAGGTCCATACCGTGGGGAAAGGCATTGATTCTAGGCGGAACTCACGAGAATAATCAACCCAGAAAAGACGAGCAGCGATAGCTCTAAGCTATTGCCATCGAACGAACAAGGTATTGGCCACCCGCTCCGGAAAGAGCGTATGAGATTGGAATGTTTCCAATCGACTCCGGCGGCATCGGGTCAGTCCAAGACCGCCCTGCGTTAGAATCTCAAATCGAAACCATGCGCCGCGACGTTCAAGTCCGTGGCGAATGCATCGTTCCCTATGATGAACTGAGCACCCTCTGCTCGGAGGCGATCCCGCCACGAAATCAATGGGAGGAAATCGCAAAGATCGCTATCGACGAAGGCTGGAGTTTCACCTTTTTCCCCGATCGCAGTGTCCGGTTTGCGATGCTCTCGTCATGAGCCTGGTCCCCTTGGTGCAATCATGGTGTTTTTTTGCGACCAAGCCGCAGTGGCGCATCTGGGCACGGCTGCTGGTCCCGTTCCGCCGAGCGTCACGATAGGAGACGGCAATCGCTGCAGCACGCGGGCGCCTCTTGCTGAACTCGGAACCCGGTCAGGCCGGGAGTTTTCGCCTCATGCCTGCCGGCTATTACCGTCGAAGCGACAAGGTATTGGCTCACTGGAGAAGCGCGCCGTAACAACAACCATGCACCGGCAGGAATTCAGGCCTGATATCCACGCGCCCCAAAGCATAAACCGATCTGCTTCAGTTGTCTGGGAAGGAAACCTCCGGGAAGGATCCGGTGCGATGAGCACGGAGAGCGGAGTGCTGTTCAATACCCAATACTCCTTTCGGACGCGCTTCGACGAAGGAATCGGAACCAATCCGGACGAGCTCATCGCGGCCTCGCTCGGCGGCTGTTTCTCCATGGCGCTCTCGAATGAGCTGGAGCTTGCCGGATTGCATTCCGAGCGCATCGAGACCACCGCGACCGCCACCCTGGAAGAACTCGCGGCCGGTTGGACGCTCACCCGCATTCAGCTCGACGTTCACGCAAAGGTGCCGGGCGCAGCCCAGAGTCACTTTATCGATGCCGCGCTGGCGGCAAAAACAAAGTGCCCCATGGCGCGGCTGCTCAACGCGAACATTTCCATGAACGCCCATCTCGACCCGTGAAAAACGGCATCGCCAAAGCCTCCGTTCGAACGCGCACCAATGGTCAGGTGGATCACAAGGACCTCGCTCTGCGCACCTCCGAGCTGCGCTATCGCCGGCTCTTCGAATCGGCCCAGGACGGAATCCTCATCCTCGACGGCGAAACGGGCGAGATCATCGACGCCAATCCGTTTCTGCTCGATCTCTTGAATTATACCTTTCGGGAAGTCATCGGTCTCAAGCTCTGGGAAATCGGACAACTCAAGGACATCGCCGCAAACAAAGAGGCCTTCCAGCAGCTGCAGGACAACCAGTACATCCGCTATGAAGACCTTCCGCTGGTCGCGAGGGGCGGAAAGCATATCCAGGTCGAATTCGTCAGTAACGTTTACCTGGTCGACGACAAGAAGATCATTCAATGCAATATCCGCGACATCAGCGCCCGCGCGAAAAAGCAGGAGGCCTCGCGGGCGCACTTGAGCGCCCTGGAGGTGGCGAACAACGCGAAGGACGAATTCCTGGCCGCCTTGTCGCACGAATTGCGCACTCCTCTGAACGCCATCACGTCTATGCTGGACGTGCTCGAATTGGGCTCCAGCCTGGCGGACACGCCGGACGCCCCCACCCCGCCGGAACTGGATAACTCGGGCGTTGCCCTCATTCGTCGCAATGTCCAGATCCTGGTCAGTCTTATCAACGAGCTGCTCGATCTGACGCACATCTCGCGGGGCGATCTCCCTCTGGAGCTAACCACCATCGACGCTCATCATGCGATCGGCGATGCGCTGCGCGATCTATCGGGCGAGCTCAAAGCCAAGCGAATCGATTTGCGCGTCAATCTCCGGGCGGAGTTTCGCCACGTCAGAGTAGACCGTGCAAAATTTCACCGGATCATTACCAATCTGGCGGGCAACGCGATCAAGTTCACACCCGTGGAAGGCACGATCCGAGTCACGACGACCAGCGCATCGAACGATGATCTTATCGTGGAAATTTCCGATAGCGGCATGGGCATTGAAGCAGGGTCACTGGCCCGGATCTTCTCCCCTTTTGAGCAAGGCGATGCTTCGGTTCGCCGGCGCTTCGGCGGTTTGGGCCTGGGACTCTCTATCTGCAAGAGTCTCGCCAAAGCCCATGGCGCCACCCTCGAAGCGGAAAGTGAAGGGCGAGACAATGGCGCGACGTTCAGACTGCGAATCAAGAGCGCGCAGTTATTTCCAGGCGAAGCGGGGCCTGAGCTCAGGAAGGCCCGCCCGGCTACCCCACTGCACATCCTGCTAGTGGAAGATCACGCCGATACCCGCCAATGCATGCAGCGTCTCCTGGAATCTCACGGCCACACAGTTCGCTCCGCGGGCGATGCGCAAAGCGCGGTGGAACTGAGCGAACGCGAGAAGTTTGACCTCCTCATCGCCGATCTCGGCCTGCCCGACCGGAGCGGTTTGGAGTTGCTGCACGAACTTCGGCAGCGCGAACCGGCATTGCCCGCCATTGCCTTGAGCGGCTTTGGATTGCCCAAGGATGTTGCGAACAGCAAGGAGGCCGGGTTTATCGAGCACTTCCTCAAGCCGGTGGATTTGCAGAGACTGCACGCGGTCATCGATGCGCTGGCCATCGGCACGAAGGGCCGGAAGCAACGAGGAACGCTCGAAAACTGAATCATGAGCCTGCAAAACGACTTCAGGGGAGACATCATCATCCCCCCCTCGATCCTCCGCCGGGTGATATAGCTTTCGTGGGCCTTAAACGCACGATGGCGGCCCACTGATTCTCGAAGCTACTCAGCGCGCAACGCTTCGACCGGGTTCAGCTGGCTGGCCCGGCGAGCCGGAAACAGACACGCCAGGAGAGCAGCCAGGGCCAGGACCGCGGCTGTCGAAAAGAGCAAGAGCGGACTATGCGCCGAGACCTGGTAAAGCTGCGCCGCAATCAATCGCCCGAGGGCCAGCGCCGCAGCTAATCCTGCGATCAAACCGAAGAGTACCGGTATCATGCCCTGTTTCACGACGAGCCGCAGCACGTCGAGCGTTTGCGCCCCGAGTGCCATGCGGACGCCGATCTCACCCGTGCGTTGCTCCACCGTATAAGCGACCGCGCCATAAATGCCGACGGTCGCCAGTAGCAACGCCACGCCGGCGAAGACGCCCAGCAACACCATCATCAACTTCGCCTGGCCAAGCGCCTGCGCCATGACCTCGCTCACCGGCTGCGGTTGAATCAGCGCGAGACCCGGATCGATCGTCTTTAGCGCGGCCTGCACTGATTTCGTCACGCTATCCGGAGGCAAGGGACTGCGCACCGTTATGGAGAGGAACGGAAAATTCTCCTGCAGAAACGGGCGATAGAATTCCATGTCGTTATGCTGGTCGAGCCGCGCCGAGCGCACATCGCCGACCACGCCCACGATCTCGACCGGCACGCTGCCGCTGGTAACGAGCAAGGTCTTGCCGATCGGATTCTCGTTGCCGAAGACTGACTTCGCGCCGGATGCGCTGATTAGGATCACATTTGGATGGTCGATAATGTCCCGCTCATTGAAATCGCGACCGGCCAGGAGCGGGATGCCGAGGGTCCGGAGCCATCCCGGCGTGATGTCATTGGAGGGCGCGCCTTTGCGCTCGGCGACGGGCGGGACGTTGCCGTCCGCGCGCGCGTAGAGCGTCGCGCCGCCGCCATTGAAGAGCGGAAATCCGCCGCTGATCGCCACATCCTGCACACCGGGCATGGCACGCAGGGCGCTCGTCATTTGCTCGGCGAAACGTGCGCGGGAAGCGACGTCGGGATATTGGCCCTGCGGCATGACGGTGAGTCCGATCCAGAGATTCTCAGGCTTGAAACCGGGATCCTGATGACTCAGCCGCACGAAACTCGCGATGAGTAACGACGCCCCGGCGACCAGGGTGACGGAAAGCGCAACCTGCGCGCCGACCAGCACTTTGCGGAAACGTTGTTGCCGCGCGCTGCCGGCAGTACCGCGGCCGCCTTCCTTCAGCGCATCGACGATGTCGCCACGCGAGCTTTGCAGCGCGGGATACAAGCCCATGACCAAACCGGTCAGCAATGAGAGTGCGACCGTGAACGCGAGTACCGGAAATGACAGCGCCGTCGCGCTCCCCGCTTCGATCGGCAGGAAGTTCGCCGCCAGTTTCGGCACGAGCGGCACCAATTGCCACGCCAGCAGCGCGCCGAGAATTCCGGCGAGCAAACTGATGAGCACGCTTTCGAAGACAAAAAGGCGAAGCACGCTGGCGCGCGTCGCCCCCAGCGCCATGCGGAGCGAAATTTCGCGGCGCCGGCCGCTGAATCTAACGAGGAGCAGATTGGCGACGTTGCTGCAGGCGATGAGCAGGACAAAGGTCACGGCCGCGAGCAGCGTGGCGAAACCGGGCCGCAGATTTTCCGTTACATCCTCGGGCAACGTCTTCACCACGGTACCGGATTTTGCGTCGATCCTTTCGGGGTACTGCGAGCGATAGCTGTTCTCGAGCAGTTGCAAAGCGGCGAAGGCCTGCTCTTTCGTCACGCCAGGCTTCAGGCGTCCGACCGCGCGAAGGAAGGCGGTGCCCCGCATCATGCGCTCGTGCGGGAAACCGGGGATGATGAACGGCTTGGTCGTCCAGATATCGGCGTTTGGTCCCGTCCACGAGATCGGCAAGGTCGCGATGACGCCGATAATCGTGTGCGCCACGCCATCGAGAGTCAGCGCGCGCCCGACCACGTTCGGATCGCTCCCAAGCCGCGCTTTCCAAAAACGTTCCGTGATCACCGCCACATCAGCGCCTTCCTCTTCCTCCGGCAGAAACGTGCGGCCGCGCACCGCCCGCAGACCGAGGACATCAAAGTAATTCGCGGTTGCCTTGAAAAGCGGGACCTGAAACGGATCGCCGAGTCCCGTCACCGTCGCGGCCAGTCCATTTTCAGCGGCGAATCCGTCGAAGATGGTTTGGCCGTCGCGAAAATGCATGTAGCGGGGCGCGGAGAGCGGGAAGTCGACTGTTTGTTCCTTGAAATGCGAGAAGACGTGAAGAACGCGCGCCGGTTCTTTGAACGGCAGCCCGCGCAGGAACAGATCGTTGATCAGGCTGAAGATGGCGGTGTTCAGCCCGATGCCGAGGGTGAGAGTGAGGACGGCGAGGAGCGTGAAACCCGGCGATTTGCGCAATTGCCGCAGAGCGAAGCGAAGGTCAGTCATCATATGAGTACAGGGTTATGGGTAACAAGATGCCGCAAAGTTGAGATGCGCCAACCTGCGCATTTGGATTCAATAAGAGACGTCGCCACGGCGGGATTCTGTCTCCAGGATTTGAGCATCATTCGTCTGGTCGGCCAAAATCATTCATGCTCCTGATCATGCTCCTGATCTTGGTCTGACGCCTTCACAGAGGATTAGGATCATGATCAAGAGCATGAGCATGAAGGCGTTAAGACCCGGCGCCTCTACCCCGCTACCTCCACCGCCCTGCGCAACGCCGTTGCCTCCGCCGCAAGCTCACGGAAGGCGCCAATTACCGCGGGTTCTCCTGACAAGATCGGTGGCTGCCTCGACGTGAGCATCTCATCGCGATCGCCCAGCCCGGAATCTTTCAGCCCGCGCAATCGCTCGGTGATGAGTTCCCGGATTTCATTCGCGTTATCGACACCGCGAAAACGCACCGTATGCAAACTTTCGCCGCCCTCTTTCTTGTCGCCACGACTCGGACCGCCACCGGCCGTATCCACCCGCAAATCGGCAATACCGAGGAGGCGTTGGATCGGCCCTTGCGAGATCGAGATGTTTTGAATGTTCGCGAACGTGATCGTCATCTCGCGCACATTAACCACTCCCTCGCGCACCCGCAGGCTTCGGTCGGTCACCAGATACCAGCGCTTCTCGAAATCAAGCCGGACAAGCGCGAGCGCGATAATCCGCCAGACGAGCACGATGCCCAGAATCACGGCCGACAGCGGGATGAAAAGGAAAGTGATTCCGCGTTCTCTTGCTCCCGAAGCAAGACCTGCCGCGATGGGGATGATCTCCAGGGGAAACAAGATCACAACGAAGACGAAAGTCCGGACCGCCCAAAGGAACAGGAGGTACTTGTAAAAATTGGGCGCCGCCCGGAAGAGGCGCGTGCTCGATTCGTCGCCTGGCGGCGGTTCCGGATCGCCTGGAATGCGGAGGACTCGCTCGCACCAATCTCGGAATCGTTTATACATCTTGCGAGGGCGAGCCGGCGGACTGACCGGAACGTTGCTCGAACAACTCGCGGGTGCGCCGCAGCTCGTCGCGGATATTCAACAGAAGCGCGACCATTTCATTCTCTTCGCCGCCGCCCGGTCCCGCCGGCAATCGTTCCGCCGTCTGCGTTACGACCGCGGAGGAAGCGGACGGTTTCCTCTGATAACCGCGCATGCGGGTATAAAGAAAATCGCGGATTGCCTCGAATTCCTTGAATCCTTCAATGACCAATTCCGCTCCAGCCGAACCGGACGCCGTTTGAATCTGAATATCGGCGAGGCCGAGCCAGCGCTGAATGAAACCGGAGCGCAGATGAATGTCCTGGATGCGCGCGTAAGTGAGATTCACTTCGCTCCGGAAAAGAATTCCCACGCGCATATGAATCCCTTCTTCATCGAAGCGATACCGCAGGGTGTGATAGCGAAAAAAAAGGTACGGCAGCATGAACAGGATTCCCGGCCCGGTCAGCACTGCGTGGATGACGTAAAGGTTCCAGAGCGCCGGGTCCGGCCGTTCCAGGGCGAAGATCTTCTGACTCAGTGATGGGGAATCCATTGTCCGCAGCGGTCAGGCTGAATATGGCACGCCGCCGCTGTAAAGGTGGAAATCACGCGTGGCACTCTAACGATAATGATAGCGCAACTGCGCGATTAAGATCTGATTGCCGGATCTCTTGTAGACAATTCGGTGCTCGGAGGTAATGCGTCGCGACCAATATCCCTGAAAAACGTGCTTTAACGGTTCGGGTTTGCCGATGCCCGAATAGGGACTGCGCGTGATTTCTTTGATTAGCAGATTGATTCGCGAAACAATCTGCGGATCGGTGCGTTGCCAGTGGAGGTAATCCTCCCAGGCTTGCGGCGCAAAAACCAGGTCCACGCTCTAAGCTCGTAATTTGCGCTTGATCCCTTTGCCGCGATTCAATGTCTCGACCGCCGCTATGAGACGCTTTGCGTTAGCAGGCGACCGCAACAAATAGGCTGTTTCCTGTAGCGATTCATATTCTGCCAGCGAAAGCATCACCACGGCCTGATCGCGATTCCGTGTAATGACGATCGGCGCCTGATCTTCACAGACTCGATTGATTGTGCTGGCCAGATTCTCTCGCGCCGCGCTGTAGGTAATAGATTTCACATGGACAGGATACTGTCCAAGACCGGCTCATGTCAATCGACGGGGAGAAACCGCCACGGATTCACACGGATGAAAACACTTACGGCCACGACCTTTCTTGCCGTATCTCTAAATCCCTGTCTATCTGTGCCTGTGCTGTGCCTTTTCCGCTATTCTTCGAGGCGGATTGCGGTTTTTACCGAGAAGATTTCTTGAGCAGGGGCAGAAGAATCTTGCGCGAGTTTTCGATTGAGGCCAGGACCCCAGCGATCTCCAAATCCTCGCCGTCGGATCCGTAGTGGATTTCGAATTTCTGATCGCAATCGCCACACTTGATCAGCAATCGCTCGGATTTCCTGCCGAGGGCCTTGCGGTAGAAAAGTCGCGGCACCGGGAAACCGTAGTCACGCTTTCGATAGCGTTTCTGTTAGGCTCTTTTCATCCAATCCTAAACCACGTTGTTGTAGTCTTCATGGCTGCCGATCCAGACCCATTCGACTGTGTCGCCAACAAGTTGACCGATCGAGCGATGATGATCCCCGATTCGAACAGAGAAGCGATTACCGGCGCCGCCTTTCAACTTTTTGAAATCGAGCGAGCGATGGCTGTGATCCCGTTTCCATAGCTGATAGCTCTTGTCCGCCCGGAGTTGCACGTGCTTCGGAAGCGCGCCATGCAGCTTCCAAAAGCGGCGTGTGCACTTTGATTTCACTCGCGCTCGGGCCAGTCGCGCAGTTGGCCGGAAGCACGCTCGCGCTCAGCTTCGTCAAAGAGAAAGTCGAGCTTACCGCTCGCGGCATCTTCCTCCATCTGCTTGTCCCATGCCGCGTGATCCTGCCTTGAGATAAATGCCGCCAGCTCCGCCAATTCTTTCGGCGTCAGCTCGCGCACGGCATCTTTGATTTCGGTGAGACTCATTGTGCGGATTGGAGACGTAACATGTCCGCTGCTTGCTGGCGCGTAACTGATGGGAAGGTTTCAAGAAAATATTCCAGGGAAAGTCCGTCCAAGAGATAATCGAACAACGTTCGAACTGGAACGCGCGTGCCTTTGAAGACTGGCGTGCCGTTCAGAATTCCTGGATCGGAGGTGATGAGCGATTCCGCGGTCATGGGTTGCCTCGCAGGGAATGTATCACACGATGAAGAGAGATGAAGATCGTTTCAGCGAGACGCCGAAACCAACACGCGAGACGCGTGCGCTACCCGGGCGGGTGAAGTCGCGCGAAGGCGTGACAGCGGGCCGAGACGGGCGATACTCTGCGCGAAATGGAAGCGGGCGAATGGGCATTATTGAGCGACCAGGAACTGCTCGAGCGCCGCATTTCCAAGCTTGGGTTGCGGCTCGAGGGGTCGGGGGTGGAGCCGCTCATCCGGCAGCTTTACGAGGAACTTTCGGCGCATGGGCTGGTGTTTCATCCACCCTGTCACATCGGCGATGAATGGTTTGTGCCGGTCGGGATTCCGGCGATCTTCGTGCCGTTTTTTCTGGTGCACGACCGGCTGCGGCAGCTGGAGAAGACGATGATGCTCGAGGTCGAGGGTGAGACGGCGGATTGGTTTATGAAACTGATCCGGCACGAGGCGGCGCATGCCTTCAGCTACGCCTACAGGCTGCCGAAAAAGAAAAAATGGCAGGAAACTTTCGGGCAAACGTCGCGCGATGAGACGCCGGATTTCTATCATCCACAGCCGTTCAGCCGCAGCTACGTGGTGAATCTTGACGACTGGTATGCGCAGAGCCATCCGGACGAGGATTTCGCGGAGACGTTCGCGGTCTGGCTCACGCCGGGGCTCGACTGGCGCACGCGTTACGCGGATTGGAAGGCGCTGCAAAAACTCGAATACGTCGATGAGCTGATGCGATCGCTGGCGGGAAAGCCTCCGGTGCACACGCCGGAGTATCGCGCCGCCGAGTACGACGGCTTGAACCTCAAGCTCAAGACCTATTACGCGCGCAAACGGAAGCTTTACGAAGACACCTACCCGGATTTCTACGACGCGGATCTGCGCCAGCTCTTCGCCGCGCCACCGGGGCCGGGACGAATTACAGCGGCAGTGTATCTGCGGCGGCGGCGGCGCCGGCTATTGAACTCGGTTTGCCAGTGGACGAATGAGAAAAAATTCCGGGTGAACAAACTTCTCTCGCGCCTGATCGATCGCTGCGATCAGCTCGATCTTTGCGTGCTGAACGACGATCCGCAGCAGGATTTTCGCGTCACCTCTTTCATTACGACGCTGGTGATGAACTATCTCTTCACCGGCAAATTCAAGCGCACCAAATAGCGTGAAAAAGAAGCTCAAAGTCCTCGCCCTCTTCGACGCGGTCCGTCCCACGACGATCGATCAGGACCTGAGCGCGGAAATGAAGACGGAGGATTGGAAGACCGAGGCGAACGTCCTGGGCGCGCTCGGTGAGCTGGGCTACACGACGGAGCATCTCGCCATCTTCGACAATCTCGATCTGCTCCGGCAAAAACTGGAGAGCTTCGCGCCCGATGTGATTTTCAACCTGGCCGATCAGTTCAAGAACAACCGCGGGTTCGACCAGAACATTGCTTCGCTCCTCGAAATGCAGGGCGTTCCCTTTACCGGCTGCGGCGCGACCGGCCTCGTTCTCTGCAAGCACAAGGGGACTTCAAAAAAAATCCTCGGCTACCATCATATCCACGTGCCGAACTTCGTGGTCATCCCGCGCGGCCAGCGGATCGCGCGGCTGAAGCGGCCCAAGTTCCCGCTCCTGGTGAAGCCGGTAAAGGAAGAGGCCTCCTACGGGATTTCGCAGGCGTCGTTCGTCACGACGGACGAGCAGTTTCGCGAACGCGTGGCGTTCATTCACGAGAAACACGACGCCGACGTGATTGCCGAGGAATACATCGAGGGCCGCGAATTCTACGTGAGCTTGATGGGCACCTCGAAGCTGACCGTTTTCCCGATGCGCGAGCTGGTCTTCGGCGAAGTGCCGCCGAACGAGCCACGGATCGCGACCTACCGGGCGAAGTGGGATAACGAATATCGCAAGCGTTGGGGACTGCGGAATCTGTTCCCGGAGGGGCTCGACCCCGCGCTGGTCGCGCGGATCGAAGAGACGTGCAAGCGCATCTATCGCTTGCTCACGATCGAGGGCTACGCGCGGATCGATCTGCGGCTGACGGCGGCGAACGAGATCTATTTCATCGAGGCGAACCCGAATCCGATTCTCGCGGCGGACGAGGATTTCGCGCAGTCGGCGGGCCGGGCGGGGTTATCATATCCGCAGTTGATCGACCGGATCATCCGGCAAGGGATGAAGACGGTGCGGGGATAAGACAAGGAGCGGCGGTCTGCCGACCGCCGTTTTTGATGGCGGGCGGTTACAAACCGCCCCTCCTTGGATTAGAAAGTCACGATGAAATCGACCGCGGCGGTAAACATGGTGTTGTCGCTCGAGTCGTTGAAGGGGTGGGTGTCGTCGAAGGCATGATCGACGCGCAGTTCGGGACGGATCGTTAGACTGGTGAATGGTTTTGGCACGGGCAGCTTGATGTTCAAGCCGACCGTAAGAGCGCCATAGGTGGTCCGGTCTCCGGCAATGGTACGCGGATCGACGGTTGGCTCGCCACTGAACGCGCGCGAGGGATCGCTCGGATTAGCGTACTGCGCGACATAAAATCCTCTGTCATCACGCCAGATTTCGCCGCGGATCCCGGCCGTGACCGTGTCGTTGATCGCGTAGGTCAGGTATTGCGCCACGCCATACGCATCGGCATCGGCCTCGCTATCACGGACGTAGTTGAGGTCTGTGATCGAGCTAAGCTTGTTGGTAATTTGCCATGTTATGGTGACGTCGTTCAAATAACGGAGATCGCCCTCATTCTCGGATTCAGGACCGATGTGCGTGGAGGCCAGCACAACGATTTTTCCCTCGTCCAGATTCAGGCCGATGCCGCCGTGAAAAGCGGGAGAGTCGTTATTGTCGTGAATGTCGGTGTTCACGCCGCGCGTCACGCCGGCGATGAGATCGAGCCAATCCGTGGCGTGGAGAGTAAACAGCGCGCCGGTGTGACTGGTGGGGACGCCAAAATTGAAAATGTAGGTGTGCGAGAAGAAGGGGTTTTCGCGCGGGTCGACTGTCTCCGCTCCTTCCAGGCTGACAAACTTGCCCAGTTGCACGTCGATGCCTTTTTCGGTCAGCAGAGGCAGGTGCAGGCTCAACGATGCTTCCGGAATATCCCCCTGATAGAGGCCGGTTCCCGCCTCGGGATAACGCATCCCAAGCGAGTGGATGTAACGCGCATCCGTTCCGAACATGAGCTGCAATTTGAATCCCCAATCGAATCCGGCTTTCGGATCGAGGGCGCGTTCCGCGGTGATCACCGCCTGGTTCATGACGAACTCATTGCTCCGGTCGTCGAAAAGCCGGCCGAAGTTCTGATGGTCGCTGGGATCAGCGGGGTTGCCGGTAAAACTGCTTTCCACCCAGCCGTAAATGGCCAGGCGGGACTTCGGCTCGGATTGTTCGAGAGCTTTGGTCTGTGCGGCTTCCTCCACCGGGGTGAGCGTTTGCGCGCCCGCCACGACCGAAAAGAACAGCGCCGTCATTGAGAGCGTGAATCTTGCGATGCGATTCTTTTGGACGATCACGATGAAAATTGGCGCGCGCCTGATCGAGCACGCGGTTTTAGGCGGAGAGGGTATTCACGAATAGGCGAGCAAGTCGATCTCTTCCGGCAGGGCGTCCGAGACTTCACGGATGACGTTGCTGCGAAGGAAAGGAGTAAACGCCGAAGTTAGAAACAAGGAGCGGATGCACCACCACTAATTAAAATCGACCCTGGAAACGCTAAAAGATCATTAACGCCGGCGAAAGCGGCGGGCCGGTCAAAGCTTGTCAGTCGACAACCGGTAGCCAATGCCAACTTCCGTCTTGATCAGACTCGGAGCGCTGGGGTCGGTTTGGAGTTTCTTTCGCAGATGCGTCACGTAGACGCGGAGATACTGCGCCTGGCTCTCAGCCTTTTCTCCCCAAACGGTGCGCAACAATTGACGATGGGTGACGACCTTGCCCGCGTTCTGCACCAGAACGCGAAGCAATGAGTATTCGGTGGGTGTGAGTTTGATTTCCGTCCCGGCGAGCTTCACCTGTCGCGCGGAGAAATCGACGCAAAGCGATCCGGAAGTAAAGACAGGCTCGCGCGTTTCCGTAAGCGAACGGCGTTGCGCGACACGCACGCGGGCCAGCAGTTCCGCGGTATCGAATGGCTTGGTCACATAGTCGTCCGCCCCCGCATCCAGCGCCGCGACTTTTTCCTCTGCGTCATCGCGAACGGAAAGAATCAGAACCGGCACGTCCGACCATTCGCGCAAACGATGAAGGACTTTGACGCCCTCCATATCGGGCAGACCGAGGTCGAGTAACACCACATCGGGCCGGCGGTTGACGATTTCGGAGAGCCCGGCTTGTCCCGTTTCCGCTTCATGAACCTGGAAATCCGCTCCCTCCAGGGCGAGGCGAAGGAGCCGGCGAATCTGTTTCTCGTCGTCGATGATGAGTGCGGTGCGCGCCGATTTCATGAGGCCGTTTCCAAGGCGTTTTCGCTGGTCACTCGAACCGGCAGGCAGATGGTGAAGCGGGCGCCGCCCCCATCCCGGTCCTCGGCCGTGAGTTTGCCGCCATGCGCTTCGACGAAGCCGCGGGCGATTGAGAGGCCAAGCCCGAGACCACCGGTCTTGCGGCCGTCGCCGCGATAGAATTTTTCAAATAGCTTCTCCGCCGATTCCATCGGAAAGCCGGGGCCGCGATCACTCACCGAGACGACGAGCTCCTCATCTTTGAATTCGGCATCAATCTCGATCGGCAGCCGCGGCTGGGTATAACTTGCCGCGTTGGCCAGCAGCTTGGCGACTGCCTGTTCGATCAAGGCATGGTCCAGGAGGGCCAAAGGCATATTGTCCGGCACGTCCAATCGGACCTCCCGCCCATTAATTGACTCACGCTCGATCTCGATTGCCGATTGCAGCAGCTCGCGCACATCGCACCATTCGCAGTTCGGTTGGATCACGCCGCTCTCGAGCCGATTCATATCCAGAAGATTGTTGACCACGCGATGCAGGCGGTGAGAGCCGTGATGGATTTCAGCTGCGAGTTGTTTGAGCATTTCGGCGTTCTGAGCGTTCGGCGTCAGCCGCAACAATTCCTGACTGGCGGCCCCGATCGCCGCCAGCGGTGTCTTCAGTTCGTGCGAGACGCAATCGAGCAGGGTCTTGCGCAGCCGTTCCGAGTTCTTCGCTAGTTGAACCTGAGCGGCGAGATGCTCCCGTGCCTTCAATTGGGCAGTCAAGCTGCCCACCGTCAGCGCGATGATGAAGTAGGCGGCGAAGGTCAGCGCATCTTCCACCTTGGCGATGTGGAGCGTAAAACGAGGAGGGATAAACAGGAAATTCCACGCCAGGGCGCTGAGTGTGGCCACAAGCAAGACGGGTCCCCGGCTGAGAATCATTCCGGCCATCAACACGCCCAACAGATAGATGAGTGAGATGGCCGCGTAACCGGTCAGCGGCGTCAAGAGCCAGCAAGCGATCGTGAGCGCAGCTACCCCCGCCACCGCCGTGAGATATTGCTTCAACGGTGCAAAAGCGGGAGACGATAAGACCGGATCGTGACCGGCCGGTCTCTCCCCAGGAGAGGGTTGCTCCACCCTGCGCGAACTGGATGTTCCCAGCACGCGCTCAATGTAGCGCATCCCACCCCGGGCGAAATGCAGCCTCCAGGATTTTAGTACCGTTTTAATTATTCCGGGCACGCTCCCAGTTTAAGATCGAAGGAACCGGTGAACTCTGGACCTCCAACTCTGACTTCGGCCATTCCCGAAGCTGTCCCCCGGGCCATTGCGCGTGGCGATTCGAAGGAACGCAAGAGCCGGCTTCTCTTGCTCTGTCTGGCCAGCCTCGGGATCGTCTACGGCGACATCGGGACAAGTCCCTTGTACGCGTTGCGCGAATGCTTTTACGGTGAGCACGGCATCGCTCCCAGCCACGCCAATGTCCTTGGGGTGCTTTCCCTGATCCTGTGGTCGCTCCTTCTCATCATCTCGGTCAAATATCTGATCCTGATTCTGCGCGCGGATAACCGGGGCGAAGGCGGAATTCTCGCTCTGGCCACCCTGGTCGGGGATGCGGTCAGGCGCGGGAAGACCTTCTTTCTCCTCGGCGTCTTTGGAGCCGCCTTGCTCTACGCCGATGGAATGATTACTCCAGCGATCTCGGTTATGAGCGCAATCGAGGGACTGCACATTGCGACACCGTTGTTCGATCCCTACGTAGTGCCAATAGCGATTGCGGTCTTGATCGGGCTTTTCCTCTTCCAGGCAGGCGGAACAACTCGCGTGGGCAAAGTATTCGGCCCGGTCACGGCATTGTGGTTTATCGCGATCGGTGTCTTGGGAATTCACCAAATCGTTCGCGCACCCGAGGTGTTGGCGGCGATCAATCCTGCCTATGGGTTCGAATTCTTCGTCCGTAACGGTTGGAGCGGATTCGTTGTCCTCGGCGCCGTTTTTCTGGTCATCACCGGTGGCGAAGCATTGTATGCCGACATCGGTCATTTCGGCACCAAACCGATTCGCCTGACTTGGTTCGCTCTTGTCCTGCCCGCCCTCACCCTGAACTACTTCGGCCAGGGGGCCCTCGTGCTGGTCGAGCCAGAGTCCGCCGTGAACCCCTTCTTTCGGATGACGCCTTCGTGGGCCCTCTATCCCATGGTGATTCTGGCAACGATGGCGGCAGCTATCGCCTCGCAGGCGATCATCAGCGGCGCCTTTTCTCTCACGATGCAGGCCATCCAGCTCGGCTACATCCCGCGCTTGAAGGTCAATTACACGTCCGAGCGAGTCATTGGTCAGATTTACGTACCGGTAGTGAACTGGGCGCTGATGCTTTCCTCTATCGGCCTCGTTCTGGGCTTTCGATCGTCGAGCAATCTCGCCGCCGCCTACGGAGTTGCGATAACGACGACAATGTTGATCACGACCCTTTTGTTTTATGTCGTGGCCCGGCACCGTTGGCATTGGCCCACCGTGGCGGCCTTGCCCGTGGCGGCATTCTTCATCGGGATCGACCTCGCATTCTTCGGCGCAAACATGCTCAAGGTCGCGAATGGGGGGTGGTTTCCGCTGATCATCTCAGGCGGCATTCTGTTCCTCATGCTGACGTGGAGAAAGGGACGCCGCGTCCTGCGCAGTCGCTTGAGCGATATCTGCGTCCCGCTCGAAACACTTCTGCCCGACCTGAAAAACCAGCGCATCCGCCGGGTGCCGGGAACGGCCATTTACATGTCGGGCAACCGGGCAGGGACGCCGCTCGCCTTGCTCCATAATCTCAGGCACAACAAGGTGCTGCATGAACAGGTGATTTTGCTCACGGTCCGAACCGAAGTGGTTCCCTATCTCGCCAATGTGAAGGATCGCGTCGCCCTGGAGAAACTGGACGAAGGATTCTGGCGCGCCCAAATCCACTTTGGCTTTATCGAGAAACCTGATGTCCCTTCGGCCTTGGCGCGCGTCAAAGACGCGGGCCTGCGCCTGGACCCAATGCGCACGACCTTTTTCATCGGCCGGGAAACGATTCTGGCCACGCGCAAGCTGGGTCTCTCCGTATGGCGTGGCTCACTTTTCGCGTGGATGACACGGAACGCCGGAGATGTGACCTCCTACTTTTGTCTGCCACCGAATGGTGTGGTGGAGCTCGGCGCGCGCGTGGAAGTTTAAGGTCCGACCGCTCGCGTCTCAAGAAAGAGCTTGTCTGCGCGGAGCGCGGGGGGAGAATCCCGCGAACTGCGATGGCTACGCCCACTCTCGATCCCACCGCCGTTCATCGGCCCCGCAATGTCGATTGGAAGCGCGCTGCTGCGCTGCTCTATGGCGACTGGGGCACGAGCAAGGCCTACGTCATCGGCCTCGCTTTCATCGCCGCCGGCTTCGCCTCGATGCCAATCATTCTCGCCGTGTGCGTTCTGACCGCGGTGGTGGCCTACAACTACATCATTGTCTGCGCCCATTTTCCCGACGGAGGCGGCGTCTACTCCGCGGCGCGGCAACAGAGCCGGTTCCTCGCCTCCACCGGCGCGCTCCTGCTCATCGCCAATTTCATCGTCACCGCAGCGTTGAGCGGATGGGCCGCGGTCAGCTACCTCGGCGTCCCCAGCAAATATGCCCCGATTGCTACGATGGGATTGGTTCTCGTGGTCGGCGTCATCAATTATTTCGGGCCGAAACATAGCGGCAGCGTTTCCATCTGGCTGGCAATTCCGGCCGTGATCATGGTGGCGGCGATCGTGCTTCTCAGCGCACCCAATCTCGGTCCGCTGCAAGTCGGCTCGCCTCACGCGAACCTTGGGCAGACCTGGGTGGCGTTCGTCGGCGTAATTCTGGCGCTCAGCGGTGTCGAGGCCATCGCGAACATCACCGGCGTGATGAAGACGGACCCGGACTCCACGCCGGAACATCCGAAAGTGACGCGCACCGCGACGAAAGCGATCCTGCCCGTTGCCGCCGAAGTGGTCTTTGGCACTGCGCTCCTCGGCTGGGCGATGCTCTCCCTGCCCAAGAGTCTCGCACCGGAATTAGCCGCGCACAAAGAGGACATGTTGCGCTTCCTGGCGGAGGTCTACGGGACGATGGCGGCGGGACCGGCCATCGGCCAGATCTTGAGCATCATCGTCGGCGTCGTCTTCGGGCTGTTGCTGATCAGTGCGGTCAATACGGCGATCGTAGCGCTCATCGGCGTGGTCTACATGATGGCGCAGGACGGCGAGATGCCGCGGCCACTGGCGAAGCTCAATCCGCATGGTGTGCCGTTTGTCCCCCTCATCGCCGCCGTCGCATTGCCCATCGTGGTCCTGGTGGTGACGCAAGACTTCGAGGCCCTCGCCGGTCTCTATGCGATCGGCGTGGTCGGTGCGATCGCCGTCAACCTTGGCTCCTGCACCTTTAATAAACGCCTCGGGCTGCCATGGTACCAGCGCCTCATCATGGGGCTGACCTTTGTCGTTCTCGCCGCGGTGGAAGTGACGATTGCCAAAACAAAGCCGGAAGCGCTCTTCTTCGCGGCGTGCGTGTTGGGAGTCGGCTATGCACTCCGCGCGTACTCTCACAAGGTCTCCGGCCTCAAGACCATGACGGTGACGCGCCAGGTCGCCGCTATGGTGTCGCCCGATCTTGGAGCGACGATGGAGCCGCGCTTGTCCGAAGGGCAAAAAATCATGGTCGCCGCCCGCGGAGTGACCCCGGCGCTCGCGTTTGCGCTGGAGGAGGCCCAATTGAGGAAGGCGACACTGTGCGTGCTCTACGTGAAGGAGATCGCCGTTTACTTCACGGGTGGCCCCACCAACGTCGGTCGCGCGAGATGGCAGGACGATCCCGACGCCAATGCCATCATGTCGCTGACCATGCGGCTCGGCGCCGAGCGCGACATCGCGGTGCAACCAGTTTATGCGGTCAGCGAAGATGCGGCTGCCACGATTCTCGATCTCTCCGCCACGTTGGGGGTCGATTACCTCATCATTGGCGCGTCGCAACGCACGGCCATGGCCAAGCTCCTTGGAGGCAGCGTCGTGACCAGCGTGGCGCAACAGCTACCCGACTCGATCCGGCTCGTCATTTTCGGTTGAGCGCAACGCCAACCCTTCCCAGTCCTCCCTTGCCAAGGGCCGTTCGGTTGAGACACTCTCATTCGCGATGAATCCGAGCGGGCAGAACGAGGAAATCATGGATGACGCCACTCGCGGCGAGATCAACGCACTGCTGCCCGCACTGGTGGCTCGGGCGCCGGGCGAAGCGGCCAGCATGCTGGATCCCTATCCAGACGACTTTGTCGCGCAGATGCTGGCTTCGTTGAACCCCGCCCTGGCTCAAAGCGTCCTGGAGCGTTTCCCGAGCGCGCGCCGGCAAAAGATCATGGCGGCCGCTTCCCCACCGATCCGGCAACAATGGATTCGCAACGAGGCGTATCCGGAAAATTCCATCGGCCATATGATGGAGCCGGCGCTGGCTGTTTTCGGGCCCGCGACGACCGTGGCCGAGGCGACACGCGAGCTTCGGCATTTCGTCACGCGCGCCTTCATTACCTACGTCTTCGTGGTGGACGACGAGGAACGTCTCCTCGGCGTGGTCGCAATGCGCGAGATGTTGCTGGCGCGTCCGGAGCAACGGCTCGACGAAATCATGATCCCCGAGCCGTTTCATCTCACGCCGACGATGCCGCTCGTCGAGGCGATGAAAGCGACCATGGTTCGGCATTATCCGGTGTATCCAGTCTGCAACGCCGGCGGGAAACTGATCGGACTGATTCGCGGACAGATGTTGTTCGAGGCCGAGACCGTGGAACTCAGTTTGCAGGCGGGGACCATGGTCGGCGTGGAAAGAGAAGAACGTCTCACCACCCCCTGGCCGAAGAGCTTTCGCTTCCGGCACCTTTGGCTTCAAAGCAATCTCATCCTGGGTTTCCTCGCCGCGGCGGTCGTCGTTTACTTCCAGGGAACCATCGACCGGCTGCTGGCGCTGGCCGTCTTCGTGCCGGTCGTGATGGGACAGTCCTCGAACACCGGAGTGCAGACCCTGGCGGTGGCCTTGCGCGGCATGACCCTGGGTGAGTTGAAAGCCGGAGGAGAACTCGGGCTCATCCTGAAAGAAACTTTCCTCGGTTTTCTCAACGGCGCCTTGACCGGCGTGAGTGCCGCGGCCGGAATGTATATCTTCGCCACTTTTCAGCGAAGCCCCGTGGCCTGGAAGCTGAGCATGGTGGTTTTTTTCGCGATGACCCTCAGCTGCCTGATCGGCGGAGTATTTGGCGCCTCGATCCCTTTGATCCTCAGAAAATTGGGGACCGATCCGGCGAACGCCTCCAGCATCGTCCTCACGACCATCACCGACGTCACGACGCTCGCCGTGTTCCTCGGGCTGGCGACCTGGCTCGTCTGACATTTCGCTTGAACGCCAAGGCTCAAATCGACGACTGCCTCGAGCTGATGCAGAGGCTGATCGAGTATCGGCACCAGAAGGCGTTGCACCACCGCCTTATGAAAGCCGCCGATCATTCCATGCTCGATATCGACGTCCTCATCCTGATCTATCACTTTGCCAAGGTAGCCAAAGGGGACATTCTCGAGATCGGCGCCTTTTTGGGCGCATCCACCATCGCGGCGGGCCTGGGTGCGCGCGATTCGGGAAACCACAAAAAGATCATCAGCATCGAACTGGGCGGCCGCCTTAGGGATCACAAACTAGCGACCAGGAACATTTTCAAAGACCTGAAAAAGAACCTCTCGCGCGCGGGATTGCTCGAGGCGGTCACCTTGATCAATGGTTCGTCTTTCGAAGAGGGAACCATCTCGACGGTTCGGGATATGACGGGACCGGGCGAGGTCGGTCTGTTTATTTTCGACGCGGATTCGAATGTCCGGCGCGACATCGACTGTTACGGCGAGAGGTTCGGACCGGGTTGCTGGGTTGTGATCGACGATTATTTCAGCGCCACGGACAAAGGCGGCCCCACCCGAACTCAAGTCGACGACCTCGTCGCGGCGGGGCGGCTCCAGCAGCTGGGGCTTTACGGTTGGGGAACCTGGGTCGGCCGCTGGGTGGCCGGTTAAGCGCTGAATTTTTTCTTTATGTAAATATCTTGTATAAGGAATTTATAGCTTATTTTGGTGCCCTTCATTTTGACAATTTGCGGGGAACTGGAATCTTGCCTGGCGTTAAGTTTGTTCAGGCCAGCTTCGACTAAAGGCGCCCGGCACTCTTCCGCAATTAAAGCCTATCGTTTAGTTTAAGTCAGTATTCCCCGGCGTTCACCGCCAAATGAGAAGCTCTTCGAGGAGCTTTCTCAGGACCAACCGCTGCCTGGCATGGAACCCATTGCCGCAGCTCTACTTTCGCAGAGCTCGAACTCTGCCCTTCAATCAATATGAAACCTACATCTCAATTATCACGACAACCTGGACGCCGCGCCGGCGAAGAATCGCCGTCCCGGCTTCGTTCCAATCATCCGCGCATCGACTGCAATTTCCACGCGCCCGAGATTCAATCCGCCGGCAGCTTTCGCAAGCTCTCCCGGCCGGTTTTTGCCCCCGGCTTCCGCGACCTCAGCAACGAGTTCCTGGGCACCGAAACGAAACGCAACTATGTGGCCGAAGTCCTGTTCTTCGCCATCATCATCGGCGTATCGGCATGGCCGATCGTTTCCATGATGCAGGCGATGGCGCAGTTCATAAAGTAATTACAAGGAGGGGCGGTTTTCCAACCGCCCGCTTTCCCTTTTGGCTGAACGAGCCGCCCGATGTCGATCATCGGGCGCGCTCGGTCCGCGGAAAACGAACGCTTCACAATGTGGTGCGGCCAAATTACTTTGCGCCATGCATCATCCATTGCTGTGCCTAAAAAAGACACTCTGCGTTCTTGTTCTGTCCGCTGGGATTGCCTCGGCCGCATCGCCGATTCAGGAACGAGCGGACCGCTTTCTTGCGCTCGTTAACGCCGGTTTTAAGGGCCTCGTCCGCGTCAGCAGCGAAGCGCAGTGGCTCGCTGTCACCGATGTCACTCCGGCGCACGATGCCGCCTCCGAGACAGCAGGCAAGGCGTCGGCCGCTTTTAATGGCAACCCTGCGATCATCAACGAGGCGAAGGAGCTGCTCACTCATCGCGCGGAATTGAACGAGTTGACCCTTCGTCAGCTCGACCAGGTCCTGCGCAATGCCGCCGAAGCGCCGATGACGAATCCGGACCTCGTCTCTGCGCGCGTCGAAGCGGAGACCAAACAGGCCTCCACGCTGAATAGCTTCGAGTTCAAGCTCGACGGAAAACCGATCACGGCGAACGAGATCGACAACAAACTCGACCAAAGCACCGATCTGACCGAGCGGCGAAAAGTATGGGAAGCGTCGAAGGAATCAGGCCCGGCCTTGAAACCCGGCCTGATGAAGTTGCGGGATTTGCGCAACGGCGTCGCGAAGGAGCTGGGGCACAAGGACTATTTCGCGCTCCAGGTCGCGGCTTACGGAATGACGACGGATGAGCTCGTCAAGATGCACGAGGATTTCCTCAAGGAGTTGCGGCCGCTTTATCTTCAGCTCCACACCTGGACGAAGCACAAGCTCGCAGACAAGTACAAGCAACCGGTGCCGAAACGCATCCCGGCGCATTGGATCAACAATCGCTGGAGCCAGAACTGGGATGGGCTCGTGGAAGGCGCGGACATCGAGGACCGTTTTAAGGGACGCCCAGCCGAGTGGATCACCAAAACGGCCGAACAATTTTACACGGGACTTGGCTTCAATCCTCTCCCTGCCACCTTTTGGACGAAGTCAGACCTGTTTCCGCTAAAGCCTGACGACAAACGGAAGAAAAACACCCACGCCTCCTGCTGGCATATCGACCTGGAAAACGACATCCGCTCGCTCATGAGCGTGGAGCCGAACTCGCGCTGGTTTTACACCGCGCACCACGAGCTGGGGCACGGTTACTATTTCATGGCCTACACGCGCCCGGAGGTTCCCCCACTCCTTCGCACCGGCGCAAATCCCGGTTACCACGAAGGGATGGGCGAGTTGATCTCGCTCGCTTCGAGCCAGGTGCCATACCTTCAGGCCCAAGGCGTTTTGCCAGCCGACTTCAAGGCGGACGCGACCGCCTTTCTCCTGAATGACGCGCTGGCCAACTCCCTCCCCTTCATGTTTTGGGGTTCCGGGACCATGACCCGTTGGGAAGCCGACGTTTATGCGAAAAACCTTCCGCCCGATCAATGGAACGCGCGCTGGTGGCAGTATGTGCGCGACCTTCAGGGGGTCGAGCCGCCCGCGGCGCGCGGCGAAGAGTTCTGCGATGCCGCGACCAAGACCCATATCAACGATACGCCCGCCTACTATCACAGCTATGCTTTCGCGACCGTCCTGAAATTCCAACTCCACGATCACATCGCCCGGAAAATTTTGAAGCAGCCTCCTCAGGCCTGTAACTACGCCAACAACAAGGAAGTCGGCGCGTTCCTGAAAAAGATCATGGAGAAAGGCGGCACCGAGGATTGGCGCAAGGTCTTGAAGGAAGCCACCGGCGAAGAGCTATCCACCCGTGCCATGGTGGAGTATTTCAAGCCGCTCATGGCCTGGCTCGAAAAGGAGAACAAAGGCCGTCAGATCGGCTGGGATTGAATTCAGCGCGACCTTCATGACTCGCATCAAGGAGGGGCGCTTTCCACACCGCCCACCGCGCCAGATGAAGCAACGGCGGTTTGGAAACCGCCGCTCCTTGTTAAAGACAAATAGCTAAATGAGCCGTTACCTCATCACCTCCGCGCTGCCTTACATCAACGGTGTAAAGCATCTCGGCAACCTTGTCGGCTCGATGCTTCCCGCCGACGCCTACGCCCGTTTGCAGCGGGCCCAGGGACACGAGGTCTTGTTCATTTGCGCCACCGACGAACATGGCACGCCGGCCGAGCTCGCCGCCCACGAAGCCGGTCTGCCGATCGCAGAATATTGCGCGAAGATGCATGCCTTACAAAAGGATCTCGGCGACCGTTTCGGACTCTCCTTCGATTCCTTCGGCCGCTCTCATTCCCTGCAAAACCACGAGATCACCCAGCACTTCTACCATCAGCTCGACCAGAACGGCTTTCTCGAGGAACGAACAACGCGCCAGGTCTATTCCATCGACGATGGCCGCTTCCTGCCCGACCGCTACGTCGTCGGCACCTGCAAGCATTGCGGCTACGAAAGGGCGCGCGGCGACCAATGCGAGAATTGCACTCGCGTGCTTGATCCCACCGATCTGATCAACCCGCGTTCCGCCATCTCCGGGTCGACCAACATCGAAACACGCGACTCCAAGCACCTATTCCTCAAGCAGTCGCAAATGGTGGCCCGCTTGCGGGAGTGGATCGACTCGAAGAAGGATTGGCCGGTGCTGGTCACCTCGATCGCGCGCAAGTGGCTGGACGAAGGATTGAACGATCGCAGCATCACCCGCGATCTCAGTTGGGGGATTCCGGTGGCCTACAATGGAGAAGTGCGCCCCGGGTTTGAAGGCAAGGTCTTCTACGTCTGGTTCGATGCTCCGATCGAATACATCGGCGCGACCATGGAATGGGCCGATGCCACTCAAAATAACTGGAAGCGTTGGTGGCGAGAGGATGAGGGCGCCGCCGATGTTCGCTACATCCAGGTCATGGGCAAGGACAACGTTCCTTTCCACACTGTCGGTTTTCCCGTAACCCTCTTCGGCTCTCAAGAACCCTGGAAGGTGGTGGACTACATCAAGGGCCTTAACTGGATGAACTACTACGGAGGAAAGTTCTCCACCTCCGGGAATCGCGGCATCTTCATGGATAACGCGCTGGAAATCCTTCCCGCCGACTACTGGCGCTGGTACCTCCTCGCCAATGCTCCCGAGTCCGACGACTCAAACTTCACCTGGGAACACTTTCAAACCACCGTGAACCACGATCTCGCCGACGTGCTAGGCAACTTCGTCAACCGGATCGCGAAGTTTTGCACGGCTCGCTTTGAAGGACGAGTTCCAGACCAGGGTGACTATGGCGCTCTCGAGGCCGAGACTACCAAGGCCCTCGAGCAAAAGCTGGCAAACCTGACGAGCCACATGGAGGCCTTGGACTTTCGAAAATCCGCGACGGAGCTGCGGTCGATGTGGGTGATTGGGAATGAATATCTCCAGAAAGCCGAACCATGGATGCGAATCAAAGCGGACCCTGTCGCCGCTGGCGTATCAATCCGCTACGCACTTAATCTCGCTCTTGTCTTCGCCGCGCTGGCCCAGCCATTCATACCGGAGACGTCTGCAAAGGTCTCCCGCGCACTAAGCGGCAACGATTCGCCACTCTCTTGGCCAAAGACCCTGGCAGATCAGATATCCCAACTTACTCCAGGAGCAGCGATCGGCGTTCCTGAAGTCCTGTTCGCCAAGATCGAGGACACTCAAGTAGCCGAATGGGCCGAACGTTTCGGCGGCGCATCCAGTTGATTGGCCAAGCTCGGCGCCGCTGACCCTAGAGTGTGTTATGCACTTTGAGTGCGGTCGGCACGACTGTCCCGGAGGGACAGGGGAAATTAGCCGGTGGTGCAAACCACCGGTCCTTTGGGGACAAGACGCCTCCGGCGTCGATCCACCATTCGGTATCCGGCCCAAAGTGCATGATACGCAGCCAAGGCTGCCTGCTTTATTGCGACACGATCAGCGCTTCCCTCACTCATAGGCAAACCACCAGCCATGATCTACGATGACGCCTTTCTCAGTGATAAAGAACAGGAAATCGTGCCAGCCTCTCCAAAAGTAGATTAGGTATTTTCGATCGCGCCGCAGGTCGGCCTTACGCGCGGATTCGCGCCCCCGGTAATAGACCCCCAGAAACTTACTCATTGCTCGATTACCAAGAATGGCGTCGGGCTGTCCGAGCAATCCTATAACCGTTTGTTTCGTGTGCGGTGGATGCCCAAGCTCAACCCCCAGGTCCGAGAGAATCTGATTCAATCTGCCTCCGGAATCATCCAATTCCTTGAGACGAGTTCCTGGCGATAACTGGCGGCGCTTCGCGCGAAGCTCCCGGTATTCCTGAGCGAGCTTTCCTAACTCCACCGAGTTGTTTGCACGAGATGGGGACCCACCGGACAAAAGTCCTATTACCACGCAAGCTGTTACCGCGCTGCGGAATGAGGTCACTGCCCTACTGTCCGAACTGAAGGATCGGCAATCAAAACCCCTCGCGTCGTCCGACGCCCTGTGGCGTCGATTTCACGGCGATCGATGATCCGGATCGGCGAAACCGTTGTGGTGCCGACTCGTTTCAGTTTGATTCGTTGCGGGATCAACGAACCAGTCACGAAGACCGTCCGCTCGCTGACTTCCTTGTTAACGTAGGAGACTTGATCGGCCGGCTTACCGGCGAGGGCTACGCCGGCAAACAGACCCGTCGCGATGAGACTTGTAACGCTTCGAAACAGTAGCGTTCTCATGAGCAACCTTACGACCGTCACGGCGCTGCGCAAACTGCAACAACTTCCAGCGTGCGGGCGGACCGGGAAGGTGTCCCTCTAGAACTTCTTCGTCAGGCGCACGTAGTAGAAGCGCCCCGTCGCATCGTAAGTGAAGCCCGGATAGGCGACCGCGTTTCCACCCTGGCCGGAGGAGAAGGGCGGATCTTTGTCGAAGACGTTATTGCAGCCGATGGTAAATGTGGTGCCATTCAGAAGATGATCCCAGAAGCTCATCTCGCCGGAAGCGTCAGTGGAAACACTGGTCTTGCCGTCTTTAGAAGAGGTGGTGCCAGACGATTTGGTAACAAGGGTGCTGAAATCGTAAGAAGCCTGGAGATCGAAGAGCCATCTGTGCCCCACGTCGTGGTCGTTCAAGTCGGCATCCTGCTCATGGAAGCCATCGATAAAACGAAGCGTCCCGATGATGTCGAAGCCTTTCCAGGCCCAGTCCAGGCTGGTATTGCCTCTCCACCTGTAATAGCCCTCTTGCGATTGGCCTGGATCGGTCGTTACGCCGGCGAGTTGTTCGGTCCGGCCGCCTTCGACGCGCTGTATTTCAAAAGAATTGAGATAGGTTGCCTGCGTCAGCCAGGTGAACGTTCCAAACGACGACGGGTACTGATATTGAATGCCGAAATCGACGCCGTTTGCTTTCTGGGAGGCTTCGTTCCGATTGGAGACGATGATGCGCGTGATGGTGCCGTCCGGCAGACGTTCGACCGCCTCACCCGGTAACAATGTGCCAGTAAATTCGCGCGCCAAAACCGCATCGAGAAACGCGGACTGGACCACGCCTGTCCGTTCAATCTGCCAAAGATCGGTCGAAATTGTTAGACCCGGCACAAACTTTGGCGTGTAAACAAATCCGCCGCTGAACGTTTCCGAATCCTCCGGCTGCAGGTCTGGGCTGCTCTGGATGAGGGTGGTCGTTTCCGGCTCGAAGGCGGGAACCGGCGGAGTCGTAGGGTCCCCATCGTCGTCCACAAGATTCATCGGATCGTGCGACGGTTGGATGTCGGAGATGGGAGAGGAGTACAATTCCTCCAGGGACGGTTCGCGGAAGCCTTTGCCCCAGGTAAATCTCACCGTAAGCGAGTCGTCGAACGGCTGCCAGCGAAGTCCAATTTTCGGCACCGCTACGTTCGTGTCGTTATTCCGGAACTCCTCGTAGCGGCCGGCGGCGGTGAGGTCGAGGGCGTGAAATCCGGGGATAGCATTCTTGTCGCTGAAGATCGGAATGAGAGTCTCCACGAAGATGGCATAAGACTTCCGGCCACCGACCGCCGGGGCGATCGCCGAATTGCCCGCGATATCGCCGTTGACGTTGAGCTGGTCGGGTTGGTTGTTGAGCGATTCACGCCGGAATTGCCCGCCAAGGGCAAAGCCGATTCCGCCTGCCGGCAAGTCGAAAAGGGCGGTCGTGTAGATGGTGGCATCGACCGTGGCCAGTTTCGACGTGTCTATGTCTGTCGGATGGACGCGGGCAAACTCGACCGAAGCGTCATTGGAGGGAATGGGAACGCGGAAATCGCCGAAAGGGTTGAAGGCCACCGTCGTGCCGATGTATTCGGGCGAGGCAGGATTAAATATCGGGTCGGCCTGGTTCAAGATGCGGTTAAAACGCGAGATGGAGACCTGGGTTCCCGTGGTGGTGTTCTTGATCTGGCTATAGCGGAAGCCTGCGTCATAACCCCACGTTCCGTCGAATAGCTTATCGCCGCGAAAGCCGAGCGTAGCGAGCCACGCGTCACTTTCGTTGTCGAAAAGCCGGTTGCCGAATTCCGCCAGGCGCGCTCGCGTTCCGCCGGAGATGATTTGGTTGAAGGGGTTAAAGGGATTGAACGCGCCGGGAGTCACTCCGGTTTCGGCATAAGTGGGCCCGCCGAACGGAGTCGTTCCAGCGGGATTTGGCTCACGTGGCGGGATCGCGAGCGTAACAAACCCCGGGGTCTGGAAATTCCCGGTCGCGGGTGCGGCCAGCTCATTGTGCGTCTTCACGTTTTGATACATTCCGTCGGCGTAAACGACGAGTTGTTCGCCAAAGATCTTGTGATCCATCGCGATATAACCGCCGTAGCGCTCGGACGATGGAAACGAGAGGGAGAATTCATTGAAGTTAAACCCATTGGGCCCCGACCTGGGCCGGCCAGCCCCGTAGAGGTAGGTGTTGGCTGGAGCCAAACCGTTCGTGCCGTTGGGGGGGCTGGCGAACTGGTTCCCACCTCCACCCGGAATCACCGTCCCGCCAGCTTCC
>DASZDO010000008.1:0-145473 GCA_035941955.1 Chthoniobacterales bacterium
TCTTCAGAATCGCCAATATCGCCGTTTGAATCGGCTGCCCGGTCACTTCGATATCCTTGTCAGCTACATAGACGTCAATCTCGGAGCGGACGCCGAATTTTCCTTCGAGATAAATGCCCGGCTCGATGGAAAAACAGACGCCGGGAGTGATGCGGCGTGAGTCGCGCGTCTCGAAGTTGTCGATGTTCACGCCGTTACCGTGGCCTTCCTCGCCGATCGAATGGCCGGTGCGGTGAGTGAACTGCTCGGCGTAGCCCGCGCGTTTGATCACGCCGCGCGAGACGTCATCGACTTCCGCGCCGCGAATGCTCTTGCCTTCCCGCACGTTCTTCCGCACGAACTCAGTCGCGGCATCGCGCGCTTCCCGGACGATGTTGAAGATGCGAGTGAATTCTTCGGGCACGGTTTCGCCGACGTAGCCGGTCCAGGTTTGGTCGGTGCAAATCGCGCCCGGCTGCCGCAGTTTGCTGACGATATCGAGCAGCACGAAATCGCCGCGCTTGATGGGCGAATGGGCTTGCCGTGTGGGGAAGTAGTGCGGGTTCGCTGTGTTCGCGTTTACGGCGACGATGCCGCTCTCACGCTCCATTCCTTCTTCTTCCAGGCGGCGGGCGATGAATTGCTGGATGTCGTACTCGGTCATCGGCTTGTCGGCGCGGATGTTCCGGCCGATCTCGGCGAAGGCTTCGAGGATGACGCGATGCATCTTGTCGGACGCTGCGACGTGCGATTGCTTTTGCTCCGGCGTCAGGACGGCCTCGAATTGCTGGACCAGCTCCGCGCTCGTCACCGGTTCCACGCCGAACGAGCGAATCAGCTCGATCGTGCCGGCATCGACGCGTGAGATGTAGGGGATGTCGTTCATCGGCGAATACTGCATCGCGATGCGCAGGGGCTTTTTCTTCTCGGCCGGCGGGAGCGTTTCACGCAGGCGCGAGCGTTGTTCCTCCCAGCCGCGGTAAACCAGGCGTTTGCCGGGCAACGGATCGAGTTTCGAACGCTCGATCGAGTGGACGATCTTGGTCGGCTCGCCCGAGGCCGGGATGTAATAGAACCAGCGCCGCGAGCCGGAAGCGCCTTCGCCCAGCATGAGAATTCGAGGCGCCAGAGGATCGCTCCCGCGAAAATCGTAGAAGAGCCAGCCGTCGAGCTTTGCGGCGGTCAACGCGGACTGAATCTCGGCGAGCCGCTCGGCGGGAGTAGGGTTGGCGCGCATGGGTGAAAGGAAGATGAAGAAAAGGAGGAGCGCCGCCAAGGAGAAGAGGTTTTTCATTTAGCGATTTAGCGAACTGGTGATTTAGCGAACTGGTGATTTAGCGAATGGAAGGGAGCCGAGCACGAGCATGAGCACGAGCACGAGCATGATTACGAGGATAAACCGGGCGATCTGCTTTGGGCAATGCGGATACGAGCCAAGGGGTGTAAGGTTCCAGATGTCCGATCCACGAAACGTTGCGCACGATAAGAAGGTCACGCAGGAGAAACATCACAAAAAACCGGAGGCGGCCCCCGCAGCCAAACGCGTTGCGTCCACCAAGGAGGACGAGAGCAAGGGCGCCAAGCCGGAGGAGGCTCCCAAAGCGGAGCAGGGGCCTAATGACCATGAGAAGTCTGTGGCGATTCTCTCCAAGCTCAAGGAGATGGAATTCCATTCGCGTGGAAACATCGAGGCGCTCGCGCAACTGACACTGACGATCGAAGAAGAACTGAAGCAGGGCGAATTTTCGGAGGCGATCGGCTCGGTCTATTCCGCGCAGGATGCGTTTCACTCGAAGATCGCAACGCTGATCGAGGCTTACGCGGCGAAATGCGAAGAGATGAAGGGGCCGTGAAGGTAATTAGCGAATTAGCGAATTAGCGATTAAGGCGCCGCGGCAAGCGCCCAGATAAGGGATGCGATCCTCCCTGAACCGACGATAGTCCCCGGCTTATGCCGTTTCGCGCTCTCAATCTTTCCCCGCAAATTCTCAAAGCCGTGCAGGAAGCCGGCTACACCGAACCAACCCCGATTCAGGTGGCCGCGATCCCGCTCATCCTGGCCGGACACGATCTGATCGGGATCGCGCAGACCGGCACGGGAAAGACAGCGGCGTTCGTGCTGCCCATCCTGACGAAACTCGCCAATTCCATCGGCGACGGCCGGCGCCATGGCATGCGCGCTCTCGTGGTTGCGCCTACCCGCGAGCTGGTGGTGCAGATCGAAGAGAACGTGCGTGCCTATGCCAAACACCTTCCGTTACGAATGGCGACGGTCTTCGGAGGCGTAAGCGAACGCCCGCAGATCGAAGCTCTGCGCTCCGGCGTGGACCTCGTCGTTGCGACCCCCGGCAGATTGATCGACCTGATGGGACAGCGGCATTGCAATTTCTCCGGGATCGAATTTCTCGTGCTCGACGAAGCCGACCGGATGCTGGACATGGGATTCCTTCCGCCGATCCGGCAGATCGTACGGGCGCTGCCGCGGAAGCGCCAGACACTGATGTTCTCCGCGTCGCTCTCGCGGGAAATCGAGAAATTGACCCACGAGTTCCAGCAATCGCCGAAGATTGTCGAGATCGGCCGGCGCGCCAATCCGGCGGAGACGGTAACCCAATTTGCCTACGAAGTGCGGTCGCACTTGAAACCCGCGCTTCTCCTCCATTTGCTGGCCGACCCGCAATTCGACACAGTGCTTGTCTTTACCCGGACGAAGCACGGCGCCGACCGCATCGCGCGCCGCCTCGAGAGCACCGGAATCAAGACCGGGACGATCCATTCGAACCGCTCGCAGAATCAGCGGCTTCGCGCGCTGAAGGATTTCAAGTCTGGCGCCGTGCGGGTGCTGGTGGCGACCGATGTGGCGGCGCGCGGGATCGACGTGGACGGAATCTCGCATGTCGTGAATTACGATTTTCCGATGCACTCCGAGGACTACGTCCATCGCATTGGGCGGACGGGCCGCGCGCAGGCCATCGGCGATGCGATCAGTTTCATTACTCCGGAAGATCAAGGACCGTTGCGCTCGCTCGAGCGTTTCATCGGGCGGGGCATTGTGCGCAAGCGCGCGGAAGGATTCGATTACAACGCGGCCGCGCCACCGCGCGATGAGCGGGGCAGGGGGGAACGCCGGGTTCCTCAACCAAAGAGGGAATCGAGATCGCCTGGCCATGCTCCGCGTGGAAGCGGTGATGCCCGAGGCCACGGCGGGCAACGCCGCGGTGCGATTCCCTCGGTGCCCCGCCGTTCGTGGGGAAGATCCCGCGCGCGGTAGGTGCGAAGGTGGCCCGAAGGGACAATTGGAATTAGCCGGTGGTCATAACCACCGATCTTGGATGCGAGGTGCGAGGTGTCTCGAAGGGACAATTGGAGATTAGTACGAGACCGTTCTTTCACTAAACACGGCCTTCAAGCCAGAGGCACGAGATCGTTCTTCACTAACACCGGCCTTTAAGCCAGTGGCACGAGATCGTTCTCACTAACACCGGCCTTCAGGCGGGTGGAATGACACCGTCCCATCGCAAAGCCGTTTCAACGGCTTTCGTCATCGCCGCGCCAGCGCAACACATATCGATCGATAGAGTAAGCCGTTGAAACGGCTGCCGTCGATCTCCGTGCAGTAACACCGGCCTGAAGGCCGGTGTTAGCCAGTGGTTTGTGACGCCTCTGGCGTCACCCTGCGATGCGGCCGCCGCGCGCCGGTGCCATGACCGGCTCTGAGACTTGATCGAAGCCTCTCAGGTCCTAGACGGCCTTTCGCGCCCAGCGAAGCTTGGCCGAGACGGAACGCGGATTGGAATGGCGTTCCGCGGCAGCAGGCCGGATGACCTCGCGCGAGATTTCCTCGTACGCGCCGGTGTGCAAACCCGCCTCGAAAGACTTTTTCACGCGGCGGTCTTCCCCGGAATGGAACGTGAGGATGGCGACGCGACCGCCGGGATTGAGGCATGCCGGCAGATTTCGCAGCAAGGCGTCGAGAGCCGAAAACTCGTCATTTACGGCGATGCGCAACGCTTGAAAAACGCGGCGAATGGCCAGCGCCGATCTGTCCTTATCCAAGTGCGGCAGGGCGGCGCGGACAGCAACGGCCAGCGTCGTCGTAGTCGGGAAAGCTTTTCCAGCGAGAGCGGACGCGAGCTCGCGGGCGTTAGGTTCATCGGCATTTTCGGCGAGCAAGGCAGCAAGTGAATCCGCGTCGATTCCCTGAAGGAAGTCCGAGGCCGGCTGGCCACGCCGGGGATTCATGCGCATGTCCAGCGGCCCCGCGTGTTTAGCGGAAAACCCGCGCGCCGGATTGTCGAGTTGCATGGAGGAAACACCGAGATCGGCCAGGATGACGTCCGCACCGTCAAGTCCGGCTTGCGCCAGGATTCGCGGCAATCCGGCGAAATTCGATCGATGCGCGGTGAAAATGTCCGGCCCGAATCCAAGCGCGCGAAGGCGTGCCTCGGCCTTGGGCAACTCGATCGGATCGGCGTCCAATCCGAACAACGTTCCGCCGGGCTGAATGCGCCCGAGAATCTCCCGGGCATGCCCTCCATAGCCAAGGGTGCAGTCCACCGCGACTTCGCCCGCCTTGGGCGAAAGGACCTCCAAGATCTCGGCCACCATGATGGGCCGGTGCGTGCCGGCCGGCGTTTTCCCGGAGGCCATGACTTTGGCGACCGTTTCCCCATAACGTCCCGGCTCGAGTTCCTTATACTTTTCCTCGAAGCGGCGCGGGTGCTTGCCGGCGTAGCGCGGGCGCCGCTTATGTGGTTCCGGAGTGGTGGACGCGCTTTCGGACATAAGGAAATAGCCTCAAATTATACCTCTGCTTCCAGTTTAAGAGCCCATTCCTTTCCGTGAATGGCGGTATGATCGACATCCTGTACGCCGACAGCTAGATAATACGCGCGGAGCGTTGCTAGTCCTTGACTCACCGCTGTAAGCCCTACACCCTTTCCCCCACGACCAGCTGCCAATGACAATCCCCACGGAGCCAATCGGCAGCATCCCCAGACCCCTCGCCCTGATTGAGGCGATCAAAAGAAGCGGAAGCCAGGACCCCGCTTTGGATCCACTTTTTGAGGAGGCCATCCGGGACACCATCGAGCGCTTCGAAGCGACCGGCTCTCCGGTAATCACGGATGGGGAACAAAGGAAGTATCACAACTTCGGCACCTATTGCGTCGACGGTCTCCCGAACATCGCGCCGGATGGCTTCAAGATCCCGTTCATCGCTCATACACGCCAATGGCCCCGTCTTACGGCCGGGCCCTTCCGTTACCTCATGCGCGCGGACAGCTTCATCGACGTGGCCAAACGCTATGCGCATGCCCCGTTGAAACAGGCGGTCATCTCGCCTTCGGCCCTGAGCCTGATGTATCCGGCGGAAGCGATTCCCGGCTATTCGCGGGACGAGTTCATCAGCGATCTGCTGAACGAGCACGAGACCGAAATGCGCCGTTGCCTCGACAAGGGGGTGCACGCCGTCCAGATCGACTTCACGGAAGGACGACTGGCCATAAAGCTCGACCCCTCGGGAGAGCTCCTGAATAGTTTCATCGATTTGAACAATCTGGCGCTGGCGCGGTTCTCCGCGGAAGACCGCCAGCGCATTGGCGTGCACACCTGCCCCGGCGGCGACCGGGATTCGACCCACAGCGCCGATGTCGACTACGCGGAGCTGTTGCCCAGCTTGTTCGAACTCCAGGTGGGAAGTTTCTACATCGCCCTGGCGGGTGAGAAAGATCGTGTGCGTGTCCTGAAGATCATCCGGGATTACATGAAACCGGAGCACCGAGTTTTCGTTGGCGTAGTCGCTCCGATCGATCCGCGGGTGGAAACGCCGGAGGAAATTCGCGATCGAATCCTCGAAGCCGCGCGCTACATTCCCATCGGGCAACTGGGCACGACGGACGACTGCGGATTTTCACCGTTCAGCGACGACACTTCCACGCCCCGGGAAAAAGCATTCGAGAAAATCCGCGCCCGCGTCCTCGGCACAGCCATGGCGGCGGACATTATCGAAGACAAATAAGTGGAGCCGAACGACGACACGGAGCAGTTACTGCGCTCTTCCGCGCTGCAGACCGCCAGCAGCATCCTTCAGGTACGGCAGCGCGCCGAGCAGGAACTCATCCAAGCCAAACAAGCGCTGGAGCTAAAGACGAAGGAGCTTGCCCATTCGCTTTCGATGATGCAAGCCACCCTGGAATCGACGAGCAATGGAATTCTGGTGACGGACGGATGCGGAAAGATCACGGCATTCAACGAAAAATATGTCGAGATGTGGCGGATTCCCCGTGAAATCCTGGACGCCAGGGAGGAAGGGCCAGTGAGGGAAATTGCCGGCCAGCAACTCAACGATCCAGGAGCATTCATCGCCAGGATCCGCGAGATCGAGGCATCTGGTCTTGCGGAAAGTTACGACGTCTTGGAATTCAGGGACGGTAGAATTTTCGAGCGCTATTCGAAACTGCAAACCATCGAGAACCAGAGCGTGGGCCGTGTCTGGAGCTTTAGTGATGTCACCGAACGCAATCAAGCCGAGATCATCTCCCAACGTCTTGCCGCCATCGTTGATTCATCAGATGACGCGATCGTGGGAAAGGATTTGAACAGCATCGTCACGAGTTGGAATGCGGGCGCGGAGAGGATCTTCGGGTATTCCGCCAGCGAAATGATCGGCACCTCCATCATGCGCCTGATCCCGCCGGATCACCAGGCAGAGGAAGACCAGATTTTGTCGTGCATTCGCCGCGGGCAGAGGGTGGATCCCATCGAAACCGTCCGGGTTGGGAAAGATGGACGGTTGCTCAATGTCTCGATCACCGTTTCGCCGATCAAGGATTCCAGCGGGAATGTGATCGGAGCTTCGAAGGTTGGGCGCGACATCACCGAGCGCAAGCGGGCGGAAGAAAGACTGCAGGTGGCGAAGATCGCCGCGGAGCGAGCGAACCAAGCGAAGGACGACTTCCTGGCCGTTTTGAGTCACGAACTGCGCACGCCGCTCACGCCGGCGCTCGCCGCGGCGAGCTACCTCGCGGAACACGAGGAACTGCCGCCGCACCTTCGCGAAGAAGTCACGGCGATCCGGAGGAACGTGCAGTTTGAGGCGCGACTGATCGACGATCTTCTCGATCTGACGCGCATCACGCGGGGCAAACTCGAGCTGCACCCAGAAACGGTGGACGCGCATCGCCTACTCCAGAACGCGCTGACGATCGTGCACGAAGACGTCGTGCGGAAGGAGCTGGACGTGGTGACGGATCTTGGCGCCCCGGACCATCACATCTCGGCTGACCCGATTCGGATCCAGCAGGTCTTCTGGAATCTGCTGAACAACGCGGTGAAGTTTACTCCCCAGGGTGGACGAGTCACGATTCGCACCTCCAATGACGCGGGCCGCTTTGTGTTTGAGATCACCGACACCGGGATCGGAATCGAATCGGAACACCAGTCGCGGATTTTTCATGCTTTCGAACAGGGCGAGGTTTCCATTATCCGGCAATTCGGCGGTCTCGGGCTCGGGCTGACCATTTCGCAAACGCTGCTGCAACTGCATGGGGGCACGATTAGCGTCCAAAGCGACGGGAAGAATCGTGGCGCGTCGTTCAAAGTGACGCTCGACGCCCTTCATGAACCGCTCGTTGCCCCCCCCCAGGTAACGAATGGCGACTTCGCGATCGCGCGAGGCTTGCGTCTTCTTCTCGTCGACGACCACGCCGATACGCGTCGCATTCTTTCCCGGCTGCTCGGCAAGTGCGGACACGAAGTCTCCACGGCGGACTCTGGACAAAGCGCGCTCAAGCTGATGGAGACCGAGCGGTTTGACGCGCTCATCAGCGACATCGGCCTTCCGGACAGCAGCGGCTACGAACTGGTGCGCGAGGCGAAGCGGCGCCAACCCGTGCAGGGAATCGCGCTCAGCGGCTTCGGGATGGAGGAAGATGTTCGCCGCAGCCTGGAGGCCGGCTTCGATTATCATCTGACCAAGCCCGTAGAGTTTCAGGACCTGAAATCGCTGCTGCAAAAAATCGCGTCGTAATCGGGCGCCATTGCAACGACGCTAAAACAATCATCCATTCAACCCATGCCGAAATATCTTGTCGTCAGCACGAGCGGTAATCCGGACAGCAACAGCCGGAGAATGGGCCGAATCGCTTTTGGCCATCTGCAAAAGGCGAAGGTGGATTGCGAGTGGCTCGATATCAGTGAGCTGGGTCTGCCGCTCTGCGATGCGGACAAGTGCTACACGCAGCCGGCCGCCCAGAAACTGAGCGCCACCATTGAAGCGGCGGACGCGATCCTGGTCGCGACGCCCGTCTACAACTATGACGTGAGCGCGGCGGCCAAGAACATGGTGGAGCTGACGGGCAGCGCGTGGGAGGACAAGATTGTCGGTTTCCTTTGCGCGGCGGGAGGCATGAACAGCTACATGTCGGTCATGGCCTTCGCGAACAGCCTGATGCTCGATTTCCGGTGCACGATCATCCCGCGATTCGTCTATGCGACGGGCAACGCCTTTGATGGGGAAGCGTTGAAGGACAAAAAAGTCGCCGAGCGGATCGAAGAACTGGCGGTTGAAGTGGTTCGATTCGGGCAGGCATTGCGCGGTTGATGGTTTAGATTGCTTCGCGAAATGCGCGGAGCATCGGCGCAAATATTGCTGCAATAAGAGAGGCGCCCAAGGCTTCTCCGAGCTTCTCCGCGGCATCTAATCATGGAGAACAAAATCAAACCTTTAGGCGCCGGCGTGCGGCGTTGCGCCCTCGTGCTGGCGCTGGTAACAACGAGCGCCTTCACGGCTCACGCCCAGCGCATCAATCATGAGGGCCGAATTCTGGGACCCGCCCCCTCCGTGACGACGCCGACCCTGTTCAACACATCCGCCGCCGACGCTGTCGTTTCAGCGATGCAGATCATGCCGCGTGACAGCGCCTGGAATGAGGATATTTCGCAGCGTCCGGTGCTCTCCAACTCGAACGCGATGATTTCGCAAATCATCAGCGATCTCTCCGCCAGCCGGCGAACGCTGCGCCCGTTCTACGAGATGAATTACGTCCTCGTCCCGGACAATCAACCGCGGTTGACGATCCCGTTTTTCAATTATCCCGACGAATCTGACCTGGACGGCGGCGTATTTCCGAATGGCAATTATCCCATTCCGCCGAATCTACCCATCGAAACATGGCCACGGGGCACGGGCGATCTCACCCTCCAGCAATGGCAGCAAGACGTGAACAATACGGGCGGCGACCGGCACGCGATCATGGTCGCGCCGGGCGCTGGCTCGATTTGGGAGACATGGCTGACGCGCCTCACGCCAGATGGATGGGAGGCGTCGAACGGCGCCAAGTTCGATCTCAACTCGAATATGTTGCGCCCGGCCGGTTGGACTTCCGCGGACGCGGCCGGGCTGCCGATGTTTCCGGCGGTGGTTCGTTACGATGAATGTCAGCGCGGCATGGTCGAGCACGCCTTGCGCATCGTCGTGGCCCGGACAAGGCGCGAGTACATCTACCCGGCGACACATTACGCTTCCTCAATTCCAGCCACCTCGGTCAATCATCCCGCGATGGGTCAGCGCGTCCGCCTCAAATCGGGCTTTGTCATTCCGGAGAGCTGGACGATCGAGGAAAAGGCGGTGCTCCGCGCGTTGAAAAAATACGGAGCGCTCGTGGCCGATAACGGCAACTTCTTCTCCGTCTCCGTCTGCCCCGACGATCGCTTTGCCGAGAATGCGTTCGATCATCTTTCCACGATCACGATCGATAATTTCGAGGTGATCCAAACCACCGGGCCGAATGAGGGTCCGCGTTCGCCCGGCGCGCCGACGGTCGATGCCGGACCGGATCAATTCATTCAGTTTCCGATGAACGCGGCGCTGAACGGAATCGTGATCGCGCCGCTGGGAAATGCGGCGGTTGGATGGCGACTCTATTCCGGGCCTGCCGCAGTGATGTTTGCCGATCCGAGCGACGCCAGCACAACCGCCAGTTTCAGCGAGCCGGGGACGTACACGTTGCTGCTGAGCGCGAACGACGGCGTCCACACAGTCGCGTACGACGCGATGGTGGTTCACGTGACCGCGGGCGCCAGCAGCCTGGGGAATATTTCCACCCGCGTGAACGTGCAGAACGGTCAGAACGTCTCGATCGGCGGATTCATTATTGGGGGCAGCGTTCCCAAGCAGGTAATTGTTCGTGCGATCGGACCTTCCCTGGCCGGCGCCGGCGTAGAGGATTCGCTCGACGACCCGATGCTCGAGCTTCGTGATTCGAGCGGAAATCTGCTTCAAGCCAACGATAACTGGCAAGACACGCAGGAGCAGATCATTCGCGACACAACGCTCGCACCCACCCACGATCTGGAATCTGCCATCGTCAGTTCCCTCCCACCGGGCGCTTACACCGCCGTGGTGAGCGGCACGAATAACGCCACTGGGATTGGCCTGGTCGAGATTTACGATTTGCAGCCGGCGCCGTCATCGAAGCTGGCAAACATCAGCACGCGCGGATCGGTCGGCACCGCACAGAACGTGATGATCGGAGGCCTGATTCTCCTTGGACCCGATCCGGCGAGGATTCTCTTTCGCGCGATCGGGCCATCGTTGGTGGAGGCAGGTATTGACTCACCGCTCGCGGATCCGCAGCTGGACTTATTTAACGCCCAGGGAACGAGAATCGCACTGAACAACAATTGGAGGGACTCGCAGCAAGCGGATATTGAGGCCACCGGCGCCGCTCCAACCGATGATGCCGAATCAGCCATTCTCTCGGACCTCACACCCGGGAACTACACAGCGGTTGTCAGCGGCGTAAACGGCGGAACAGGCACCGCGCTGATCGAAGCGTACTATCTCCAGTAAGGCCGGCGGGAGCTCGGACGCATGACGCGTTTAGAGCGGGTTAAATAAAAGCGTGGCCGCCTATGTGTCCCGGAGGGACTGCGGATGTTAGCCGGTGGCGCAAGCCACCGGTGCCCGCCCCAAGACGGCACGCGCCCTGGAGGGGCGCCGGAATACGCAGCGTTTCCACCGCCCCATTCGGGGCGGATTCTTGGCGATTCGTCAAAACCGGTGGCTGACGCCACCGGCTAATTTCCTGCGTCCCGTCAGGACTCCAGAGGCCACACAAAACTTAATCCGCTCCAGCCAACGAGCTGACAATCCCCGCCATTTTTCAAAACCTCTTGGTCTGCGCATCAGGCTGGGTAAGATGCACACCGCAGCGCCGATGTGGCGAAATGGCAGACGCAACGGACTTAAAATCCGTTGGGCTTAACGGCCCGTGCCGGTTCGAGTCCGGCCATCGGCACCACTTGGACGCGAAGGACCTCGGGGCGGCGCGGTTGAGCGGATAGATGAATTCCAACTCGGCATTCGCGTCGTCGAACATTCCCAGCTCGGCGTAACCGATTGCCGCGTCGCAGTGTTGACGATCTGGAGGATCGAGTGGCAAAGATTTTGTTTGGCCTTGGCGCTAAACTTTGACACAAGAAGCATTACTTTCACCCCCCCATGAGAAGCCCATTGTCCTGTTTTCGTATTCCCAAGGCGCATCTTGCCATTTCGGGCCTTTTCTGTCGCCGGGTCGCCTTTACGAATAATCCGCCGAAGCGCGACACGCCGACATCCAACGCCTTAAGAAGAGAGGGGTTGTGAACGAGTTAACCTCAGACGCCCTTAAGGCGCTCGGTGGAGCCGTATTGTGGCCAATGCTGCACGGGTCGTACATTTTCGCGCGGTACCTGTACTGGCGCGCCCGGACCAAATACCCCCTGGAGGGCAGTTGGCATGCTTATAGTAATACCATCCAGCAAGGTGAATTAAAAAGTGTGCACAGGGAGTGGCTGATTCGAAAAGGGATCAATTACAAATATCGTGGCTGGATTATCGACAAGGGAAAAAAGGTCTATCGCCTCTCGGTTGTTGAGGAGGAAGGAAATTTCGTGTTTTCAGCCCAATCGTTAAACGACGGAGAGACATTTCAAGTGAGGGCGAGAAGTACCTTTTACGATGGGCAACAAAGTGTTTTCGGCTTGCATGTAGCGTCGCATTTCGATCGTAAGGTGTTTGTAGGAGTGCACATTCTTTCGAGAAAAGCGCTTTCGGAGAAGCGTCTGGATGACGTGATCCACCGCAACTACAGGCACTACGCTAATCAATTTCTAATCGAAGTGGACCCTGCGACCACAAGTACTGGCAGGAGATATAGCCAGTGAATCCGTCGTTAGCCCCAAAGACCTCCTGGATCGGGAATACCAAGCCGAGCCTTCATTCGTCAGGAGCGTACCGGCATCAATGGCGAGTCACGGCTCTTCAGGGCCTGTTGTCGTGCTGAAATGTTCTAACGCTGCTTGCTCCCCTTCGATTGAATGTGGCATCGCGTCCCCTGGGCCAGAACCGTAGCGCAGGCACCTTCCGTGCACCGGGCTCTAATAGGGATCTTGTGGCTGGCCGCAGTCTGGGCAAATCCAGACGCCCTTGGTGTCGTTGACCGTGTTATGGCGCGCACCGCAGTTCGGGCACACAGAAAACATTGGAGTGCTCCGGCCGGCTACCTCGCCCTTTTTCGCGGCTGCGTCGTCCGCGACTTCGCTACTCTCATTTTTCTCTGACATACTCTCTTAATACGACTTCTGCCGGTAGGTTTGCAATGAATTACCGGGCCTGCCCGGCCGCTTCCGCGACCGCCGTTAATCGGAGAAGGGTCATTTTGAAAAATGCGCTGTCTGCCTTTGCGCCGGTGGAAATGAACTTGCCAAAGCAGCCTCAATCCTTTGCTCTTTCTTCATGCCCGCGACAGAGCGCCCACTTTTTGTTCCGGTAATTCTCGGCACACCACGGCAAGGGAGGCGTAGCGTGCATCCGGCCCATTTGGTCTTGGAGGAGACGAAAAAGCGGGCGGGGGTGGAGACGGAGCTGATCGACGTTCGTTCGCTGCACATGCGGATGGATGACGCTGGGGAGGAAATGAAGGATCCCGCTTTCTCGGCGACGGTCGAGCGGGCGGACGCGCTCATCCTGATCGTTCCGGAATATAACCACGGTTACCCCGGTCTCCTGAAACATGCGCTCGACATGAATTTGAAGGAGTACATTCATAAAGCGGTCGGACTTTGCGGCGTTTCCGCGGGACCCTTCGGCGGCACCCGCGTGATCGAACATCTCCTTCCGGTCATGCGCGAGTTGGGCCTCGTCACCACTTTTACCGACGTCAATTTCAGCAGTGTGCAAAAGGTCTTCAATGAAAACGGAGAGTTGCTCGACGAGAGTTTCGTGGGCCGGGTGAACAAGTTTCTCGACGAGCTTTTGTGGATGGCGCGCGTCTTGCGCCACGGCCGCGAAAACATTCCGCCGGCGTAGACGGGCTGCGCATGGCGACGGGCCATTCAATCGAGCAGCGGATGCAGGAGCTGAGAGTTCTTGAGTCCGAGCTCGAGGAGGTTTTCGCGCGCTCGGGCGGGCCCGGCGGCCAGAACGTCAACAAGGTTTCGACGGCGGTGACGCTGCGCCACTTGCCCTCGGGGCTGCGGGTCACGGTGCAGGATTCGCGTTCGCAAGCGCTCAACCGCAAGCTCGCGCGCGAGAGGCTGCTGGACGCGATTGAGCGGCATCGGCAGAGTGCTCGGGCGGCTGAGCTCAGCCGCCGGGAAAAGATACGCCGCCAGCGTTCGCCCCGCCCACGGGCCTTGAAAAAACGGATTCTCGAAGGGAAACGACGGAGGTCCAAACTCAAGAAGTTGAGGACGAGTGTCGACGATTGATTCGATCGACATGGATTGCGCCGGCACGACGAAAAAGCCGTTGAAACGGCTTAGCGATGGGCCGGTGTCATGCCACCGGCCTGAAGGCCGGTGTTAGAAAGAAGCGCGAAAAGCTGGGAAAGCGTAGTCTTGGCGCCCGTAGGTGCGCGGCGCCAGCCGACGTGCCCCCAAGGGCGATTCCTCCTTCGAGAGTTTGTGCACACCGGCCGCCGCAGGGCTGTGGTTTCACGGAGGGCCCGCCAGGAAATCTTCCTCCGAAATACATCTGGCCGAGGAACCTGCGCCGATTTGTCCTTGAAGGAACAACTTCAACTATGAAAAAACTTATTATTGTTACTCCGCTCGCGCTGGCCGCCGCGCTCCTGACTTCGTGCACCACGGTTGTGGAAAAACCGGCCCCGGTCACCACTACGACGACGACACACTCGGAAACAGTGAAGAGGGTACCGCCACCTTCTACTGCGACCACCGTCGAGCAGACGACGACCCGCTACTAGGCTCGCTTCAAGCGACAACGTGATCAGGAAAGGGACTCGCCACGGCGAGTCTCTTTTCTTTTACGACGCCGGCGGCGGGGCCGAGTCGGCCTCGACTTCCGCTTCCTGGCTCACCACCGGGGCGATTGCCTGTAATTTTTCCGCGCCGCGCAAATCCATCAGCTTCACGCCCATCGTGTTCCTTCCGACGGCACGAATTTCTTTCACGCGCGTTCGCACCATCTGGCCCTTGGTCGTGATCAGCATCAGCTCGTCATTTTCGGTCACCGTGAGCGCGCCCACCACACTGCCGGTCTTCTCCCCGGTCTTCATCGTGATGATGCCCTTGCCGCCGCGCGACTGGCGCCGGTAATCGTCAAACGGCGTCCGTTTTCCGATTCCGTTCTCGCCCGCGACCAGCAGCATGGCGTTTGGATTCACGATCGCGATGGCCACTACCAGGTCGCCCTTTTCCGGGCGAATTCCCCAGACCCCGACCGTATTTCGTCCTTGATCGCGCAATTGCTCCTCATGGAAGCGCAGGCTCATTCCCTCCTTGGTGATGAGCACGATCTCGTTGTCGCCGTTCGTTAGCTTCGCGTCGATCAGGCAATCGTCTTTCTCGATCTGGATGGCGATGATCCCGCCTTTCCGCACGTTGCTGTAATCCGAGAGGTTCGATTTCTTCACGATCCCCGATCGCGTCGCGAAAACGATGTGAAGATTTTCGTCCCAGGTTTCATCGACGGTGTTCGGGCCAGTTCCCGACTTCTTGGACTGAACCCGAATCGTCGCCGCGATTTTTTCCTCGGCGCGCAACTCCAGCAAATTGGCGATCGAACGCCCCTTGGCCGCCCGGCCCATCTCGGGAATCTCGTAAACTTTCTCGACGTAAGCGCGTCCTGAGGCGGTGAAGAACATCAGGTAATCGTGCGTCGTGGCGGTGAAGAGATGCTCGATGAAATCGCCCTCTTCTTCTTCCGTGGCCCCTTCCCGCGTCGTCATCCCGATCACGCCCTTGCCGCCGCGCCGCTGCGCTCGAAACGCGCTCACCGCGGTGCGCTTGATGAAGCCTCCGTGGGTAATGCTGATGATGCAGCCTTCGTTGGCGATGAGATCCTCCATGTTGATCTCGCCTTCGTCCGGCACCAGTTGCGTGAGCCGCGGCCCGGCGTGTTTATCGCGAAGGTCGCGCAGCTCTTTCTTGATGATCTGAAAGACGCGCGTCTCCTTCGCCAGGATGTCGCGCAGGTCCTGGATCGTATCGATCAACTCCTTGTATTCAGCCGTGATCTTTTCGCGTTCGAGACCGGTGAGCTGATAAAGGCGGAGCTCGAGAATCTGATTCGCCTGATGCTCGCTAAAGGCGTAACGCCCTTCGACCAGCCGGGCTTCGTTCCGGATCAAAATCCCGATTTTCTCGACCTGCTTCCCGGTGAATTCGAACGCGAGCAGTTTCACCCGCGCTTCGTCGCGGTTGGCCGATCCCCGGATAATCCGGATGAATTCATCCAGGTTCGCCAGGGCGATGAGATAGCCTTCCAGCGTTTCCGCGCGGTCCTCGGCTTTGCGCAGCTCGAAGCGTGTCCGCCGCAGCACGACTTCGCGGCGATGGTCGATGTAAGCCTGGTTCGCCTGCTTGAGCGGCAGCAGCTTCGGACGGCCGTGGTCGATCGCCAGCATGTTGACCGCGAACGAGCTTTCCATCGCGGTGTGTTTGTAAAGATTGTTGATGACAACTTTCGGATTGCCATCGCGTTTCAACTCGATGACAACGCGCGTATTTTCATCCGACTCATCACGGATCGCGGTGATATCGGTCAGCACCTTGTCGTTCACTAGGTCCGCGATGCGCTCGACCAGCGTCGCCCGGTTCACGTTGTAAGGAATTTCCGTGATGACGATCTGCTCGCGATTACCCTTCAGCACTTCGACCCCGGCCACGCCGCGCACCTTCAGACTGCCGCGACCGTGCTCAAGATACTGTTTGATGCCCGCAAGCCCGAGGATGGCGCAACCGGTGGGAAAGTCCGGCCCTTTCACGTGCTTCATCAGATCTTCGAGCGTGATGTCCGGATCGTCGATCTGCGCGCAAATCCCATCGATCACTTCGCCGAGATTATGCGGCGGCATGTTGGTCGCCATACCCACCGCGATGCCGGTCCCGCCGTTGACGAGAAGGTTTGGGAAGGCCGCGGGAAAAACCGTTGGCTCGGTGCGGGTCTCGTCGTAGTTCGGGACAAAGTTGACCGTGTCCTTGTCCATGTCGGTCATGAGCGCAGCGCCGAGATGCTCTAGCCGCGCCTCGGTGTAACGCATGCTCGCCGGAGGATCGCCTTCGACCGAACCGAAATTTCCCTGTCCCTGCACTAGCCGCTCGCGCATCGCCCAAGGCTGCGCCATGTGGACGAGGGTTGGATAGATAGCCTGATCCCCGTGCGGGTGGTAATTACCCATCGTTTCGCCTACGATCTTCGCACATTTCAAATGCTTCCTTCCGGGCCAAATGCCGAGTTCGCTCATCGCGTACAGAATTCGACGCTGTGAAGGCTTAAGACCATCCCGCGCATCCGGCAGCGCGCGCGAGATGATCACCGACATCGAGTAATCGAGGAACGACCTCGACACTTCTTCGGCAACGTTAATCAGCTCTATTTTTTCGTTCGGGTTGTACACGGGAATTTTTAGACAGGAGTAACAGGATTTACTGGATTGAGGAAATCGGCCGTTTCTGCGGAGACCGCAGACCGGCGGTGTTTGCGCTTAAATTGCAGGCTCGTGGTTCCGAAATTCAAAAGCAGCGCCACATCGTGATTGGTTGCAGTCAAGTAGTTGACGACTTGGACTTCATCGCTCTTCGTCAGGGTCGAGATTGCTTTTAGCTCGCAGATCAGGGTGCCGTTCACCACCACATCGGCCACGAAATCGCCCACAATGACATTCTCATATCGGACGGTGATGCGTTTATCCAATTCAACCGTGAGCCCTGCGCGGCGTAGTTCGAATGCTAGCGCATTTCGATAAACCGATTCGAGAAACCCTGGCCCCAACGTGCGGTGAACCTTCATCGCCAGTCCGATGATCTTCTCCGTCAGCGCGTGATCTTGATGCTCTTCCAATCCAGTAAATCCCGTTAATCCTGTCTAAACGTCCAGGTTGCGAACATTTAGCGCGTTATCTTCGATGAACTGGCGGCGCGGCTCGACGACGTCGCCCATCAGGATCGTGAACATCTTGTCGGCGTCGACGGCGTTGTCGTCGTTCAGGTCGACTTTCAGGAGTTTGCGCTTTTCGGGATCCATCGTGGTGTTGAACAGCTCCTTCGCGTTCATTTCGCCCAGGCCTTTGAACCGCTTGATCTGCACACCGCGCCGCCCGATCTCGACGATCTTTTGATGGATTTCCGGAATCGAGAACAAGGGATGCACCGTCGCTTTGTCACTTTCGCCTTCGATCAGCTCGAAGATCGGATGATCGCTCGCCGCGTAGTGATCGACCTTCAAGCCTTTGCGCGCGAGCTCCGCGATGATTTTTTGGATGGTGGCGGATTCGTGTAATTCAACCAGCTTCGCGCGCCGCCGGACGCCGCCGTTGGATTTAACCGGGGTCGTGGTGAGCGGGAGCAGTTCCTGCCCCATCGCGGCATCGAACAAATTCAGGTCGAGGTTCTCTTCATGAAATTCGCGGACCTCGCGCTGATCGTGGAAATAGTGGACCGACTCCTCGTTCCCCTCCCGCACTTTGACCAGATACACCGGCAGCTTGCCGCTCTTGGCGTCGCGCTCCCCGAGATAGCTCTCGAAGTCCCCGCCATGCCGCCGAACGGACTCGCTCAGCTTCGCGAGTTTCTCGAGAGATTCGAGAATGTCCTTCAGCTGCGTGGCGCTCAGCTCCTTGTTGTCGGCCAGGTTCTTGAGGCGGACGTCCTCGGCGCCTAACGAGATCAAGATCTTGTTCAGCTGGATGTCGTCGTCCACGTACTCCTCGCGCTTCTTACGCTTGATTTGATAGAGCGGGGGTTGAGCGATGTAGATTTTGCCCGCGCGCACCAGCTCGGTCATCTGCCGATAAAAGAAAGTCAGGAGCAGCGTCCGAATGTGCGAACCGTCCACGTCCGCGTCGGTCATGATAATGATCCGCCCGTAGCGAAGCTTCGTGATGTCGAACGAAGCTTCGTCCTTGGCGGTGTTCTCGTCCTTCGGCTTGCCGATGCCCGTGCCGATCGCCGTTATCATCGACTGAATTTCATTGTTCTTGAGCGCTTGGTCGAGGCGGGCTTTTTCGACGTTAATCAACTTGCCGCGAATCGGAAGAATTGCCTGGTAGCGCCGGTCGCGCCCTTGCTTGGCCGAGCCACCGGCCGAATCGCCCTCGACGATATAAAGTTCGGTCAAATCCGGATCGCGTTCGGAGCAATCCGCCAGTTTTCCAGGAAGACCGCCGCCGGTGAGCGCGCCTTTGCGGATTGTCTCCCGTGCCTTGCGTGCGGCTTCGCGCGCGCGGGCCGCCGTCAGCACCTTGTCGAAGATGCGCTTCGCGATCGGCGGGTTCTGATCGAAAAAGGTCATCAACCCGTCGTAAACAACCGAGTTTACGATGCCGTCGATCTCCGTGTTCACGAGCTTAACCTTGGTCTGCGATTCGAAACGCGGATTCGGCAGCTTGATGCTCAGGACGCAAATCAACCCTTCCCGGACATCGTCGCCGGAGATGGCCGGGTCCTTGTCCTTCAAGAGGCCGTTCGACTTGGCGTATTGATTGACGGCCTTCGTCAGCGCGGTGCGGAAGCCCGTCAGGTGCGTTCCGCCATCAGGGTTCGGGATCGAGTTGGCGAAGGGGAGAATCTGATCGTTGTAGCTGTCGTTATATTGGAGGACGACGTCGACAAATACTTCATCGCGCTGCCGGGAAAGCACGACCGGCTTCGGGTGAATGACCTGCTTGTTTTCACCGAGTTGTTTTACGAACTCTTCGATGCCGTGTTTGTAAAAGAACGTCTCCTTTTTCGACGAATCGCCACGCTCGTCGGTCAGCGTGATTTCAAGACCCGGATTGAGGAAGGCCAGTTCGCGCAGCCGCGATCCAAGTCGCTCGAATTTGAACTCCGTCGTGATGGTGAAGATCGTCGGATCGGGCAAAAACGTAATCAGGGTGCTGGTGTTCCTTTTGCTTTTGACCTCACCAATGACTTCCAGCTTTTGCGTGGTCTTGCCCCGCTCGAAGCCCATCGCGTAAACTTTTCCGTCGCGGGAGACCTCGACCTTGAACCAGTCGGAAAGCGCGTTGACGCATTTCGCGCCGACGCCATGCAGGCCGCCTGAATATTTGTACGCGCCCTGGCCGAATTTTCCGCCAGCGTGCAGATTCGTCAGGACCAGCTCGATGGCCGGCATCTTGAATTTCGGATGCATGTCGACCGGAATGCCGCGGCCGTTATCACGCACGGAAACAGAGCCGTCCACGTGGACGGTCACCTCAATTTTTGTGCAGTAGCCCGCGAGGTGTTCGTCGATCGAGTTGTCGAGAACTTCGAAAACCATGTGATGCAGGCCACGTTCATCCGGGTCACCGATGTACATGCCCGGGCGTTTGCGAACGGCCTCGAGACCTTCAAGTTTATCAATCTGCGCCGCGTCGTATTTCTGGCTAGTGGCAATGCTGATAGAGGCGTCTTGGGCGGATTTTCCGAGCGAAATTTCGTCTTGGGCTTGGAGCATAAATTGTCTGCCGAGCGACAGTGCAAAAAGATAGCGGAAGTTGGGGGCGCCAACAACTGATATCTTGAGTGTAGGACGGCTATTTTGCGCTACAAATTGGGCTCCGCAGCGGGCTTCACCCACTATCTTGTGGATCAAGGGCCGCTATTGCGGTGCAGATGCCACCCGCTTTTTGTGGTCCTCTAGAGGCTTTGCGACCTGCCTAATTCTTTGCTACTAGGGTGCGGCGAGTTCTCCCCGTATTAATCCGCGCGAGAACTCGATTGCCGTTAGCGAAAAGCCGGTGGGAGTTGCTTCCGAATGTCTTGGCGCATTTGTTGGGGTGGCGATCATGAATGGACAGCGACAGGGTGGGATCGAGCAGTTTTCGTCTCAGGATGGGAGCGAACAAAGACAGAGAGCGGAGAAATCTAGCTTTACGGGGGACCACGGTGGGATCGACTTCCGCATCACATGCGGTCGGGCTTTCGAGCTTCGGCCTGCGCGGGTTGGAGAAAGTATCTCTTTTAAGAATTTTGCCTTGACTATGCGACCCCGATCCGTCAGACCAGAAAGATTGGAGGTCCCCTATGCTTAAAAAAATCAAAAAATACAGCACTTCATTCAAGGCAGCATCGATGCTTTCCCACGGCACGTACTCAGGCACAATCGCCCCCGCGAGACGCAAGAAGAAGGCGCCTAGCAAGAGATTCTCGCCTGCGGTTAATGCCGCAGTAGCGCGATGAAGGAACATGTGCCAGTACGATCGCGCTGGCGCAGGTAAGGCAACTAGATCTTAAGGTTCCATTTACTGTTTCCGATTGTCCTCCATCGGGATGTTCGGCAATGTCGGGGTATGGCCTGACAATTCACCCTAGGAATGTCGACAACAATCAAGAACGCTGTCGTTAGAGATTCGGCGTTGCGGTTTCGTTACGATGTTTTCGGGGGATTGTGCTGGTTTCCGCACGGCGAGATATTTCATCTCACCAGCAATGAGACAGCAATATTAGATCTCGCCAAAGATCCGCTCGATTTGGCGTGTGTAGGAAACCTGATGACGTCGAGGGAAGCTGTTCACGCATCTCGTAATTTGCTTGAGCGGGGTCTGATTCGAAAGACTAAGGCTTCCACGCCGCGGCGCCGCAGTATCGACTCCAAGCGCGTTTCCAAAGAAATAGAAGACAGTAGGGCTCAGCCGATCAATAAGCCATTTTGGAGCCACATCCAGCCGTTTCGGTTCTGCAACCAACGCTGCATCCACTGCTACTGTGATGGTGGCAATCATCAGGAAGGGTTCGAGCTTCCAATTACAACTTGGAGATCGATCGTCGACACTATTTGTGATTTCGGGGTCTTGGAGATTTATATTACAGGAGGGGAAAATCTAATCGTAGAAGATTGCTACGCACTCACTAAATACATTATCGACAAGGGTTTAGGCACAGGACTGTCGACAAACGCTATGCACGTAACTGGCGAAGTATTAGAGCGGCTCAAGGACTTTGAATTGGAGTTTATACAAGTTTCTCTGGACGCGGCCAGTCCCGAGCTTAACGATGCGATCCGAGGAAAACACGGAGCTTGGAAGAGGACGATCGCTGGAATCCAGCTGCTTAAGACGGTTATGAAGCCGGTTATCAACTGTGTTGTGAGTAAGCACAACATTCAGGAAGTAAGGGAGTTAGTTTTGTTAGGAGTTTCACTGGGAGTGCGGCACTTCAAGGTCTTCCCGCAAAAATCTGTAGGAAGAGCGATTTCTCAACAGCAGGTACTCTTGGATCGTGGCGAGATTTTGAGGCTCGGATACCAGTGTCAAGAGCTTGCGGCGGAGAATCACGTGAGCATCGACTATCTAAGGGCTTCGGAAAACTGTGGCTCGGGCTTTTCCGGTTTTGCTGTCGATCAATCGGGCGATATGTTTCCCTGTATCTTTGGAATTGCTGATGAATCCCAACGCGTTGGCAGCTTGTTGACCGAAGATCTGGCCGATCTCTGGTTTGCGGCGCCTCGGCTCGCTAAGTTTAGGGAAGAGCCGTGCGCGCAGCCTTGCCGTCGATGCGAGCTCACTCGCCATGGCTAAACGAATCCAACTTTTCGCTCCGTTGGGCACGAAGATGGGCACTCAGGTGCACGACGGAGAGTTGCTCTATCTCGCTCAGTTTCTATTCGATAACGGCTATTGCGTTAAAGTAACGGACTGTTATCTAAATCCAGATCTAGATCCGTTGGCAGAAACACGAGCATTCAAGCCTGATCTTTTGGTCGTACACTTATGGAAGAATGAGCTAATAGTCGAAAACAAGATCATGAGGCTTCTTAGCCTTCTTGAGGTTATCAAGGCTCGTTCCCCGGCTCTACGAGTCGTCGCCATAGGTAGCATCGCTACAAGCGTCCGCGACGAGATTTTGGAATGGCGGAGTGTGGTTGACGCAATCGTATCGGAAACTTGCATTTCCTACCGACAAAATGTAAGGCAGGAGATTGTCGAACTGGCTTTAATTCAGGATTATTTCAGTCGCTTTGTCAAGATCACGAATGCATTCCTTTCTAGCGGGACAATTCAATTTGGGGTTGACGACGTTGTATCAGTCTACTCAAGCCGCGGCTGCCAGAAAAAGTGCTCCTTTTGCTCCTACAACAGCTACACAACGCGATGGAAAGATCGCGACATTTCAGGCCTCGCAGATGACATTGCTGTCATCCGAAACCATACCTCCGCGATTCGTTTTTCGCTTTTCGACAGTAATTTTGGTGCAGAGTCCGAGGTCAATCAGCGGAAGTCCGCCCTCCTTGCGGAGAGGCTAACAAGTATTCCGGATCTGAAACTAACGCTAAATGTAAGTTCCGACGGCCTCAGCGAAGAAGTAATAGCCAATTTCAGACGCGCTAATGTTGTTGGCCTTCTGATCGGTCTGGAGTCTCTGAATCCGAGGACGCTCCTCGAGGTGTACCACAAACGGCAGGACATTAACCACGCAACTGAAATGATTGAATTTGCTGAAAGTCAGGGAATAACTCCTATTGTGAGCTACATTTTGTTTCATCCTTGGTTGACGTTGGATGCACTCAGGGACGAAATTCAAAAAATCGACGCATTCGGACGGCATAGGATCATTCAGTTTGCAGCGAAAAGCCGATTGCAAGTGATTCCGAAGACTCCGATTGAACGTATGTTGAGAGAACAGAATCTGCTCGTCGAAGGAAAGTTCTTTCGTGATTTCTTGTTCAAGGACAACGATGTAAGGGATGTCTTTTTGAAGCTGAAAATCGCTTTTGATCGTGCGATAGGATCGTGTCGAACTTTTGCCGATTTAGCGGATCTGAAAATGCGGGAATGGGCTTATTTGAGGGAAATAGTGTCCTAATTTCATGGAAGAAAGGGAGTTGTTTTCCGAGGAGTCATGTGACGGTGACATCTTTAAGGATGAATTTCATCAAGATAAGGTCTTCACTGGTATTAGCTACGAATCAAAGCGAATTGTCGCCAAGGAGTTTTACCGTTGTAGGTTCCAATCGTGTAAATTTGCGCGCAGCGAGTTTGTCGATTGTCAGTTTCAGGATTGCGCTTTTGCAGGGTGCGATCTTTCGCTGATAAAAATCAACCAAAGCGGATTTATGACCGTTTGCTTTGTAGATTCAAAGCTTTTGGGAATCAACTGGACTAATCTGAGAGGGCCGCCGAACGTCAGTTTTGAAACATGCGTGCTTTCCAGCTGTGTTTTCTTTGGTGTAGCGCTCACAAGAACATCGATTCGTGACTGTACCGTAAAAGATGCGGACTTCGCGGAAGCTAATCTCACATTGACCGATTTTCAGGGTTGTGAACTCGCTGGTACTCGCTTTGGCAATACGAACTTATCGCAATGTGACTTTTCTGGCGCCCGCAACTATCAAATCGATCCGCGCCACAACAAATTTAAGAAAACCAAATTCTCTTTGCCTGACGCAGTTTCGCTCCTTTCTGCATTCGACATTGTCTTGAAGTAGAGAACGGTCGAGCGCAATTCAATCGCGCGTAGTCCGCGAGCGCAAATGGCTCTAAGCGGTCGCGAATCAAGAGCAACGGCGCGCTGGGTATTCACGGTGCTCACTATCCTGTCGTTCCAGAGACGGCATTACGGGATCTGAAACGGCACTTGGTGGACGGCGCTTCGCGTAGCGAAGCGGGGACAGCGCGTAACTTGACCAGGGCACTCCCCCCCTCGAAAATGTCCGGCCACCGATGCGATTCCAAACTCTTTACGAAGCGCGCTGGATCTTTGCCGTGCTGGCGCTTCTCGGAGTCGCAGCTTGTTTCATCTCGTCCTGGCTTCTCGTGCCGATCCTCCTGCTTCTCGTTTACACAATTTCGTTTTTCCGTGATCCCGAACGCGTCGCGGCGGAAGACTCGGATGCGGTCCTGGCCGCCGCCGACGGAACGGTCGCCGATATCGTCGAGATCGAAGAAACCGAAGTGCTGAACGCGAAACAGCAGCGGGTGGGAATATTCCTTTCCGTCTTTGACGTGCACACAAACCGCGCGCCGATCGATGGACGCATCATTTATCGAAAGAGCCATGCGGGGCTTTGTCTCGATGCGCGCCATCTCGACTGCACCACGAAAAACCGGGCGATGACCTGGGCCTTTGAAAATCCGCGGGTCACCCTCGTCGTCCGGCAGCTCACGGGCATGATCGCGCGGAGGATTGTCGGTTGGTCGCAGGTGGGAGATGAGCTGAAAAAGGGCGAACGTTTCGGGATGATTCGCTTCGGCTCGCGAACGGAAGTATACTTGCCGCTCGACGCCGTCGTTCTGGTGAAGGTGGGGGATCGAGTGACCGGCGGTTCGACCGTGATTGCGCGACTTGCGAGAAAATGAGCCAGCCCAACCCCAAGATTTATCTCCTGCCGAATCTCATGACGGCGGGCAATCTCTTTTGCGGGTTCGCCGCCGTCCTCTGCATCTACGACGGCGCGCAGGAAACCAACTACATCGCGGCGATGAAGTTTCGCGACGCGATCTGGTTCATTCTCGCGGCGTGCATTTTCGATTTGCTCGATGGCCGGCTCGCGCGCCTCGGCGGACACGACAGCGCATTTGGCCGCGAGTTCGATTCGCTCGCGGACGTGGTCTCGTTCGGGATGGCGCCGGCGCTGCTCGTTTATCAGATCGTGCTGGGTGAATTCCAAAACCTCGGCTGGATGATCGCCTTTGTTTATCTGGCCTGCGGCACCTTGCGTCTCGCCCGCTTTAACTGCGTTGCGGCGGAAGGCGGAGGTGCTGGCGGCGACAAGAACTTCACCGGTTTCCCCATCACGGCGGCGGCCGGCATGATCGCATCGATCACGCTGTTTCTTCTCTGGCTGGCTGAAGGCCAGCGGACGATTGGGACGTGGAAGTATGCCCTTCCTCCTTTGATGCTTTTCCTCTCGTTCATGATGTTCAGCAAGTTTCGGTATCCGAGCTTTAAAGCGGTCAACTGGCGCACAACGCAGACGACCCCGCGCTTTTTGTTCCTGATCGCGCTCATCGCCGTGACCGTGAAGTTCTATCAATGGATGGCGGCCATTATTTTCCTCATCTACCTGCTCTACGGATTTCTGCGCCCGTTCCTTTCTCCCCGGCGGCGGCGCGAGATTGAGGAAGAGATCGGCGAAGAGCAGCCCGGCGAAGTGGTCAGCGAAGCGCCTGAGCAGCTGTAGCAAGGACTCCACGTATCGGGGCGGTTTCCAAACCGTCCACAGAGACCAAGGAGCGGCGGTTTGAAACCGCCGACCTAGAAAAACGGCGGTTTGTAAACCGCCGCTCCTTGAAGCTGTTTGGCCTCGCGCGGCCTTAGAGCCGTCGATTCAGGTCCGCCAGGATTTCCGGATCGCGCACGTCGGCCCAGTGACCTTCGAGTTCCAGCGCTTGCACTTTGTTTCCGGCGAGCGCGAGATTGCGAATCGCGTCGGTCAACTCGTACTCGCCGCGCGGGGACCGCTCCAATTTCGCAATGTAATCGAAGATGCCCGGCCGGAGCCCGTAGATTCCGGCGTTGTACCACGGACTTGTCGGCTCTCCCGGTTTTGGCTTCTCTCGCAAATCGGTCAGCTCGAATTTCTCGTTCACGAAGACCGCTCCCCCCTGGCTGACGTCGTCGCTTCGCTTCACGCTCACGACGGCTTCAGCCCCGGCCAGGGCCGCGCAAATGCGCGGATAATTTTCCGGCGCAATCAGGATGTCGCCGTAACTCAGCACAAAAGGATCGTTTCCGACAAATTCGCGCGCGAGCTCGACCACTTTTCCGGTGCCATCCTGCACCACCTGGGTCGCGTATTCTATCCGCACGCCCAGCTTGGAACCGTCGGAAAAAAAGTCGCGAACGACCTCGGCGTGCCATCCCACCACGATCAGAAAATCGGTCAGGCCGGCGGCACGCAATCCTTCGACAATGTGCTGCAAGACCGGCTTTCCCCGGACCTGGAGCATCGGTTTGGGGAGCTCCTGCGTCAGCTCCCGCATACGCGTCCCGCGACCAGCTGCGAGAAGAACGGCTTTGTTTACCTTCATGCGATCGTTTGATGGGTGCGCCCGCGCTCAACATGACAGGTCAGGAGCCCGCGCGCCATAGCCGGCAAATTCAATCCAGCGGAGTTTGGTTTGCGTTGCCGGAGGGATCGATTCATTGTCGCGCCATGCGGCTGGCCTTTCTGGCGAAATATCGTGAAACGGGCCTGCTCCTCATTCGAGTCAGTATAGGGCTTCTTTTCATTCTTTACACCGCGCCCCACTTGATCGGCGGGCCGGCGGCGTGGGCCCATTTCGGGGCAGGTGCGCGCCATTGGGGTCTGGACTCCCATTTTCAATTGTGGGGATTTCTGGGATCGCTCCTCGGATGCCTTGGTGGCATGTTGATGATCTTCGGATTGTTCTTCCGGATCGGTGTTTTGCTTGTCCTTCTGCTCGCCATCGCTCACGCGGTGGCGGTGGAAAGCCGCACCGGTTTTCGTGCGGCCCTGCCTTCAATCGAGATGTGCCTGGTCCTGGTGGGAATCCTCTTCGTCGGACCCGGCAAGTACAGCGTCGATAAGACGTAGCGGGGTGGCCGACACCTCTCGCCGCGCCCCTAACGTTTAGCCGGGAGCGGGGGCGGAGAGGACAAACCGATTTCGTCCTCGTCGGGGATTCGGATCGGTTCGGGGATGTTCAGCTTAAGACCGGACGGAGCGTGTGCGATGGCGATGCCGCTTCGTTTCTGAATCAGGTCCAAATCCCGGCGCATTTTTCCCTTGTGGGTGCAGGAGAGCATCGCCGTTTCTTCGGTGACGGTCCCGGCCTGAAAGGCCGCGAGGAGCGATTGATCGAAAGTGTGCCAGCCGAGCGTCGAACCCGCCTCGATGATTTCGTGGAAGGTCTTGTTCTCCGATTCGCCGTAGATAATCGTTTCGCGTGTCCGCAAGTTGCTCCCCATGATTTCCGTGACGAGCAAACGTCCTCCGTCGACCTTGTTCACGAGTCTTTGGCTGATGACGTAGCGGAGAGTCCCGGAAAGACGCTGGCGCAATTGCTGTTCCTCCTCTCGCGGGAACATCCCCAGGATCCGGTTGATCGTTTGGCCGGCGTTAATGGTGTGTAGCGTGCTAAAAACAATGTGACCGGTCTCTGAAGCGGTCATGGCAATTTCGAGCGTTTCCGGGTCGCGAATCTCGCCGACCAGGATCGCTTTCGGCGCCTGGCGGAGGGCAGCGCGCAATCCTTCGGCGAAGCTCGGGAAATCCTTGTTTAACTCGCGCTGGCTGACCGCGGCTTTTCCGTGGGAGTGAAAGAATTCGATCGGATCCTCCAGCGTAACGATGTGGATCTCCTGGCTCTGATTCAGCTCATTCAGCATGGCCGCGAGCGTTGTCGTCTTGCCGGTCCCGGTTCCGCCGGTGACGAGAATGATCCCGTCCCGCTCCTTGACGATATCGCGAAAGATCGGGGGCAGCCCCAGGGTTTCGAGCGTCGGGACGTCCGATTGCAGCTTGCGCATAACGATCGCGTGCCGGCCATTCTGCTTGAAGATATTGACGCGAAAGCGCGCGAGATTCTCGATCGCGTAGCTGCAATCACAGGAACCGCTGGCGGCGAATTCCATTTTGAGCCGCTCGCTTCCGTCCATGATATGATCGGCGAGCTGCTCGATAAACAACGGTGTCAGCACCGCAGCCGGCCCATCCATCAAGAATCCGGCCAGCCGGCCATGGGCTTCGACCAGAGGCAGTTTGCCCGAAATAAAGAGCAAATCCGAGACACCATCCGAGCTTTGGAGCATGCCGGTCAGCAAAGGATCTACGGTCTCGCGGTCCATGGCGTGCTGAAGCAGAGCTAGGATCGTGCCCTTGGCTGCGGCCAGATCCCCTGGACCTTCCGGGAGCCGCCGGGGGGCCGTGCCGGTCAGTGCGCTTTGGCCGAAACCGCTTTGCGCACAATCTGGTTTCGCACCCGCTCGCCTAACAAATCGAGCGCTGAGACGAGCAGGAACATGAAGAGGAGCACGGTGGCAAACTTGTTCCATTGATAATATTCCTGGTAGGTGTGCAGTTGCAGGCCCACCCCTCCCGCGCCCACGATGCCGACGATGGCGGCCGAGCGGATGTTATATTCCAGCATCCAAAGTGAGTAGCTCCAGACGAGCGGTTTGGCGTGCGGCCAGAGGCCGTATTGAAACGCCTGGATCGTGCGTGCGCCCAGCGCCCGCAGCGCCCGCGCCACCTCGACGTCGACCGATTCGAAGGCGTCGCTGAAGAATTTCCCGAGATAGCCCACACTGTAAAAGGTGAGCCCGATCACGCCCGCGAGCGGATTAGGGCCGACAATGGCGACGGCGAGCAGGGCCCAAATGAGGCTCGGTATTGTCCGAATGGCGTTCATCAACAGACGCGTGACAAAAACCAGCCAGCGGGGCGAAAGGGTCTGGGCGCCGGCAACCGCGATCGGGATGGAAATTACGATAGCGAAGGCTGTCGCCATGACAGCGATCTGAAATGTTTCCCAAAGGCCGATGAGCGTCTGGCCGGTAACGGAAAAATCCGGCGGAAAAAAACTCCCAAGGAAACGCCGAATATTTGCGATGTAATCAAGATCCCGGCCCGAACCCCGCAGCACCCCGGCGGAACTCACGACCGCTACGAGGAAGAGCAGCAGCGAGACGTTGAGCACGCCCAGGTGCTCGTACCATTTCAGATCGACCCGGGGAGGATCGATGCGTCCACGCGAGAGCGCGCTCGACTCAGTTAGCGGCGGCTGCATGAATCTCCCGGACGCGCCACCTTTCCGGGTTCATCGGATCGAGACTCAGAACGTAATCGGCAAACCGCTCCAGCAGGGCGGGATCGTGCAAGACACAAAACGCCGTGCGCCGATGTTGACGGGCCTCCTGCCGCAACATTCCCAGGACGCGCCCGCAAAGATAAATGTCGAGGTTCGAGACCGGCTCATCGGCCAGCAGCAGCTCCGGTTCCTGAAAAAGGGCGCGGGCCACCGCGGCGCGCTGTTGTTCGCCGCCGGAGGTATCGGCCGCGCGCCGGTGCAGGTGCGCACTCAAACCCAGGTCCGCGAGCAGCAGCGCCGCCGCCTCTTTGTCGGTGCGTGGAAACTTGAAGAGCGTCCGCCACCATGGGTAACGGCCCAGCCGGCCGCAGAGCACATTGCGCAGGACGCTGCAATTCTGGGAGAGCAGGAGATTTTGGAAAATAATGCCAACGCGTTTTTGGTAGTCCCGCGCTTTGTGCAAACAGCCGGCGTTGCAGGAAAACGTCACGCTCCCCTCGGTCGGCTCGGCCAGTCCGGCCAGACAATTGAGCAGGCTGGATTTGCCCACGCCGGAGGGTCCGACCACGGCCACGACGCTCCCGCGCGGCACTTCCCAATCGAGATGGCGGAAAAGCCAGCGGCCATTCCGTTTCAATCCCAGCCCCTTGATCGACAAATGCGGCAGCTCCGCGGACGGAGTTTCGTTTTTCCGCGCTAGGGGAACATCACTTCGCATCGCCCAGAAAGTCCAACGCCTCTCGAATGGATCGGAGGTGCTCGTCCGCATTCACCGGCACGAGCTTGGAGGTAAAGACTTTGTCTCGCAATTCCACGTTTTCTTTTTCGTTCATTGTCTCCAGGGCCTTGCGCAATGTGTTTCGATCAGCTTCGGAAATGTTCGATCGCACCGCGATGACGTGCGTGGGGACGGGTCCTTGTTCGGTCACCTTCTTCAATTTGGCTCGTTGCTCAATCGTAAGATGTTTGTCCTTGTCGAGCACGTAATAACTGACGGCGGCCGCTTCCGCCTGGCCATTGAGCACACGCTCCACCGCGGAGACGTAACCCGTCCCATAAAAAAGGTTGCCGGCGCCGAAGAACGCCTCGGGATCCGGTTTGGTCAGGAGGCCTTTCCGCTTCAAATCGTAAATCGGGATGAGATAGCCCGAAGTGCTCGTCTTGCTGGCGAACGCCACCGGTTTCCCCCTCAAATCCTCCACTTTGTTGTAAGGCTTTTCTTTGAGCGCGAGCCAATAGCTCTGATACCAATTATGGCCGTCGATTTCGCCCGCGAGCAGAATTTGACCGGCGTTTTTCTTCTGGGCCACGACCATGTCCGTCGCGCTCAGATAACCGAGATCGACCGTGCCGTTGGCGAAACCCTCGATGATCACGGAGGACGAGAGCGGCACAATCACCTCCACGGGCTTGCCGAGCTTGCTGGCCAGGAAATCCGACAGGGTTTTCCGCTCCTGGAGCATTTGCTCCGGGTTTTTGTCCGGCTTCAGGGCGACCACCACTTTCTCGAGGCTGAGTTGAGCGGGGGCGCGGGAAGGCAGGGCGAGGGTCAGGGCCAGGCAGATGAGGAACAAGATTCGTGGTCTCATGGATGATGGTTTGGTGTCTGAACGGTCGACGTGCGCCAGTATAGATGCGGTCGGGGCTTTCTGCTTGCGTTCGCTTGCGTTTTTTTAGCGGAGCCTTGCGAAATGCCTCTGGAGGCGCGGGCCTTCGGTTGTGATTTGCGGCTGAGCACGTAACATTTTTCGAATGCAACGCCGGGCCGGTTTCACCTTGATCGAGATTGTCATGGCAATCGCCATCCTGATGGTTGTTCTGGTGATGGCCGTGCCCAGCGTGAGGGGCGTCCTGGCCGATCGCCGGTTGCGCCGCTCGCTCGATGATTTGAACAACATGGTTCGGCAGGCGCAGGAGCGAAGCATGGTCGAGCGCCGTTCTTATCTCATCGTCTGGCGCGACAAACAATTCGCCCTTCGCGCCGAAGGATTGTACCGAGGCGAGGACCCGAACCCCATCGCGACTCTGAGCTGGCGAAAGGGAGAATCTTACCAGTTTTCCTTTCCTGCCGCCATCGAGGAGGACCCGCCGCCGGCCTGGGTCTTCTGGGCCTCGGGAAACTGCGAGCCGGTCGTGGTGAAGTATCAAGGCGCTGATGGCGGATGGACCGCAAGATATTCCGCCCTCACCGCGCGGCCGGAACTCCTAAACTATGTGGTGCGATAAAAGCACGGTGCGGGCGTTCGCGCTTTATGAGGTGCTCCTCGGTTTGTCGATTTTTGTCATCGGCGTGCTCGTGCTCGGCCGGTCGGTCCAGAATTGTCTGAACGCCAGCACGCTCACCTCCGAAGAGGACCGGGTGCGCCAGATTTTGTCGAATCGGATGGCGGAAATCCAGGCGACCCCTGGTTTTCCCGATACGCAAAAGGATATACGAATCGACACTGGCTACGGAGAAGTGAAATTGATTCAAAGGTCCGGGCCGGCCGATTTGCAGGATGAAGCCGGCTTGGAAATGAGCGGAATAAATCGCGTGACCCTGGAGGTGGAGTGGAGCCGCGGCGGCAAAGCCCAATCAAAGAGGATCGAATTCTATGTCTATCGCGCTGGATAAACGCGCCCGGCGCCGGGGGTTCACCCTGCTCGAGATCACGCTCGCGGTGGCGATCCTCGCGATGATGTCGATCGCCATCTATCGCTTCGTGGCCGCGCACCTCACCGCGATGCGGGTTTCCTCGGAGGCTAATGCCGCCGAGGCGCGCTACTCCGGCTTTATCAGCCTTCTCACCGCGCAGTGGCAGGACCTGGCGCCCGGAGCGGCGGCGCTCACGGGCGAACCGTTCAAGTTCAACGATCGGCCTCGAGATGAGATCACCTGGATTTGCGGGTCCGGGCCCGGGCTCCTGACGCGTTACGCCCCGGGCGAGTTCCTGGTGAGCATGAGGCTCCGGCCCGTCGAGGGCAAGGCCGACCAGATGGAACTCGGGTTCACACGCAAGCCGCGAGAGACGGCTGAGGGATCGTCGGAAGGAGTCACCTGGGTTCCATTGCTCGACGACGTGCGCGGATTGGAAATTCGCTACTTCGATCCGCGCTTGAACGTGTGGGTGGACAAATGGAATCCCGGCATGCTGCCGCGGCTCATCAGGCTCGTAATCGACCGGTCTGGCCGTTCGGTGCCTTTCGAGGCCGTGATCGCCTTGGGACGGACGCCTTACCCATATTGATGGAAGCTATTCGCCAGAACCGGCGCGGCGGCGCTGCGCTCATGCTGTCGCTCTGGGCGTTATTTTTGCTCAGCGCGATGGTGATTTCCTGGGCGCTCGAGATCGGCGCGCGCTTAAACATGTCCGGGAACGCGAACCGGAATCTTGAGGCGCAAGCACTGGCTTGCTCAGGCGTGGAAGTGGCGCAGCATCCCCTCGCCAAACCGGGCTCGCCGGCTCTGGTGGGCGGCTTCGGAAGAAATCAAAGGTTCGAAGCGCGAATTACCGGGGAAGGCGGCCGGCTCAACATCGGCTGGCTGATCAAGGGGGAAGAGCCGGCGAAGATTGAAGTGTTGCGAAAGTTTTTGGAGATCAAAGGGATCGACCTTAATGAACGCGACCGGATGATCGATACCCTGCTTGATTGGGTCGATGCCGATAATCTTGTGCGGCTCAATGGCGCGGAAGAGGAAGCGGGTTATAAGGCTGCAAACAAAATGTTTACCCGACTCGAAGAATTGAAAAAGGTGATGGGCTGGGAGGAATTCACCTCGAACGAGAATTGGGATTCCGACCTTACGCTCGATAGCCAGCCGGGCACAATCAACCTCGCCTGGGCCTCACGCGATGTCCTGCTGTCGTTGCCCGGCGCGGACGAAATGCGGGTGGATCAATTCCTGACGATGCGCCCAGGGGGCGATGGAATCGATGGCAACGACGACGATATGTTTACGAAGATAGATGAGGCCCTGTCGGTCCTTGGAATCCCGCAACTCGGGGCCCTCGTTTCGTTCACCAGGGACGATCCAATCCAGCGCATAGTCAGCATTGGTGAATCCGGGACCGTTACGCGTAAAGTGCAAGCGGTGTTCCAAAAATCAGGTAATTCTATTCAGCAAAAATCGTGGAAGGAGTATTAATATCGAACCAGCATCGCAACGGATTTATCTAATTCCCGCTTCGAACGGCTGGAACCTGGTGCGCTTTGCGCAGCACAGCGGGACTTGGGAAGTGCGCGGGCTGGCGACGCTGGAGGAGGCCGGAACCCTGCTCGCTCCAGGTGACGACTTCGTTTTCGGCCTGCCTGTCGCCGTGGTGCTCGCGCAACGACTCCGCCTCCCCACGGTAGAGCGGGACGAATTCATGGAGATGGCCCGCATTCAAATCGAGAAGGCAATGCCCTACTCCACGGACGAGATGACCACCGCTTCCGAAATCATCAGCGAGTCGGAAGAGGGCAGCGTCATCTCAGCTGTCGCCGTCCATAATGAAAAGCTCTCCGAACTCGCGGCGCCGCTTCTTTCCCTCGGCTTGATCCCTGGACAGGTGACGGTTTATGCCGCGCAACGCGCGACCACGCACGCCCCGGTCGGAGTGGCGCTTTTGATTTACTCCGAGGGGGAAGCCATCGTTTGCGCTATCGCCGAGGAAGGAAAACTCAGTTTTACGCGTACCCTCGATGCCGCGGATCCGTTGCAGCTCCAGCGGGACCTGCCGCAGCTGGCCTTGAGCGCGGAGCTGCAAGGGATCAACACCTCCTTTTCCAAAATCCTGCTCGATGAAAGTTTGTTCGCCTTGCGCGATACCGTGCAGGGTATCTTCGCCAGCGAGGCGGAGTTCATCGCCGTGGAGGTGCCGCCGGCGGACACCGGGTTAAACCTCCTGCCGGAAAGCTGGCGCCAACGCCGGGCCCAGGTCGTTCGACAGGCAGAATGGCGCAAGCGCCTCATCTGGGCCGGTGGCGCCTATGTTGGCTTGCTGCTCCTCTTCCTGGCTTATCTCCTCGTCGTCCGGTTCCAGATCGGGCGGTTGGATCGCCGGATTGGGCGCGACGCGTCGAAGACTGAATTTGTTCAGATGACTGCCGCAAAATGGAGGGCGCTGGCCCCGGCCATCGACCCGCATTTTTACCCGATCGAAGTGCTCCAGCACCTCTCCGACAGCCTGCCTTCCGAGGCGGTGCGAATCACGAAATTCGATCAATCGGCCCGGCAGATTTCCGTGGAAGGGGAAGCGAATACGGCCGCGCTGGCGTATCAGTTTGCCGATAAAGTGAAAAAGAAACCGGAGCTGCAAATGTTTCAGTTCGAGATGGCGGCCCCGAAGATTTTGCCGAATGATCACGCGCAGTTTCGGCTGGAGGGAAAACCGCGATGATGCCCGCCTGGTATCAGAAGATGAACCCGCGTGAGCGCAAGCTCGCCTGGATCGTGGCGGGCGCGCTTTTTCTGCTCATCAATCTCCTGGTTTGGAGCAAGCTGTTCGGCTCTCTCAGCAACGCCCAGGCGGAACTCGCGCTGCGCAAGGCCACCCGGATGGAACAAAGCATATACATAAAAGAGCGCGATCTCTGGGCTCGACGCGACCAATGGCTGAAGAAGAATCAACCGACCCTGAAAAGCGCCGTGGAAGCGTCCACCCTTCTCGATCAGGTGAAGGAAGTCGCGGGCAAACACAATGTCTTGATCGAGAGACCTGCCATCGGCGCAGGCGATTCCGCCCCGGATCATCAATCGGTCTTCGCCTCGTTCGAAACCAAAAGCCCGTGGCCGCCGCTCCTCCGCTTTCTTTTCGACGTGCAACAGCCTGAGTCGTTCGTGGTCTTTGAAAGCGTGCAGCTCCAAATCGACCCCGGCGATCCGACGATGATGCGCGGGAAGTTCAAGATTGCCCGCTGGTTCGCGCCGAAGTGATTTGTGTTATATTGGGGCGATCGACCTCCGGTGTAAGGCCGGAAAAACCTGGATTGAGTTTATGAGAAAGATAAATTTGAAGCGCTCTTTTCTGCTGCTGGTGCTCGGCCTTCCGCTGCCCATGGCTGTCGCCGTCGTCGAAGATCTGCCCAAGCCGTTCACTTTTGCCCGTTATCAACCAATGATGGATCGCTCGCCGTTTGCGGTGGCCACGGCGGTCGCTGCCCCGGTGGCCGCGCCTAATTTCGCAAAAGACCTCTACGTCGCGAATGCCGCGCGGGCGAAGGAAGGCGATTTGGTTACGGTCGCTTCCAGCACCGACAAGACCTTCAAGAAATATCTTACGACTGCCGCGCCCGTGGACGGATACAGCATCACCAACATCGAATGGTCCGAAAAAATCGGCGCCACCAAGGTCACGATCGCGAAGGATGGCCAAACGGCGACGATCGGTTTCAACGAGGCGCTCTTGCAGGGACCGGCCGGGCAAAATCCCATGTCAGCACAAAACCCCGTGGCGGCGCAACCCCTTGTCCCGCCGCCGCAAAACCCGGTCGCGGCGCAGAGCCTTGCGCAAGACAAGAACGCCGCGGGCCAACTTCCGGTGCCGCCTGGAGTGCAGGCGCCGAGTAACCCGAAAGCGATGCCTGTGCCGATGTTGCCGACTCCGCCGCCGCGAGTGCGCGGCATTATTCCGCGAAATCCGGCAAGCGCACCGGCCACGCAACCGCAGCTTCAGCAGAAACAACAACAGCAGCCACAATCTCAGCCTCAGCAAAAGCCCAACTCATAGCGGCAAGCGCTGGGTGAACCAGGCGGGCGAAGTTCGGCGGATCGCAACGGTCCGCCAGCGATGAATAGCCGACCCCGAGAGGCGCGGCTTATTTGCCCCAGTCGTCGTCGGTGTTATCGGGTATCTTGTCGGGTCCTGCGGAAAAAAGATCGTAGCTGGCCGGGTTTCTCCGGCCCGGGTAACGGTAAACGTAGGGCGACCCGTAGGCATCTTTCGGTAACTCTTCCATCAAGCGCGGCACCAGGGCGCTCAGCGACTCGGGATAGGTTCCGTTCGTCCCATTGTAGGAGAGAAGCATCGTCCGTATCCCCTGGATGTCAGCCCGCGTCCGCGTCTCCTTGGCGACACCGAGGGCCGGAGACATTTTGTAAATCGCCGCTGCCAGGAGGACGCCGATAATCGCGACCACCAGCATGATTTCCAAAAGGGTGAAAGCGCTCTGTCGATTTTTCATATTCGTCTAACGCTCGGTCTGAAGTTGGTAGTCCGACTTGTCCCAAAGATACTTCAATTGCACTTGGGTGGAGCGAATCGCGGAAGCCGGCGTGTTCGGTCCGCTCACGATAATGAGATCGTTGTCGCCGACCCTGAGACTGCTGGCCGGCAGCACTTTTTGCGCGCGCAGCCAGCCCGTGTACTGAAAGCGCATCTGGCGGAGGAGGGACGCGTTCTCGCCGCGATATCCGGGATCGGCCAGGTCCGGCAGAGTAAGATTCACCGGGCCCAGGTTCTCTCCGTTGACAAAAATTTGCGGCGGGGCGTCGATGTTCGGGCTTGCCGCCTCAAAACTGAGCAGCACGACCAGCGGTTGCGCTTCGATCCCGAATTGGAACGCTGCGCCCTCCGGCAGGCTCGGCCCTATTCGAATGGTCTCATTCGCCAGCGTCGCCGTCACCGTCCCAAACATCTCCCTGTCCTGGTCCGGCGAACGAAGCGGCGACATGGCGGCGAACGGCTCCGGAATCAGGTCCCTGTGCTCCGCGCTGATCGGGTGAAGCACTTCAGCCGTGGCCATCCAGTCCAGATAGGCGCCCCGAATCGTCTTCCCATCGCCGGGAACTTCCACGTCGATGGTGGAGACGGCCACCATCGGCACCATCACGCTTTCCGATGTCGGCAAGCCTAACCCGGCGCCGAGCGGACCTGATTGCAGCACTTGCGTGCCGGACTCATCCCAGGCCACCAGTTGCGGTGCCTGGTCCGGCTGGTCGTCGAAAAATAAACGAAAGAATAAAACCTGAAAGTCCGCCTGCGGCCGCGACAGGCGAATCCGAAACACCGTCTTGGGTGCGACCCCTTCCTTCGCTTCCAAGGGAACCGTGGTGACGGCTTCCACCCAATCCGGCGCGGCTTGCGGTTTCGAATTGGCTGCCGAAGTCTGCCGGAGATCGAGCCAGGCGCTTTCGACCTTCGCGGCGGTCTCGCTGGCCGGAAGCCGGAGCGAGTCATTGACGAGCACATCCTGCGCGCGGGACGGTGTTAGAGCGGGCAGGATCAGGACTAACGCAAGAGCGCGATAAAGCATGCGGCGCGAGAATAACTCAGCCCGGGCGCAACTGCAAACTCTGTGTCATGTCAAAGACCGCCGAGAGAATGCTGAAGACCACGAAGCCGACCAGGATCGCGATCAGGATGATGATCACCGGTGGAATCAGCGCGGAAATAATTTTCACCGAGCGATCCAGCTCCCGCTCATAAACGTCGGCGATCGTTTGCATCGTTTGGGCGAAGTGCCCGGTTTGCTCGCCCACCGCCATCATGTCGGTAAACAATTCCGGAAACAGTTTCTGTGCGCTCAGCGCCGTGGATAAGGTCGCGCCATCGATGACCGCGCGCCGTACTTCGGCCAGTTTGGCTTCGAGGAAACGATTGCCCGCGATTTCCGTCACGAGGTCCAGCGCCTTGAGCAGCGGAATCCCGTTTTCCATCAGCGTGCCGAGCGTGCGGGAAAACTGCGCGTAATACCGGTGCCGGATGATCCGCCCGTAGCCGGGCAAAGACAGCCGGAAGCGGTCCCAGGTGATGCGGCCTTCGTCGGTGCGAATGAAGGCGCGCACGCCGACGTACGCGCCGACCGCAATCAGACCGGCTATCCACCAGTAGCCCGTGATGACGTGGTGCATCCCGAGTAATATTCTCGTCGGCAAGGGAAGCACTCCACCGTTTTGGGCCAGGAAGCCGGTGAGCTGCGGCACCATGAACGTGATAAAAATCGCGATCAATAGAACCCCCGCGATGGCAAGGAAGGCCGGATAAATCAGCGCTTGCTGAACACGGTCGCGCAAATCCTTCGCCTGCATCAGGTGTTCGACCAGGCGCGTTAAAATATCGGGAAGCGCGCCACTCGCCTCGCCGGCGGCGACGAGATTCACATAGATGGTGGGAAAAATGCGCGGGAAATCCCGGAGGGCTTGCGAGAAGCTGCGGCCATCCACGAGGGCTTGGTGGAGCGCATGCGTCATCTGCTGCATTTTCGGCTGCTTCAGGCGCTTCTCGAGCACCGACAAGCCCTCATCGAGCGTCATTCCCGCCCGGAGCAAATGGCCAAGCTGCTCGGTAAAAATCAGCAACTGGCCGTGAGGGATTTTTAGCTTCTGCGTGGCTGCGGGGGAGGCCGGTGCTGCCGTCAACGCAGCCCCGTTTTTGCCTTTTGACGCGGCCTGCGGCTCGCTTCCGACGGTTTCGATCCGGACCGGTATGTAATGCAACTGCTCGATCTGCCTGATGGCCACAGCGCGATCCGGGCAATCCAGAACGCCTTCCACAAGACCGCCCTGTGAGTTCCGAGCGCGATAGGAAAATTGCGGCATTGACGGGAAACTACTTCTAAACCCGAATTGGGAAACCGAATTTGCGGTTCCGCCTCAGCTTTTTTCGAGTCTGTCGCCGCGAACCTCGAAGCGGCGCACCAAATCGCGGAAAGAAAAACGAACTGGGATCAAGGTTTGATGGTGAGGACGCCGCCGTTGGAATAGAGATCGCCGCTGACGACGCTGCCCGCGCTCGTGGCGATTCCTCCGGGCCGGTAGCGGCCGTTGACGTTCCACATCACGGTGGCCGTCGCATCGTCCTGAATGTCGGACCCGGAGTAGCCGGTCATGACCGCGGTGGTGACGTCGCGCAGAGAATGTCCGGCGCCGCGAAGGAGAATGTTTTTGACCAGGACCGACGGAGGATCGGCGAGGTTGTAGGGCCGGACCCTGACGTTGGCCAGGCGCACCCGTGAGGGGGTGTTAGTGTTGTCGCCGAGCCGGACACCGTAGCCGCCGCCGATGCCAGTGCCTTTGCCGGCGTAGATGAGGCAGTTGTTAATTGAGATGTCGGTGCCTTTATCGATTTGGACGGCCGCGATGCCACCGCATTCGTCGATGACCGGGTCGTAAAAGTGAATGTCGTGGCAGCCGGCGCCATCGGCGCTGAGGTGGACACAGGAGCCGGTGACGGAGTTCGAATAGAGGGAGCCGAAGCTGGTCCACCGCTGGCATTCGCGCAGGAGCAGGCAGTCGCCGTAACAATTGATGATTTCGACGCCGGCGTGCTGACCCTGCACTCCGTAGTAATTTACCCCGATGCCCCAGCCGTAGACGAGGACGTCGGCGATGGTGAAATTCTCACCGTAGGCGGCGAGGATTCCGGTGGTGTTGGTGTTGTTGAGGCCAGGCCCGCGCAACTGCATTCCCTGGATGCGATTGAAGTTGGTGTTGCCGCCCAGCTCGAGCCCATAGCTGGCGGTGATGTCGCTCCATTCGAGGGAGGTAACGCCAGTTTCCTGGTAACGCCCGCCGCCGGCGCCGATGAGGTGGGTGCGGGAACCGAGGGTGAGCTTGGAGGAAAGCCGGTAACGGCCTGGCGGGAAAAAGACAATTCCTCCGTTGGGGAGCGAATTGATCGCGGTCTTAATCGCGTCCGTATCGTCATGCCTCACTACCGCACCGGCGCCGACCGCCGTGGAAGTGGGCGGCGAAATGGTGAGGACGCTGCCAGACTTCGCGGTGATCTCGCCGATGTACCTGGCGCCGGCCGCGCCAGCGCCCACGATCATAATGCCGTATTGGATGGCGAAAGTGGAAGCGTCGGCGAGCGTGATGGAAGTGGCCCCAGCGCCAGCCGCACTAGCCAGGGTAGTGTCCGCGGCAGAAGAGGAAGCGCGATACGCTTTGACGTTGGCGACCTGCGCGCCCGGATCGAACAGCGCCGTGAGGAGGCAGCGCCAGTTATCCCGCACGCCGGACCGAGTAGCGAGCCCGACGACTTCGTCGCCGGCCCGCGCGGAGGATTGCGCAAAATCTTCGAAATTCATGTCGGATGTTTCCATGTTATTTTGTTTAATAGAGTTGGTTATTCGCGGTAAGAAAGTTGCGCGGATTTCGGAGTGAAGCACTACCCGCATTCCGCGAGTATTCGACCAGAAGTCGACAAACGGGCGGCGCTCTGTTCCTGGCGAAATCTCGCTCGAAAACGGAGGGGATCAACGAGATCAATGGCGATCTGATCGGGTTCTATCGCCGCGTCGGATGATCGCGGGCAAAGAAAAGAGAGGCGGGGGCGGGAATGGAGCGGCGGGAGCCGAGCGACATAGACGAAGCCCGCAAGGGTGAGCTCGCCAGGTGGCGAGCGAATCAATCGAACCGGCTCCTAAGGAAAAAGGCCAGTTATCAATGGAATCCGAGCGTAACTTGGAGGCGGGGGCGGGAATCGAACCCGCGAATAGAGGTTTTGCAGACCCCGACCTTACCACTTGGCTACCCCGCCGCGATTTCTCGCAGACGCCAATTATCGGGTGCGCCGCCTGAGTGTCAATTTGTGTCCACTTAACGATTTAGCGAATTAGCGATTTAGCGATTATCCTGAGCGCGTGGGCCCTCGCTCGTCATACTTATTTCAGGCCGCAAAACAACACATCCCCGGCGGCGTCAACTCACCCGTGCGCGCCTTTCGCGGGCTCGGGCGCGAGCCTTTTTTTGTCGAGCGCGCGGCAGGCGCGAGGATTTGGGACGTCGACGGCAATGAATACATCGATTACGTCGGCTCGTGGGGTCCGGCGATTCTCGGGCACGCCCCTCCGGTGGTCGTCAACGCGATCCGGGAGGCCGCGTCTCGCGGCGCCAGTTTTGGAATTCCGAATCCGCTTGAAGTGGAGATGGCGGAATTGATCTGCCGCTGGGTTCCTTCCATCGAGAAAGTGCGAATGGTGAATAGCGGCACCGAGGCGACAATGTCCTGCCTCCGGCTGGCGCGGGGGTTCACCAGCCGGGACAAGATCATCAAGTTCGAAGGCTGCTATCACGGCCACGTCGACTCTTTGCTCGTGCAGGCCGGCAGCGGAGCGCTCACGCACGGACGGCCGGATAGCGCCGGTGTGCCGGCTGATTTTGCGGCGTTGACCATTTCCCTTCCGTTTAACGACATCGAAGCTGTCCGCTCAGCTTTCCGGGAAAACGCAAGAACCATCGCAGCCGTGATCCTGGAACCGATCCCGGCGAACGCGGGCCTTTATTTTCCGCGCGAGAATTTTCTCGAAGCCCTGCGCAAGGAATGCACGGAGAATGGCGCGCTCTTGATCTTCGATGAAGTAATGACCGGCTTTCGGGTGGCGCGCGGCGGCGCCCAGGAACTGTTCGGCGGTCAGCCCGACCTGACGGCGCTCGGCAAAGTCATCGGCGGCGGGCTGCCGGTCGGCGCCTTCGGTGGGCGCGCCGATATCATGGGGCAGTTGTCGCCGGAAGGCCCGGTCTACCAGGCAGGAACGCTTTCGGGCAATCCGCTCGCCATGGCCGCCGGCCTCGCGCAGCTCCGCGAACTCGAGCGGGTCGACGGTTGGAAATTACTCGAGACGGCAGGCGCGCACTTCGAAGAAGCGGCGCGCGCAACGCTTCGCGACCTCAAAATGCCCTGGGTATTCCACCGGGTCGGTTCCATGTTCTGCCTTTTCTTCACGGAAGGTCCCGTGGTCGATCTCGCCAGCGCCAAACGCAGCGACCTGACAAAGTTCGCGAATTTCTTCAGAGGCTGCCTCGATCGGGGAGTTTACTTTGCGCCTTCGCAGTTTGAGAGCGGTTTCCTTTCCCTCGCCCATCAGGATTCCGATCTGGATACCACCGCACGAGTCATGCGTGAAAGTCTGGAGGCGTCGTAGCTGTGGCCCGGCGGGCCGTGCCTTTCCGGTCTCCGAAATCCGGTTTCCGCAATTCTAAATCTTTGCGTCGCCGCACCGCTTGGACTATCCAACTCCCGCTGTGAGCTCCGCTTCCTCGGGTCCGATTCGCGCGGTCGCGAAATTTTTCCTCGAAGGCGACCGAAAATTTTTCGTCAAAGGCGTCACTTATGGGCCGTTCAAACCGGACGCGGAAGGACATTACCTGGGCCCGCGCGATCAGGTGGAACGCGATCTCACTCAGATGCGCGACGTGGGTTTAAACGTCGTTCGCATCTATCACGTCCCGCCGCTCTGGTTTTTGGATTGTTGCGCCGCGGCGGGAATGCGCGTTCTCATCACCCTGCCTTGGGCGAAACATGTTGAGTTTCTCGGCCGGAAGACGCGGCATGAGATCGTCGCCATGGTTCGAACGGCGGTGGCGACGAACCGCGGTCATCCGGCGATCTTTGGTTATCTCGTGGGCAATGAGATCTCCAGCACGATGGTGCGCTGGCTCGGGGTGAGGCGCGTGACGGAATTTGTCGAGCATCTTATTCGCGTCGGCCGCGAGGTCGATCCGAACGTTCTCTTTTCCTACGCGAGCTACCCGCCGACAGAATTTCTCCTCCCGCAGAATAGCGATTTCTCCTGCTTCAACGTCTATCTCCATAATCAGCGAGACTTCGAGCGCTACCTGCTTCGCCTGCAAAATCTCTCGGAAGACCGGCCCCTCATTCTGGGGGAGTTCGGCATGGACACGATCCGTCACACGGAACAGGAGCAGGCCGAGATGCTCGGCTGGCACGTGGACAGCGTGGTGAAATGCGGGCTGGCCGGCACCATCTTTTTTACCTGGACGGACGAATGGTTCACCGGCGAGCAGGAGATCACCGATTGGGCCTTCGGACTCGTGACGCGCGCCCGCGAGCCGAAAAAGTCATTCTTCACTTTGCGCGAGAAGCTCGGCCAGGATAACGCCGCGCTGCCGCATCGCCCGTTGCCCAGCGTGCCGTTCGTCTCTGTGATTGTCTGCTCCTATAACGGAGCGAAAACGCTGGCGCAATGCCTCGAGTCGTTAGGCCAGATCGATTATCCCAACTTTGAAGTCATCCTGGTGGACGATGGATCGACGGATGACACGCGTGAAATTGCCGCCCGCTTTCCGCACGTTCGTTATTTCCATCAAACCAATCACGGTTTGAGCCACGCTCGGAACTACGGCGCCGCCGTCGCCAAAGGCGAAATTTTTGCTTATACCGACTCGGACTGCATGGCCGATCCCGATTGGCTTTATTATCTCTTGAGCACGCTCTTGAGCGGCGATTATGCCGGGGTGGGGGGGCCGAATGTTTCGCCGCCGGCGCGGAATTGGGTCCAGGCTTGCGTCGCGGCCGCGCCGGGCGGACCGAGCCACGTCCTTCTGACGGACATCGTGGCCGAACACATTCCGGGCTGCAACATGGCGTGGTACCGCTGGGCCTTTGAAAGCATCGGCGGGTTCGATCCGGAATATCACAAGGCCGGCGACGACGTTGATTTTTGCTGGCGCGTCCAGCAGGCGGGACACGAAATCGCTTTCAGTCCGACCGCGCTCGTCTGGCATTATCGCCGTTTTACCCTGCGCGCGTTTCGCAAGCAGCAGGAAGGCTACGGCGAGGCTGAATCGATGCTTCGTTTCAAGCACCTGATCTTCTTTGGGCCAACCGGAACCGCCAAGTGGCGCGGACAGATTTACGGGACGCCTCGATTCAGCTGGTTCATCAACCGGCCGATCATCTACCACGGTGTTTTTGGCGAAGGCCTGTTCCAATCGATCTATCCCACGCCGCAATCGGACGTCGCCGGATATTTGAGCAGCATCGAATGGTTTGCGCTGACCGTTTTCCTTTTCGGATTGGGAATCTTTCTGCCCGCGCTCCGCATCGTTCCTTACCTGATGTTTGGCGGCACGCTCTGCGTGGCGATCTCTTATATGCTGCGCGCGCGGATCGAACCGAAGTTCGACACGATCGCCGCCCGTCTCCTCGTCACGTTTCTCGCCTTCGCCCAACCGCTGGTCCGTGGCTGGTCGCGCTATTTCACCTGGCTTCATTTCAAACGGACCCCGCGCACGGTCATCAGCACGCACGAGCATCTGCCGGCCGGCGCGGAATTTGCCGGGAGCTTGCGGCGTCGCAGCTATTGGAGCGAGGAAGGCAAGGACCGCCATCACCTCCTCGGTGCGATCTTTACCCTGCTCAACGAGGAAGACTGGCGCTACTCCACCGATACCGGCTGGAATGAATGGGACATTCAGGTTTACGGAAATTTTTGGTGGAGCGTCACCTTGCAAACCGTGACCGAATATCACGGCGGCTTGAAATGCCTGACGCGCGCCGGCCTTCGCTATCGTTTTGTGACCACGACGGTCATCATCAATCTGGTCGCGCTCAGTCTTTTGGTTTACCGGCAACTGAATGTGGGCCACGCCGAGCCATGGCTGATCGCGGTTTATTCTTGTTTCGTCTTTTTCCTGGCGGTTCACGCCCGGCGGTTAAAACATCGCGTGGCGGAGCTGGTAGATCTGGCGGCCTATCAAGCCGGGCTTCAGCGCATCCGGCGCGGTGGCGTCGTGGCGGAAACAACTGCGATAAAAACTGCGCCGAAGGTTGAGGTCGGGTAGGTCGCGAACAGGAGCGCCAATGCGCCGCCGGCAGCTTCTCCGTTTCTCGATCGCACTAACGGCTGAAATTCTCTGCTGTGCCTCGCTGAATTTCTTTGACGATTGGACGCTCGAAGAGATGCCCGCCAAGTTTGTTGCCGCCGCCATGCTCTGCGGGATCGCGTTCCTTTTCGCGATCAAAGAATTCCCTGAAGTAGCCAGCGCTCCTGTGTCCTCGCGCAGACCGGCCCTCATTTTTTGGGGAGTTGCGATCGCTTTGCGCCTGGTCGCCCTGCCACTCGCTCCGGGCGACGACTTGTGGCGGTACCAATGGGAAGGAAAAATCCAGCGGGCCGGTTTCAACCCATATCTCCACGCGCCGGACGACCCGCAACTCGAATCCGTTCGCGCCCAATTTCCTGACTGGCAAAAGATCAATCATCGCGATTTTCGCGCCATTTACCCGCCCGGCGCCGAGCTTCTCTTTGCCGGGCTGAGCGGAATTTCCGATCGGCCTTTGTTCTATAAGCTCCTGTTCACCGGCGCGGATCTGGGGACGGTCGCCGTGCTCTTGCTGCTTTTGGGCGGCGCGTCGCGCTACGCGAGTGCGGCCTGGTACGCGTGGAATCCGCTGGTCGTTTACAGCTTCGCCGGCGCGGCTCATTTCGACAGCTTGATGATCCTGCCCATGACCGCCGGAATTCTCTTCCTCACGCGGTTTGAGGCCGAAGTCGATTCAGGCCCAAAATGGCTCCTGGCTCTCGCCGCTTCCGCGGCCTTTGGGGTTGCCATCTCGGTCAAGCTCGTGCCGGTCCTTCTTCTCCTGGCCTGCGTTTTCGCGCTTGGTTTTCGCGCGATCGCTCTCCTCGTCAGTGTGGGGATTCCTGCGCTCTTAAGTACGTTTTACGGTTGGCCGAAACTTCACATTTGGGAGTCGTTAGGCCGTTTCGCCCACGTGACCCGATTGAACGATCTCTTTTGGTGGCTGATCGAAGAAACAGTGCGGCCCAACCCGCACCAGAAGAATTACCATTACAACGTCACCCTGGTCATCAGCGTCGCTCTCGTCTCGCTGCTCTTTTGCCGAAACTGGAAGCGGGGGATGTTTTGGGCGCTCGGGACGGCGCTGGTCCTGAGCCCGGTCCTGCATCCCTGGTATTGCACCTGGATCCTGCCGCTGGCCGCCTGGCGGCGCGCCTACGCGTGGTTCGTTTTCTCGATCACGCTCTTCGCTTATTTCTTATTCTGGAATGAGCGGCTCTTCGCTGTCCCCTGGCATGCGGAGCCCTGGATGCGCGCAATCATTATCCTCCCGGCTTTGGCCGTGGCAGTCCTGTCGGGCCTCGCACAAAGGACACAAAGGGCACAACGAAAAGTTACGTCGTGACCTTTGTGCCCGTTGTGTGAGCCTCCGGGATCTGCCGCATCGCATCTGCGAAATCGGGGGGAACGGGGGCTTCGAACGTTATTTCCTCGCGCGTGCGTGGATGACAAAATGCGAGCTTCCAGGCGTGCAGCATTTGACGCGGGAAGGTTCCCGCGTGTTTGCCGCCATACAACTTATCGCCGAGCACGGGATGCGCGAGGTGATGGAGGTGCACCCGGATTTGATGAGTCCGGCCGCTGTGCAGCGTGCACTCCAACAAGCTCATGCCGGCGCCGGCGCGCAGGACGCGATATTCCGTTTTCGCCGCGCGTCCCTGCCGGCGCGCGATGCTCATCCGTTGCCGATGGATCGGGTGCCGGGCAATGGCCGCGTCGATCACTCCACTCGGTTTCCTCAGGATGCCCGCGACCAGCGCGAGATAAATTTTCTGCATCGTGCGCGCGGCAAATTGCTTCGAGAGATCGCGGTGGGTGGAATCGTTTTTCGCCACGACAAGGCAGCCGCTCGTTTCTTTGTCCAGACGATGGACGATCCCCGGACGCTCTTGCCCTCCAATGCCCGAGAGGTTCGTGCAATGCGCCAGCAGCGCGTTCACCAGGGTGTGTTGCCGATGTCCGGCCCCTGGATGCATGACCAGCCCGGCAGGCTTGTTAAGGACGAGCAGATCGTCGTCCTCAAAAAGAATCTTGAGCGCCATTTGCTCCGGCCGGGCTTCGATTTTTTCGATTGCCGGTTCGGTTAGCTCGACCATGTCGCCTGTCCGCACGAGGTCCCGTGGCCGAGGCGGGTTTCCGTTCAGCCTTACGAAACCCCCGCGGATCAAAGTCTGAAGCCGCGACCGGGAAAAATCAGCCAGGTGGAGGGCGAGAAAACGGTCCAGCCGCAGACCTGCGCTTTCGCGCGCCACTTGGAGCGCGATCATGACCCCGGGCTAAAGGCGCAAAGCGATTTCAACGGCTTCGAAGGGTAAAACAAAACTCTACCAGCCGCTTCGCGAGCTGAGAGAAGCCTAACCGAGGGCCATTCGCGCCCCGTACTTAACAAACTCGATTAGCGACCGATCTGGATCCCAGGATACCTGCTGAGCTGTTCCGCAATCGGTTGATTGCCATTCCGCTCCATCTCTTTTTGGTCGACAGTCAGAACCGGGCCATTCCTCCCGACCGTGATGATGTTACGCTTCATTACCCTCTGCGGAATATGAGAACCGGTGAGGTAAACGTACTCGTAATTGGCGTTATCCTGTTGAGTTTTCTGTTCGACTACCGGCCGATCAGCCATGGCAGTCCCCAGAGCGAGCGCGCTAATTGCCACACTCAGTATTAACCGTTTCATGCGGATAAAATACGGCCTGCAAGGCCCCTGGTCAATGAGTGATTCACCTGAAATCGAGCGTTCCGCCTCTCGATGCTGTCCAAGAATGGCACGCCCGCAAGTTTACAGCCGAATCGACGATGCTAGGTTACCGGCTCTCGACTCGGTGCGTTGCGCACGAGGCGCCCATCCATGAGCCAAAATCCGCCATTTCCATCGCCAGAAGAACTAAAATCGAAGCTCTCCGAATTCATGAAAACGAATTTCGGCGACAAGGTTTCCTTTGCTACCTACACCGAGCCGGATCCGGCCGACGCCGGAGCGGAGGAAAAGCCGAAGCAAAATGAGGACGAACAGTTCGTCTTTGATTTTCTGCCTCGCGACATCAAAGCGCACCTCGACCGGTTCGTCATCAAGCAGGACGAGGCGAAGAAGGTCCTCTCGATCGCGGTCTGCGATCACTACAATCACGTCAATTACTTGCGCCGGCTTGCCCGGGAGGATGCGGCGCGCGCCGAAGAGACGGAATACGCCAAACAAAACGTGATCCTGGTGGGGCCGACCGGTGTCGGAAAAACTTATCTCATCAAGCACATCGCGGAACTGATCAAAGTTCCCTTCGTGAAGGCGGACGCGACAAAATTCAGCGAGACCGGTTACGTGGGGGGCGACGTCGAGGATCTCGTGCGCGAACTTGTGGACAAAGCCGACGGAAACGTGCAACTCGCGCAATTCGGCATCATCTACATCGATGAGATCGACAAGATCGCGGCGGCCGGAAACATGGTGGGACGCGACGTGAGCGGACGCGGTGTGCAAACGACGCTGCTCAAGTTAATGGAAGAAACTGACGTGCCGCTGCGAAGCGCCAACGATCTCCAGGCGCAACTTCAAGCTGCCTTCGAGTTTCAGAAGCGGGGCGGGAAAGCGAAGCGTGAAACGATCAGCACGAGCCATATTCTTTTTGTCGTGAGCGGCGCGTTCGACCGCTTGAAGCAGCAGGTCTCACGGCGCCTGGCCCAGGGGCAGATAGGATTCAATGCCGAGCCGCGGCTGGTGATGGATAACGACTTGTTTCAATACGTCACGACCCAGGATTTCATCGAATATGGGTTCGAGCCGGAATTCATCGGCCGGCTGCCGGTTCGTGTCGTCTGCGAAGAATTGATCGCGGAGGATCTTTATCAGATCATGAAGTTCTCGGAGGGCAGTATCCTGCGGCAGTACGAGCGTGCCTTCCGCGCCTACGGAATCGAAATCAGTTTCGAGGATGAAGCGTTGCGTTTGATGGCGGAAGCGGCGGCCAAGGAAAAAACGGGCGCCCGCGGGCTCCTCACGGTCTGGGAAAAGCTGTTTCGCGACTATAAGTATTACCTGGCCGGGTCCGGTCTAAGCCAATTGCGCGTCTCGGAGGAACTGGTCCGAGAGCCCAAGCGGGTGCTCGATCGTCTCATGGCGGAAGGGCACAAACAGGAAGAAGCCGCCCTGGAACAGAGTGCGCGCGCCTTTGCGGCTCAATTTGGAAATGAGCACGGACTCGAAATTACATTCGACGAACCCGCTCGCGCCCGCCTGATCGAACGAGCCCAGGCCGAGCGGATGACGATGCCGGAACTTTGCGCGCACCTCTTTAAGGATTATCAGTTCGGGCTTAACCTCATTCGGAAAAACACCGGACAAAAAGCGTTCATCCTGAGTCGTGAAGCGATCGACGCTCCGGATAAGTTCTTGAGTGATCTGGTGGTCCAGTCTCACTATCCACTTGCACCGGCCGAGAAGAATTGAGAGCAATCCATAGATGAAACGGCATCTTCTTTCAGCGCTTGTCATTGCCCTGATAGCCGGTGCCATCGTGATGGGCTTGCATCGGAGCGGCGCGCTGCTCCGGCCGGAACTGGCCATTGTCGATCTCCTGTCGCGTCAGGCCGTTGCCACCAGGATGGTCGGCGAGAAATGGCAGTATGTTTTCGTGTTTATTTTGGCCCTCGGGGTGGCTGGGATGACTCTCATGACCGCGCGGCGCGCGCGGCTCGGCGCGCTCGTCGCGATTCTGCTCGTCGAGTTGGCGGGAGTTGCCTGGGTTTGTTCGCTCTATCAGGTCCTCTTTCAGCCTCTTCCTTCCATCGCCGGCACGGCTCTTGGCTTCCTCCTGCCGATCGGATATTTGGAATTACTCGCGTTCACTCAGCGGCGCCGCGAGCGTGCGCCTGTTTTGTCCGTTGAAGCGGTCGCGCCCAAGCCGCGGGCCCGAGCCAAACGGACCGACCTCGCGCCCGAATCGGTTGCGCAGGCCTGCGAAGTGACGGCGGTCGTTTGCGACATCGCGAACAAGCACGATTTGGCCGAGGAGTGTGAACCTGCCGCCTTCGCTGAGATCACGGAGAAATTTCTTGCGCACACGACCGAGGCGTTTCGCAAGGCCGGCGCCTACATCGAGTCGGCCGGTGGCGAGGGGGTCGTCGCGATTTTTGGCTTCCCGGAAAGCGACAAGCAGCACGCGGAAAAAGCGACGCGCAAGGCGATGGCGCTGACCCAGGCGTTTAGTCAGGCCGCCAAGTCCGATGGGCCGGCCAGCATTGGTGTGCACGCCGGTGTCAGCTCCGGGATCATGATCATGGCGCCCGTAAAAAATAATGGGCAGCGCAGCCTGCTGGCGACCGGTGAACCGGTGGAGTTGGCGCGGCGATTCTGCATTGCGAACCGCTTCTACGGCTCACGAGTGCTGCTCGGGCCGCGCACTTTTGAGCTGGCCAGCAAGATTCTCGTGGCCCGGCCCATCGATTTCTTGAGCGGAGTGGATGTGCGCGAACGGCACGAAATTTACGAGCCGGTTGTCCTGGCTCTCGAAGCGTCCCGGGACCAGATCACTCGGCGCGACGCGTTCTGGAATGGCGTTGTTCTTTACCGGGAAAAGCGCTGGGCCGAAGCGTATTCTCAATTTCAAAATGCGCGTGGTCCTGAGGGTGAGGAAGATCGTCCCCTGCAATTGTATCTCCGCCGCCTCGAGCCGCTGGCCTTGCAGTTGACCAATACGCCGCTGGACGAGTAAGGGCCGCCGGTTTTGAGGAAAACGGAATACCCGTCGTCGATCCGGGATTTGATCGCGCAATTGCGGCAAATGCCCGGGATCGGGCCGCGTTCCGCGGAGCGCATCGCCTTGTGGATCGTGCAGTCGCGCGGCGACCAGCCGGAGAATATCGCGCAAGCGATCACCGCGACCCGGCAGTCGGTGCGGCCGTGCCCACGCTGCGGATTTTTCACCATGGAGGAAATCTGCGGGATTTGCTCGGACACGTCGCGCGTTCCGGACCTGCTCTGCGTGGTCGAGCAGGCCACCGACATTTTGCCGCTGGAAAAGACCAGCGCCTTTCGCGGCCGCTACCACTCGTTAGGCGGACGCATCTCGCCGCTCGATCACATCGGTCCAGATGATTTGCGAATCAAGGAATTGGTTGCGCGCGTCGAACAGGAAAAGTTTTCCGAGATCATCCTCGCCCTCGCGGCCGACGTGGAAGGAGAAGCCACGACGAATTATCTGGTCGAATTGCTGAAGCCGTTTTCGGTCCCCCTGACCCGCATCGCCCACGGTTTGCCGGCCGGCGGCGGGCTTGAATCCGCGGACGAGCTAACGCTTTATCAGGCGCTCTCCGGCCGGACGAAGCTTTAAGCCTTAAGTGTTAAGCTTTAAGAGGATTTGCGCTGCGGGCACTTAAAACTTAACACTTAATACTTAAAGCTCCTCCACCCATGTCCTGCGCCAAAATCGATCCAGCCTTGCACCAGGCGCAGAAGCCGCCCTGGATCAAAGTCCGCTTGCCCTCCAATCCGGTTTTCTTTTCCACCAAGGCCCTCATTTCGGACTTGCGGCTTCACACCGTCTGCGAAAGCGCGCAATGCCCGAACCGCTGGGAATGCTGGAGCCAGGGCACCGCGACGATGATGATCGCCGGCGAGCGCTGCACCCGGGCCTGCGGTTTTTGTGCGGTGACTACCGCCAAACCGTTCGCGCTGGAAGAAGATGAACCGCAGCGGGTCGCCGAGGCCGTGCGGCGGATGGGTTTGAAGCACGTCGTCGTTACCGCTGTCGCCCGGGACGATCTGAAGGATGGCGGCGCGAAACATTTTGCGCGCACGATCGAAGCGATTCGCGCGATGGATCCGTCGGTGATCATCGAGGTCCTGGTCCCCGACTTTCACGCCCAGGACTGGTGCATCCAAATCGTCCTAGACGCCGCGCCCGACATCTTCAATCACAACATGGAGACGGTGGAACGATTGACGCCGGCAGTGCGCTCGCGGGCGAAATATCGGACCTCGCTCGATGTCTTGCGCCAAGCGAAAGAGCTCTCCCCGAAGGTCGTCACCAAAAGCGGAGTGATGCTCGGGCTTGGTGAAAAAGAGCCGGAAGTATTTCAAACGATGGACGACCTTCGCGAGATCGGCTGCCAGGTGCTGACGCTTGGCCAGTATCTCCGGCCGACTCCGCAGCACCTGCCCGTCATCGAGTTTGTCGCGCCGGAACGCTTCGATGCCTACGGTGAAATCGCGCGTGCGAAAGGCTTCGAGCATGTGGCGTCCGGTCCGCTCGTGCGCAGCTCGTATCACGCGGCCGATTTCCATCCGGTGGTTCGATAAGATGGCGGTGCCTCCGGACGAGACGGTCGACCGGAAGACGGTCGCGGCAATCATTCCCGCTTATCTCGAAGAAAAACACATTGCCGACGTGGTCCGGCGCACGCTCGAGCAGCTCGATAATGTCCTGGTGATCGATGACGGCTCGGCCGATGCGACCGCGGCCACCGCGCGAGATGCGGGAGCGGAAGTCATGGTCCATCCGCAGAACCTGGGCAAAGGCGAAGCGATCAAGACGGGCCTGCGTCACTGGCTCGAGCGCAACTTCAATTACGCTGTGATTCTCGATGGCGACGGCCAGCACCGGCCCGAAGAAATCGAACGTTTTCTCACAGCCGGTTCCGCGATGCGGGCCGAGCTTTTGATCGGCACTCGAATGAGAGATGTGCGCGAGATGCCTCTGTTGAGGCGTGCGGTCAACCGCTACATGAGCAACAAGATCAGCCGCCTCTGCGGCCAGCCAATTCCCGACACCCAATGCGGCTTCCGCATGGTGCACCGCACCCTCATTCCAGAATTGCTCGGAGGCGCGGAGCGTTTCGATTACGAAACCGAAATGCTCATCCTGGCCAGCCGCAAAGGCTGCAGGGTCGAATCAGTCCCGATCACCACCGTTTACTCCGATGAAGTGAGCAGCATCCACCCCGTGCGCGATACCATCCGCTTTTTCAGGCTAATCCGGCGGTATCAGAAACGGTGAGCTGGGACAATAGCCCAGCGTCCATTGAAATCCATCGGGGCGTTCCCTGGCCAGGGCGCGGTAATGAAGACCGATCCGCGCGGAGTAAAGAACGCCAATTTTCTTCAACCGAACAGACGAGTGCCGCGGATTTGACTTGAGGAGCGCGAAGCTTTTGTCGGCTAACGCGCGAACGTCGTCGGGGAGTCGGTCGTAGTGAAACCAGAAGTCCGGGTCGGCGAAGTGGTTCAAAGCGGAGTGCAGCGTCCTGCCTCGTAATGGTCATCGGCACGCTTGATGGCATTATCGAGGCGACCCGCGCCCAGATCTTCCGCGATTTGGCGGTCCCACTGATTTGCCGCAAACTCCGCGAACCACTCGGAGAAACGAGCAAGCTCCGCTGCGGAAAGGCTTGAAACGGCGGACTCAAGTTCTTCTACGCTCACGGAGGAAACTATGAAGCCATTGGACGTAAGCGCAAATTGCAGAATCTCTTCCTAAACCAGCCCGCGCCGGCGAAAATCGCCCATGTTTCCGCCGCTGGAGCGCTCGATCAGATCGATCGTGAATTTGAGGAGACAGACTTCCCAGGCGTCGTCGACGCCCTGGATGACGGCGCTGAGCGGTTCGTTCGAATGCTCGACCTGGCGCCGGGTCCGCTCGATCACGGAGTCCATGGTATCGCGCACGGTGTTCTCGGTGACATCGGTTTTCCGAAACTGAAATCCGTAGCGGAGCACGGCCACATTGCGCGTATGCTCGCGCAATTGGTCGACGTATTTCTGCGCCTTCTCTCCGAAACCCTCGAGCAAAAGCCGGCAGTAATGTTCCGGCGTCAGGATCTGGGGCCGCTCCGCGTGAATCCTTCCGTCGCGAACGCGCACTTCGTTGACCTGATCCATCAACTCCGAGATGAGATAAAAGCGAAAGCTCGTGCTGCCGAAGCTGGCGATTTGTTGTTCCGGCGCGAGGATCACCCGGGTGTTTTCGATCGCGTATTGGAAGTCGTCTTCGGTCATCGCGCGTTACGTTAAGCGACCTCTCCACAAAATGGTAGGGCGACGCTCTGCGGAGCCGTCTGGTGCTTTTCCCCCTCGGCTCGACCGAGTCTCGCCCTACCGTTTTGATCCAGTCCCCAGGCTCGACAGACTCTCGCCCTGCCAACTGGATCACGCGCCGGGAACCGCGGGGGCCGTGCGGTCACGGCCGGAATGCCATCGATGCACCGCCTCGGTGGTGAAGATGGCGAGCGCAGCCCAAATGAGACTGAAGGTGATCAGATGATTGCGGGTGAAAGGTTCGTGATAGAGGAAAACGCCCAGGAGAAAACTTCCGCTCGGAGCGATGTATTGGAGAAAGCCGACGGTCGTCATTCGCAGGTGCCTCGCGGCGTGTCCGAACCAGACGAGGGGCAAACCGGTCACAACACCGGTGCTGAGAAGAATGAGGGCAAGCGACCAATGCGCCGGCCCGAAAATCGGAATGCCCCCGCGTGACAGACTAAGCAGGTACAGGACGGCGATCGGACTGAGGAGCGTCGTCTCCAAAAAGAGACCGGGGATGGCGCGCGTCCCGGATTTCTTGCGCAACAGGCCGTAAATTCCGAATGAGACGCAAAGCACAATGGCGACCCACGGAAATTCTCCATAACCGAGGGTGAGATTGAGGACGCCGATCAGCGCGAGCAGGACGGAGATGAGCTGCCAGCGCGTCAGCCGTTCGCGCAGGAAAATCGCGCCGAAGAGAACATTGACCAGCGGCGTCATAAAATATCCCAGGCTCGTTTCGACGACCCGGCCGGCGTTGACGGCCCAAATGAAAAAGAGCCAGTTGGTCGAAAGCGCGAGTCCGCTGGCGAGGCAATAGAGCAGAGTGCGTCGAGAGCGCGCCGCTTCCCGGAGTTCCGGCCAGCGCCCTTGCCAGGTCAACAAGAGGAGCAGGAAAACGGTGGTCCAGACGCAGCGGTGGGCCAGGATTTCAGGCGCCGGAACGGTCTTGAGCAGTTTCCAATAGACCGGGATGAGTCCCCAGGTCGCGAAAGCGGCGAACCCGGCGATAAGGGCGGATCGTTCCTCACGTTGCTGGGCTGAGGGTGCTGGGCTCGGGTGCATCGAACCGCATTCCTATTTCACGCTTCGAGGACGAGGGCAACCAGCACGATTCAGGAACGTGCGTGGAAAGGTATTGCGATGACGAGTCTGAACTCAACCTCGCACTGGAGGACGTTGACTTGCCCGTAAGAGGAAGCGGCATCATAAGCATTCTGTGAACGCGAAAAAGTTTTTCGTCGAGCTCAAGCGGCGGAAGGTTTACCGCGTAGCGATCGCCTACGCGGTCCTGAGCTGGCTGCTCATCCAGATCGCGACACAGGTCTTTCCGTTTTTCGAAATCCCCATGTGGGCGGTGCGGCTGGTCATCCTGCTGCTCGCTCTTGGGTTTCCGGTTGCGCTGCTTCTGGCCTGGGCGTTCGACCTGACGCCCGAAGGGATCAAACGCACAGACGATCTCGACGTGCCCGAGCAAAAGGCGGCCGGCAATTCGAGAGCAACCCAGGCGTCTTCGGCTCCGCCACCGGAGAAAAGCATTGCCGTGCTGCCGTTCGAGAATTTTAGCGACGATCTGCAGAACGTCTATTTCGCGGACGGTATCCAGGACGATATTCTCTCCAGTCTCGCGAAGGTCGCTGACCTCAAGGTGATCAGCCGCACGTCGGTCCGGCAATACCGGACAGGCACGCGCAATCTGCGGGAGATTGGCCAAGAACTTGGAGTCGCCTACATCCTCGAGGGCACGGTCCGACGGGCCGGCGATCGGGTGCGGATCAACGCCCAATTGATCGATGCCCGGACAGATCTGCACATCTGGAACGATACTTACGATCGCGAGATCACGGACCTTTTCGCGTTCCAAAGCGAGCTGGCGCGACGGATTACATTCGCGCTCCGCGCTAACCTCTCGCCCCGTGAGAAAGAGAGCCTGCAACTGCACCCGACGGCCGACCTCGCTGCCTATGAGCTTTTTCTGCGCGCGCGAGATCTGTTCCGCTGGAGCGGTTCGGGCGATCCACGGGAAAACGGCGAGCGCGCTCTTCGGCTGCTGAGTGACGCAATCGAGCGGGATCCGCAATTCGCGCTCGCTCATTGCCTGGCTTCGCGCCTCCACGGCGAGCTTTACTGGTTTGGCTACGATCGAAGCCGCGCGCGGCTTACCCAGGCAAAAATCGCGGGGGACAATGCGTTGCGTCTCCAGCCGGATTCGGGCGATGCGCGCCTGGCGCTCGCTTACTATTACTATTTCGGGTATCGCGACTACGAGCTGGCCCGCACGGAGCTCGCCATCGCACAGGAGGCCACGCCGAACGATGCCGAGGTGTGGGACGCGGCCGGCGCCATCGACCGCCGCCAGAGCCGCTGGGAGGAGGCGGTCCCCAATTTTGAAAAGGCGAGAGAATTGGACCCGCGCAATAGCTCGGTGCTCTGGAACCTGGCCGAAACCTATGCCTGTGTCGGCCGCTATGAAGAAGCGCAGCGCACGTTCGCGGAGGGTCTTGCGGTGAATCCGGAGGCTCATTTGTTTGCGCTCGCCCAAGCTGCGATCGATCTAAAAACGAAAGGCGAAACCGGGCCGTTGCGTGCCGCATTGCGCACGATTCCCCAGGACTTCGATCCGGGAGGCGCCGTGACGACCGTCGCGCTCCGCGTCTCGCTCATGGATGGTGATTATGAAGAAGGCGCGCGCCTACTGGGAGCTTCGCGCTCGGAGAAGTATAACGATTCCGGCATCGGCGGCCCCGCGGCGAACTTTGATGGTTATACGCTTCCGCGCGCCTGGTACGAAGGCCTCATCGCGCGCGGGAGAGGGGAGATGGACGCAGCGGAACGCGCGTTTGCTGTCGCGCAGCAAAGGGTGGAAGCCGATCTTGCTCAATGGCCCGACGATCCAAAGGCAACCGCCCTGCTTGGATTGGTGCACGCGGCGCGCGGGCGAAAAGAGGAGGCGATCCGCGCAGGCCGCCGGGCAGTGGAACTTCTGCCCATTTCCAAGGATGCCTACGACGGACCGTTGATGGCGACGAAACTTGCGGTGATTTACGCGCGGGTCGGCGAGGTTGACCTCGCCCTCGAATTGCTCGCGGATTTGATGAAAAAGCCGAATGGCCCGACGGCGGGGACTTTGCGCGTCGAACCTGAATGGCAAGCGCTCCGCGGTGATCCACGGTTCGATGAACTCATGAGCGCAGTTTCAGCCGCGTGATAGGCGCATCAACATTGCTCCCGTGCGACACAACAGGTGTTAACCGATCTCCGGCACTCGAATGCAGGCGGCGAAATGCCTTTCCCCCCAATCGACCAGCGGTGGCACCTGCTCTTTGCACTTTTCGATCACGTACGGGCAGCGCGGATGAAACGGGCAGCCCACCGGCGGATTCATGGGCGACGGAGGATCACCGGGCAGGACGATTCTCCGTCGAAGGCTCTCCCGTTTCGGATCGGGAATCGGCACGGCGCTGACCAGGGCTTTTGTGTAGGGATGAAGCGGATGGCCCAACACCTGATCGGGCGATCCCAGCTCGACGATCTTTCCGAGATACATGACGGCGATCCGGTCCGAGATGTGTTTGACGACCGAGAGATCGTGCGAAATGAAAATCAGCGTCAGATCCATCTCGCGCCGGATCTTCGCGATGAGGTTAATGATCTGCGCCTGAATCGAGACGTCGAGCGCGGAAACCGGCTCATCCGCGATGATCAACTTCGGTTCCACTGCCAGCGCCCGGGCGATCGCGATGCGCTGCCGCTGCCCTCCAGAAAATTCGTGCGGATACTTTTTCATCGCGCGCGGCAGCAGGCCCACCTTGCTCATCAGCTCAGCCACCCGCGGGCGCAGTTCGCGTCGCGGCACTTTTCGGTGCGCGACAATCGCTTCCGTCAGCGTGTCGAAGACGGTCATGCGCGGATTGAGCGAGGCGTAGGGATCCTGGAAAATCATCTGGAAATCCGCCCGGGCCCGCCGCAGTTCCCCGCCTTTCAAGCGATTTAGATTCCTGCCTTCGAGCACCACGCTGCCGGACGTAGGCGGGATCAACTGCAAGATCGTGCGGCCGAGGGTCGATTTTCCGCAACCGGATTCGCCGACCAAGCCGAGCACTTCGCCCTTTCGCAGGGAAAAAGTGACGCCGTCCACGGCTTTGACGGTTCCGGTGCGACGCTTGAAAACGAATCCGCTCTCGACCGGAAAATGGGTTTGGACATTTTCGACTTCGAGAAACGAAACGGACATGGCGGCGTCGTTTCTACGGCGATTATTTTTTCGCCTCGAAAAGAGGAAGATACTGAGCCAGCCCTTCCTCCTTCAATTTTTCGGCCGGCACGAAACGAAGCGCGGCCGAATTCATGCAGTAACGCAAACCGGTCGGCTTCGGTCCGTCGTCAAAAACGTGGCCAAGATGGGCATCGCTCGATTTCGATCGCACTTCCGTGCGGACCCCGCCGATGGAATTGTCGACCTTTTCCACGACCCGCTCCGGCTCGATCGGTTTCGTGAAACTCGGCCAGCCGGTCCCGCTCTCAAACTTGTCGAGCGAGCTAAAAAGCGGATCGCCGCTGATCACGTCGACGTAGATGCCGGCGCGATGATTGTCCCAATACTCATTCTTGAACGGCGGCTCCGTTCCGTTCTCGCGCGTGACGTGGTACTGGAGCGGCGTTAGGCGCTTACGCAGCTCGGCGTCGGCAGGCGGCGTAGCGACGGGTTTGTCCGAGGCTGCTTTCTCGTTCTGGCCGTAAGCCAGGAAAACGAATCCGGCCGCGATCACCGTTACGCTGAGCAAGGCCAGCGTAAGGACGGATCGTTTGGCGCGTTTTGACGGATAGGAGGCATTCATGATGTCTTGTCCGCGGCCCCGGCAGGGATGGCTTGCGCCGGAGTGAGATCGATTTCCCCGAGCTGAACGCGCAAACAGGCTGAATAATGATTTTGGGCCACTTCTTTGAGGACAATCTTCGACGTTCGGCATTTCTCCAACGCGTATTCGCAGCGGGGCGCAAAAGGACAGCCCTCGATTGGCTTTGAGACATCGGGCGGTGAGCCTGGAATGGTAGACAGCTCCGCGCCCTTTTCGTTCAAGGCCGGGATCGCACGTTGCAGCGCTTGATTGTACGGATGTTTCGGTTGGTAGAAAAGCTGGTCCGTGGATGCTTCTTCCACAATGCGGCCGGCATACATCACGAGCACCCGATCGCAAAAGCTCGAGACCAGCCCGATATCGTGGGTAATAAGGATGACCGCGGTCCCGCGCTCTCGTTGCATCTTGCGGATCAACTCGAGGATTTGGGCCTGGACGGTGACATCGAGCGCGGTCGTCGGTTCATCCGCGATCAATATTTCAGGGTGAGTGATCAACGCCGTCGCGATCATCACGCGCTGGCGCATGCCGCCTGAAAACTCATGCGGATACGCCCGCATCCGCTTCTCGGCATCCTGAATTCCCACTTCCCGCAGCGCGGCCACTCCGCGCCCGAAAGCTTCAGGACGCGTCATCTTATTGTGGATGCGAAGCGGCTCGATCACCTGGTCGCCGATTCGCATGTAAGGATTGAGCGAAGTCATCGGGTCCTGGAAAATCATCGAGATGCGGTGGCCGCGGATCTGCCGCAATTCGTCGTCGGGGCAACCAAGCAAATCGATCTCACCGAAGAGGGCGCGCCCGCTCTCGATTCGTCCAGGCGGCTGCGAAATCAGCCGCAACAACGAATAACAGGCGACCGATTTCCCCGAGCCGGACTCGCCCACGATGCCAAGCGTCTCCCCGTTCTTGAGCGTGAACGAAATTCCGTCCACGGCGCGGACAATCCCCTGGCGGGTGTGGAAGTAGGTCCGGAGATCGTCGACGCGGAGGAGCATTGGTGTGGAGTAAATGGTGATCAGTGAACAGTGATCGGTGGATAGTGAATAGGGTTAGCCGGCCATTCACCGGTTACATATCACCATTCACCTCCTCAATCTTTCGCTGCCCGCGGATCGAGCGCATCGCGCAAGCCGTCTCCCAGAAAGTTGAGTGAGAAGAGAGTGACGGCGAGGGCGAGACCGGGATAAATGAGCAGCCATGGGAATTCCTCCATGCTGTCCGCGCCTTCCTTGATGAGGACGCCCCATGAGCTCATAGGCGGCTGAACGCCCAGACCGAGAAAACTGAGGAAGGCTTCCAGCAGCATCACGCTCGGCACCGTGAGCGTGGCATAAACAATGATCGGCCCGAGCGCGTTCGGGATCATGTGCCGGAAAATGATCCGCAGCTTCGAGAGTCCAAGCGCTTCCGCCGCCTCGATGAACTCCTGGCGTCGAAGCGACATCACCTGCCCGCGAACAATCCTGGCCATGGTCAGCCATTGCACGGCGCCGATCGCCGCAAAGAGCAGCACGAACTTTCGACCGAAGAAAACCATGAGGAGGATGACGAAAACCGTGAAGGGCAGCGCGAAGATAATGTCAACAATGCGCATCATGAGCGCGTCCACTTTCCCGCCGAGAAACCCGGAGACGGTGCCGTAGAGAACGCCGATCGTGAGAGCCACGGCAGTGGCACACAGGCCCACCGCGATGGAGATTTGGCCGCCGTAAAGGATCCGGACAAGGAGATCACGGCCCAGCGTGTCGGTCCCGAGCCAATGGCCGGCGCTCGGACTAACGGCGCCAAGGCGGAGGTCCTGGGTTTCGTAGGAATACTTCAAAAGATACGGCCCAAGGAATGATCCGAGAATGATGGCACCCAGGATGAAGGCGCTCGCGACGGCCATCTTGTTTTTCGCCAGGCGGTGCCAGGCATCACGCCAGAGCGAGGCGCCGCGTTCGATTTCTTGCGACGACGGCAGGCCGGCAGGGTCGTGGCCGAGAGGTTCCGCGAGCGCGTTCATTCGAATTTCAGCTTGGGATTCATCCAGATGAGCACGATGTCGACAATCAGATTGAAAACCAGAATGAGCGCGCCGTAGAACAAGACCGCGCCGAGCAGCATGGTGTAGTCCCGGTTGAACGCGGCGTTCACGAAGTAGCGGCCAAGCCCCGGAATCTGGAAAATCGTCTCGACCGCAAACGAGCCTGTCATTAGACCTGCCGCGGCCGGGCCGAGATAGCTGACGACCGGGAGTAATCCGCCGCGCATTCCGTGTTTCAAAATCACGCGGACCGGTGACGCGCCTTTTGCGCGAGCGGTGCGGATGAAATCCTGGGACAGGATTTCGAGCATTCCGCCGCGAGTCAGCCGCGCGATATACGCGGCGTAGAGCGCGCCTAGTGTGATCGAAGGCAGAACGCGGTCGAGCCATCCGTCCCAGCCGGAGACTGGAGCTGTTCCCAGTTTCAGTGCGAAAACGAGAACGAGCAGAGGGCCGAGGACAAAGTTAGGAACCGAAATGCCGGCCAAAGCAAGGGAGGAAGGGATGTAGTCGCTCGCGGTGTTCGGACGAAGCGAGGCGATGATGCCGGCTGGAAGGCCGATCGTCAGCGCGACGAGCAGTGACCAGAAGGCGAGCTCAGCGGAGATCGGAAACGATTGGCCGATCAACTCATTCACGGTCCAGTTCGAGTACTTGAAGGACGGGCCGAGATCGCCCTGCAACAAGCGGCCGAGATAATCGAAGTACTGCCGATACACGGGTTTATTCATGCCGTAATAGGCTTCGAGATTCCTGCGGATTTCCGGCGAGACATTTTTCTCCGCGTCGAAAGGCCCGCCAGGGGCCAGGCGGATCATGAAAAAAGTGATCGTCGCGATGACCAGGAGCACCGGGATCATTTGCAAAACGCGGCGCGCGACAAAACCGAACATGCCGACAGCTTGCCGTAATGCGGCGGGAATTTCTACGCGCGAATTGTCCCCCTCGGAGGGACGTGCTTCTGCACGTCCCATTCTTCTAGGGGCGCGAGCGATACAAGTGGGACATGCGGAAGCATGTCCCTCCGAGGAGGAGGATCGTTCGCGCTAAATCATCTGCTCGATAAACTTCGGACTGTCGAAAAGCTCGAGGTCCTCGAGTTTTTCTCCGGTCCCGACAAACCGCGTCGGAAGCCCCAACTCATCCTGGATCGCGATTACGATTCCGCCTTTGCCGCTGCCGTCGAGCTTTGTCACGATCAAGCCGGTGAGCCCGACCGATTGATGGAACTCGCGCGCCTGCGCGAGCGCGTTGCTGCCGGTCGTCGCGTCCACCACGAGCAGCGTCTCATGCGGAGCTTTCGGATCGTGTTTGGCGATGCTGCGTTTCACTTTGCCGAGTTCCGCCATCAAATTGCTCTTCGTGTGCAGCCGGCCCGCGGTGTCACAAATCAGAAACTCGATGTTCTTGCGGTCGGCGGCCTCGTAGGCTTCGTAGCAAAGCGCGGCCGGGTCGGCATCATATTGTCCGCGAATCATCTCAACGCCGAGCCGTTCGGCCCAGATGCCGAGCTGCTCGATCGCGGCGGCCCGAAAAGTGTCGGCGGCCGCCAGGAGCACGCTGTGCCGGTTGCGCTTGAAGAAATGCGCCAGCTTGGCGGTGGAGGTGGTCTTGCCCGTGCCGTTTACACCGACGATCAGGAGGACCTTGGGCTTTGCCGGCAGCGGCGTGATCGGGAGCGGCGCAATCGGCAGGATTCGGCCGATCTCTTCCCGGGCGACTTCGGCGATGTCGGCGGCGGTGATTGTCGTTCGCTCCGCGCGTTCCTGCAGGGCTTTGATGATTCTCAGGGTCATCGGGACGCCGAGATCGGCGCGGATGAGCGATTCCTCGAGTTCATCCCAATCGACCGGTTTGCCGGTAAATTTTTGAACGAGAGATTTAAGGAAATTCATTCGGTTTGGGAATCAGACAGGATTTACAGGATAAACAGGATGGGGGAAGAAATCGCGACGGCAGCCAACCTCTGCTTTGTAATCCCGTAAATCCCGTTAATCCTGTCTAGCTTTCCGCGGGTTTCTGAGGTGTCGCCTCGCGAAGTGGGCGCGTCAGATCGTCTTTTACGCGATCGAGGATCCCATTCACGAACCGGCCGGAATCCGGGCCGCCAAAAGTCTTGGCGAGCTCGATCGCTTCGTTAATCGAAACGACAGGCGGTATGTCGTCGCGAAAAAGCATCTCGTAAATCGCGAGCCGGAGAACGTTGCGATCCACCGCCGAGATCCGATGAAATTCGTAGTTGTCGCAGTACTTGCGGATCCGGTCGTCAATCTCGGGCAAGTGGGCGATCATGCCGTCGATGAGCGGTTGCGCGAATTCCCGGACGCGCGGCGTCGCCGGGCAAAACTCCCAGAATTCGTCCATCCGTTCCGGGGCGCCGTCGCCATGCAAATCGCGCCAAAAATGAAATTGAACCGCCGCCTGCCGGGCGACTCGACGCTTTCCCATAAGATCAGTTGGCGCGCAACTCTCGCATGACGCTGGCGATCTCGACAGCGGCCCGGGCCGCTTCCGTTCCGCGGTTTATTTTTGATCCGAGGCAGCGCTCCTGCGCTTGCTCTTCCGTCTCCAGACTCAGGACGGCGTTGATCACGGGAACGCCGTGCTCGATTGCAATCTGCTGCAGCGCGTCCGTCACGGAGCGGCCCAGATTTTGGGCGTGGCTGGTTTTTCCTTGCAGGATGACGCCGAGAGCCAGAATCGCACTCGCTTCCTTCCGCAGCGCGATCTCCCGCACCACCACTGGGATTTCAAAGGCGCCCGGCACTTGATGCAGGGAAATGACCGCGGCAGGCGAAAGCGATTTCAATTCCTCGGTGGCGTGATCGACGAGGCCCTGGACGTACTGCCCGTTGAACAGGCTCGCGACAATCGAGAAGTGGCGCTTCCCTCCGCTGGCGTCAGGTCGGGTTGGGGCAAGCGTAGACATCCTAGCGAATGACGAATGACGAATGACAAAGATCGAAGCAGGAACAAAACGGCATTCGCCATTCGAACTGCGTCATTCGACGTTTCAAAGCAGGTGCCCCATCTTCGTCTTCTTGGTCTCGAGATACTTCGCGTTGTGCGGGTTGGCTTCGCTTCGAATCGGGACCTGCTCAATCATCTGAATCCCGTAACCCTCGAGACCGACGACCTTCTTGGGATTGTTCGTGAGGAACCGAAACTTGCGCACGCCGAGATCGAACAGGATCTGCGCGCCCAGGCCGTAATCGCGCAGATCGGTGGCAAAGCCGAGCCGGGCATTTGCTTCCACGGTGTCGAGCCCTCCTTCCTGCAATTTGTAAGCGTGGATTTTCGCGGCCAGGCCAATCCCGCGCCCTTCCTGCCGCATATAAACCAGGACGCCATTTCCTTCCTCGGCGATTTGCCGAAGCGCCGCGTGCAACTGGTTCCCGCAGTCGCAGCGCCGTGAGCCGAAGACATCGCCCGTCAAACATTCGCTATGAACCCGCACCAGCGTCGGGCGCGTTTTAGAAATCTTGCCTTTGACCAGCGCGAGGTGGTGCGCGCCATCCAGGGTCGACCGATAAAGATGCAGGTCGAAGTCGCCGTAATCGGTCGGCAATTTCACGATCTGCTCCGCCTCGATCAGCTTCTCCTTGAGGCGGCGGTGCGCGATCAAGCTCTGGATCGTGCAGATACGCAGCCCATGTTTCCTGCGGAACTCCATCAGCTCGGGCAGGCGGGCCATCGTTCCGTCGTCGTGCAAAATTTCGCAGAGAACACCGGCCGGCTGAAGCCCCGCCATGCGGGCGAGGTCCACGGCGGCTTCGGTATGCCCGGCGCGGCGCAACACTCCGCCGTCCTTGGCCCGCAAGGGAAAGATGTGGCCCGGCTGCACCAAATCACCGGGAGCAGATTCCGGCTTCGCGATGGTTTGAATGGTCGCCGCGCGATCGTGCGCACTGATCCCGGTCGTCACGCCGCGCGCCGCATCGACCGAGACCGTAAAATCCGTCCGATACATCTCCCGGTTCTGCGCCACCATCCTCTGCAAGCCGAGCTGCTCCGCCCGTTCATTGGAAATCGGCACACAAATCAACCCCCGCCCATGCATCGCCATGAAGTTGATCGCCTTGGGGGTCGCCTTCTCCGCCGCCATGACAAGGTCACCCTCATTCTCGCGATCGGCGTCGTCGGTCACGATCACGATCTTCCCCTCGGCGATATCGCGCACGACATCGTCGATTGTATCGAATTCAATGGTAACCGGCGCCTCCGCAATCATCGCCGATACCATTACTTCCGGCCTTCACCTAGGCAACGTCTATTCCGCGTGCTCCGGGCGCGTCCTTGTGGGCGGCGTTGCGTATTCGGGTGAGACGAATCGCGCAAGCGTCTGCTAATTCTAGGCTTCCCATTGGGTCTAACTGGAATTAGAAAACCTCAGATGCTCAAGCAACTCGACACGCTGATAGGATTTGCGGTCGTGATGTTGGTGGTCAGCCTGGTGATTACGATCGTCACCCAGATGGTCTCCGCCTTCCTGGGGCTCCGAGGAAAGAACCTGATCGATGCCCTCCGGGTGATGATTTTCAAAATCGCTCCCAATATTCCGCCGAATGAAGCCCAGGACCTCGTCAAACATGTGCTGACTCATTGCGCGATCTCCGATTCGGCCATGTCGATGGCTTCGAAGTGGTTGGATCGAGTGCCGGGATTGAAGTGGTTGCGGCAGCGATGGAAGACCGCGTCGGCGATCCGGCCGGATGAACTTTACGATATCCTCAAACAAATAGGAGCCGGCTCGTTAACGAAAACCGCCGCTGTGGGAGACGCTGCCATCACGCGGGCGCCGGCGGCTTTGAGCGGCACAGCGACGGAGGTTCTTACGCGGCTCGTCCAAACCGTGGAGCCGAGAACGACCGACGCCATTACCGTGGTAGCTCTGCACGCGGAGCAGCTTGTGGGTAAGGAGATCGGGGAAGCAAAGGCTATGATCGAACGGTACGCGACCGTCACGGATGCCGCCTTTGTAAATCTGGAGAGGTGGTTCAATTCCTCGCAGGAGAGGGCCCAGCAATGGTTTACCCTTCACATGCGTTTGATCACGGTGGCGGCTGCCTTTATCGCCGCGTTCGTCCTCCAGCTGGATACCATCGCTTTGATCAAGCGCATCTCGACCGACTCGGACATGCGCGCGAAACTGGTGGCCGTATCCGGACCCATCCAACAACAGGCGAGCAAGGCCCTAGACGCAACCCAGAGTTCCGTCATCGATCAGGCGACGCATCAGGCCGCGATCGCGGAGTTGGCGAAGACTTACCAATTGCCAAAAGGATTGGGCGATCATGGGAATTTCGCGTCGCTGAACGAGGCGAAAACGTGGCTGGCCCAGCAACTCGGCTCCGACCCGAAAGGAGCGGCGATCGTGGACTCCTATGAGGGTTTGGTGACGAACGCGAAGCTCGATGCCTATCTGGCGACGATCCAAAAACTCGTCTCCACCAGTGGGCTCGACCTTTTGCCAGAACCCTATCCGCTTCAACTGAGTCCTGGCTGGACGAAAGGACGCCGGCTGCCGCATCTATTTATTACTAACGGCGAGTGGAGCTGGCCGAAGCGCCGCCTTCTCGGCATTCTGGTTTCGGCGGCGTTGCTCAGCCTGGGGGCGCCATTTTGGTTTAACACGCTCAAATCGCTGACGAATCTGCGGCCGACGCTGGCCAACGCGATCGAGAAGAAGCCTAACCAATCCACCTCCAAATCCGGGGGGTAACTGGGCCAGCCACACCCGCCAGGCCGCTGGTCTCTCTACCAACAACCTATGGCAAAACTGAAACTCCTGAAACGCATCGGTTACTCCGATATCAATACCCTCCAGGACAATGATTCGGCCTTTTTCTATGAAGCTGGATTCATGATCGACGCCGATGGCGCTTATCACGCCTATCATCCCAATAACCGGGGGGGCCTGGACTACCTGGGCAATGCCGGCACGCCGGGCAATTGGTGGGCGCTCGTCACGGATAACGGCCGGCCGAGCGGCAACCCGATCATTCAATCAAAGTCCGACCCCGCACCGGGCTTTTACATTTCCACCACCTCTCTTGAAGATACGTCCAAGAGTGTGGATGATCCGCGCCGTTACGTGGATGCGGAGTCGGTAAACTTCTTCGTGCTTCCCGGCAGGCTTGGCCTCGGGGCGAAACTGGGCGACTTCGGCGTAGTCATCAGGCCCGATCGAGACGACTACGATTATGCCGTTTATGCCGACGTCGGTCCTGCGAGCAAGATTGGGGAAGGGTCGATCGCGTTGGCGGCAGCGCTCGGCCTTCCTTCAAGTCCGAAGAACGGGGGCGTCGGCCATGGGATTATCTATATCGTCTTTCCCGGCAGCCAGCGAGGCTGGCCTCTCAGCCAGGCCCAGATCGACCAGTATGGGGCGGCGTTATTCGCCGAGTGGGGAGGCTTGGACAAGGCCAAGGATTGTTTTCCCAGCGCTCCCTGGATGCAGGGCGCGCCGGAGATCATGATTGCCAAACCGGTGTAAGATCTTTCTCCGGTGTTGAGCGTTTTTCCGGAACAGCCTTCGCGCGGAATCTTCTAGTGTTCGATCTCGACAGCTTGCTCCAGGAGCGGCAGGACGGACTGGAGAGCTTGATCGCTGCGCGCGTGCACCGAGAGCAGAGGCTCACCCTCCTCGACCTTCTCGCCGATTTTCTTAATGCCTGAAAGGCCGACGGCGAAATCGATTGTGTCGGCGACAGTCTGCCGGCCGCCGCCCAGAAGGAGCGAGACTCGCCCAATCGTTTCGGCATCCATTTTTCTCACGGTGCCCGCGGACGGTGCGGGGAAGGGATGGATGATCGGAGCGCGGTGTAATTCGGTTATTTTCTTGAGCGAAGATGCGTCGCCGTCTTGTGCGTAAACCAGCGAGATAAATTTCCGCCAGGCCGTCCCATCGGAAAGCCAGCGGGCGAGCTTCTCGCGGGGGGCGGTGGAAACTTGCTCCGCCAAATCGAGCACCAGGTCGACCACATCGGCTGGCCCGCCGCCCTTGAGAATCTCGACGCATTCGGCGACTTCGAGCGCATTACCGACCGCGCGGCCAAGCGGCTCATCCATCGGGCTCAGGAGATACGAAACCTTTACGCCCATTAATTTTCCCACTTTGGTCATCGAGGCCGCGAGTTGTTTGGCTTCTTTGCGCGTTTTCATGAATGCGCCGCTCCCGAATTTCACATCGAGCACGAGCCGATCGAGACTCTCCGCCAGCTTCTTGCTCATGATGCTGGCCACAATCAAGGGTGGCGACGGAACGGTCCCCGTCACGTCGCGCAAGGCATAGAGTTTCCGGTCCGCGGGGCAAATGTCGTCAGTTTGCCCGATGATGAAAACACCGAGGCTTTCCAGTTGGGCGAGCGCCCGGCGTTCATCGATATGAACATTGAATCCCGGAATGCTTTCGAGTTTATCGAGCGTGCCGCCGGTAATGCCGAGCCCGCGACCGCAAATCATCGGCACCCAGACTTCGTCGCAGGCCAGCAACGGCGCCAGCACGAGAGAGACCTTGTCGCCAATTCCGCCCGTGGAATGTTTGTCGACCTTCGGCGGCGTGCCGGCCGGATAATCGAGGACACGCCCGCTTTCCACCATCGCCCGGGTGAGATGCTGGGTTTCCACCGGCTTCATTCCGCGGAAGAAAACGGCCATCGCCCACGCGCTCACCTGATAATCGTCGATTTCGCCGTGGGTGAATCCGGAGATGAGGTACGTGATTTCTTCCGGAGTCAGCTCGCCGCCGTCGCGCTTTTTCTCGATGAGTGTTGGAACGTGCATGGCCAGAATTCTGGGCGCGCCAGGGCCTGACCCCGACGACGGCGAAGGAGCTCGCGGCGCGATTTAGAGCTATTTCGATGCCCGCAACCTTATCGTTTTCAGCCGAAGCGGTTTATCGAGATAAGGAAACAGCTGTGCTCTCGCGTTTGGCTTCGCCGCGGATTTTACTTTCGAAACGGCCCGCCCGGTTGTTCTGTCTCCCGCATGACCGCCGTTGAGAACAAACGCGTGAGCACTCGCGCGACCGGCGTCGTCGGCATCGCCATTTTGTGCAGCCGCGTTCTGGGCCTGCTGCGCGAGGTGATTTTTGCCGCGCTCTTCGGCGCTTCGCGCAACATGGACGCGTTCCTGACCGCGTTCCGCGCGCCGAATATGCTGCGCGACCTCTTCGCGGAAGGTGCGCTCTCGACCGCTTTCGTGACGACGTTCTCGCGCCGCATCGCCACGGACGGGGACGCCTCCGCCTGGCGTCTCGCCAGCAAGGTCGCGACTCTGACGCTTGTTTTCATGAGCGCGCTGACCGTGCTGGGGATCATTGGCGCGCCGGTTCTGATCCACATCCTCGCGCCCGGGTTCGCACCCGAAAAGGCAGCGCTCACCATTCAGCTCACGCGGATCATGTTCCCGTTCATTCTGCTCGTCTCGCTCGCCGCTCTCGTCATGGGAATGTTGAACGCGAAAAACGTTTTCGGCATGCCGGCGATGGCTTCGAGCTTTTTCAACCTTGGCTCAATCGTCGGTGGCGTGGCGCTTTGCTACTGGCTCGAACCGCAGGCCGACTGGCGGCACCCGCATTTCGGCGAGCGGGGTCTCATAGGCCTGGCCATCGCGACGCTGATCGGCGGCCTGCTTCAGCTCCTGGTCCAACTGCCTTCCTTAGGCCATGTCGGCTTTCGGTTTCGGTTCGACTTCAACTGGCGCGATAAGGGCGTCCGGACCATTCTCGCTTTGATGGGCCCGGCCACCATCGCTGCCAGCGCGGTCCAGGTGAACGTGGCGGTAAATAGTGGATTTGCGTCCGGCATGGGCGACGGCGCCATTACCTGGCTCAACGTTGCCTTTCGGCTCATGCAGTTGCCCCTTGGGATTTTCGGGGTCGCGGTCGCGACCGTCACGCTTCCGCTTATTTCGCGCAGCGCGGCCGTCGGCAATACGGTCGAATTCCGCGGCGCGCTCTCGCACGCGATCCGGCTGGTCATGTTGTTGACGATTCCCGCGGCCATCGGGCTGATTATCTTGGCCAACCCCATCATCAGTTTAATTTACGAGCATGGTCGCTTCACCGCGTTTGCCACGGAACAGACCGCGGTGGCTTTGCGTTGTTATGCCGTGGGGCTGGTCGCCTATTCGGCGGACAAGGTTCTTGCTCCCGCTTTTTACGCGCTCGATAAGCGCAATCTGCCGATGCTGGTCAGCCTCTCTTCGATCGTGGTCAATTTTTGCCTGAACTACTTCTTCACCTTTTACCTCAAGCTCGGGCACCGCGGACTGGCTCTTTCCACCAGTCTGGTTGCCTTCACGAATTTCCTGCTTCTCTACGGGATGATGCGCCGTTACATCGGCCGCCTCGAAACGGGCGCGATGCTCAAAACCCTGGCCAAGCTCCTCCTCGCCGGCGCGCTGCTCGCGGCGATTTGCCTGCTTGCCCAGCACTTCATTTTGGTGTCCCCGGTTGGCACGAGTGTGTGGCGAAAACTCTTCGGAGTCGTGCTCACGATCGCCGTCGGCGGGGCCACTTTCTTCGGTGCCGCGTATTTGCTTCACGTGGCCGAATTGCGCGACGTGGTTGCTTTGGTCCGTGGCAGGCTCGCACGCTTGCGTTCCTAATTCGGAGGGACGCGCTTCTGCTCGTCCCACTATTTCCTTTAGGTTCGCGCTCCCACTACTCCAGTGCCTGCGCCAGATCCTCGATCAAATCATCCGCGTGCTCGAGCCCAATGGAAAGCCGGAGCAAACCCTGCGGCGTCCGGGGATCCTCGCCTTTGATCGAGGCCCTGTGCTCGATCAGGCTTTCGACTCCGCCCAAACTCGTCGCGCGAATAAAAATCGCCGTCTTCGCCGCCACACCGAGCGCCGCCTCGCGGCCGCCTCGCACCTCGAACGATAGCATTCCGCTAAACTCGCTCATTTGCCGCGCCGCGACCTCGTGGCCGGCATGCGAGGGGAGTCCCGGGTAATGAACCGCTTCCACCCGCGGATTATCGGCGAGCCAGGTTGCGATCTTGCTGGCGTTCTCCGAATGCGCCCGCATCCGCCATGGCAGCGAGCGCATCCCCCGCAGGATGAGCCAGCAATCGAAAGGCGAGGGGACTGCGCCGCCCGTGGTTTGGATTTCGCGCACCCGATCAAAAAAATTTGTCTTCGTTTTTGCGATCACCACCCCGCCCGTCACGTCGGAGTGGCCGCCCAAATATTTCGTGGTCGCGTGAATCACGAGATCAGCGTTGAGCTCGAGCGGCCGCTGCACGATCGGCGCCCAAGTGTTGTCGCAGGCGCAGAGGGCGCCGGCCCCGCGGGCGATTTCCGCGACACGCGCGATGTCCGTGATTTTGAGGAGAGGATTTGAGGGCGTTTCCACCCAGACCAACTTGGTCTTCGGTCCGAACGCCTTTTCTAGGTCATCCAGGTTCGTCATATCGACAAAGCTGACTTCCAAGCCCCAACGCATATAGACTTCACGCAGCAGCTTCGTCATGCCGTGATAGACATCCGCCGGTGCGACGACATGATCGCCGGGTGCCAGCGCCTGGAGGACCGCGCTGGATGCCGCCAGGCCGGAACCGAAGGCGGCCGCCTCCTCGCCTCCTTCCAGTGCGGCCAGCCCTTCTTCGAGCGCGTGTCGCGTGGGATTCGCGCTCCGTCCGTAAACGTAGCCGTGCGGATAACCGCCCTCGGCATCGCGCTCGAAGGTGGTGGAGAGGTGGATTGGTGGCGCGACGGCGCCCGTGGCCGGATCGATGGCATGCCCCGCGTGCACCGACAAGGTCTCGATCCGCAATTTGCGATCCGTTTTCATTGCACCCTTTCTCTTTGCTGTAACGCCTCGCTTTTCTTTACTGTAGCCGCCTCGCTCAGTCGAGGCGAAGGGAGAACGGCGATCCCGCAGAGGCGGGACCGTTGCTACAGCGTCTCGATCCGCAATTTGCGATCCGTTTCATTTGAGCCCTTTCTCTTTACTGTAACGCCTCGCCTTCTTTACTGTAGCCGCCTCGCTCAGTCGAGGCGAAGGGAGAACGGCGATCCCGCAGCCGCCGGACCGTTGCTACAGCGTCTCAAAACGATTTGACGCCTCCGCCGCCCCGGCGCAAATAGCACCTGAATCTTTCTCTCGGGCATTTTACCTTCCCGGTCTCTTTTTATGAGCATTTATAACGACGAAGTGTTTCAGATGGCCTGCGACCAATTCCAGGTCATCGCCGATTACCTGGAGATTGCGACCAACGATCGGGACCGGCTGATGTTCCCGAAGCGGGCCATCGCCGTCACGCTCCCGATTCACATGGACGACGGCAGCGTTCAGACTTTCCAGGGTTATCGCGTGCAACATCACCTGACCCTCGGCCCCACCAAAGGCGGCACCCGTTTCGCGCCGAATCTCTCCATGGGCGAAACCGCCGCGCTCGCGATGTGGATGAGCTGGAAGTGCGCCCTGGCCAATCTGCCCTACGGCGGCGCGAAAGGCGGCATCGCCTGCGATCCGACGAAGCTCTCGCGTAACGAACTGGAAGCGGTCTCGCGGCGTTACATGCAGGAAATGATTCCGTTCGTCGGGCCCCACACCGACATCATGGGACCCGACATGGGGACGAACGAGCAGGTCATGTCGTGGTTCATGGACACCTATTCGGTTTACCAGGGTTATTGCGTTAACGAAATCGTCACCGGCAAACCGGTCTCGATCGGTGGCACCGAAGGCCGCCGCGAGGCGACCGGACGCGGCGTGGTTTATCTGATCGAGCGCGCGACGGACATGTTGAAACTCGATCCGAGAAAATGCACCGCGATCGTGCAGGGATTTGGCAACGTCGGCTCCGTCGCGGCCTTGTCGCTCGCGCTCAATACCGGCATGAAAATCGTCGGGATCAGCGACGCGACGGTGGCCCTCTACAATCCGAATGGGATCGACGTCGCGAAGGCGGAACAGCACGTGAAAAAGAAGGGAAATCTGCGCGCCTTTGATGAAGGCGACCGGATCGATCCGAACGAGTTGCTCATCCAGCCTTGCGACGTGCTCGTGCCCTCCGCCGTCGATCGTGTCATCAACGGAAGCAATGCGGGAAAATTGAAATGCCGGATTCTCGCCGAAGGCGCGAACGGCCCCACCACGCCGGAAGCCGATCTCATTCTCAACCAACGCTGGGACGAGCTCTTCGTTATTCCCGATATTCTCTGCAACGCCGGCGGCGTGATCGTTTCCTATTTCGAATGGGTCCAGGGTTTGCAGGCGTTCATGTGGACCGAGACGGAAGTGACCGACAAACTTTTCCGCATCCTCGAGCACTCCTTCGCCCAGGTGATCAAGCGCGCCAAGGCGCACAAGGTTTCGCATCGGACCTCGGCGATGGCGATCGGCGTCGAGCGCGTCATGAAAGCGAAGCACGCCCGCGGTCTGTTCCCATGATTGGCCGCGTCTTTTGGAAGGGCGGCTCGGATCGAGGCGAGTTCGCTGGGGTGGGTGTGCATTGACAGAGGAAAGGAGTGTTAAGTTTTAGGTTGTTAAGCTTTAAGAGAAGACTCCCGCCTCGACCCTTAAAGCTTAAAGCTTAAAGCTGACGACGTCGAAGCTGTGCCGACGTCACCTTCCCGAAACGTATGGGAGCGAGGTTTCAACAAGTCAGGGGCGACCGTCTTCTGGATGTTCTGACGGACGAAGAGAACGATCTTCGTCTCATCGTCTCGCGGCTCGGCGCCGAATTGATCAGCGTCGCGCGCCGCGATGCCAGCGGACATTGGATCGGGTTCCTGAACCGCGATAACGAAATCGGCGCGCCCGAGAAAGGGTGGGCGAATCACGCCACCGTCATGGGCTACTACCTCCACCGCATCAAGAACGAGCGCACCCTCTATCGCGGCCAGGAGATCCGCGGCGGAACGCACAGTTTCCTGCGCGGAAAGGTATGGCATTCCGTCGCCTCGGCTGATCCTGCGGAGTTGACCTATCGAGTTACGCCGGAGGATTTCTCCGAGACCGAGTATCCGCTTCGGGTATCGCTCGACTTGACCTATCGCATCGATGGGCAGCGCATCTCCGTTTCGTTCAAGTTTACGAACGGCGAACCCGAACTAACGGCGCACGTCGGGTTTGGGTTGCATCCCGGATTCGCCGCGGCCTCATTCGACTCCTTCCGTTTCGAAATGCCGGCCGGTCTGTATCGCCGTCATTTTTCTCCCGACAATTATCTAAGCGGCGAGACTGAGGACATTCAGTTCGCTGGGGGCGAGATGCCCTTTGCGAAAGACAAGCTGCAAGGTTCTTACATTCTCGACCTGGTAGACGTTCCTAATCGCAATTTCACCTACACCGACCCGCCATCTGGACGAACAATTGCGATCGATCTAACTGGAGTTCCCTACCTAACGCTGTGGTCCGATGGTGGACCGTTTCTCTGTGTCGAGCCATGCTGGGGCCTGACCGATTACCATGAGCAGCGCGCCTTCGAGAACAAGGAGGGCATTCAAGAGATTCCGCCGGGCCGGGAACTCGTAGCCAGCTTCAGTTTCGAACCACGATTGTCGCTGTAGCCACGGCGCTCTGTCGCCGTGACCGGGCAAGCCCGCAACTCGGGGTCGCGGGCCCCAATCACTCGCCCGCGATCGTCAATTCTCGCTCGCTCCGCCCGACCTTCGTCTTGGCGTCTTCGCAGCGGACGACATGGTTATGAGCGTCGAGCACGGCCACGCGCGGGTGATGCGTTCTCGCTTCTTCCGGGGTAAATTGCGCAAAATTCATAATGGTCAGACGATCCCCGATCGCACCGAGCCGGGCTGTTGCGCCATTCAATTCGATCAGCCCTTTTCCGGCCGCCCCATAGATCACGTAAGTCTCGAAGCGCTCTCCGTTCTGTAGATTCCCCACCAGAATTTTCTCGTACGGGAGGAGACCGACCATCTCGGCAATGTCGGCAGAAACCGTCAGGCTGCCTTCATAGTGCAAACTTGCCCCCGTCACCGCCGCGCGGTGAATTTTGGATTTTAACAGAGTGACCTGCATCGAGTGCGACAAAGAGAGCTTAGCCCCGCTCTTTTGCAACGCCCTTTCGCGCCTAACGCGTGCCGACCCACCGCATCGTTTTCTCGGCCAGCTTGTCGAAGGCGATGACCGCCAATTCCAGATGCTCTTCCTTGGTGTCTTCGAGTTTGTTGTGGCTGATGCCGTGCAGGCTTTGGACAAACATCATGACGCTGGAGATGCCGGCACGGGCCACCTCGGAGGTGTCGTGCAGCGGGCCTGAGGGCATTCGATGCGGAGTGGCGCCGCTTTCGGAGATCGCTTCATCGCAGATGGCGATGAGATCGGGGTGAAAGGGAATCGGCTCGATTTGCCAGATGCGGTCCCATGAGACCGTGACGTTTCCTTCCGTCGCAAAACGGGCGCTGGCTTCCTTTGCTTCTTGCAGAATTCGGGCGAGCGCTTTCGCGTCGAGATGGCGTTGATCGAGCGCGATGCGGCATTCTTCGATGACGCTCGTAACGAACCCCGGCTTGGTGGTGCAGGAGCCGATCGTGCAAACGCCGCCCTGGCGTTCGGTGATCCGATAAATTTCCGGACTCATTTTCGCCGCGGCCAGGAACGCGTCTTTCCGTTTGTTCATCGGCGTGCTGCCGGCATGCGCGGCTTGACCGTGGAAAGTGATCGCGTGACGCTCGACGCCGAATGTTCCAATCACGGTCGCGAGCGGGCGATCCAAATCGAGAAGGACCGGTCCCTGTTCAATGTGCAATTCGAGATAGGCCGCGGCGTTCGCCAGCTCCGTGTGGCAATCCTTCACCTTCTCGAAATCGATTCCATTCGCCCGGAGCGCCTCGGGAAGGGTGATGCCTTCCTTGTCTGTCAAACCTCGCGCTTCATCCATGTCGAGGTGACCCGAGCACGCGGACGAACCGAAGAGACTCTTTCCGAACCGCGCGCCCTCTTCGTCGGCCCAATCGATCAGGCGGACCGTTACTGGCGGCTTGCCGTGATATTGGGCGTCCAGCCGCCGAAGAATCTCGAGCCCGGCGAGTGTGTCCAAAGAACCATCGAGCCAGCCGCCGTTCGGCACAGAATCGATGTGGCCTCCGATCAGCAGCGCTTTCTCTGACTCGCCGCGCAACGTCGCCCAAAGGTTTCCTGCCGCGTCCGTGTGAATCTCTGCGGAGAGCTCCTCCATTTTCCCGCGGAGCCAGGCGCGCGCTTTGGCCCAGGTTGGGGTAAACGCGACCCGTTGGGCGCCATTCTCATCCTGGGTGAGGGAGCGCAGCTCCTTTAGCTCAAGGATCGTTCGCTTCGGGTTCAATGCGGTCCTCAGCGGGGCGACCTACGCTTGTGCGAGGACCGGCTTGTCTGGCTGTATTAGTTTGCCGTCCACCCAGCGCATGCTCACGTCGAAGTTGAGTTGAAGGTCCATGGTGCCCCGGTCAGTCCGCTTTAACAGAGCAGTAAGGTGCACCTTGACCTTGTCGTTGGAAAAAGTGGCGGTCAAATTAAGCGACAGACTGTTCTTATTATTGTTGCGGTCGAACTCTACCACGAAAGTCACGACGCCTCCCCGGACCTGGTACTTGCCTTCCAGCATTAGGTTGTACCCTTGCGGTCCGTTTTCACCCCCAAAATCCGCGCGAAAAGTCAGCTCGCCGTTCTCACCCATTTCATACTTGGCATTGATCTCAAGGTCGATTTGCTTACCCGCGACACCAAGTTTTCCAACCAGGCTCAGCTTATCCCCATTGGCCCTCGTCTTCGTGGTTGCGACCTCAAGACGGGCATCGAGTTCCTTGCCACTATGGCCGAGAAAGAGCGACCAGTTGACGCTCCCTTCTCCCGAGCCCGATTTGAATTTGTGCCTGCCCGCAATGACAAAAGCGATCTCCTTGTCCCCGTCCTTAGCGTAATAGGCTAGTCCGGCGGTGACTCCCTTGTATTTGGCTCCGAGGCGGATCGCGAGCTTCTCGCCAGCGACCTGCGCGTTAAAAGCCAGTCCATCTTCGTCCAGGCTCCAATCTCCAACAAAACTGATGACGGCCGGCGCGTCTCTCTCGTCCCCGTCAAAGGTATTCGTCGTCGTCGCACTGAAGCGAATTCTATCCAGCGCATCGGCACGAAAATCGTTGCGGCCTGGGATCAGGCTAATTGGTTTGTCGCCCAGGATCGCGGTAGAGGTGCCGTCGGGCAGAGCGACCGACAGCTGGTCTAACCCAGCCTTAAGACTTAGGACGCCATGGACGACGATTGTCTTGTCGGTTTCGTCGCCCGCCTCGCTCAGGAGTTTGTAGACCACATCGCGGCTATCATCGATTACGATTTTGCCTGGAAAAGTGAACGGCTGTGAGTCTGCGCCGCTATTCTCCGACGCAGGGATAACAGCCACGAGCTGGTTCTTGTCATTGAAGGAATAACGCACCGCCATCTCATGGTTCTGCCCGTCGAAGGTGTAATGCAGCTTGTTAGCATCGGGGTCCGAGACCGTTACCCACGTTCCTTTCTCCGTGAAATTGCCGGCGGCGTCGCCGACTGCGACTGTCCCGTCCGGACGAAAGATACGATTGGTTCCCGCCGCATTAAGTGTCAGTCCATTCATGTGTTTGTTCTTCTGGTTATTTGGTTGGTTTAAGGAAAATCGAGAGCGACTGAGACAAACGAACGGCCTCGTTCGTGGATCGATTGGGGCGACCAGGCGTAGCCAATTCGCAGTCGTCCTTGGACAGAGGATGCCGGCAACGGGATTTCGACGGCCGCGCCGATCGATTCGAGATTAGACGGCAGCCTGTCGACCCCGATCAGGGGAGGGGATTGCGTGATATAGGCGCGATCGTAGAAGAGGGCGACATAACTGTTGCCGAGATCGAATCCCCCGACCTCCGGGAGCGGCTTATCGGACTTGGTCGCCGGAGGTGTAGCCGGACCTCGCTCGCGTGCGCGTGAGATCCATTGCCAGATTCGCCCGGCTCGCACCCCGCCTTCCACGGAACCATAGACAACATCCTCCGCGATTCTCTCTCCTTCCTCCAGGCCACGAACCGTGGCATCGCCACCGAGCCGGAACTGTTCGATGACCGGAGTATTACCGCTATTCAACACGCCGCCGCCAAGCACGCGGACGAAATAATCACGCGACGACTCGTTGCCAAAGTAAAGGGTGAACGAAGCCCTGGTCCCCGTCGTAAGGAAATCGAAGTCGCCCAGCCCTGCTGTGAACCCTTTCTTCACGCGGAGCTGCCAGAGCATCTCCACTTTGCCGATCCCGGGCGCATCCGCTTTGCGGAATTCCCGCCATCCTCTTTGTTGCAGGTCGGCCAGGGCAAAAAGGAACGAGCCCTCCTGCTCTTCGCGGGCGCGCTCGCGGTCCGAGGCGAATTGAGTGTCCGAGTATCCGAGCGTGGTTTCGAGGGATGCGTTGTAGGCCCAGGTGCCGGGCTTGTCTCCACTTCGACCGCTCGCTGCCGCCGGGGTGGCCGCGAAACGGAGCACATTCTTCAAGGCCGCCGTCAAACGCTCTTCATCGACACCGGGTTGCTCGGGCATGCCAAGCTTCTGGTCCTGATCTCGCTTATAATCAGCGGTCAGCTCCAACTGGGAGGACCAGCGGCCATCGGCCGATTTGTAGTAATCGGGAAGGGCAAAGGAGAAGTGGCCCGCCTGGGTTTCAGTGCCGGCCTCGACATTGAAATTCAGCAAGCTATTCTTCATCAAGGGAAGGTTACGACTTGTTAGGCCAATCGTCCCGCCAAACCCCTTATCCGTCGAATAACCGACGCCCGCCGTGAACTCAGTCTCTCGTGGCAGCCACACCCCGCTGAAGACCAGGTCGTGACCCTCGGAGCCCGGTCCGCTCGCGTGGAGAACATTCCGATTCCGCTCCAGCTGTTTCAGGATAGATTTTGTCTGGTCGCGCAGCTCCTCGGCGGTGAGTAATCTGCCGCCGAGATTCGCAAATTCTTCCTCGTTCTTTTGCTCGACCTGGTCCTCGGCGCGGGCCTTGTTGTCAGCTAGTTGACGCGCATAGGGATATCTATCCCATGGAATTTCTTTCCCCTCGGTTTGGATTGCCGAAAACTGAAACTTCACTTCTTCAATGGCATGCAGGGGGATGGTAAGGACCCATTGTGTCCCCTCGAAAATCAAGAGTTCCTTTGCCTCCTCAGACGGCACGGTTTCCCATTCCGAGCTCAGTTGAAAAGTACGCTCCACCCCATCCCTGACCTCCCCGACGACCTGCGTGCTCGCATCCCCTTGATTTGGCTCTTGCTCCTGCAGGGCGTGTTTCTTTGCGCTGGCAAAGGCTAATGCCGCCACTTCGTAGGCATGGATGTGTTCGCGAGATCCATTCCACTCACTTTCTGATCCAGGGGACTTGGAATCGGCCACCGAAACGGAGATTGCCTTATCCTCGCTGCTGAGGTCAGTCAGCCCGGCCACCTCGTTCGCCGCCAAATTACCGAGGGTAGTGCGAACTGGACTTTGGCTGATGACCTTCGAGCCGGTGACCACAATGTGAATAGCCAATCCTTTCTTGCTGACGACAGGGAGTTCGAGGCCCCCTTTAAAGGTGGCTTTCAGCTCAATCCGTTGCGCGCCGCGGGCGCTGGCCGGAGTCGGGGTCGAAGGTGATTTCAAGGTGAAATTATAGCGGTCGGGTAATTTTGCTTGAAGCTCGGTCTTGAAGTTGCCGGCTGCGCGGTGCTTGAAGTTCCACTCCTCGACATTCTGCTGTCCGAGTGCTTTAAGCGCTTTTTTCAGCGCAGCTCGAAGCGAGGGGTCGGCAACCTTAATGTCATCCTCAGTCGGCAGGGAGGTAAGCGCCCAATACATCCCGATGGAATCTTCCCGGACGATTATTTTCGCCTCCAACACGGAAACATCGCGTTCTACTTTGGCAAAAGCATTGCAAGCCAGTAACCAGGAGAAAACGAAATAGGCAGCAGCTATCGGTCGGTTCAGTGGGGGCATGTCGAAGAGGAAGAAGTGGGATCATGACGCAGATGTCCGGGGCCGAGAAGCGAAATTCTCGGGGTGGCTCAAGGCCGGCGAGGGGAGGGACCGCTCACCCCTCTAACTCGCTCCGCGGCACTGGAGTCGCATCACGCTGACGCGGCTTCGTCTCGCCGACATATATCCGATGTTCGAAACGCTTCGCCCGCTCGTGCGACTTGGCCTCGACCACGTGAACGCGAAAGCCTGCGCGGGCGAGCGACACGCCGAAGGCCTCCTCGTCCGTCGCTGACCAAAAAGCGACGCGGCCGCCGGGTTGCAGGGCGTTTGCGATGCGATTGAATCCGCGGCGGCTGTAGATTTTCGCGTTCCGCGCCTGGACAAACGAAGTCGGTCCGTTATCGACATCGAGAAGAATGGCGTCATACCGCGTCGCCTGCGCGCGCCGGATGATTTTGAAAACGTCCTCGGTGAAGACTTTTACCCGGCGGTCGTTGAGCAAAGCCCCATTGACCTTCATCAGGAATTGCCGGTTCCAAACGACCACCTCAGGGAGCAGTTCCGCGACGTGGACCTCCGCTTTTTTTCCGACGATCGAAAGCACGGCCTTCAACGAGAAACCGAGGCCCAACCCGCCGATCAGCACGCGCGGATGCGGCTGCCGGCTCAAGTTCTCGCAGGCGAGCTTGGCCAGCAGGATCTCCGAGGTCGTCGAAGTGGTGCTCATGAGCTGGCGGCCGTTGAGCTTCAGGAAGTGGTCGCCATCGTGCTCGTGCAGAGTGAACCGCCCGCCGTCGGGCGCGATCGTTTCAGCGAGAGTGCGAAAAGGCTTCATTCGTTTCGAGTCACTCTAGCGCACATCGCCCACATTTCGGAAATAACCGAAGCCCCGAAAGGGCGACGGACTGGTCGACATTCGCGCGAGACGCGTTGAAGCCTTCTCATCCAAAGCTTCCGTCACCCCTCGCGGGGTTTAGGGAATTCGGGCGATGCGCGAACCCGGAGCTTTGCTGCGCTGCGCTCCGGGCTTTACTCCGTCCTGCCCTCCGGCACTTTGAGGATAGGGCTCCGCTTCGCGCGAGACGCGTCGAACCCTAATTTCACCCAAAGCTTCCGTCACCCTCGCGGGGTTTGGGGACGCGGGCGATGCGCCAAGCCGGAGCCTTGCTGCACTGCGCTCTGGGCGCTATTCCGTCGTTGCCTCCGGCAACTCTGGGGATTTCGAAACGGAGTTAGTCTTTCATCCCTAAGAGAGCCTTGATCTCTCTCAGGGCTTTTTTCCGCGCCTTATCGTAGGCGCCCGCATCTGAGTCATCTCCACTGCTGACAAATGCCTTGAGTGCGCGTGTCTCCTCGAGGACCGAATCGAGAACTCCGATCGTGTTTTGGATGAACTGCGCGTCATTCTTACTCAACGTGTCCGCGTCAAGGAGCTTGTTCATTTGCCCCTTCATCCCAGTCGTGATGTTGATATAGGTGGTGACGAAATTGGTGGCTTCGCCGGATTTGTAAGTCTTGGCCACAAAGGCATCGGCGAGCGTGCCGACGGCCATGTGCGTGAGGAGCACGGATTGCCCCGTGGTGTAGCCGAGCGTGTTCAGGAGCACGGTGTCGTCTTCAGCGGCACGACAAAGAGGCGCGCTCGCAAAAATGAACACGGTCAAAAGGCTAAAAAGGAGTTTGGAATTCATATTTCGCAGTTATGAAGGAGCCGGCGGCTGGCTGTCAAGCGTTTGCCGACGCCCTGCCGCAACCGGGAAATTGGCGGTCCCGCCAGCTTCAGTCGCCGAAAAGCCGCAACTGCTCTTGCCGGGGCGGCTCGACCTTCGGCCTGGGAGGGGCGAGCAGATCTCGCAGCCCCGAGGTGCGTTCCGTGCGCCGCGTTACGGCCCGGGCGAAAACCGCTTCGTTCCACCAAAATTCGACTTGCGACCGCGCTCGAGTCAAACCGGTGTAGATGAGTTCCCGGGTCAAAACCGGACTGTCTCCGTCAGGCAGGATGAACAAGACCCGGTCGAATTCCGATCCCTGACTCTTATGCACCGTCATGGCATAGGCGGTGTCGTGCTGGGGTAACCGGGCCGGTGCAAACCGGCGCAGCGTGTTCTCCTTCCCCACAAACCAGGCCCAAAGCTGCGTCGGATTTTCCTTCGCCCCGATGTCGGGAAGCAGAACGCCGACATCTCCGTTATAAAGCTGCAATTGATAGTCGTTCTGCGTAATCAGGATGGGCTTTCCTGCATAACTCGAGCCGGCGTGCCGCGGGATCAGCTCAGCCTCCTGCAATATGGCTTCAATGTTCCGGTTCAAGCCTTCGACCCCAAACGGACCTCGCCGGAGCGCAGAGAGCACGCGAAACGTCCGTAATTGTGCCAGCGCGGCCAACGGGTCCGTCTCGCGAGCGAATGCGGAGAAACCTGCCAGGACGGCGTCGGAAAACTTCGCGGCCAGCGGGAGAGGTTCGCGAAGTTCAAAGGAAACCAGATCGGGATACGCTTGTTCGCGCAAGATGCGCACGGCCTGATCCGCATCGCCCTGCCGCACGGCCCCGCAAAGATGATGGATGCCGCTCCGATCGCTGAACCGGAAATTTTTCTCCAGGGTCACGACTGCGTTTCCTAAAGCGCTCCCGGGCGATGCCGCCGCGTCCACGATATCCGCCAGGACCGCGCCAGGCTCGACGGAAGCGAGCTGATCGTGATCGCCCAAAAGGATCACCCGGCAGCGGGCAGGCAGCGCGTCGAAGAGCTTGCACAATAACGGCAGCGCCACCATCGACGCTTCGTCGATCACGAGCAGTTCAATCGGAAGCGGATTCTGCCGGTCGTGCCGGAAATAGACTGAGTTACCTTTGACTCCGAGCAACCGATGGATGGTCGAAGCGTTCGCCGGCATGCGCGCTTTTACTTCATCGTCGCACTCCAGGGTGGCGAGCCCTGTTCTGATGGTTTCTTCGAGCCGCGCCGCTGCTTTGCCGGTCGGAGCGGCTAGCGCTACGCGCAGGCGTTCGTTCCCAGGTGTCTGCAACAGGCGCGCCAGGATTTGCAGGACGGTGGTAGTCTTACCCGTTCCAGGTCCGCCGCAGATAATCGTGAGCCCGTTGCTCACGGCAGCGTCGATGGCCGCGGCTTGAGTCCCGGCTTTGCCACGGGCCTTGGTCTGGTTGCCGGCTGCTTTTTCTCGAAATGCGGCCGCCAGCCGTTGCTGGTAATTCCAGTAGCGGCGCAGATACAAGCGATCCGACCCATCGATGACCAACGGTGTTTGCGCGGCAGGTCCACCAACCGCTTTCGAGCTCGCGAGGATCGATCGCCACTCTTTCGCCGCAGGCCACTTCAATAGGCCGGCGTCGCCGCCTTCAACTGGAAGCGATGGCGCCGTGCCGAGTGGAAGACAAATATTTCCTTCACGGATTGAGCGGCTGAGCATGGCGGCAGCCAGTGGCAGCAGCTTCTCGTCGCCGCCGAATCGCGCCACAAAGCCGGCAAAGTGCCGATCGATCTCGGCGAATTCCGGTCGCAGCAGGAGGCTCACGCGATCAGCCTCCTTAGGTCCGTCACCGCTTTGGCTGAAGGGCGGTCCCGGAAAATCCCGCGGGACGAGTCCTCTGGGTCGATGCCCCGCAGAAAGACATAAAAGACGCCCCCGAAATGCGTCTCGTAGCTGTAGCCAGGCACTCGCTTTTCCAGAAAGAGATCGGCCGCCAGCGTGTAGAGGTGGTATTGGAGGAAATAGTTATGCTCCAGCATGGCTCGACGCATGCCTTCGATGCCATAGTCGGCCGGCTGATTTCCCAGCCAGTTCGATTTCCAATCGAGCAGGTAGTAACGCTTCTTGAAGCGGAAGAGCAGATCGATGAAGCCGCGCATGAATCCTTCGACCGGATCGAAGCGAAGCCCTCCCATCCGCGCGCGGACATCGGCGGCTGTCGCTCCCCATTTGGCAATCATCTTCGCGAAAACGGTGGGGGTCAGATGGGCGAGGGGATGGTAGAACTCGACCTCGGCGAGCCGCTCCTGCCTTGGGATGTCGCGCAGCCGCATGCCGGGCTCCAGCTCAACGCCGGCTAACTGCCGCAGGACTTGGTCGATGGCCGGGCGGTGCGATGTCCGGGCGAAGCCGTGCAAACCCAGCCTGGGTTCGAGCACCTCGGAAAGTCCCTCCAGGTTCTGAAAATCCATGTGTTCGAGCACATCGTGAAAGAAATCTCCCGTCCGGCGGCCGCGATCAAAAGTGAAGATCGAAAGATCGGATTTGTCGCGTCGAGGCTCTATGGCCGGAACGGCCTCACTGGAAGGACCGGAGTTAACTTCCTCCAGCTCCGTCGCGGCTACATTCAGGCCGCTAAAACTGGCGGTCATGGCGATCCTGGAAATCTTTCCGTTAAAGAGACGGGACTCAAGGGTTGGGGTTGGGGGCGTTTCGTCCTGGACCGCGCTCGGTCCGCCTGGATCTGACGATACGGAGACATTGCCCTTCGAAGCTTCGGCGAAAGAACTCACCTGTTCGAAAAGAGATCCGCCGTTGGACGATTCAAAAAGATAGGCGAGCGGCGATTTCTCGGTCCTTTGCCCGGGCAGGTAAATATAGCAGCGGTTCATGGCCCGCGTGAGAGCAACGTAGAGAAGCCGCAGTTCCTCCGCTTTGACCTCCTCGCTTTGCCAATCGCGGTGCTTCTGGGCGCCGCCTTTTTTTCCGCGCAAATCGAACGTCAGCCGTTTCTCCGCGCCATCGCGATCGTGAAACAACAGTTCTTTGTGGACCTGGGACTCGGCGTCCGTCCAAAGGAAAGGACAAAAAACGATCGGGTATTCCAGTCCCTTGCTCTTGTGGATAGTGACGATTTGCACCGCGTCATTGTCACTCTCCAGCCGCAGTTGGAAGCGATCTTCCGAGACTTTTCCACTCTCCCTCTGCCCGCGTAGCCACGAACAGACTGCGTCCGGCGTGAGGCTCATGGTGCTTTCGGCCTCGTCCAGGAGCTCCGCGAGGTGCAGGAAGTTTGTCAAGCGCCGCTCACCCGCCGGCAAGTGAACCAGCCGCGCCCGGACCTGCTGGGAAACAAGGAAATCCCGGAACATCGCGGTGAAGGAACCGTCGGTCCATTTTTGCCTCCAATCCGCGAAGCGATCGAGCCAGGCCTGTCGCTTCGGATCGTCTTGGTCGAGCGCGAAAAGATTCGCAGCGTCGAAACCGATCAGGGTCGTGGCGAGCGCAGCTTTGAGCAGAGTGTCGCGCCGTGGATCGATGACGCCCTGGAGGAAATGTTGCAATTCGCGCGCTTCATCGGAGTCGAAGACACTTCGTTCACCCTGCACCACGCTTCGGATGCCTCGCTCGCGGAGCACGGCGTGAAGCATCTCCGCCTGATTATGTCTGCGAACGAGAATTGCCATGTCGCGGTAGTGAAGGGGGACCTCTCCCAAATGCGCGCCGGATGCCGTCAGCGCGGCGATGTCGTCGCAGACCGATCTGCAAACAAGATCGGTGGGTCTGTCCTGCGTTGAGCTGCCTTGATCTTCAACGGGAATGACCAGCCGAAAATGGAGCGCTGCCCTGGCGTCACCGGAGTTCGTTAAGGGACGAACAATCGGCTCCTTCGGAGCGTGAACCTCATGATATCGAATCTCCGGAAAGATGAAGGGCTGGCCGGTCTGACGAAACAGGCCATTGGTCGCCGCCAGCAGCGGCGCTTCCGAGCGCCAGTTCGTGGTCAGGGTAAACGTGCGGTCAGCTATCGCCGCTGCTTCGAAGTAGGTAAAGACATCCGCTCCGCGGAAGCCATAGATGGCCTGCTTGGGATCGCCAATCAGGAAGAGGCGATGATTCTTGGAACGAAAGATGGTTCGGAAGATTTCGTATTGTGCCGGATCGGTGTCCTGAAACTCATCGATCAAGGCCGCCGAGTACTTGTCACCGATGGCCCGGGCGAGCGCGCTGCCTCCTTCCTGCCTGAGCGCGTCGCGCAGGCCGGTGATAAGGTCGTCATAGGTGACCGTGTTGGTGCGCGCTTTCCGCTTGGGCAATTCCACCTGGGCGAATTGCAGGAATTCATGCGTAAGCTGGTTGAATAACACTTCTACCGTCCGGCAAAAATCCGAACTGAGCGTGAAGAACAGGTGCTCCGGCGCGGTTCCCGTTCCTTTAGTTCCCGCGGCAATAGCCTCCGAGCTAATCTCCGCCAGCGCCCGGATGCTTTCAGGATCTGCGGAATCGAAGTCCGCGCAGGCTTCCGCAATCATGGAAATGATCTCAGCCACTCGCTCCAGACCGAACTTCTTTTTGTCCCGGGAAAGGCCGCCATGCCCGCGCAGGAGTGTCTCGATCTCGCCGCGCCGGCTGGTCCATTCCTTGGTCAAGGCAGCGAAGGTCTTCTCGGCAGCTTGCAAGAGGGTTTGGCCGGACTCGGTTTCGGCAGGAGGCAGAATAACAAGGTCAGGATGACTCCGTGTTCGTTCCAGTAGCTCCACCCATTCGTCCGGCGACCTCTTCCAGGCCAGCGCAAGTTTGGACAAAAGAGGCTTTGCTTCATAGAAACGCAACCGCCAGAAGTCGCGGGCGATCTCTTCAAACAAGGGCTTCGGATCGGGCATCAGCGCGGTGTCGAAGCGGGTGCCGCTCTCAAAGGCATAATCGTTCAGCATTCGCTGACAGAATCCGTGAATGGTAAAGATCTGCGCCTCATCGAAGCTTTGGATCGCTCCATCCAGTTCGCGGATGCCAATGGCCTTGTCGCCCTTGGTCAGGAACGCATGGACGATAGCATCCTCTGAGACGCCGCGGTGGAGGTCCTCCAGCGCGGATTGCAGGCGTTGCCGAATACGATCGCGCAACTCCTGCGTCGCCGCTTCCGTGAAGGTGACCGCCAGGATATTGCGGATCGGAAGATGTTTCTCGAGGACAAGCCGCAGGATCAGGCCCGTGATCGAATAGGTTTTGCCCGTGCCGGCACTGGCCTCGATCAAAGTCACACCGGGATCGAGGGGAGCAGTTGTAATGTCGAAGGGAGTCATAGCTCCTCCCGCGTGGTGTGACGAAGCATGGGCCCGAAAACGAGCCTCGCCAGGGCAGCGAAATCTTCGTCGAGAGAATCGGGATCGAAGCAGCGCGCGATGAAAACATCGTCCCTTTCTCCCTGGCGTTTTTCGTTCTTACGCCACATGCCCTCCCATTTTTCGCCTGCCTTCCTGAAAGGGTCTCCCCTTCTCGATAGCTCTGCTTCGACATAAGCCATGCCGCTGGTGGGGAAGAAGCGAAGCGGCAGCGTTAGTCCCTGCCAGTAGAGTTCGCAGAGTGTTTGCAATTCAGCGCTAGCTGAGGAGACGCGGCCGAAGGTAACGACGGCATCCTTTCCGATCAGCACCGTCTCCGGCTTGCTGTTCCCAGCCAGGGCACACAAGACAAGGTGCTCGATCCAGGCGCGCAGATGGTCCTTTGCATTCAGTTTGGCCGTTCGAAAAAGGACGCTCTTCCCTTGGTAGAGAGAATGAATCTTGCCGCCAAGGCGGAACGTTTTCAGTTGGAGATCGACATCGACTGGCTCGTCCTTTTTTCCTTCGTAGATGTGGCCCTGGACAATCTCCGCGACCTTCTGCACCTCCAATCTCATGGAGCGGAGTTGAAGCTCGCCAATCACTCCCGCCGGCAATATTCCGCGGGCCTGGAATACCGCGGGAGGCAGCGGGTCCCCCGTTTCCAGCTCATCCGCCAGCAGCTCCTGCCTGATTCGATACTTTTCCAGGTTATCCAGCTCGAAAGGTTCGTTATCGCTCAAGCAGTCGTCTCTGTCCCAGAGCGAGAGACCCAGCCGCTTCTTTACGAAGTATCTTGCCGGATTTTTCCAGAACTCGATCAACTCTCGCAGCTCCAGGCTGCCCTTCGACTCTTCGATCTGAGGCAAGGGGCCGGCAATAAACAGAGGCATTTCTGGCGTTCGCGCCGCGGTGATGCTGCGGCTCGCCTCCGCGTTAGCTTCTGAGTAGCTAAAGAGCCGATTCTCCGCGCGGGGAGACAGGAAGTATCGGGAGCTAAAGGCGTGCAGGGGGTGCTCGATCAACACGAACTCCCTGGCCGGTTTCTTTCCAGGGAAGGCAAAGGCCTGATTCAAGTAATCGAGAAGCTCATTCACTACAACCGAGGGAGGGATCTCTTTGTTGTGGACTGCCGAGCGCCCGACATAGCTGATCGAGAGCTTCTCCCCAGCGGATAGTAGCGTTTCGAGAAAGGAGTATCGATCGTCCTGGCGAGCGGAAGGATCGCCGGCGCGCGGCGATCGCGCCATAAGGTCGAATTGCGCCGGCTGTGGCCGCCGCGGGAAGACCTGGTCGTTAATTCCGAGGAGGCACACGACCCGGGCCGGAATGCTGCGAACTGGTTTCAGCGCGCAGAATGTTACTCCGCCGGTGAAGAATTGGCCGCGCTGCTCCATGGTCTGGAGTTGTTCGGCCAGGTGATGACGGACCACGCGAAAATCGATACTCGCTTCGGCGCCCGTGGCATCGCCGAGCGTTCGTAACTGGTCGACGGCGAATCGCAGGAAGCGAACATCCTGAAGCTCGTCTTCGCCGGCCGGTTCGAGGAACTGCTCTATAACTTCCGCTAAAGGTTCCACCCAGGCGGCGAGCGGCCGTTGGCGCTCGAGAGTTTCAGCTAACCGGAAGAACGCTTCGGCGGCGGAGATGAAGCGTCCCAAGACTTCTGCCCCTTCGCCTTCTACCTCATCGTGTGGCAGGATGCCTTCGAAGAGGTCCTTGCCCGCGCCTTCCATGGCATATCCAAGAAGTAAGCGCTCGAGTCCGTGACGCCAGGTGTTGGCTTCCAGGCCAGGCAGACCTATCCGCTTCCGGTCTTCACCGTCAATGCCCCAGCGGATTGCCGTGTCGTCGATCCAATCGCGGATCAAGGAAAGATCTTCGTCACTGAATTGGAACCGGCGCCTTATGGAACGCGAGCCAAGCAGACCAAAAATTTGGGAGGCGGTAAAACGGCTGCCGGGCAACTCCAGAAGCGTGAGGAAAGTATCGATCGGCAAGCTCTCACTTCGCGGATGCCGATCGGCCAGCGAATACGGAATGCGCAGGAAGTCCTTTTCCGGATTGCCAAAGACGGCTTGGATCAGAGGCGCGTATTTCTCGATCTCGGGCGTCATGACAATGATGTCGCGCGGCTGAAGGTTTGGGATTGTTTCAAAGCAATCCAGTAACTGGTCGTAAAGGACCTCCACCTCACGCATCGGGGAATGGCACGCGTGAAGGACGAGCGAGCGATCGCCTGCTTCGACCATGACGCGGGGAATTGGATCATCGCCCTGGACAGGCTCGGCGCCGCGGTTCTCTCCGCGCAAGATATCCGACTTAAGTGTGGCCAGCAGAGTGGTGGGCTGGAATTCCTTGAACGTTTCGCTGCCGTTCCCCACGGCAACGTTCAGCCGCTCTTCCATTCCCAGAAGCAAATCGGTCAGGTCGGCGTCGATCTTTCCCCACGAAGTAACCAGTGGGTTTCCGCCGGCGGCTTCCGAGGCGTGAAGGCCCAGCCGCGCCCGCTGCTTCGGTGTGCGATCGTCACCCCGGTATTCGCGAGATGGTCTTAGAAGAAACAGATGCAGCTCCCTGACCCGGGCCAGTTGGAAGAGAAGCTCGAGGTAAGCCGGAGGCAGGCTGGCCGGAGCGAAAATTGAGACCCGCTCCGGAAGATCGAGCTGCCCGTCGCCAAATCCGCCAGCACGCAGGCGATCGAGTGCCTCGTTGAAACCAGGCACGTCGCCGAGCTGCCGCCACAATGCGGACTGCCACGCCTCGTCGTCGCTTCGGGTTTTCTTTGACGCCCTCCAGCCGGCAACCATCTCCGGCCGGTAAACGCGGTATTGATCGAAAAGATTGGCCAGTCTGTTCGCGAGCTGGAAACGTTTCAGGGAGTCGCCATCGCGGAGGTATTCAGCGACCGGTGCAAATTCCTTTCGCCCCAGGCATCCGGGGAGAATGGCGTCGAGCTTCCAGGCGAGCGCTTCCTGCGTCATTTTTTCCATCCGCGCATCCGCGGGAGAAGCCTGCCGAACGATCTGGCCGATGAAGTCGCCCAGAAAAGGCAAAGCGTAATTCGCGCAGATTCCCTGCAGTTCGGCGATCTTGAGGGAGAGCCACCGGCGGCTGGCCAAGCTCTGAACGACGACGATCTCAGGCGCGAAAGGTGAGTCGAGCGGCTTCGACACGACCTGGGCAAGCCGTTGCGCGAGGAGATCGAGCTGGTTGCTCGTGTGGAGAATCAGGCCGGGCATCGAAATGGATTATGAGTTCCGTGGAGAGGCGCGATGAGAATCTACCATAAACGGGATCGTGTGATGGGCATGCAGCACCCTCTCATAGGGGGTGAGACAACGGCTGTCCACCGCGTCAGAATTTCTGTCAGGTGAGCCGGTCACGGTTCTGCTGGCAATCAACCGGGGGATGCGCACATTGCGCAGAAGTATGAAGAACTGGATCGTGCTTTTGCTGGCGGTCATGGCCGCTTCTTCCACGCTGGCCGATGGAGTCAGTCCCGCCGCCTTGCGCGCCGCTGCTGCGTATTCGGCCAGCCAGGGTGGCAAATCGTTCCTCGTCATCCAGCGCGGACAGACGCTGCTCGACCAATCCACCGGAGAGCCGCGCAAGATTTATAGCGGCACGAAAGCTTTTTGGGGCCTCGCCGCTCTCGCCGCCGCCGAGGACGGTTTGCTCAGTCTGGACGAGCGGGTGGCGGACACCATTCCCGCGTGGGCCAGCGATCCGCGCAAGGCGCGGGTGACGATTCGGCAGTTGCTCGATTTTTCCTGCGGGCTCGAGCCCGTCTTCTATTTGCACAACAATAATCCGGGCGATCGCGACCAGATCGCCATCCGAGCCTCAATCGTCGCCAACCCGGGCACGGCCTTTATTTACGGGCCGAGCGCGCTCCAGGTCTTTCACCAGGTCCTCAAACAGAAGCTTCGTGGCGAAGCGCCGGCGCGTTACCTGGAGCGTCGTGTCTTGGGCAAGCTCGGGCTTGGCTCGCAGCGTTATCTGAAGGATCGCGCGGGCAATCCGCTGCTCGCCGCCGGCTGGCAACTGAGTGCGCGCCAGTGGGCGAAGCTGGGCCAACTCGTGCTGGCGGACGGTGCGCCAGTGCTGAAGGCGGGATCGCTGGCGCAATGCTGGCGCGGCTCGTCCGCGAACCATGCCTTCTCGTTGGGGTGGTGGAATAACCGGGCGGCTCCGGGCGGGCGGGAGTTCGATGTCGAAGAAATGCTGATCCCAAAATGGCCGCGGCAAAACTGGGGCGGCGCGGTCCTTTGCCGCGATGCGCCGGGCGACCTGGTGGCCTGTATCGGCTCGGGATATCAGCGCCTTTACGTGATCCCGTCGATGGGGCTCGTCGTGGTCCGTCAGAGTTCAGGCGGCCGCTTTTCGGACGGACGCTTCTTGCGCCTGCTGCTCGGGAAGTGACTGGGTCTGGTTACAAGGGTTAAAAGCGTTAAAGCGTTAAAGCGTTAAAGCGTTAAAGCGTTAAAGCGTGGAAGCGTGGAAGCGTGGAAGCGTTGAAAAACGGTGATTTTTCGCTGCAACCCTTCAACCCTTCAACCCTTCAACCCTTCAACCCTTCAAACCCTTCAACGCTTCAACGCTTCAACGCTTCACTCAGTCGGCCCGCGTACCCGGTTAACTCAAGGTATCCACGACCCTTGATCGCTTTCCCGTCCCGCGTCCCGGTCGCATCGATGGCGCCTTCCCAATAGGTAATGGGACCGAGCGTGAGCTCTTGGTTCTCCAGCACCGCTCGAACGACAAACTCCGTCCGCTGGCCGGGAAGAGTGACGCGCCAGCCTATGGGATATTGGGCGCCGTTTTCTTTGCTCTTCCAAAATGCGATCGGAGTCATCTGAAAATCTGAGCTGCGCAAATGAGTGGGCTCGCCCCCCTGCGCGATCCATGTGCCGCTCGAGTTCGAATCCGGTTCTCCAGTCTTGAGCCGCATCTGGTAAAGCATCAGCTCCGTCCCATCCTCCCATTGCAGGCAAATCCAATCCCAGCCAACCTGGCCCTCCGCGAGCTGACCGGTCGCCCATTCGTGATCGAACCAGCTCTCGCCGCGAAAAGGCTGCGATTTCCCATTCGCGAAAAATTCGCCCGTCGTCTCCAGCCGCGGGATCGAATAGTAATGCGAGGCGTGGCCGCTCGCGTTCGCCTTGACGCTAACGCCATTTTCGCCATGGACGACAGGCAATTTGGCTGCGCGCAAATGAAGGTGAATCGTGCCCTCCTGAGTCGCGGCCGTGAGATCGAACGCGCCCTCACCATCGGAAGTGAGGGTCCAGTTGTCGATCCAGGCCAGACGTTTGCCGTCGTCGAATCCAGCCTCGCCGAAGGCGCCCCGGCTCGTTTTTTGTTCGAAGCGGAAAGTTCCTTTCGAAACGTCGGTCACTGCGAAGTGGGCGAACTTCAAATCGTCGACAATAAAGCGCGACGAGTTCGGGTCTCGGCCGGCTAAAGGTGTGATTCCCTGGCGGAAGAAAGTCAGCTCGTAGCCGAATCGATGGCCCTCCGCGTCGACGAGGTTGCCGGTGAAGTACCACCACTCCGTTTTGAAATCCCGGTGCGCACCGTGATCCCGCGGAAACTCATAACTCCAGCCCGGTTCGGCGGTTTTCCATTCACCGGCCAACCCCGTGCCTGCCAGCGCCAACAGCGCGCAAGTTAGGATCCAAGACCTTTTCCTGAGGCTCTGCTGGAACACAGGCCTGCGGCCGGTGCGGACAGCCGACATTCTGTCCGCGATTGCTTTGAGCGGACTCAAAGTCCGCCAGCCGCACAGGCCGCAGGCCTGTGTTCCGTTAGTTTTCGGGCAGGCTCTCATTCGCTTCGCAAATTCTCCGACAGCACCATCCGTCCCGCCCGCCAGGCCGGCACCACGCCGGCGATCAACGCGGCCGCGATGATCCACAACGGCGTCACCGCGAGCGAACTCCACGGAAAGGCCAGCCGGATGGTCCAGCCGAAAAATGCCCGGTTGATCACTCCCGTGAGGACCAGCGAAAGACAAATCCCGGACGCCACTCCGATTAACGCCGCCAGTAATCCGATCATTGCGGTTTCCCAAAGCAATAGTTTGCGAATCTGGCCCGCGCTCCCGCCGATGGCTCTCACGATCGCCAGCTCGCGCGAACGTTCCGTGATCAAAATCGTGAGCGAAAGAAAAATCCCCGTGATCGCGACAATGATCGCGATCGTCAGCAGCACATAGGTCACCGCAAAGGTCTGATCGAAGATTTCGAAGATGCGCGTGCGCAACGTTTGGTTCGAGTAGATTACGAACTCCCCGCTCCGGCTGAATTTCGCCCGGAAAGCGTCACTCAACGCGTCCGCCGAAGCATTCTCCTTCAAATAGAGCGCGACGCTGTTCACCCGGTCGTCGTGCCAGAAACGGCTGAAGTTTCGCTGGCTCAGGTAAACGACACCCTGGTCCCGGGTGTAATCATAGAATATCCCGGCGATCGCGAATTTGCGTGGGCCCTCGGGCGTGGTCAGCTCGATCGAGTCGCCATCTCCCAGGCGTTGGCGCCGGGCAAAAGGTTCCGAAATCAGGACGGACGCCTCTTCGTGAAACCGGCGCATGATCGCTTCGCTGCGGCCGCGCATAAACTGAAAATGACGCCGCTCGCTCCCGCGCACCACGGCGACCGCGACCGTCTCAGACCCCATCAGCAATTGGGCGTCGCGAAACGTATCGATCGTTTCCACCGTTGGATGGGTTTCGAGGAAGTCCAGCGCCTGGGGAGGCATGTATGAGGATGACCCGACAATTTCGTTGGAGGCCGGGCCCACGAAGAGATCCGCAGTCAAAATATCGTTGATCCATACCTGGACGGTTTCGCGAAAGGAAAAGACCATCACGCTTACACCCACGGTCATCGCGACCGCCGCGGCCAGCGTGGCAATGGTGACGGAGTTTCGCAACAGCGCGCGGGAAAGATTGACGGCCGCGAGTTCGGCTTCCACCGCCGCTTTTCGTCGGTGGCGGCGAAGCGCCGGAAAAACTTTACCCGCACGCGCGCTGAACCGGAACACCAGCGGAGGAACAAGAAGAGAAAAACTGGCGAGGACGGAAAAGGCCGCGCCGAAAGCGAGCCAGCGGGGCCCGGTGGAAAGGGCGAGAAATGAAAGGGCCGCCCCGAAGAGCAGGCAGAGCAGCCCGCTCCGAAACCACATGGGTGACGGGTTGAAAGCGTTCTTCCAAGGAGGGGCGCTGCCATGGAGCGCACGGACCGGTTCCATTTTCGCCGCCGCTTGCGCGGGAACCCACGCGGAAATGATGACCGAACCGAGGCCGATAATTCCGGCCAGCGCAAAACTTCGCGGCTCCAACGCGACCTGCTTCACGTTCAGCATCACGTAAAGGGACGAAATCGTTTCGGCGACGGCCCCGGAAAGGACCCGCGCGAGAAGCGTGCCTCCCACCAATCCAAGTAAAACACCGATCACTCCCAGCGAAATCGCCTCCCCAAGAAAGAGGCTTCGCACCTCATTTCGGGTCACGCCTAACGAACGCAAAATACCGATTTCGCGGCGCCGGCGCGCGACCGAAGCCGAAACGGTGTTGTAGATCAGGAACATCCCCACGGCCAGCGACACCAGGCTCATCGCGCTGAGGTTCAACTGGAAGCCGCCCAGCATTTTATCGACCTCTTCGGTCCGCTGCGCCGGCGTTCTCACCGTCGCATCTTTCGGCAAGACTTTGCGCAGATCGGCCATCACTCTTTCCCGCTCGCGCGGGTTGGTCAGGCGCAATTGGATCGCAGTCAATTCTCCGCGGCGGCCGAACAATTCCTGGCCCCATCCGATATCGATCGCCGCGAAGCGCGAATCCTGGAGCGGCTCGCCTTTGCTCCGAAGGATGAACCCGACTGGCAGATCGCGATCGACCACGTTTACCCGCGCGCGGATATTCTCTCCGGCTTTCAAATGGTGCCGCGCCACAAATTCTTCCGAGACCGCAATTGAACCCGGCGGCCCAAGCCATCGCTGGATATCAAGCTCCCCGGCATCGAAGCCGGCCGGCTCGAACGTTCGAAAGGGTGTGTTCGTGAAAACGTCGATTCCCAGGACCACCAAATATTCGCCAGGAAAATCCGGAAGCGTGACCAATCCCCGAACGATCGGTGTCGCCGCCGAGATTCCACTCGTCGCCGCGACGATTGGAAAGCAAGTCTCGGGAAGATTCCCGGCCGGTGCCGTGACTTCCAACTCCGCCTTCCCCGCGACGAGATCGACCGTCGCCGCGAACGCGCGGTTCGCGCTCTGATTCGCAATCTGCGTCGCCAGATAAACCGCCACGCCCAGCGCCACGCTCAAGATATTCAAGAGCGCCAAAAGCGGATGGCGCCGCAAGTGACGGAAAACGTGCCACCTGAAAATGCGAAAATATTGCGCCATCACCTTGCCGGCCCCTTCTCCTTGAATGAATGGAAACTAACCGGCAAGAGCGCCTTGGTTCACTTGTATTCTGATACGGACTTTGGATGCGGAATCTGCTACGGTTGATTCCCTGAAAAACTGCTGCAAAATAGCGCTCCTCACGAAGCAAAACGCACCGCTAGCTCAATTGGCAGAGCAAGTGACTCTTAATCACTGGGTTGTTGGTTCGATTCCAACGCGGTGCAGTTTCGTTAATCGACGTACTGCTGCGCGATCGGCATCCGGCGACCGAGGCCGAAGGCGCGACTGGTGACCTTGAGACCCGGGGCTGCTTGCTCGCGCTTGTATTCGTTTATGTCCACTCGACGCTGCACCCAACGAACCGTCTTTTCGTCGAAACCGTGAGTAATGATGTCGCGTCCGCTCATGTTTTCCTCGACGTAAAGCCGCAAAATCTCGTCGAGCACATCGTAGGGCGGCAGGCTGTCCTGATCGGTTTGGCCTGGCTTCAGTTCGGCGCTCGGCGGTTTTTCAATCGTTGAGACAGGGATGATTTCACGGTCGCGGTTGATCCAGCGCGCGAGCGTATAAACCATGGTTTTCGGCACATCGCTGATCACCGCCAGGCCGCCGGCCATGTCCCCGTAAAGAGTGCAGTAGCCAACGGCCAGTTCGCTCTTGTTTCCCGTGCTGAGCACCACGTGTCCAAATTTGTTCGAGAGCGCCATCACGGTCATTCCGCGCAAGCGCGCTTGCATGTTTTCCTCCGTCGCGTCCTCGGGCAGGCCGGCAAAGACTTCCGCCAACTGGGCTTTGAAGGTGGTGAAGGCGTTGGCGATGGGAATTTGCAGGCACTTGATGTCAAGATTCCTGGCCAGGGCGAGAGCATCATCGATGCTCCCCTGCGATGAATACGGGCTCGGCATCGATACTCCGAGGACGTTTGCCGCGCCGAGAGCATCCACGGCGACGGCCGCGACGACCGCGGAATCGATGCCTCCGCTCAATCCAAGCACGGCCGATTTGAAATTGCACTTCGTCAGGTAGTCGCGCAGACCCAATGACAGAGCTCCGAATAGGTCGGCCATATCATCGGACTTCGCCAGCTGCACTGGCTGCCATGTCTCGGTCTCAACGATCTCTTCGGCGGCGCGGAAAGCCGGTAATTGGGCGATCAATTCGCCTTTGGAATTCATCGCGATCGAATTGCCGTCGAAAACCAGCTGATCGTTCCCTCCGATGGCATTGCAGTAGCAAATCGGCCGGCGATAAGTCTTGGCGAGCGTAGCCACCATCTCGCGTCGAATGCCTGGCTTTCCCAAACCGAAGGGCGAGGCGCTCAGATTCAGGATCAGCTCGGCCCCCTGCTCCACCAACGAACGGACAGGCTCGATATCGTAGAACGGGCGGGGCAAGTAATGTTCCGTCCAGATGTCTTCGCAGATAGTGACGCCGATCTTTTTCGTGCCGAACATCAAAGGGGCCACGCTACGCGCCGGTTCGAAGTAACGGTCCTCGTCAAAGACATCGTAGGTGGGCAAAAGCGATTTATGCGTTTTCGTCATCGGCGCACCCGGTTGCAACAGGGCGGCGGCATTATGAAACGGCTTTCCGCGTCCCTGGTTCCGATCGACGAATCCGACTAGCAAAGCAGCGCCCTGCACCCGCGCCTGGAGCTTTTCCAGCATCTCGAGGTTTTGCGGAACGAACTGCGATTTGAAGAGCAAGTCCTGCGGCGGATACCCGGTGATGGCCAATTCTGGAGTTATGACCAGTTCTGCTCCGGCAGTTGCCAGCCGCTCGTAGGCGGCCGTGATTTTCTCGAAGTTTCCGCGCAAATCCCCGACGGTGGGGTTGATTTGAGCGAAACCGATCTTCATGCCGCCACGCAAACTAGGCGCAGCAGGAGGGTCGGCAATCCCTTTCGACCCCGGCTTACGGTCTGGCCTTTTGTGCTACGGCGGGGGATTTATTGTTGTAGCCCCCGTTCAGGGCATCGTCCGCCCCTTCGACGAACACTTTTCCCCACTGAACGAGGCAGGCCGCAAGGAAGCCGGCGACCATGCAAATGATAACTTTTTGAGTAAAGGTCGCGTGCATTTGGCCACTTTAGGGAGCAGAAGCGGTGCCATTGGCGGCGACCTTACCAGAATCCCCATTGCCGGGTTTTCATGATCCAGAGCCCGAGGAGAAGATTGGTCAGGGCGTGGGCCAGGACGCACGACGACAGGCTTTTTGTCCGATACGCGACGCAATTGTAGAGCGCGCCCGTTATGACCGCAGGGATCCAGTCTGCCCGCGAATGGGCGAACCCGAAGCCAACCGTGACGACGGCGAAGGAGAGCCACGAAAACGCCCCAATCGGCACGGTGTGGAACTTTTCGTTAATAAGATAGCGCAGCAAAAATCCGCGCCAGAAAACCTCCTCGACCAACGGGACGACCACCACGAGGCGAAGAAAGCGGAAGCAAACCGTGCCCCAATAAGCGGCCGGTTGACCGGAGAAGACCTCGGGATTGAAACCGTCGGAACGCGGCGCGAACCCGAAGATCGCCTGGGGCGCAATCCACAGCGCGAAAACGAGAAGCGCAATCGCGCCGGCGAACCCGATCCGATTCGCGGCCTGGAATCGATATTCGCGCCAGAACCAAATGAGCAGCAGGCCGCAAAGGATCGTTTGCGCCGGGTAAATCCAATACTCGGGCGAAGCCCGCCAAAAGGCGCCGCCCGGTTTTTGGAGAAGGCTGTTCAAGCCGAGCAGAGCAAGAAACACTGCCATCGGCACGGTAAAGGCCGCCAGTTTGCGGGCGTCGAGTTTGTTATCCGCAGAATCCACTTGGTGTTTTGGTTGGATGGTTAAGATTCATTTCGATGAATTCCAACGGCGACGGCAAGCCTGAACCGGTCGATCCGGAAACGGTCGTGCGGATGCTCGAGCTGGAGTTGATGCAGAAGCGAGCGGCCCGGAAAATGGCCGGCCGCCGATTTAGCGGGTTACGCGCCGCAAGTTTCGTTTTTCTGTTTGCCGTAATTCTGGGTGCGTTACTCGCGTTTTACTACGTTTTCTACTCGGGGAGTCTCGGCCCCCTCCAGGCACCCCACGCCTCGCAGCCCACCCCCAACGCCACGGCAAGCTCTCGCACTCCGTGATCCCAGAGGCGACAATGGCTCGTCTCGATTTACGCTCTCCATGCCGCTCGCCGATCAACTGATGGACCAGGGGGAACTGCTCGAATTCGCGCAGGACGCCGTCATTTTGACCGACGGCCACGGCACCATCACCTATTGGAATCGGGGCGCATCGCGCACCTACGGCTGGGACAAGGAGAACGCGCTCGGCCAAAATGTGCATGCGCTCCTTCAGACCGAGCTTTCGGGGGACGCACAGAACCTCGAATCGATTCTGGAACGCGAAGCGCATTGGGAAGGCGAACTCGTTCAGGTCCGCCGGGACGGCCAGCAAATTCGGGTTGCGAGCCGATGGACCCTGGCGGAACAGAATTCCGCTTCACCGCGCTTGCAGATCAACCGGGACATCACCGCGCGTCACCAGAAAGAGTCGGCCTTGCGCGAGAGCGAGAAGCGCTACCGGCGCTTTGTCATGGAAGACTTCACCGGCAATCTCAGCATCCGGTCGGACGGCCAGATCGTTACCTGCAATCCGGCTTTCGCCAGCATTTTTGGGTTCGATTCGATCGAGGAAGCAATCTCCGGGAATTTCCTTGAACTCCTTCGCAGCCGGAAAGACGGCGTGGAGTTGCTTGAGATGGTGCGCCAGAATGGGATCGTCGAGCGGCATGAGCTCGAGATGAGCCAGCGGGGAGGCGACCCCGTCTACGTGGTGGCCCGGCTGGTCGGCACTTTTGTAGAAGGCGAACTCACCGGCCTGCAGGTTTATCTCTTCAACGACACCAAAAGGAAACGGCTCGAACAGCAACTCGTCCAATCCCAAAAGATGGAGGGGCTCGGGACATTGGCGGGCGGAATAGCCCACGATTTTAACAACATCCTCGCGATCATTTTAGGATACACCAATCGTCTCGAGTCCCTGGGCTCCAAACCCGAGACATCCGGCGCCACCAGGATCATCAAGGAAGCGGTTGAGCGCGGGGCCGCCCTCGTGCAGCAGTTGCTCACCTCGGCGCGCCAAACGGAAGCGCGATTTTCTTCCCTCGATTTGAATGACCTGGTGCGTGAGCTCGAAAAAATGCTGCAAGCGACGTTTCCTAAAATGATCAACTTCGAGCTGCGCCTGCAACCCGACCTTCCATTGATCACGGCCGATCGTAGCCAGATCCACCAGGTGCTGTTGAATCTCTGCGTAAATGCACGCGACGCGATGAAAGACGGCGGGACGCTCACGCTCGAGACTTCGATTACGCCTGGCGCCGAGCTGACCGAATCTTTCACCGGCGCCGGCACGCAGGATTATGCCTGCATCCGTGTGCGCGACACCGGGAGCGGGATGAGCCGGCAGGTTAAGTCGCATATCTTCGAGCCATTTTTCACCACGAAAGAGCGCGGCAAAGGCACCGGTCTGGGGTTATCCGTGGTCTACGGAGTGGTGAACAATCACCGTGGTTTCGTCCAGGTGGAGAGCGAACCGGATGCCGGCACGACTTTTATTGTCTACCTGCCGGTCGAGCATTCCACCGAAGCACATGGCGAACGCACCAAATGGAATATCCCGCGCAAACCAAATGCTCCGCAGACGATCCTGCTGGTCGAGGACGAAGAAATGTTGCGAGACCTGGGCGTGACGATCCTGGAAGGCGAAGGGTATCGCGTGCTCGCCGCCAAGGACGGGATGGAAGCCGTCTCGCTCTTCGAGGCGCATCGGGACGATATCGGACTGGTGGTCTGCGACCTCGGGTTGCCACGTCTGGGAGGCCGCGAGGCTTTTCTTAAGATGAAAGAAAGCAGACCGGGCGTGCGGGCGATTGTAGCCAGCGGTTATCTCGAGCCGGCGATCCGCTCCGAAATGCTAAAGGCAGGTGTGCTCGACACGATCCAGAAGCCGTACGATTTCAACGATCTGCTGACAAAGATCCGCGCCGCGATCGGCCCGGAAGACGACGACGATCACCCGAAGTTATTCTGAGTTGGATTTCTTCGGAGGGACGAGCTTCTGCTCGTCCTGCTGGTTAAACCGCGCAAATCAACCATAGCGGCGCCCACAGAGGACGTGCGGAAGCACGTCCCTCCGGGGAGAGACTCAAGGCAGAATCGTGACTCCGCCACGCTTGGGGCCTTCGGCGAGCGCTTTGTCACTCTTGCGCTGGCTCAAGACAAAGGTGTTGTTGTCCCCATGCTTAGCCCAGGGACCATGCGGCACCTCGGCGAAGGTGACGAATTTCCAATCGGTCACATCCGTGTCCTGCAGTCCAAGATAATCGCGAACAGCGGGCGAAACATCCAGGCCGGCGCCTCGGTTCAAATTCGGCTTCGGCCGCTCGTTGCCGAAGACATATTGCCAATGATCGGTCCGGAACGGGCCGGCATCTTCCCATTGCGCGTAGGCAACTTTATTGCCCTTGCGGATCGCAATCCAGCGGCCCTTGCAGGTTGAGACCGCCGGTCCCTGATAGGCTTCCTTGAACCAGGGCACCACGCGCGGCGCTTCGGGGCGATGACCGTTGATCGATTTGTCGTTGTAAGGAAGCGCGACATAAAATGGATTCTGGCGCGGAATAAATTTTGCGGGAACAAAATCGCTCCGCTGCGCGCGGTCGGGATTGTCGTAACCGCCGTAACTTTGCGTCCAGTTTTTATCCCAGGAGCTCGAGCGATTCGGGACCGGATTATTGGCCGTGGGCTTCTCCCCGATCCAAAAAACGGTCGTCACGATTTCTTTCTTCCAGGGGAAATGTTCCCCGGGCTGGGCAAAGGGAGGGTCGGATTTTTGTGCAGGCGCGAAGGAAATTGGATCGATCTTGAGCAGGGAATCGTCGCGCGCCTTGCTCGATTTCTTGCTTAATTTCAATGGCGAATTTGGCACCGCGGCCGCGGCGCTGTGAGTGAAGAGCGCGGAGACTGAGGACAGCAAAACCGCGATGGTGTGAGTGAGAGTTCCTGGTTTCATCGGGAGAGTGCGACGCCATGAAGGCGCAGGAATGAAATCTTCCATCTAAGAATCGGCCTGCGCGGCGCTCGCGGGTGTAATATGGCGCAATTTCGGGCCTGCGCCAGCGCGTGCTCGATTTTGTCGCCCGGCTGCTGCATGGTTGGCCAGGTGCGACCCCGGCTCGTATCCTGCTAAACCGGGAAACGACCTTCGCATGGACGCTACATCCTCGCCTCCTCTTGCCGCAACTAGGCCGGCGTCGCGCCCGATCAACTGGTTCCCGATCGCCGTGTTTGCGCTGGTCTGGATCGAACTCATTTCCCGGCTCCGTTTCGAATGGTCGATCAATCCGCAATATGGCTACGGATGGACCGTTCCTTTTCTCGCGGCTTATATCTTTTGGCGGCGCTCCCAAAACGCTCCCGCGCCCTCGGCTCCCGCCATCAGAATTCTCCCGGGATTGCTCATCGTTCTGGCTGCGGCCTTTTTGGTGCCCGTCCGCCTCATTCAGGAAGCGAATCCGGATTGGCGATTGCTGAGTTGGGCGATGGCGGCGTCCGCCGGGGTTATCACCGTGGCCGGAATCTACCTGTCAGGTGGAAGCCGCTGGGTGCGGCACTTCGCCTTCCCCATTCTCTTTTTTTTCGTCGCCGTGCCGTGGCCGACTAATCTCGAACAATTCGTGATCCAGGGTCTCATGCGCATCGATGCGCTCATCAACGTGGAGATCCTCAATGCCATCGGCATTCCGGCGGTGCAGATGGGGAATGTCATAGAAATCGGCTCCGGCTTTGTCGGCATCGACGAAGCGTGCACGGGGATTCGATCGTTGCAGGCCACGTTCATGGTTTCGTTGTTCTTGGGTGAGTTCTATGAATTCGCCGCCTGGCGGCGTGTCATCCTGATTGTGGCCGGCGCGCTCCTGGCCTTTGGCTGCAATGTGGTCCGGACATTTCTGCTGGTGTGGCTTAGCGCCGAGCGCGGTCCCGACGCAATCAAGACCTGGCACGACCCGGCCGGGCACACGATTTTGGTCATCTGCCTGTTCGCCCTTTGGGGATTGAGCATATTCATGCGCGGCAAACACGAAGATGCACCGGCTGGAGCCGAGGCGCGGCCGATTTTTCGTGTGCCCCGCCTGGTCCTCGGATGTCTTCTTGCGCTGACCCTGATGGCGGAAGCGAGCACGCAGATTTGGTATCGCGCACACGAGTCGCGCACGGCCCGGCTTCAGCCCTGGTCCATCGAGTGGCCCGCTGAGGCAGCCAATTGGAAAACCGTCCCCATCGCCGACAGCGCCCAGGAACTTCTGCGCTATAACGAGGGCGGCGGCGGCTCCTGGACCGGAGGCGACGGCCACCCCTGGAACATGTTTTTCTTTCGCTGGCTCCCCGGTCGCACCGCCGGTCTTTTCGTCAGGAACCACCGGCCGGATATTTGCCTCCCGGCCAGCGGCATGAAGCAGCTTGGGGGCGTGCAAAATAAAACGCTCACGGTTAACGGCGTCGCCATGCCCATTCGCTTTTACGTTTTCGAAAATAATGGCCGCTCGCTTCATGTTTTCTACTGCTATTGGGATGGGACGTCACCGCGGCCCGGCATGGCGGATCATGAAAACTGGACGGCGGCGGGACGGCTCGATGCAGTCCGAAAAGGGAAGCGAGATGTAGGAACTCAAATGCTCGAAATTGTAGGCTGGGATTATGAGAGCGATGAAAAAGCGGAGAAGGCCGCCCTCGAGCACTTGAGCAAGATCGTTCGACCCGGTTAGTTTTTCTTCTCACGGAGGGGCGGTTTTCAATCGCCGGCCAACTGATCGGCGGTTACAAACCGCCGCTCCTTGTTTCTCGCATTCAACGCTCACCGTGAACTATTCTTCGACCATGCCCCCCAGGTTTTCTCTCCGATGCATCGCGCTCGCCTTCATCATTACGGCGCTTTTGGCGCCGGATACTCCGGTCGCGGCCCAAACCCCTTCCGCGACCACGATCACCGCTTCGTTTTGGAACATCCAGTGGTTTCCCGGCCGGCGCCCAAACGCCTCGCGGTCCGAAGAAAATCGCCAGATTCGCGCCGTCCATCGCGATATCGCGCAGCTCGCCCCCGACGTCCTGGGCCTGGAAGAAGTGCGTGGTTCCGAGCAGGCATCGCTCGCGATCAAACCATTGAGCGGATTCAAAGTGGATGTTTGTTCGAATTTTCCGCCTCGCGAGGACCAGAAGGAAACGCAGCAGATCGCGATCGCCAGCCGGCTTCAGCCGATTAGCGCCTGGGCGGAAGCGTGGAAGCCGGGCGCCGCGATCACGCCCCCGCGCGGGTTCGCCTTTGCCTCCTATCAACTTTCGTCGAACCGAGTCCTCCTCGTTTATGCGCTGCACCTCAAAAGTAATCGCGGCGAAATCCGCGAAGACATGCGCATTCGGGAAGAATCGATGCGCCAGCTCCTTTCCCACATGAAAGCGATGAACAGCGCCTACGCAACGAGAGGCGCGCTCACCTGGATCGTTGGCGGCGATTTCAATACCACGCCCGATGAGTCCCGCTTCGCGAGAGAAAAGACTGTTCCCGCTTTGTTGGCGGACGGTTTCAGTTGGGCGTGGACAGGAATCCCCTACGCTTCTCGCTTTACCGTCATGCCCAGCGCGCGTTATCCCGCCGCCTGCTTCGACCACATCTTCTATCGGGGCGCGACTTTATCCAGGGCGTGGGTCGCAAACACCTGGCCCCAATCGAGCGACCATCGCGCCGTGAACGCGGTGCTGAATCTGCCTTAATCGAGAAACTTTCCCGGATTCAGGATCGCTGCGGGATCGAGCGCATTTTTGATGGCACGATGCGCCTCGCGCGCAACATCGCTGGTCGCTTCCCGCCACCAGCGTTTCTTCGCGAGGCCGATTCCGTGCTCGCCGGTAATCACGCCGCCCCAGGCCAGCACCTGCTGAAACAGCTCGTCGAGCGCGCCTTCCACTTTTTTCTGCACGGCGGGATCCTCATAATTCGCGGCCATGATGTTCACGTGAATGTTCCCGTCCCCCGCATGACCAAAACAGGCGACGGGAAAGCCGTGCCGCTCCTGAAGCGCTTCCGCGAACTCGATCAATTCAACCAGGCGCGACCGCGGCACTACCACATCTTCATTGAGCTTCGTTAGGCCGGCCGCTCGCAACGAGCTGCTGAAATCGCGGCGCATCGCCCACAGATGCTCGCAATCCTCCTCGTTGGTCGCCGTCACGAGTGAATCTGGCTTTCTGCCCGCGATCAACTGGCCGAGCGCCGCCGCTTCGCTCCGCACCGTTTCCGCTTGCCCATCCACCTCCACCAGCAAGTGCGCGTTCCCGGCTGGAACATGCGCCGCGCCTTTGTCGCGCCGAGCGGCTTCGAGCGTCAAATGATCCGCAATCTCGAGCGCCGCCGGAAGAAAGCCGGCCTGAAAAATTGCCTGCACCGCCGCAGCTGTCTCCGTCATCGTCGCGAACGCCGCCGACAGCGTGGCGCGCGCGGGCGGCAGCGGCAGCAACCGGACCGTTATCTCCGTCACCACCCCCAGCATCCCTTCCGAGCCCACGAACAGCCCGATCAAGCTGAAGCCCGTCTTGTTTTTGTGCACTCGCCCGCCCGTGCGCAACACCTCGCCGCTCGCCAGCACCACCTCGAGCCCGAGCACATAGTTGCGCGTCACCCCGTATTTCAAGCAGCGCGGTCCGCCGGCATTCGTCGCCACGTTTCCGCCCATGCTGCAATCCTTCCTGCTGGCGGGGTCCGGCGGATAAAACAGCTGCTGCTCCCGCGCCCTGTCCTGCAGCTCAGCCGTGATCACGCCCGGCTCCACGACCGCGATCGCATCCGCGAAACTGATCTCCTTGATCCGATTCATCCGCGCGAGCGAGAGCGCAATCCCGCCGCGGACTGGCACACAACCACCCACATAGCCATACCCCGCTCCCCTTGCCGTAACCGGGATCTTCTTCTCCGAAGCGTACCGCAGCAACCTGCTCACCTGCTCCGTCGATTTCGCGAACACCACCGCCTCCGGCGGATGGTTGTCGATCCACTTGTCGCCCCCGTGCGCTTGGAGCTCCGTCCCCTCATCCGAGACCGCGTCATTTCCCAGCAGCGCCCGCAATTCCTCAGCGAGATTCATTAGCGTGAGCTCCCCGTTCCTAATCGTGCTCGTGCTCCTGCTCGTGATCGATGTTTGGGAATTCGATTACGATCACGAGCATGAGCATGAGCACGAGTGGGGCATCACATGCCCATGATTTGATACCCGCCATCGACATAAATCACCTGCCCGGTGATCGCCGCCGCGCCGTCGCTTGCCAGAAAAACTCCCGTCTCTCCGAGCTCGGCCGGATCGCAACTGCGTTTCAGTGGCGCGTGCTCCTGGTAATGCTTCAACATTGCCGTGAATCCGCTGATGCCCCGCGCCGCGAGCGTCTGGACCGGCCCGGCCGAGATGCAATTCACCCGGATCTTCTTCGGCCCAAGGTCGTAGGCCAGATAACGGGTCGAAGCTTCGAGGCTCGCCTTGGCCACGCCCATCACATTGTAGTGCGGCACCACTTTCTCCGCCCCGTAATAGGTCATCGCGACAATGCTCCCGCCGTTCGTCATTATCGGGGCCGCTTCCCGCGCCAGCGCCACGAGCGAATACGCGCTGATGTCGTGCGCCACCCGAAACGCCTCGCGTGTGGTACTGACGAAATCGCCCTCGAGCGCCTCCTTCGGCGCGAACGCAACCGAGTGCAGCATCAGATCAACTCGGTCGGTTTCCCCGCGGACCTTCGTGAAGAACTCCGCGATCTCCGCGTCGCTGGAAACATCGCAGGGGAATAGTGGCGTGCCCTCTCCGAACTCCCCCACCAATTCTTCGACGTTCTCCTTCAGCCGCTCACCTTGATAATTAAAAATCAACCGCGCCCCGGCCGCCGCCCAAGCCTTGGCGATCGCCCACGCGATGCTCCGTTTGTTCGCCACCCCGAAAACCACCCCGACTTTCCCTGCCAAAACCTGATTCACCATAACGCATCACCATACCCGCCTTTTGCGCGTGGCAAAAGTGCGTTGGCCTGTAGCGGCGGTCTACGACCGTCGAAGTTCTTGCGGATACTTCCTGCCAGGTCTTTGATGGCAGGCGGTGAACCCCATTAGACTTTCCCATCACGCCTCACGTTATATGCGTAAACGCGGGTTCACCGCTCACGAGGTGGAAGAAGCGATTCGAACGAGTCCGTGGAACCCGGCGGAACTCGGGCGACTGGAATGTCGAAAGGATTTTTCTTACGCCAAAGACTGGAATGGCAAGATCTATGCGACAAAACAGGTCCGCCCTGTCTTCGTCGAGGAGTCAGGGGAAATAGTTGTGATTACGGTCTACACCTACTATTTTGATCGACCATGAGAATCAGCTATGACCCAGAAGTCGACGCGCTGAGCATCACGTTCCGCGACACGACGGTCACAACGAAACATTTGGCCGACGGGATCGCCGCTGATTACGACAGTGAGGGCCGCCTTGCCGGCTTGGAAATTCTAGATGCGCAAGAACGTTTCGGTGGAAGCGAAACGATGCGGCGGGTCGAGTTGGAAGGTGTCGGCTCGTGAGCGAGTCAGTCATCAAACGGCCGCGCGAGACTCTCAAACGAAAACCGGGCGAAAAGCAGCTTCGCCGTCGCTAGAAGTCCGGACGATTTTGCTCAACGAAAGCGGAACGCCCCGGTTTCCTGCGAGCGTCATTGCAGCCTTGCTGCTCATCCACGCCTCACCGCTGGCCGAGCGGTGGCAAAAGAAACGCGCGCCTGGCGCGCGGATACGCAAACGTCATTCGGTTATAGCTAGGATCACCGGTCTACGCCATTTGTCGAACGCGCCGCCCAAGTCAGCGGCCGCCTTTACCGTAGACTGTATATCTCGACCAATCCGATCCCGACACCACCGTTCTGGCCCGCCAGAATTGCGGTATAGGCGCCCGGCGGCAACGAAGTGAAGATCCCGGACTCGTTCGGATTCTGCGGCGCCAGACCGCTCGCGGTCAATTGCGCGGCTGAAAGGGGATCATCCATCCAGTTATCGTTCGAAATGAGGAGGGCGCCGTTTCCATCATGCAACTCAAGAGTGGGATCGGCCAGGACGTTGGTCAGGCCCAGCTCACTCAGGGAAGGCCCGATGCCGCGGATGACGACGCTCGTCTCGCCGGTGGACGAGCCAAGGATGAAGCCCCCGATCATGACGTTCTCACCTGTCTGGACAAAGCCGCGAGTACTGATGTTGGCCAGCACGGAGTCGGACAACTGACCGTCGTCATCGTAAAGTTCCACCAAAGCCACGCCGGTCGTCTGGTTCTGGCCGGACAGAATGGCCGTATAGGGTGCCGGTGGGAGCGTGGCCATGATGACCGATTCCCGGTCGTCACCGGGCTGAAAGGGCGTGCCTTCAATTTGAGAACGCTGGCTGTCCTTCCAATTGTCATTCGAGGCGAGCGGTCCGGCCGGGGCGCGCAGCTCTAGAACAGGGTCCGCCAGGACATCGCCAAGGCCAAAGTTGCCGAGCGACGGTCCGATTCCGCGCATGATCACCTTCTTCGGAGCGGCGCCGGTGATAATGAAGCCGCCGATCATTACGTTGTCTCCCGTTTCAACTCTTAGCCTGGTCGAGATATTAAGAGCGCGGGCGGGCTGAACGGTTGGCGTGGGCGTGGCGCTTGGAGTGGCCACGGGCGTCGGGCTTGGAGTCGCGGCGGGTGTCGCAGTGGGTGTCGCGCTGGCGATAACTGTTGCGGTTGGCGTGGGGGTGGCCGTCGCGGTGGCAGTGGGAGTCTCGATAGGTGTTGTCGTTGCGGTAGCGGTAGCGATAGGGGTAGCGGCAGGGGTTGGCGTCGCTTCTGGCGTAGGCGTCGGGCTCGGGGTCGCGGTCGGCGCTGGCGTGGGGGTCGGGAAGAAGACACCCGGCACTTTTTGCCAGTTTGGAATCACATCGCCTCCCGAATTGTTGGTCAGGTTGACCGGGTTGGAACCATCTGGATCCATGACGTAGATGTCAGAGTCGCCAGTGTATACGGCGCAAAACGCGATCCGGGAGCCATCGGGCGACCACGATGGGAAGAGAGCATCGACCGTAGTATTCGTTAGCCGCGTTTCATTGGAGCCATCGGCATTCATTGCGTAAATTTCATAGTGGCCCCACCGCAAGGTCGAAAAGGCAATCCGGGAGCCATCGGGCGACCAGGTTGGATCGATGTTATACGTCTGGGTAGTCAGTTGAATTTGATCGGAACCATCCGCGTTCATCACGTAGACCTGTCCGACCAACTCTCTCTCCCGGTCGCTGTCGAAGGCGATTTTGCTGCCGTCAGGAGACCAGGCAGGGCGGCTATCATCTCCCGGACTGTTGGTTAGATTGACGGGGTCAGTCCCGTCTGCGTTCATCACGTAGATTTCCGAATTGCCCTCCCGATCGCTGGAGAACGCGATTTTCGACCCATCGGGCGACCAGTCCGGCTGGGAGTCAGCTCCCGGAGTGTTGGTCAGACGGATCTCGTTGGAACCGTCCGCATCCATTAAGTAGATGTCGTAGCCGTTGCCATCGGCGAACGAAATCCTCGCAAATGCGACCTTGGTTCCATCGGGCGACACGGCTGGCATGGTGACAGTAGGAGGCCAGCCCGTGCTATGCGTTAGACGGGTGGGATTGGAGCCGTTCGCCTCCATCACATAGATCTCACCGGTGCCATCGCGTGTGCTCAGAAAGGCGATCTTGCCGTTTCCCACGGGAGTGGGCGTCGCGGTTGGCGTGGGCGTAGGAGTCGGCGACGGCGCGGCTGACAGCGGCTGCCAGCGCGGGCCTCCATCATCCGAGGTCAGATTGCTCGTTAGGCCAATCTGGTTCGAGCCGTCAGCGTTCATCACATAGATCGCCTGGTGGCCGTCGCGCCTGGTCGTAAACGCGATCTTGGCACCGTCCGATGACCATTCGGGTCCCGTGTTCAGATCTCCATCGTTGGTTAGCGCGACCTGATCCGAGCCATCCGAGTTCATGACATAGATTTCGATAGGGCCAGTCCGGTTGCTATCGAACGCGATCTTGCTGCCATCGGGCGACCAATCGGGGGCTTCATTCCGTCGCCCGGGAGTGTCGGTCAGTCTGGTCTCGTTCGAGCCATCGGCATTCATCACACAGATTTCACTGGTGGCGGAGTCCGTCGGATAACGCACGAACGCTATCCGGGCGCCGTCGGGCGACCACGCCGGCGAGGAATCGGCGGCGGCCGAATTGTTAGTCAGGCGGGTCTGATTCGACCCGTCAGCGTTCATGACGTAAATCTGGAAATTGCCATCCCGCCAGCTGGTGAAGGCGATTTTACTGCCGTCCGGCGACCAGGCGGGGCATTTATCATTCTGAGGATGGGTGGTCAGCCGGGTCGGATTGGAACCGTCGGCATCCATCACATAAATATCCTCGTTGATGAGGTCCCGCATGCTGGCAAAAGCGATCCTGGTGCCGTCGGGCGACCAGGCCGGCTGGATATCACTCTTCTGATTGTTTGTGATGTTTATCTGGTTAGAGCCATCGGGATCCATCACGTAGATTTCCGTGTTATTCGACGTGCCGGCATCCCGGAAGCTGACAAAGGCGATCTTGCCGTTCACAGTCGGCCCGGCGTTCATTGATCCCGTGATCGAGACTAAAAGGACGACAAGCATGAACGCCAATTCGAACCGGCGGCCATGTGATTTCCTGGGAATGATTTCAGCCATCGTCCAATGGGGTCTTGCCGTCCGCGCGAATAGACGCATTTACGCGAGAAGCTAGCGGGCCAGATCGCCGGCTACGCACGGGGAATCGCCGGTAATTTCCGTGGGTAGCGCCATGCGTCTCGATTTAGCAGGTCCCGTTCCGCCAAAGATTGGGCGGCGCACGCCCCACAGCGCCTAATCTGCCAAGGAGCCACGCCCAGGCAGCGATCAGGTCAAATCCCGTTAGCCAGCCGGCGCGCTGGGTTGCTGGTAAAGGCCGATCACATTCCCGGCGAGGTCGCGAAAACGCGCGGTGATTTCCGGTGCGTCAGCGCCGATTGGTTGCACCAGTTCGCCACCCTGGGCGATGACGGAGTCGATCGTGGCCGCGACACTGTCGACCATGATGTAGAGCAGCAAACCGGGCGATGCCGCCGGCGGACGGCCGATGACCCAGGTGCCGCTTACTTCGCCGGTCGTATCGTCGAAGGCGATGGCCCCGTCGCCTCGCTGCCTTATCCCCCAACCGAAGACCTTTTCGTAGAACTCGGCCGAGCGCTGGATATCAACAGCCGGGATCTCGATGTAACAAATTTTGCCGTTCGCCAGGGTCGGAGGCATGATCGGCACCCTGGATGAACACGATGATCGACACAAGAAAACTCGCTATCGTTGCCTAACGAGAACCAGTGCGATCCGGTCTGACCACGCGCGCCAGGATTACAAGGCTCAAGAGCAGGTAGATCATCGCCGGGATGCGGAAGACCAGCGGTGCCCGGGAGAAAAGGACGGGAAGCATCGGCAGAGTGAAGCCAATGATGGTGAGCGAACCGAAAACCGCCAGCGCCCGCGATGGCTTGCCGGCGCGGGATGCATGGCTGGCCGCGAGATAAAGACCGCCGCCGAGAAATTGAGCCTCGGCGATCCACGCGTCGAGCAGCACCCGATTCGCCTCGGGAACTCCAGCCGTGAAATAAAAATGCCGCACGCCGGCAGTGTGTCCCAGCCCGCCCAGCAGGAGAACGATACCGAAGACCCTCAAGAGCTGGTTCACACGAGTATGATTTGCGATTGCAGTCGCGCGGAGCAAGGCCATTGGTGCTCGCAAGCTCAACATCGCGCGCAAAACCTGCCTTGGCGCAGGCGCACGGCCGGGCACGGTGGATGCTTGGACACTCGGTCGAGATGTCTTTTCTATCGCTGTCTCCCTTTCGCCGGATGGCGTATGTTTCGCTGGTGGCTGCCTGTCTCGGCGCAAACGCGGCCTCCAGCTTTGCCCAACCCAATTTCCTGACGGTCGCCTCCACTCCGTACGATCGCCAAATGAGCCCGATTTCGCCCGTCCTGAATTCTCCCGCCGGGACCACAACGGGCCGGACGTCTGTAACCACTCTCAACCAATGGATAACCAGCCTGCGCGCGATCCCCTATCAATATTCGCGGCAATGGAAAACGCCGGCGCAGGTCCACTCCGATGTTGTCGCGGATTGCAAAGGCAAAGCGATCTTGCTTTACGCCATCTTGCGGGCCAAAGGCGCCACGCAGGTTCGCTTTGTCATCGGCAAACGTCACATCGCCGATTTGAGAACGCACGCCTGGCTGGAGTGGGACACGACCAGCGGCACCTACCTGCTCGATCCAACATTCAACAGGGGGATTGAACGGATCGAAACGCAGGATCCGGCGACGTACATCCCTCATTTCGCCTACAACGGCTCCCGCAAATACCGCGCGAGCGATTACTGCCCTTCCTCCGCGTCTGTGGTTGCGAGCAACTAAGACTTCTTGGAAGACGCGCCCTTTGTGAGCTTCGTGAGCGAATTGTTCGCCCACCAGCGAGTGGCGCATATTCCCGCATCCCGGATAATTCGCGCCGACATGGAAGGACTCATCGGAGAGCCTCGCAATGGCGATAAGGTGGTCGTCACCGCTTGGTATGGATTTCGACCCACTTTTTCGCCGCGAGTTCGCACTGGGCGCAGACATATACCAGCGCGTATTTCGGAGAATCGCTGCTCACCACACAGCCGCCAAGATAGAGCGCTACTCCAAACGGAAACTCACGCTCGCGAATTTGATGGTCGGGCTGCGGATTCCTGAAAGCGGGAAGACCGTATTGGATCTCAACCTGTCGCTTCGCCATGTGAAGACCGTGCGCAGGGCAAACGTTACTCTGCTTCGTCGTGGTATCCACGGTGCCGCTGAGCCCATCCAATGTTCCAGCTGCCGCGACTGTCCCCAACCCGTCAATCATGGCCATCAGGATGACCGAGGCAGCCAGCGACAAGTCGATTTTCATTGTGCTGAAACCGGCTTTGGTTTTTGCGTAAAGGTCGGGAGCTTCGAGATGATGGCAATCATCCCATCAATGTCTGACTGCCGCTTCGCTTCGAGCCAGACATTCACCTTCCAAAAACCGTGAAGCGTAAGCACAGCTTCCTGACTGATGGTTCCGTTAGGCGCAACTTTCCGGTGCCACGTCACGGGAAACGGGCCCAGGCGGCCGGCTGCGGTTGTGCTTCCGGCGCTCCTCTTGAAATGCGGCCAGCCGCCGATGTAGATGTTGACGGTCCCAGCCAAAGGCGGCATCGCCCGCCCGGAATAGGCGTCGAAGTCAGATCCAACAGTCTTCGTCCACTCGATCTTTCTGGGAGAGACCGGCCCCAGGAACTCGGCGAGTTCCTTTTGGGAAATCGGCTTCGCGCCCGCTGCGTGGGCGAACAGCAGCAATACAAGAAGAAGAACAATTGATGATCTACGCATGGTGGATGAGTTAATTGACATAAGATCGGTTACAAATGGGGTTCGAGGCAAGGCTGGATCGATGCTCCTTCAGTTTCCTGAAGAATTCCGCTGGCGAAAGCTAGGAGGTCAAAGCGGCATCTCATTCTTAACCGGCCTCGGTTCTACTCCGGCAACGTAACGTACTGAACAAGCTTGGCGCGAAGCTCATCGAGCAAGTCTGGGTGCATGAACTCATACGCATCGGGGATGTGAAGACAAAACATTCGCTTGCCGTGCAAGGCTTCAGGAAACTTTCGCTTCAGTCGATTCACGTGCGACTTCTCCATGCAAAAAATGGTATCGGCCCATCCCAGATGCCCTTCGGTTACGACGATGCGAGCGCCGGGCTGTGTGCCCACGGAACGGACTTGATAAAGCGATGAACCTTCGAACAACTTTTCGGCCGTGAGACTTCGAAACCGGTTTCGACTGCAGACAAAGAGCAATTTTTGGGTCGGAGAGACCGTCATGTGAGCGCGACCACGATCTAACGACCCAGGCTCAGCGACGGCGGCCCCGACGCGCGTCGATCGAAATCCGAGCGCGATGCCGCCTTTCGCTGCGGCCCATGGTTAGAGTTGTCGTCATCGCTAAGTTGCTTATGCATGACAAACCGGCGGAGGTAAACGCTCCGGCACTCGACGCGCTCCTCTCCATCGAGTTGAAAGCCGTGGCGGTCGAAGAAGGGCCGGGCGGCAAGACTGGCATGGGTGGTGACTCTCGGGACTCGGAGCGCGCGCAAGGCAGACTCGACGCGCTGGTAGAGTTTGGTGGCAACGCCCCGACGGGCAAACGCGGGATGGGTAAAAAGGAAGTCGAGGTACCCATCGTGAGTGTAGGAAGCGAAACCTGCGAGAACACCGTCAGACTCGGCGACAATGGTGTGAAGGTGACTAAGCCGTTCCTGCCAGCGCGCAGTATCGGGCGGGACGGGCGCCCACGCCGCAATCTCTTCGGGCGAGTAGTAAGGCGCTGCCAAAGCTCGAATCGAAGCCGTATAAGTCTCGATGACGCTTTGCAGGTCGGTTGGTTCATAGTGTCTTTCGTTCACAAGATGCGCGGAGCAGCGCTACCGAAACACAAAATCAGCCGCCGCGAGCCCGGTGCAACGAGCCCTGGATAGCAATCAGTATGCTTTGGGTGCGACGGCGGGACGCGTCGGCTCTTTTTTTAGGACGGCTCGAGGTTTCACCGCGCGATTCAGAATCGGGTTGGTCATTCGAAAAACGGCGGCCATCATCGCCTGCGCCTTCCGGTTCCAAATGTCACCATGGTTCTTGATGATGCTGGGATCGACCCTCACGTTCCAATAAGGGACGTCGACCTTTCCAGTCGGCCTGAAACGCCATTGCTCCAACGTTCCATTCGGACCGTCCGTGGTAAAAACGTCGGCTGGAAGCGTATGCGTCAGGTTGGTTTGCAGCGCATTCAACCCGCCCGGCGCCTCGATGGTCTCCGGCAGCTTTTCGGTTTCGTGATTGATCAGAAATTCATTGTGCCCCGGCGTGGTGGTATAAAAAGTCCGCTCGCTTTGGCGCTCGGCAGGCAATTCACCTTCGCGCTCATCCCCGCCCGGCAGCTTGACTTTGTTGAACGCCTTGGTCGTGGCGGCGAGAGAAGTGCTCACAGGGAAGGCCGTTCCGGTCGCTCCATCCGCGGTCGAGGTGAGTGAAACAAGAAACGGACGAGCCTTCTCCGTTCGGCGGGAAGCGAGAGCAGCGATCATCTGCCGGGTCAGGACGGAATCAGAGGCTGGGTTCACGACGAGAATCAAATCCGCCGGGAGACTGCGGTCCGCGGGCGCGCGCCCGTGCATTTCAGCGTTGATCGCGTGAGCGACCGCGCGCTCGACCACCAGCCCGCCGAACGAGTGCCCGATCAAAACCGTGTATTGTCCATCCGCTCTATGGGATTCGCGCGCGGCCTGCGCGATGGCGGCGATGGCGTCGTAGCAATCGAAGTTACTCGCCAGGCGCTCCGCGGCAGCTTTCCGGCTGTAAAAACTAAATTGCCGAAGGACCGGGATGTCCGTGATCTCTCCGCGCCAGCCGAGGTAAACGCCGATCAGGTTAAGCCCGCGGTTGCGGATGAGCTCCGTCGTGCTGAGCTCCGATAACCAATTGGAGAATCTCTCAACGTCAGCCGATCCGGCATTATTATGCCAGCCGTGAACGTAGGTGATGACTAGAGGACGCGGAGTGCGCTTGATCAGGTCGACCGCATTCTGGAGCTGGCTCGGATCCTGATAGGATCCCTGTTCACCGAATTCGATGAAGGCGAGCGCGCGGCCGTCTTTTGGCGGCAGGATCGATTTCTGCCGGTTCGCCGTGGTATTTTCGTAAAGCGGATTCAGATGTCCGCAACCGCCAAGCAACGTGGCTGCGAGGAGCAAACAAAGGGGGCCTTTCATCGGCGGCGCCGATGATGACAGACTCCCGCCGGCGAGGTCGAGGCTTTATTGATGTGCGGTACGGCGCGGCGCTTTTACGCGCACGCGATGGCATGGCGGCGGCAAACGCCGGAAAGCATTTCCCAGAGCGCGTCGAGAACGCGATCGACGGCGTTCGCGGCCGGTGCAGCGTTATCGTCGGTAATGTAACTGGTGAGCATCGCGCGTTCAGCGGCGGCGTGTTCGCGATCGGCTTCGATGTGAACCGTGAAATACTGATACTCGCGTGGCTCGGTCATCGCGTATTTTTCGACCAGGCCTTTAATCTTCGATTCGGAGACGGCGGGAATCTGGCTTTCGTAGGCGTAGAGCGCCGCGAGGCCTTCGGCGGTGCTGCCTTCGGAGCAAACGGACCGAAATGTATCGATCAGGTTGGAGGTTTCATCCCACTTTTCGGACGACTGGACCTGTTCCTTCGAAACACCGAGGCCTTCGGCGAATTGGAGCCACAACTCAGGATGATTCGGAGAGCCGGCTTCTTCGTCGATAAGATTACCGAGCAGTTGTTTGCGCGTCGGCTGATCGTCGCAGCGCGCGTGCACGGCGGAAAGGTAAGTGGGGAAGGCGGCGACGTGGTGGTAATATTGGCGGGCGTAATCGGCCAGGGCCGCGACGCTCAGCTCGCCCCGGGTCCAGGCGAGGTAAAAGGGATGGGTGAGAAGATGTTTGGCTGCGATTTGGCCATCGATGGAGTCGAGGTGTGGATTCATATGTTCGTGAAACGTTAAAGGGTTACAACGGTTACAAGGTTAAATGCATTTCGCTTGTACCGATGCAACCTTTTTAACAGTTTTGACTGATTTGCAAAATGTGTTTGATGCCGCGAATCGGAATCACGACCCAGCTTGGCCGATTGTTCAATTCGTAGCCGACTTCGTAGACGGCTTTGTCGAGGAGATACGCTTCGAGCAGCACCTGGAGATCGGCTTCGCGATGCGGGATGAAGGACGCCCCCCTGGTCGCTTTGAGGTAGCTTTGCAAAAAAACGCTGGCCATCTGCCGATACCAAAGATCGGCCCAGCGCTCGAGGAACGGGATGTCTTCCGGGCGCATGGCCGGCTGCCAGAGCGCGCTGTAGGCGGCGTATTGAAATGAGCGCATCATGCCGGCGACGTCGCGGAGCGCTGAACGCTTCAGCTTCCGTTCGCTGAGCGGGCGGGCCGGTTCGCCTTCGAAATCGAGGATGACGAAATCTTTGCCGGTATAAAGCGCCTGCCCCAGGTGGTAATCGCCGTGGATCCGGATCTTGGTCGCGGCGGAGCGTTGATCGAGAATACGCTGTTCCTGCGCCAGGATTTTCTGCTCCGCGGCCAGGACTTCGTTCGCTTCCGCTTGAAACGCCTCGGAGAGATCGGGCAGCTTTTTTTGAAGCAAGGCAAACGCGCGCCGGAGCGAGGCGCGCATGTTTTGATAAACGGAGCGCTGCGAAAGCGCGTTGAACGGTTCCGGCGCGAAGGCGCGATCGTCCGGATCCGAAGCGAGGACGATGTGCAGTTCGCCCGTGCGGGTCCCGAGCAGCTTCGCCTTTTGCGGATAGATGCCGCCGATCAATTCCTCGAGCAGCGGACCGGGGGGCGAGTGTTCGACCTGCAAATCCGCTTTGCGTTCCAGGACGCGCTCGTAATAGCGGCCGACGGAATCGAGCGTCAGCGCCCAGGCGTCGCCTTCATTGGCCACAGCCGCCTGCAGGAGACAGACCACCGTGGGCTCGGATTTTCCCCGGCGATATTCGATCGCGCCGGCGAACGCGGGCACATGCGCGAACCCGCGCCGTTCGGTCAGGAACCGAGTGATTTCGACATCCGGATTCACGCCGTCCTCGAGTTTGCGATAGAGTTTCAGAAAATATTTGTTCTCGAAAAGCATCGAGGAATTGCTTTGCTCGATGCCGAGCACCTGGGAGGGCGGCACTTTATCCCCGGCGGTCAGCGTGCTGGCCGGTACGCCGAGCAATTCGCCGGAGTGTCCTTCCAGGTTTTGGCGTTGCGTGATGGCACGGAAGAGCTGCTCGCGAAACGCCGCATCCCAGATCGCGTCATGGAGGATCGCCTCTTCCGCGCCGGCAAACCGAGCGATGACAGCCTGCGGCGCCGCCTGGGCAATCGCATGCGCCGGCTCTCCGATCGCGATCTTCACCGGGAGCGCATAAGTCTCCGGCGCGCCATCCGTGTAAGTCACTTCGAGGAACCAGAAACGCGCGCTTCCCTCGCCGGGGACCGGGACGTCCTCCGCAATGCGCAGCTCGCGAATCGTGCGCGCTTTCGCCCCGAACCAGCGGCAATGACGAATGTACTCCGGCAGCACTTCGCGTTCGAAACGCGATCGCTGTCCGTCCGCCAGAAGCGTCTCCAAATCAGGCGTGCCGTTCAGCGTGGGCACAACGCGCTCCTTCGAAGCCCGGACTGCGCTGGGCTGAGAGCGCAGGACAAACCAGTAATGCGCGTGCGGGCCGAGAGTGATCGGGTAGGGGGACTCCTTGATCGGAGGGAAATAGTTTTGGCTAAACATCTCCATCAGGCTGCAACCCGAAAAGCGGGAGAGATCGATCTCGGCGGCCTGGGCAAAGCGCGAAAGATTTACCACGACGAGAATGGTCTCGTCCTCAAACCGGCGCAAGAACGCCAGGACCTTGGCGTTTTCCGGATACAAAAACTCGAGCGAACCACGCGAGAACGCCTTGAAGTTTTTGCGCATCGCAATGACGCGCCGCATCCACCAAAGCAGCGAAGACAAATTCTTCTGCTGGTTTTCCACGTTGATCGCCTCGTAGTGATATTCCGGGTCGATCGTGATCGGCAAATAAAGCTGTTGCGGGTTCGACTTGGAAAAACCGGCGTTCCGGTCCGGGCTCCATTGCATCGGGGTGCGCACGCCGTTGCGGTCGCCGAGGTAGAAATTGTCGCCCATCCCGATTTCGTCGCCGTAATAGAGGACGGGCGTGCCGGGCATGGAGAAGAGAAGAATGTTGAGCAGCTCGATCTTGCGGCGGCTGTTCGCGAGCAACGGCGCGAGCCGGCGGCGAATGCCCAGATTGATGCGGGCAAGCGGATCGTTCGCGTAAACACGATACATGTAATCGCGCTCCTCGTCCGTCACCATTTCAAGAGTCAGCTCGTCGTGGTTGCGAAGGAACATCGCCCACTGGCAGTTTTCCGGAATGGGCGGCGTCTGATCGAGGATGTCGATAATCGGAAACCGATCCTCCATTTGCAGCGACATGAACATTCGCGGCATGAGCGGGAAGTGGAAATTCATGTGGGACGCGTCCCCCTTCCCGAAGTAGGCCACGGCGTCTTCCGGCCACTGGTTCGCCTCGGCCAGAAGCATGCGGCCGCGGAAATGCGTGTCGACGTGCGCGCGCAATTTCACCAGGTACTCGTGCGTCTCGCGGAGGTTTTCGCAGCTGGTTCCTTCGCGCTCGTACAAGTAAGGAACGGCGTCGAGCCGCAGGCCATCGACGCCCATGTTCAGCCAGAAATCGAGCACCTTGGCGACGAGGCCGTGCACCTCGGGGTTATCGAAATTCAAGTCGGGCTGATGCGCGTAGAAGCGGTGCCAGTAATAGGCTTTCGCCACCGAATCCCACGACCAGTTCGAAGTCTCGAAATCTTTGAAGATGATGCGCGCTTCCTTGTATTTTTCGGGCGTATCGCTCCAGACATACAAATCGCGCTCCGGCGAGCCCGGCGCGGCGCGGCGCGATTTCTGGAACCACGGGTTGTGATCGGAAGTGTGATTGATGACGAGCTCCGTGATCACCTTGAGGCCGCGCTCGTGCGCCGCGGCGAGAAAGGCCTGGAAATCCTCGATCGTGCCGTAGTGGGGATTGACGTCGTAATAATCTGCGATGTCGTAGCCATCGTCGCGCAGCGGCGAAGGATAAAAGGGCAGGAGCCAGATGGCGGTGATGCCCAGCTCCTGGAGGTAGTCGAGCTTCTCGATCAGGCCGCGAAAATCGCCGATGCCGTCCCCATTGCTGTCGTGGAACGTCTTGACGTGGAGCTCGTAGATGATCGCGTCCTTGTACCAAAGGGGATCGACGGCGGGCTCACTCGACGGCTGTGCCATGCGGCTAACAGGTGGCGCAACAATCGTCGCTGCGCAATCGCTCGAAGCGGCCTTATTTTTTCGGGAGCGCCATCGCCTGGGCGGCGACACACTGCCACTGGCCGTTTCGCTCCATCCACGTATCGGTAAAGCGGTAAGCGTGTGAAAAAGCCTTGCCCGCGGGAGTCTTGCCAGCTTCCCGAGCGACGCCGGTTACGACGGCCACGTTCGGGCCGAAAATGCGCACGACCAGGTCCTCGGAGGCGGCGGAGGTATAGACGTTTTTATCCTGCCGGGCTTGAGCAATCATCGTCGCTTTGTTCCCCACTTTGCCGCTGGAGGAAGTGCCGACGAAATCATCCGCCACCAACTCTTCGATGACCGAGATGTCGTGAGTCATGAAGGAGCCTTCCCAGCGTTGCTCGAGGGCTTTTATCTTTGGCGCGATGTCGGTTTCACTTTCAGAGGCCGACTCAACGACAACCGGCGTAGGCGTAGGGATCGCTACTGGCGTAGGGGTAGGTATCGCTACTGGTGTCGGCGTTGGTTTCGGCCTTGGAGTCGGAGTGGCCGTGGGTCGTGGCGTCGGAGACGCTTTTGGTCGCGGGGTCGGGGACGCTATTGGCCGGGGCGTGGGAGTGGGCAGCGCCTTCGGCGTTGGGCTCGCTATCGGTCTGGGCGTGGGGGTCGCTACCGGTCTGGGCGTGGGGGTCGCTACCGGTCTGGGCGGCGAAAATATCGCCTCCGAGGGTTTCGGCAGCGGAGAGCCTATTGGCTCGAGAGTCGGGGTCGGGATGACGACCGGCTGAAGGGTCAACGTTTCCGTCGGTTCAGGCGTCAGAGTCGCCCTTGGTCTGGCCGTTGCGGCTGGCGATGTCGGCTCGTCAGTCGCGACAGGGCTTCTGTGGCGGAAGGGCGTGGAGGCCGCATCTTGCGCTCGCACCAGCGGCACAACGGTGAGGAACACGGTCGCAATTGCGAGCAAGCGGATGGTGTTTTTCAGATTATCTCCTTGAGCAGAATTCGTGGCTGGAAGCTAGCCCGCGCTCGTCGAACCGGTCAAGCCGAATAGATTTTTTGCACGAGTCGAGCTGGACGAAAGAGGCGGAAACCTAAGAAACGCACGCGCCAGCCGAAACGGTTATCACGCGCAGACGCCTCGACAGAGCGAGGCGGCTACAGCGCCGAGCCCAAAAAAAACGCGAAATCAACATTGTAAGCGCTGTAGCAATGGTCCCGCCACTGCGGGATCGCCGTTCCTCATGGCCCTGGCAAACCGGTGGACTAAGCACGCATTCGCCACTAAATCTCATACCTCATGCGCCCCCTCACCCTCTTGTTTTGCGTTTGGATTCTGCTCAGCCCGGCTTTGTGGGCGGCGCCGGCGGACGATTTCACCGCGCGCGGAAAAGAGCTGCTCGCGAACAAAGAGAAACTGAGCGACGCCGATCGGCTGCATCTCCTCTTCGATGTTTCATGGGACGCGATGTTGCGCGCGGTCCGGCTGGTGGTGGATACCGGGTTGCACTCGATGGATTGGAGCCGGGAGCGGGCGATCAAATACTTCGAGGAGAACACCGGCAATCCTCCGCACGACATCGTCGTCGAAGTCGATCGTTACATTGTCTGGCCGTCCCAAGCGCTCGGTTACAAGATCGGCCAATTGAAAATCCGGCAACTGCGCACTCACACGGAAAAAGAGCTCGGCGCAAATTTCGACTTGCGCGCGTTCCATGATGAAGTTCTTAAGAATGGCGCCTTGCCGCTGAGCGTTCTCGAAACCCACATCCATGAATGGGTCGCAAAACGAAAGGGCGCATAGGACAGCGATGGCAATGGATTTTTTACCCAAGAACGTAGCGCAGGAAGACCCGCTGGAAGCGCCGGCTCCGCGAATGCCGGCGGCCACCCCCGAACTCGAGCCGGGCGCGCCGACCGATCTTGAGCTGATGCACGCGATCCAAAAGGAAGATCCGGAAGCGCTCTCGCTTTTGTACGATCGATATAACGGCATTCTCAAGGCGCTCATCCTGCGCGTAATTCATAATGAGGCGGAAGCCGACGATCTCCTGCAGGAAATTTTCATGGAGATCTGGAACCAGGCGAAAAATTTCTCGGCCCAAAAAGGGAAACCGCTGGGCTGGATGGTGACGCTGGCCCGGCGCCGCGCGATCGACGGCTTGCGGAAAAAACAGGCCTACGCCCGTGCGGGAGAGCGGCTCCAAACGGAAACCGAGCAGCAACCCGATGCCTGGGTGCACAACGCGACCGAGGAAGAAATCACCTTTAGCGACACCCGGATTTTGGTGCGCCGCGTGATCAACACCCTTCCCGTGGCCCAGCAGCAGGCGATAAATCTCGCGTTTTTTCGCGGGATGAGTCAGCGCGAAATCGCCGCCAATACGAATACACCATTGGGGACAGTCAAAACCCGCCTCGAATTAGGGCTGAAAAAAATCTACGACGGACTGAAGGAACTGAGAGATGAGCTTTGACGAATTCCAAAACCAGGCGCGCCTGTATGTCATCGGCGCGCTGGAAGCGGAAGAGGCCGAAGCCTTTGAGGTGGCCCGGAAATTTTTTGGGCAAAAAGCGGAAGATTACATCGCCCAGTGCTACAGCATGCACGAGGCGTTCGCGCTGAGCTTGCGACCCGCTAAATCGTCGGACGCCCTGAAAGAGCGGCTGATGGCGATGGTGCGCAATCGGCAGCAGACGGGTTAAGTGTTGGAGCGTTGAAGCGTTGAAGCGTTGAAGCGTTGGACCCCTCCGCTGCAACGTTTTAGCTCTTCAACGCTCCCCCTCCCCCTCAGGCCGCCCCAGCTCGTGCAAAATAAATTCCTGGAGAAATCCGTAGAAATTCACCTGGAACAAACCCAGGTCGCGTCGTGATCCAATCGGCGAGCGATAGTGATCGCAGAGCTCGCCTTCATCAAAATTGTACTTTGCCGCGATGACGAGGCGCGCCTGGTTGAGCGCGTTCAGCCAGGCATCCGAGTTTTTCGTCGGGATGCGCAGCGTGCAATCGGCGAATGGTTTTGTGCTGCCATTGAGCTGCTGCAAGTCCGCCGCGACGGTTTGCGTCGCCGTCTGAAAAAGGCGGCGCAATTCCGGCTCGACGTAAAGCTTCCATTCCGCGCACATTTCGCGCTCTGAGGCTGCCGCGGGCGAACTGAACAAGCGTTGCTGCGCGGCTTCCACTCCCTCGGTATTCGTGCTTTCGGGAACCTGCCGCAAAAGTTCGGCCAAAAAGGGATCGAGCTCGGAAATCTCGATCCAATCTCCCTGGCGGCGGATCTCCATATCAGCTTGTCCGTTCGAGCGTAGCCAGCAGGAGGTAGCCGTGCAGTTGCTGGACGTAAAGCTCAGCCCGCTCTCGCATCCCGCTCCACAAAATCGACCGGCCTTGCTGATGGACCTCGAGCATGTGCCGCTCCGCTTTCTCCTTCGTCAGGCCAAACACCTTCTGGAAGACCATCGTCACGTAACTCATCAGATTGACCGGATCATTGTGGACGACGACCTGCCATGGAAGATCGAGCTCTTCGGCCGTGCGGGTCTCCTGCTCGATGGCCGGGTTCTCGACTGACAATTTGAAGGAACTGTGCATCGGGGTGAACCGGAGCGGTCTCCGTCCGTTATCTGGCGCCACTCCCGCATCCCTTCGCGGCTGCCGAATCATAAGCGGAACGCTACCATAGGCTGTGCCCGGTTCAACCGATGACGCACCACGAGAATAACGCGGCGCACGGCTAAGCGGTCGCGGCGGCCACCAGCTTTTCCTGGACTCGCTCCATTTCCGCCGCACCGGCCGGATCCTTGTCGTCAAACCCATGCAAATGGAGGAGTCCATGAGCGATGTACAAACGGATTTCGTGTTCAAGCGACTTGCCAAACCGCTGCGTGTGATTTCGCGCGGTCTCGACACTCACGAAAATCTCGCCGTGCTGAAATGTAATCACGTCGGTCGGGCCACGCAGCTGAAGGAAGCGGCGATGCAATTCCGCCATGCGCCGGTCCGAAACCAGGATCACGCTCACGTCGTCCAGGTTCGCCAACTCACTGGTGTTTTTCCCTGGCCGCTGGAGACACGCCTTGAGAGCACGCCGCGCAAAAGCTTGCAGCGCCGGGAGTTCGAGACGGACGGACCGTTGCCGGTTGTGGAGGGTGATAGTGGGCGGAGGCATTTAGCGAATTAACGACTGAGCGAATTAGCGATTGGCTTTCGCGGTGGCCAGTGAGGCAGAGAAAATCTTCAGTAATTCACTGCACTCCAGGAGAAGCGGTTCAACCGTCTTGGACTTGATCAGGCCCGCCTCGACGATCAACTCGAGCCAGAAAAGTGTTTCATCCGCTTCTTCAACGACAACGCTGATCTTGGAAATGAAGTCTGCCGCTGAGCGCGCCCGACAAGCTGCACGGTAATTAGCGGCCACGGAGGTGCCTGATCTCAAAAATTGTCGTCCAAGCACGCGGGCCTCCTCCGTCTTCGGCAGCCGGGAAAAAGCCCGGATAATCCGAAGTGCGAATTTCTTCGTCCGGTCCTGCAACTCCCTGGCACGCTCGACTCTGCTCATCTCCAATTCGCTAAGTCGCTCAGTCGTTAAGTCGCTAATTCTTCCTCATTCCAACGGCCGCGTTTCCGCCTGAAAGTTCCGAGTAATGAGCCGCGCTCCCTTGTTGAAAGTGACGTAGGCCCAGGCCCATTGCATCAGCACGGCGATGCGATTGCGGAATCCCACCAGAAAAATGATGTGGACGAAAAGCCAGACCAGCCAGGCGGGCCGCCCGCTCAAGTGGAGGAAATTCAAATCCGCGATGGCTTTGTTCCGGCCGATCGTCGCCATGCTTCCTTTGTCCCAATAGCGAAAGCGTTGGGGCTTCCGGCCGTCGATCATCGCCAGGATATTGCGCGCGGCGTGACGGCCCTGCTGCATGGCGACAGGCGAAACGCCCGGGAGCATCTTGCCGCCCTGGTGTGAAAAATTTGCGAGATCGCCAATCACCTGGACTTCCGGGTGGCCGGGGATGGTCAAATCCTCGCCCACAATGACACGGCCCGCTTTGTCCACGGGGACGCCGATCGTTTTTCCGACAAACGAAGCGGCATTGCCCGCCGCCCAAATCTTCAACCGGCATGGAATGAATTCATCGCCCACTTCGAGACCGGCATCGGTGAGATTCTTCGCGTGAACGCCGGTGCGCACTTCTACTCCGAGCTGTTTCAGCTGTTCCATGGCGCTTATGGACAAATCCTCCGGGAAGCCGGAAAGGACGCGCTGGTCGCCCTCCACCAAGACCACGCGAGCGCTCGTGGGATCGATGTGCCGGAAGTCTTTTGCGAGCGTGTGCCGCGCGATCTCGGCGATCGCTCCCGCCATCTCCACCCCGGTCGGTCCGCCGCCGATGATGACGAAAGTCATCGCCGCGGCTTTGGCGGCTTCGTCCGTGATTCTCTCCGCGTATTCAAAGGCCAACAGGAGCCGACGCCGGATTTCCACCGCGTCCTCGAGGCTCTTCAAGCCCGGCGCGAGTTTCTCCCATTCGTCGTGACCGAAATAGGAATGCCGCGAGCCGGTCGCGAGGATCAGATAATCGTAGGCGATTTCCCGGCTGCCGATGTTCACTGCTTTCGCCGCGACATTGACCGATTTCACCTCCGCGAGAATTACTTCCGTGTTCGGGAAATCGCTCAGGATGCCGCGGATCGGCGCGGCGATGTCCGCCGGCGAAAGTGCCGCGGTCGCAACTTCGTACAAGAGCGGCTGGAAGAGATGATGGTTGGTCCGGTCGATCACGGTCACGCGCACGGGTCCCTTGCCGAGCTTCTTCGCAGCTTCGAGCCCGCCGAAGCCCGCCCCCACGATCACGACATGCGGTTTCGCCGAAAGCGCGTGTTCCATGGGCGCAATTTCCTATGTTAGGAATTGGAAGCGAGAACTTTGTTCCCTCCCGGCGGTGGGCCTAAAAGCGGTTGTCACGAAGCGAAACTGCCGCTATCTTCCGCGCCTTATGCCGAAAGCGATCTCGCGCAGCAAAACTCGAAAATCAGTCTCGAAGCGGTTCAAGATTACCGGGACGGGCAAAGTCATGCGTCAACATGCCTCGCGCCGGCATTTGCTTTCCTCGAAGAGCGGCAAGCGCAAACGGCACATGGCCAAGTCGGCCGAAGTCGACAAGACGGACACGTATCGGATCAAGTCGAACATGCCGTTCGCCTAGGCGCCGGTTTCCGATTTGGTAGGGCGACGCTCTGCGGAGCCGTCGCGTGCTAAATAGATTGCGCCCTGGTTCCCGGCGGCTCGACAGAGTCTCGCCCTACCGAAAAGGCGGCCCGATGGAGTCTCGCCCTACCGAAAAGCAGGAAAAGACCGTTGCGCGACGGCGATCTTTCGCGAACTGTTTGTCTCCGTCAGGGGCTATGGACTGAGGACTTACGAACCCCGCCAGAGCAGGAATGCAGCAACGGTAGTCTGATCCTCCTTGCCGTAGTTCTCTGGCGGACTTTCTTTTGGTTGAGAGGTTGAGAAGATGAGTGGTTGAGAGGAAAGGCAGCGAATCTCCACCTCCTCAACCTCTCAACCTCTCAACCCCTCAACCTCCAATGAAGCTCCTGAAAGTGAAAACATCGCGCTTTCGGGCCGTGATCGACAAATGCGGCCAGCCGCAGGTTTACACGCTGTGGCAAAAGCCGAAAACGGACCGGCATTTTCAGTCGCTTCTGAAAAACAATCGCGTCATGACCATCAGGCCCAGCCAGAGCGGCACGGACTTTGGCGTCGTCGGTTTCTGCGAAGAAAAGGGGGCAAGGTATCTGGCGTTCCCGAAATCCCTGAAACGTTTCGAGGGAGAACGAATCGTGGGAATCGATTGGAGTTTGGTGCAATCTTGAAAATATGAGCGCGAGCATCATCGACGAAAAACGACTTTCGGAGATGGCATTGAGCTCCGAAGAACTCGGGCGTTACTCCCGGCATCTTCTCCTGCCCGAGCTGGAGGCGGGGGGCCAGCGGCGCATCAAAGCCGCGCGAGTTTTGTGCATCGGCGCCGGGGGGCTGGGGTCTCCAGCCTCGCTCTATCTCGCGGCCGCGGGAGTAGGCACGATTGGGCTCGTTGATTTCGATCGGGTCGATATCTCGAATCTCCAACGCCAGGTCCTTTACGGAACGGACGACGTCGGCCGGCCAAAACTGGAAGCAGCCACCGAGCGGATTCAAGAGGCCAACCCGCACGTCAAAATCGTCGCGCACGACTGCCGTTTCACGAGTGAGAACGCGCAGGAGGTCATCGCGCCCTACGATCTGGTCATCGATGGGTCGGATAACTTTCCGACGCGTTATTTGTCGAACGACGTCTGTGTTTTCGCGCGCAAGCCGAACATCTACGGCTCGGTCTTTCGCTTCGAAGGACAGGCCAGCATTTTCGCGCCGCACTTGGGCGGACCGTGCTACCGCTGCCTGTTTCCGGAACCGCCGCCACCGGGAGCGGCGCCCAGTTGTGCCGAAGCAGGCGTGCTCGGCGTCTTGCCAGGCATCATCGGATTGGTGCAGGCCACGGAAGCGTTAAAACTGATCGTGGGAGAGGGTGAGCCGCTGGTCGGCCGGCTGATGCATTTCGATGCGCTGAAAATGAAATTCCGCGAGTTCAAATTGCGGCGCGATCCGTACTGCCCGGTCTGCGGAGAACGCCCGACGATCTTCACGCCAATCGATTACGAGCAATTCTGCGGCGCCCAGGCGGCCGGCGACGCTTCCGAGTCCGGCGGCGCGGTTCGATCCATTTCCGTCCGGGAGTTGAAACAAAAAATGGACGCGCGGGAACCGCTCACCCTGGTCGATGTCCGCGAGCCGTGGGAATACGACTTCGCGCAAATTGGCGGGTCGAAGTTGATCCCGTTGGGGGAATTGGAAGAGCGGCTGGCCGAGGTTCCTCGTGATGGAATCGTCGTCATGCAATGCCACAGCGGCATGCGCAGCGAGGAAGGGGCCAGGCTGCTGCAGAAGGCAGGATTTGCGAATGTTTACAATCTCGAAGGCGGGATCGAGGCATGGTCGAGGGACGTAGATCCGACGGTGCCGCGATATTAGGCATCAAGGAGCGGCGGTTTGAAACCGCCGTTTGTTTAGTTCGGCGGTTACAAACCGCCGCTCCTTGGCTCCCTTCGATTACCGGGCTTCGTTAACGGCGGCAGCCAATTCCTCCGCGCTTGGCACATCGTTCCACCGCCGGACCAATCGGCCCCGGCCATCGAAAACGAAAACCGCGAACTCCGAGGAAGACGGCGCGATGCCCAACTGCGCGACGGCCTTGCCATCGAAATCCGCCACGACAAAAATATCGGAGCGCGGATTGCGCGTGAGATTCCTTGCCGTGTAAGCCTTCTGGAGATCCTTTGCGGCCGCATCCATTCGGCTTCGGATGATCGCATTAATCATCCCCTGAAAGAGCGGGAAGATGCTGCGCTGAAAGTTCACCAGCGTGATCAACCGAAATTTCGGGTCACCCAGACAAAGATCCGGAACGCGCTCACCGACCTGCTCCGCTTTTTTCTCGTCCGCTCTGGTCAGGACCGTGATGATGGTGGCGTGACCATCGGAGGTGGAAAGCTGGTGGCGATCCACATCGGTAAAGGTGAGAGGATAGACATTTCCAGGACGGAGCTCATTCGCCCATGCCGCCGGGCCAGTCAGAATTGCCGCAAGGAAAAGATATTGCAGCAGGCGGACGAACCCGCGTAAGGACGTTGAGCAACGATGAGGCGTTGTAAGAGAGCCGGAGTTCATGCGACAGGTAGGAATTCCATGTTTTTAGACAGGCGTCTTCAGAAAATCTTCGCGACTGCCATCTCCCTCGGCCTTGCCCTTGGCGTCGGAGCCTGCAACCGGATGATCACTCCGCGCAGCGCACAGGTCATCAAGGACGCCGAATCAAAATCCGCGGACGGCAATTACCTGCGCGCGATCACGCTTTATGAAAGCGCGCTCGATGGCTCGGCAAAATCCGCCGAAATCCATTACCGGCTCGCCCTCCTTTACGACGACAAGATGCACGACCCGCTTCATGCCCTGCACCACTTCAAACGCTATCTCACCCTGGCGCCGACCGGCCCTCACGCGAATGACGTGAAGAATTTCATGAAGAAGGACGAACTCGAGCTGGGGACGAGTTTGTCCGGCGATTCGGTCGTCAGCCGGGCCGAGGCGGCCCGGTTAAAGAACGAGAATCTCGCTTTACGCAAGGAACTCGAGGACCAGCGGGCGCGCATCTCCGGCGCCACGCCGGAGAAAGCTTCCGGCGAGAGTCGAGAAGGAAAAACGCCGGCCGCGTCCAGGAAGGCCGAGCGCGCACCTCGGACCTACGTCGTGCGCCAGGGGGACACGCTGGCCTCGATCTCACGAAAATTCTACAAGTCCTCCGCGAAGTGGAAGAAGATTCGCGATGCCAATCGAAGCATCGTGGATGACCCGGGGAAGTTGAAAGCCGGACAAACGCTGACGATACCGTGAGGGAGAGGTGAAGGGTTGAAGCGTTAAAGCGTTAAAAGGTGAAAATGAACAAGACTCCGACTAAAGTTTTCTTCCCGATTTAGCCATCTGCGCTCCAACACTCCAACACTCCAACACTCCAGCACTCCAACACTCCAACACTCCAACACTCCAACGCTCCAACGCTCCCACGCCTCACGATCCACCCTCCCCAATGAGAAGCATCACGCGCATCGCACCGGATCTCGGCTGGCTGCCGGTCAGTTTCGTAAACGTCTACTTCCTCGGCCGGCCCGGCGGAGCGTGGGTCCTGGTGGACGCCGGCCTCCCGGGCAGGGCAAATCAAATTCTCGAAGCCGCCGAGGCGCGTTTTGGCGCCGGAGCGCGACCGGAAGCAATCTTGCTCACGCATGGACATTTCGATCACGCCGGGTCGGCGCTCGATTTGGCCGAGGTGTGGGACGTGCCGATCTATGGCCATCGATTGGAGATTCCCTACCTGACGGGGAAATCGGATTACCCGCCGCCGGATCCAACCGTCGGCGGAGCGATCGCGTTCCTCTCGCGGTTCATACCAGCGCGGGCGCGTGATTTGGGAGAGCGCGTTCGCGAATTGCACCCGAATGAAGTGCCGGGCGCGCCGGGGTGGGAGTGGCTCGCAACGCCCGGGCATTCTCCGGGTCACATATCTTTCTTCCGCCCTTCGGATCGCGTTCTTCTCGCCGGCGACGCGTTTGCCACCATGAACATGGATTCCTGGAGCGGCCTGGTCAGCGGCAAACGAACGCTCGCGCGCGCGGGAGCGCCCTTTAACACGGACTGGGACGCCACGCGCTTGTCGGTCAGGGAGCTGGCCAAGCTGCGGCCCAATGTCGTTGGGTGCGGTCACGGCATTCCGAGGTGCGACGCGGAGCTTCCGAGTCAGCTCGAACGTTTCGCCGAGCGGTTCCGCGCACCAAGGAGGGGCCGTTACGTTTACCGGCCCGCGCGCACGGACGAGCGAGGGGTAGTTTCGCTCCCGCCGGCCCCGTTCGATCCTGTTCCTTTTGCGACCGCCGGCGCGCTGATCCTCGCGGGGATCGCGCTCGGCGCCGGTTATCTGGACGACCAACGACGGAGATAGCCGCGCGAAGTTCCAGTTCGGAAGGACATGCCTCCGCATGTCCATGGACGTGCGGAAGCACGTCCCTCTACTTATAACTCCAACAGGCTTCGCTGCCAGGGCGCCAGGAGCGTGGTGCTCCGGCTTTCGTCGGCCGCGACGGCATCCAGCGCGCCGCGCGGCGCAATGAAAGAGGGCTCCAGCCCATGCTCGTCCGCCACGGCGTCCCGGCGCCGGCGCAAGGCCTCCGCCGTTCTTTCCATTTTCGGAGTCGCACGCGTGCCCACCCGGCGACGCCGGACGGGCCAGGCGGACTCCGGCAGATGCAGGGCCTTCTCCGCCGCGTCGCGAAAAGCCTGCCGGCGGCGCGCCGAAAAATGGCGGAATTCGGGAGCTTCACCCGCGGCGAAAGCCTGGGCGGCCTCGATCAACAAGTGATTTTGCAGGACGTGAAAGGCGGGGCGGTCCGCGGCTTGCGCTTCTTTTTCGCGCCATTGCCACAGCTCGCGCAAAATGGCGGAAGTCCGTCCGTCCATCTTGCCCGAACCGGAGATCCGCCAGGCTTCATCTTCATCCCGTACCCGTTGCACGGATGTCTGGTCAAGAGCGCGCTGACAGGATTGCAGAAACCACTCCCACCGGCCGCGCTCCCTCAAATCTCCCTCCAACTTTTCCGCGAGCGGCAAAAGGTAGCGGGTATCGTTCATCGCATATTCCGCCATGTGCCGGGGCAGCGGGCGCTGGGCCCAATTGGCTTTTTGCGAACCCTTGGTCAACACGGTCCCAAAAAACTTCTCGACCAGAGCGGCCAGGCTGAATTCGCGAATGCCGAGCAGCCGCGCCGCGATCACCGTGTCGAAAATCCTGGTTGGAACAAAATTCATGCTCCGGCGCAACAGGCGCAGATCGAAATCGGCGCCCTGCAAAACGATCTCCTTATTCGCCAGCGCGGTGGCGAGCGGGGCCAGGTCAAAACCGGCCAGCGGATCGATCAGGTAATCGTTGCCGCCAAAGCTAAGCTGCACCAGACAAAGCTTTTCGTAATAACAGTGCAGACTGTCGGCCTCGGTATCGACCGCGATGCGGTCGACCCGCTCCAGTTGCGGGAGTAAATCTGCGAGCTGGGAATCAGTGGCGATCATCTTAACCCGCTCAGGAGCAGTTCCGCGTTGGTTTTGGTTGCCTGGAGGTTCTCGATCAGTTTTTCCATCGCTTCGATCGGCGGGAGCGCCGCCATGGCTTTGCGCAGGAGCTTCACCCGCTCCCACTCTTCGGGATGGTAAAGCAGATCCTCCCGGCGCGTCCCGGATTGGAGACAATGGATCGCCGGATAAAGCCGCTTCTCGACCAGAGATCGATCGAGATGGAGCTCCATGTTGCCGGTCCCCTTGAACTCCTCAAAAATCACCTGGTCCATTTTGCTCCCGGTATCGACCAGGGCCGTGGCCAGGATCGTCAGGCTCCCGCCTTCCTCGCAATTGCGCGCCGCGCCAAAAAACTTCTTCGGCTTCAAGAGCGCTTTCGCGTCGACGCCGCCTGACATGGTCCGGCCTTTGCCGGGCTGGAGGGAATTATAACCGCGGGCGAGCCGCGTAATGCTGTCGAGGAGGACGACGACGTCTTTCTTCAATTCGACCAGCCGCTTGGCCCGCTCCAGGACCAGCTCCGCGACTTCCACGTGGCGGCGGGAATTTTCGTCAAAGGTCGAATTGTAAACGTCGCAATCCACTTCCCGCTGCAAATCGGTCACTTCTTCCGGGCGCTCGTCCACCAGGAGGATGATCAGGACAATCTCCGGATGGTTGACCCGGATCGCCTTCGCGATCTCCTTCAACAAAATCGTCTTGCCCACTCGCGGCGCCGCGACAATCAAGCCCCGTTGTCCGCGTCCGAGCGGCGTGAGAAGGTCGACCGCCCGCGCGCTGATCGAGTTTGTCTTCGAGTTCTCGAGCATGATCCGGCCGTCCGGGAAAAGCGGCGTCAGGTTGTCGAATGGAGTCGGCTCCGTCCATTGCTCAGGCGGCACCCTTTCGATCGCGATCACCTCATCCAGCATCAGCAATTTTTCGCGGTCGCGCGGAAGCCGCAAGGTGCCCTTTACCTTTTGGGCCGGCCTGAAACGGAATTTCTGAGAAAGCGCTCGGGACACTCCCACGTCCTCCGGGACCGGCAGAAAATTGAGGCGCGGCCAGCGCAGCACGCCAAACGAATCGGCGACCTGATCGAAAAATCCTTCAGCCGTGACGGAAATTCCCAGACCGAGCGCGGCGCGAATCAGGTCCAGAATTTGATGATGCCGGGTCCGCCCGGGGTGCACGCGCAATTCGAAATCGCGGCAGAGCTTTTCGATCTCCGCCGGCCCCAGCGCCTGGAGCTCATTCAGATCGAGCGACGTTGGGATATTGGCGGCCGTCTCAACCGCGATCGACTCTTCGGCCGGAGACGCGGCACTCTCCGCCGCGGTGGCCGATTCTGACTCTGTCTGCGTTGAACTCTCTTCGTCCATCTACTGTTGCCAAAATGTCGCCAACAAGCCGGCTTGCGCGGCAAGCACAGCGCGTCCGCCGTTGTTCCAAACCACGTGGTCGGCCCGGCGGACCTTTTCCGCGAGCGGCATTTGGGACTGGATCATTTGTTCGGCGGCCGAGCGGTCGAGTTGAGTGCGAGCGACCAGCCGCTCGAGCTGCACGCTTGGCGAGCAGGCCACGACCACGACGGAATCGCACAGGATTTCACCACCGGTTTCATAGAGAAGAGGAATGTCAGCAAAGAAAAGATCGGTGGAGTTGCGATGGCTTTCGGCTTCGAGGCTCCACTGACGGCGGATGCGCGGATGCAGGATTTGCTCCAGCGCGCGTTTCTTTTCCGCGTCGGCGAAGACTATCGAGCGAAGTTGCTCCCGGTTCAAGTCGCCGTTCGAAGAATAAATCCCCGGGCCAAATTCGCGCGCGACGAGCTCCCTCACCTCCGGATCGCGCTCCGCCAGATCGCGCGCGGTCCGGTCCGCATCAAAAAACGCCGCGGCGGGAATGATCTCGCAGAGACAGTCGCAAAAGGCCGTCTTACCCGTGGCAACCCCACCTGTGATCCCAATCGCCGGCATATTGCAGCTTCAGGCAGGGACGCCTTTTCGTCACGTCGGACTTATTGCGCTTGGCACCACGACTGCTAAGTGAAAGCCCTCTCCAATGAGATTCGAACGGCAACCAGACGAAATCGAGCCCGGCGTTAACACGTTTGAGCTGAAAGCCATTCTGCTGGTGGATGACGATAAACAACTCGCCTCGGCCCTGCAATGGATCCTGGCGGACGAGAATTTTCTCGTCGATCTCGCCTTTGACGGTGAAGAAGCCCTGCTCAAGGTCAAAGCCCACCAATACGACGCCGTTGTCTGCGACCTGAAGATGCCGCGCCTGCGGGGTGACGAATTTTACCTCCAGGCCAGAGATTTGCGCCCAGCTCTGGCCGATAGTTTCATCTTTATCACCGGCTTCGCCACTGATCCCCAAATCAGGACATTCCTCATCGAGCAAGAAGTGAAGTTCCTGGTGAAACCTTTCCCTATCAAGGGCCTGATCTGCTGCCTGAAGGAATTACTCGGCTAGGGGTCAGAATTCTGGCGAATCGGCCCGCGTCTCACGGCAGCCGGCGCAGCGTTAATTCCTCGGGCACGGAGATCACGAGCGCGGTGACGTTGCCCTTGTCGTCTTTCACGAAGCGGAAGGTCCGGTCGGAATCCTCCTCGAAGAAGGCGGTTTCGGATTCTGGGACCATTGTTACCTTCTGCCCGAGCCAGGTAGTTTCCAGCCGATCGCTGGCAACGGCGACCTTGATGCTGAAGCGCTCCTCGAGCCGGTATTCGCCGGCATACAAGCGCAGGATAACCGGATCCAGTTTAGCGGCGGAGTGGGCCTGAGGTGCGAGTTCGGGCAGATAGAATCCGGCAACGCGCTTTCCGATGTATCCGGCGTTGGCGCCGGCGCGGTTGCAGAACACAACTACGGTGAGGCCATCGTCCGGATAGCGGGCGATGTAAGAAACGAACCCCTGCCAGGCGCCGCCATGCTCCAACATTCGGTGACCGGTTTTGGTCTTGTGGATACCCCAGCCAAAGCCGTAGGGCGCGGTGCTGCCGTTGTTTAACTTAACCGGCGTCCACATTTGCTCGAAGCCGGCCCGGCTCAGGAGCTTCTCCGCTGCGAGGGCCTCGTCCCACCTCGCGATATCCTCGATGGTGAAATAGAGACTGCCGTCGGCCGTCGTATTGACTGTCGGCGAGACCCATTCCTGGTTCTTGAGGACACCGTCCTTGAGTCTGTAGCCGGCGGCGCGGTTGGGAACGATGTCGGCTTCATTAATGATCCGCGTGTGCTTCATGCCAAGAGGACCAAAAATTCGCTTTTGCAGAAGATCGCCGTAAAACTCGCCGCTCACCTTGTGGATGAGGAGGCCCAGGGTCACGTAGCCGAGATTGCTGTAGTTCCATTTTTCTCCCGCCACGAAGCCGAGCGGCTGTGTCGTAATCATCTTCAGCAGGTCGTCCTCGGTGTAATCCTTTTGCAAAGAAAAGTCTTCGGGATAGTCGCCGAGCCCCGAGGTGTGCGTTAGCAGATGCCGCACGGTGATCTTGGACCAACCGGAAGGCATCGTGAGGTATTTCGAGATGGGATCGTCGAGCGAGAGTTTGCCCTCCTCGACCAGCATCATGACGGCCATGGCGGTGAATTGTTTTCCCATCGAGCCGGATTGAAAGATCGTCTCCGGTGTCACGCGGACACCGTGTTCCAGGTTCGCCATGCCGTAACCCGCGGAAAGCACGACCTTGCCGCCCTGGCGGACCATGACAGCGCATCCGGGGATCTGCTTTTTCTTCAGGTAGCTGTTTATGAAGTCGGCGGCGCGATCCGTCCCGCTGGCGAGAGGGGCCAGCGCGAGGAAGCTTGCGAGAAGCAACGACACCTCAATCCGTTTCATCCGATTTCGCGGTTGGAGCGCAATCTCACTGATGCTCGGCCAGAATTCTGGCGAATCGCCACACCTCGTGAAAGGTGTTGTAAAGCGGGGTCGGCGCGGCCCGGATCACGTTTGGTTCGCGGAAATCGCATTTCACGCCAGCCGCGTCGAGCTTGCCGAACAACTCCTTCGGATGTTCATGGGCCAGGATCGAAAGCTGACAACCCCGCTCGTCTTTCTCGCGTGGTGTAATGACCGTGTAGCGTTTTCCGGCCACTGCCGGATTCTCGAGTAGGAACTGGAGATATCCCGTCAGCTTGACCGACTTTGCGCGGAGCGCTTCCATTCCGCCGGCTTCATCGAAGATCGCGAGCGAAGCACGCAGCGGAGCCATCGAGAAGATCGGCGGGTTGCTGATCTGCCAGCCGTCAGCCGAGGGAACGGGGATGAACTCCGGCTCGAGATGCATCCGGAACCGGGTCGCGGGATCGTTCCCGAACCAGCCGGCCAGGCGCGGCAGGTCGCGATTAGTGGCGTGCCGCTCGTGCACGAACGCTCCCGCCACCGCCCCAGGTCCGGAGTTGAGATATTTATAGGAGCACCACACCGCGAAATCGACGTTCCAATCGTGCATCGCCAGCGGCACGTTGCCGATCGCGTGCGCGAGATCGATCCCGACCGTGCAGCCTCGCTTCCGTGCTAACGCGGTGATCTTCTCGATGTCGAATAACTGGCCGGTGAAAAAGTTCACCCCGGCGAAAAGCACGAGCGCGATTTCGTCGCCGTGCTTCTCCAGCACAGCCTCGATATCATCTTGTCGGACCGTGAACTCTCCTTCGCGCGGTCGCGCCAGCACGAGCGCCTCCTTCGGATCGAATCCGTGGTGCGCAATTTGCGTTTTGATCGCATACGTATCCGAAGGGAAGGCCGGCTCTTCCATCAGGATCTTGAAGCGCGATTTCGTCGGGCGATAGAACGTGGCCATCATCAGGTGAAGGTTCACCGTGAGACTGTTCATGCAGATGACTTCGTTCGGCTGCGCCCCGATCAGCCGCGCCGCCGGCTCGCGCAGCGTTTCGTGATACGAGTACCACGGCGTCGCTGCTCCGAGATGCGCATCCACCGCGAGCTTCGCCCAATCGTCTAGCTCCTGTTCGACGATCTTTCGCGCCGCCTTCGGCATCAAGCCGAGCGAATTGCCCGCCAGATAAATGAGCGGCTTGCCGTCCACGCCAAGCGGAAGATGAAATTTTTCGCGGAAATGACGCAGCGGATCCTCGGCATCAAGCTGGTGGGCGAAGTCTTCGACGGCAGAGAAGTTCATGTGATGAAAGTCGAATCTTACTTCTTAATTCGTACTTCTTCCTTTGTCAGGCGGCTGCATGAACTCGATCGTTGTCCCGTCGGGGTCGCGGACGTAAACGACGCGCTTCCCCGCGTTCGGACCAGACTGGAGCGTCTGAGGTTTGCCCGCCGCGCTCCAGCCGGACGCGGCAATGGCGTTCAGCACCGCATCAAGATCATCCACGGTAAGCGCCACGTGCGCCGATCCGACATCGCATGGGCGGAGATTGCCCTGTTGTGTTCGGTCAGGTGGCTGGTGGTACTCCAGCAATTCAATCTTATGTCCGGGCGCCTTGAGGACCGCGAGTGATATCTCCGCGCCGGGAACGCCGGTAATTTCACTGGCGAGCTCGCCGGTCTGGTGGGTCCGATGGGAAAACTCGAAACCAAGGACGTCGCGCCAGAAGGCGACGGCCCGATCGAGGTTTGCCACTGTGATCCCAGTGTGGTCCGCGGCGATGATCTGAAATGACGCTTTACTCATGTTCCTGCTGGTCAGCCAAGTTGCGCCGCGCGTTCTTGCAACCCACGCGGATGTCGCCGCCCATGGGAGATCGCCAATATCCAAATCTCCTCATCTCGGACAATGTAATAAATTCCGTAGAATTTGAACCGGTGTATCGGCCTGCGACGAACGTCGGAAAATCGGATTCGATGATGCAGAGCGGACTCGCCGAGCGCCCGGACGGCGCGATCTACTTCATCCAAGAACTGCTCTCCCAGACCCGGTCGCCGTTGCTCATACCAGATTGCCGCGTTAAGCGCGTCTTGCTCAGCGAGTGGAAGTTTTCTGACTGCGAAACTCATGAAGTCGCTCGCGCACGCGCTCGATAGTGCCGTCCCAAGGTTCCAGCAGTTCGGGATGCGCCAGAGCCAGCTCGCGCCGGCGAACGAGTTCGCCCTTTTGCTCCTCGCTCAGTTCGTCCGGGTCATCCCCGAGCAATTCCCGCCGATTCTCCTCGAACCAAACCGCCAGTCGCTGTCGCTCGTCAAGTGTCAGACCAAGAATTGCGCTTTCCAATTGTTCCAAGCTCACAGTCCTGCAGTCTATCAAATCTAAGCGCTCCGGCGAACGAGAAATTACTGAAGCAACGGGGACAACAGCTTCGTTGTCGAAGTGCCGGGCGGCATCGCGGACGGCCAAACCTATATCGCAGCCGTTTAATTTATCCCACCGTCGCGATCACCTTGAGCTCGATCGCGATCGGCGTGGGCAGCGCGGTGATCTCGACCGTCGTGCGCGTTGGGTTCGGTCTATTGGGACCGGCGAAATGCTCCGCGTAGATGCGATTGTAGATCGGGAAATCCTTCTTCATATTCGTGAGGAAGACCGTGACATCGACGATGTCGTGCCAGGACGCACCGGCATCTTCCAGCACGAACCGGACATTTTCGAACACGGCGCGACACTGTGTTTCGATGTCGTAGCTGACGATGTTGCCGGCGACATCGAGCGTCACGCCGGGAATTTCCCTGCTGCCGCGAACGCGCGGTCCGATGCCGGAGAGAAACAACAGGTCGCCCACGCGCTTCGCGTGCGGGAACGCGCCCACCGGCTCAGGTGCGCGGGAGCTTTCGAACGATTTGCTCATTAGATGATGACCTCGCACAAAGGTCACGACGGTTCACGAAGATTATTTTGGAACCTCCGGGGCCTGGCGTTCTTCGTGTCCGCTGGGCGAGATTTCACTGCGAAGGCTCTTCACCGGCGGCAGAATGTCCCTGAAGGTCGCGCCGTAAATCTCCCAAACCGTCAGGAATAATCCGCAAACAATCGGTCCGACAATGAAGCCCACCGCTCCGAAAAGGAACAAACCGCCCAGTGTCCCCACCAGAATCAGAAGATCCGGCATCTTGGCGTCCTTCCCGACCAGCACCGGACGCAGAATATTGTCGACCGTTCCCACCACAGCTGCGCACCAGGCCAGCAGCAGCGTGCCAGCGAGAGTTTGGCCGGTAATAAACAAATAAATAACGGCCGGCACCCAGATCAGGGCCGCCCCAATTCCCGGGACAACCGAAAGGATCGCCATGAGTGTTCCCCAGAACGCCGCTCCCCCGATGCCCGCCGCCCAGAAGGCGAGGCCGGCCAGCGCGCCCTGGATCATGCCGATCACGAGAGTGCCCTTCACCGTCGCGCGTGTGATCGAACTGAATCGCTGGAGCATGAGCGCTTCATCCTCATGGCTCAGCGGCATGTAATAGAAAATTTTCTCGATGATCTTCTGCCCATCCTTGAAGAAGAAAAACATCGCGTAAACCATGACGAAAAGGTTCAGAAGAAAGGCGGCGGTTCCGGCGGTGAATTGGGAAGCGCCGGCCACGAGCAATCCCCCGGCGGCCTTCGCCGCCGCGCCGACATTCTGCACCAGCTGTTCCTGGCTCGGAATGTGACTGGCCAGCGCGGGAAATCTTTGCACCAGCCAATCGTGCGCATTGAAGGTACTCGCGGAGCCGAAGAGTTGCTGGACCCACGGAATCGCGTGCTCGCTCACCTGGAGGGCCTGTTGGACAACGACGCCAAGAAAGGCGCTGATCGGGCCGATGACGAGGATAAAGAGGATCAGCAAAGTGACGATCGAGCCGAGCGATCTACGGCCGCCGAGCCGCCGCGTCACCCACCGATAAAGCGGGTGAAATAACCCGGCCAGCAACGCGCCGAGGAGGAGGGCCTTGAGAAACGGCCAGGTCACGGCCAGGAAAAGCAACGTGACCGCGACCACCAAAAGCAGAACGAAGGCCGTCCGGAATTTTCGCCCGCTGATTGCTGGCTGCTCCATGTCTTGGAAGTTAGAAGGCAGAAGTAAGAATTAGGAAATCACCGTGCAGGAACGGAATGTCTCCGCTTTTGCTGCGCCAGCCATACATAAAGATCGGGCCGGTCGTAAACGTCGAGAATGTAATGATCGCGTCCGGGGAGGATCGTCAATTTTGGATCGCCGCCGGCCAGTTTCACAGCCTGAATCAATTCCTCGATCTCCTTTAGCGGCGTGAATTGGTCCTTCGTTCCATGAAACAGCCAGAGTGGAACGGCGGCCAGCGTGTCCGCCCAAGCGGTAATGGGCGCGAATGGCCCGAGCGAAACGACCGCGGCGAAACGGTTCGGCATCCTGGACGCGGCGTAGAGAGCACCGCGTCCGCCCATGCTGTGGCCGGTGACGTAGACCCGGTCTGGGTCAACCCGGTGGCTCCGGGCCACGTCGTCGAGGACCGCGCCCAGCGCGGCCGTATCGGTCCAGATTTCGCCTTTGTGACATTGGGGAGAGACCACAATGAATGGAAAATTGGGATCGCCTCTGACTTTCTCGGTCAGCCCCAACTTCTTCATCTGGCTGATGTCGTTTCCGCGCGCCGATCCTCCATGGAGGTAAAGAATCAGCGGCCATTTCTCGGTGTTCTTTTCGTAGCCGTTCGGCAGAAACAACAGGTACTGAATTTCGATCTTATGAGCGACTTCACGCTGAAGCGTGTGCGTCACTTGACGGCTCGGAGCCGGATCAGATACACCCGCCGCGCGGACCGAAGCACCAAGGGAAAAGATGCCCGCGATCCCAACGGCAAGGGCAGAGAAGGCAACCTTCAAGTGCAGGCGTCCGTTGATAAAGGTGCGCACTCTCAACCTCTCAACCTCTCAACCGCATTAAGATGGCGGATATTTCTCAAATTTTGGCAGCGCTGGATCCATCTGGTCCCACGACTGCGCGTCGGAGGTCCAGATATGCATCCGCGGTTTGAACAGGCTGGGATCGTCCAGGCTCGAGGCGTTGATGCCCTGCCCTTCCTCACTAGCGCCGCCGAAGAGCCGCGACCCGCAATCAGGGCAAAAGCCGCGCTTGTTGTGGCCGGCCATCTCGCTCGGCGTGGAGTAATCACGCGGCGCGCCTTTTGTAACCTTGAACGCTTTCGCCGGCACATACACCACTGCGCTAAAGGCGGTGCCCGTCGCGCGCTGACAATCCCGGCAGTGGCAATTAAACATCGCGATCGGCTCCCCGGTGCATTCGTAGCGGATCGCGCCGCAAGCGCATCCGCCGGAGAAAGACGCAGCCATAAGTAGACTTAGGAGTCAGCGAGGTTGCAGCTTAGTTGTGATTGTGGTTGTGGCTGTGACCTGCCACAACCGGAACGGAGACAGCGGCGAAGCGCTTCGCCGATCGTGCACGAGCTTTAATTGCTTCGGCATCGCGATCGCGCGGCGGCGCATTCGTGACCAGGGAGTTGAGGAGTTCCCGCGCGGCCAGCGTCACCTGATCGATCGCCCGGTTGAAGGCGTCCTCGTTGGCTTTTGAAGGCTTGGTGAACCCGCTCAGCTTGCGGACGAACTGGAGCGAAGATGCGCGAATTTCGTCGTCGGTGGCGGGCGGTGCGAAGTTATGAAGGGTTCTGATGTTTCGGCACATAGTGATAAGAAGTTGGAAGTCGGATTTCGGATTTCGGAAGGATAGGGTGACGCGCCTTTTTAAAGGTCCACCATGGTTTTGAAACCGCCATAAACCATGCGCTTCGAGTCGAAGGGCATCGATTTCATATCCATCATCTTGTCGAGTCGCGGGTCTTTCATGACTTTGGTGTTGACGCTATCGCGGTGCGCGCGGGACTTGAACACGATCCACGAAAACACCACCGTCTCGCCCGGCTTGAGTTTGATCGTCGCCGGGAACGAGGCCGCCATCTTCGTTTTGAGATCGTCACCGACACATTCACAAAACTGCAGTGCGCCGTGGTCCATCCAGACCTTGCCGGCCTTCTGCGCCATGCGGCGGTAGGCGGTCAGATTTTTCTTCGGGACGGGCAAGACATATCCATCAACGTATTTCATGAAACTCTTTAGACTGTTTTGCCAGTGTCTTCAATGCGCCAGCGAAATCCGAGCGGCGCTACACTTGGCGCTTCGCGTTACTACTTTTCTCAGGTGGCAGCTCGAAACGGCGCGGGGCGCCGTCCTAAAAGCGGCCAAAGAAGGCTTACCATGATCGCGGAGATGATGGTGGGCAGCAGATAGACCACGATGATCGGGACAAGCGAGACCTGCTCCCATCTATAACCTCTCGCAAGCGGTGCCGCGTCAAAAGCTACGGCCGGCCATAGATCGGCTTCCGGCCGCGACCAAGCCTCAAACACATTTTCATACCACAAATAGAAGATCACTATCCCGGCGCTCAGCAATAAACTGGTCGCGAGAGCAAACAGCGGGCGTCGTCGAAGTGCGAGACCGACTATGATGCCCAAGACACAGGAGATGATCAGGCCGGGAAATCCAGGCGATCCTCTCCGAAAGTCCAGGAAATCATACGCCAGGAGGCTGTAGAGTTTCCGGTTTTTGACGAGCTGGCCCGTGGCGACATCGAAGTAGAGCGCTCGGTAATCGACGGGCAGGGCGATAAATTGACCGTGGTCGTTGATCCCGTTAAAACGGCCCCACGAAAAATGAGAAGTTGTTCTCTCCAACTTCGAGAGATCGGGAAGTAATTCGCCCAGCGTGACCTGGCGAACGACTCGGCCGCGGTTGATAAAGTGGACCATCACGACATCGGGTGAGTAGTCGTTCCAAATGTAATTAATATAGGCGAGCACCACCGATTGGCCGTCGTTGTCCAGAAGCATAGTTCGATGCTCGTCGTCGAGCACTGATCCCGCGTCCATCGACCAGATCGGCACATCACCGCCTTCATTTACGGCAAAAACTGCGATGTTCGGAGGCGCGACGGTCAATTTCGCTAGGTAGCGGCCGTTAGCCGATCGCACCTCGTGGTCTTCGGTGGGCCCCAAGGGGAGATCGGCCCGAAGAGTGGGCAAAGCAGCGAAGATCGTTGCCGCGAAGCACGCGCATGAGAGAAGGCGCGACCCGCGTGTGGCAAACAATTCTCTACTTCGCGATGCAGACATTCTTTGGTTCGGTGAAGAAGCGCAACGCTTCGTCGCCGCCTTCGCGGCCGACGCCGCTTTGTTTCATGCCACCGAAGGGCACGCGCAAGTCGCGCACCAGCCAGCAGTTCACCCAGACGGTGCCGGTATGGATTTGTTCCGCGACGCGATGAGCGCGACTTAGGTTTTGCGTCCAAACGCTCGAGGCCAGGCCGTATTCGTTGTCGTTGGCGTAACCGATCACTTCCTCTTCGCTGTCGAATGGCGTGACGGTGATAACGGGACCAAAGATTTCTTCGCGGTTCGTGCGGCACGCGACCGGCAAATCGGTGATGACCGTCGGCGGAAAGAAGTAACCCGACTGACAGCGTTCGTTGATCGATTCCGGCGCGGAACCACCCAGGGCGATCTTTCCGCCCTCCTGCTGCGCGAGATCGACGTAGAACTTTACCTTATCGAGCTGCGTCTTCGAGACGATCGCGCCTTGATCGGTCGTCGCTTCTAGAGGATCTCCGAGCCGCAGCTGCGATGCTTTTTCCACAAAGCGGTCGACGAAATCCTGGTAGGCGGAGCGTTCGACGAACACACGCGAGCCGCACAGGCAGACCTGGCCCTGATTCGCGAAGGAAGAGCGGAGGCTGCCGGCGATGGCGGCGTCCTGATCGGCGTCGGCGAAGATGATGTTTGGATTCTTTCCGCCCAGCTCGAGCGAAACTTTCTTGAACATGGGTGCGCAGGTCTCGGCCACTTTGCGGCCGGTCACCGTGCCGCCGGTGAACGAGATCGTGCCGATCTTCGGATGCGCCGTGATCGGCGCGCCGACATTCGGCCCCGTGCCGTGCACGACATTGAGCACGCCGTTCGGCAGGCCGGCTTCGCGGCAAATCTCGCAGAGCAGGTAGGCCGTCATGGGCGTCAGCTCGCTCGGCTTGGCGATGGCGGTATTGCCGCACGCGATCGCGGGCGCGATTTTCCAGCTCAACAAATAGAGCGGCAAGTTCCATGGTGAAATCAACCCTGCGATCCCGCGCGGCTGGCGCAACGTGTAATTGAACGCGACGCCATCGGTCATATGCGCCTCGGATTCGGTGTGCAGGATCGCGGTCGCAAAGAAGCGGAAATTGCTCGCGGCTCGCGGAATGTCGAGGCCGCGCGCGAGCGAGACCGGTTTGCCCGTATCAATCGACTCGGCCCGCGCGAGTTTCTCGAGATCACGGTCGATCAGCTCGGCGATGCGCAGGAGGATGGGGGATCGGTCCGCCGCAGGTGTGCGGGACCATTCCGCGAACGCTTTGTCGGCTGCGACGACGGCCAGGTCGACATCGCGACTGTCACTGTCGGGGACCTGCGAATACGGCTTGCCCGTGGCCGGCTCGATGTTGTCGAGGTACTTGCCCCCGACCGGCTCGACGAACTGGCCATCGATGAAGTTTTGAATCTGCGTTGGTTCGTTAGGCATGGAGCGGAAATCCGAAGAGAAACGTCCAACCCGCCTACGCCAAAAGCTTCGGCGTGGCAAGCGTCCACCTGTCTCGCCGTAGGGAACGCGAAGGAGGAACGCCCAATGAGAAAAAAAGGTGGCTGGGGAGGGAATTGAACCCCCGACACGAGGATTTTCAGTCCTCTGCTCTACCAACTGAGCTACCCAGCCGCAACGCGACAGAACACGCGCTGTCTCGAAGCCGCGTCACTATGCAAAATTACGCGGATCGAGCAAGGACGGAAACCGGATACCGGAAACCGGATTGCGGAAAGAAAGAGTCTCCAAGGACGCGACAAAGCAAGCGAGACATCGGCCTTTCTTTCCGGTTTCCGGTCTCCGGTTTCCGAAATTCTTGGTCAATCGAGAAAGCTCCGCGGCAAATTCACGGCGGACGAAAGTCGATGCAGATACTCGGCACGCGGGATTTCGATGGCGCCGAATTTCGCCAGGTGCGGGGTGCGCCATTGGGTGTCGAGAAGCGTGAAGCGTTGGGCGCGCAGGTGTTCTACGAGAGCGACCAGCGCAATCTTCGACGCGTCGCGCACATGATGGAACATCGACTCGCCGAAAAATGCGGCGCCGATCGAGACGCCATAAAGGCCGCCGGCGAGCTCGCCATTCTGCCACGCCTCCACGGAGTGGGCGTGGCCGAGCTGGTTCAGCCGGGTGTAACTTTCGATGAGCTCGCCATTGATCCAGGTCTCGGGGCGTTGCGCGCACTGCCGCATGACCTCGGGGAATGAAGCGTCGATTCGGATCTCGAAACTCTTCTTCCGCACGACCCGCTCGAGAGTTTGCGAGACATGAAAGTTATCCAGCGGAAGAATGGCGCGCGGATCGGGCGAAAACCATTCGATCTGGCCGTCGTCCATCGCCATGGGAAACACGCCGAGGCGGTACCCCTGGAGCAGGACTTCGGGATCAATCATGGAAGTTCGAATGTCGAAGTTCGAAGTTCGAATGCAAAAGGGATTCGTCATTCGACCTTCGTCATTCGTCACTCCCGAAGTTCTTGCAATGAACTGGCAGTCCCATTATTCTCAATGCTTGAAAGCCCTCTCTGCCGCTTTTTGCATCGCGAGCGCGATCCTGGCCGCCGGTTGCGCCGATCCTTTGGAAAAACCGATCACGCAAGAGGCAGGCGAAAAATTCAAGCGCGGCATCACCGGAGGCGGAACCCTCGTTCCGATCGATCCGGCCAATGATCCGAGCACCAACCCGCCCGGACCTGACCCGTCGCGCCCATGAAGACTGCCGCGCCACCCGCCCATTCCAAGATTCTCATCCTCGATTTCGGCTCGCAGTACACCCAGGTCATCGCGCGCCGCATTCGCGAATGCCAGGTTTATTCTGAGATCGTTCGCTTCGACATCCCGGCTGAGGAGGTCGCGGCGTTGAAGCCGAAAGGCATCGTCCTCTCGGGCGGGCCGGCGAGCGTTTACGACCAGCGCGCGCCGCACCTCGACCCGAAGATTTTTTCTCTCGGCCTGCCGGTGCTGGGAATTTGCTACGGGATGCAGTTGATGACGCATCATTTGGGGGGCCAGGTGGAGTTCAGCGCCCGCCGCGAATACGGCGCGGGGATGCTCCACGTCTCAAATGGTTCCAAACTTTTCGATGGCATCGGGGAGCAGATCGATATCTGGAGCAGTCACGGCGACAAGGTCACGGCCATGCCCGCGGGATTTCATGCGACGGCGCACACGGAGAATTCGCCGTTCGCCGCGATCGAAGATCCCAAACGGAAACTCTACGGGCTGCTCTTCCATCCCGAAGTGGCGCACACCCCGCGCGGCAAAGAGATCCTCCAGAACTTCGTTTTTCACATCTGCGGGTGCGCGATGGATTGGACGATGGGCTCGTTCATCGAAGAGGCCTGCGAGCGCGTTCGGCAACAGGTGGGCGACCAGAAAGTGGTGCTGGGACTCAGCGGCGGCGTCGATTCATCGGTCACGGCCGCGCTCCTGCACAAGGCGATCGGCGACCAGCTGACGTGCATTTTTGTCAACAACGGCCTGCTCCGTTCGCACGAAGAGGAAATGGTCCAGCGCGTTTTCGGAGAAAACTTTCACGTTCGTTTGAAGTATGTCGAAGCGGCCGATCGCTTCCTGAAATTGCTTGAAGGCGTGACCGATCCGGAAACGAAACGAAAGATCATCGGCAACGAATTCGTGAAGGTTTTCGAACACGCGACGGAAGAGCTTCTGGCGGAAGACAAGGCGAACGGCTCGGACG
>DASZDO010000009.1:0-33517 GCA_035941955.1 Chthoniobacterales bacterium
ACTGACGTGGCATCTTGTCCCCCGACCCAGGGATTCAATCCTCGGGGAAAGCGTTAGGCGAACCCAGCAAGAACAGGCTCGCGGCAAATCTGGCCTCGCGAGCCGGCGCCGGCTATGGCCCGCGGTCGTAGATTTCCACCACGCCGATGCCGGTGCCGTTGTTCAGGCCAGCAAGCAGCGCCGTGTAAAGGCCCGGCGGCAGCGTCGCGGCTATGGCAGACTCGAGGTCGTTGGCCGGAGCCAGACCGGCGGCGATGATCTCGGCCGCCTGGCCGGCATCATCCTGCCAATCGTTATTCGCAAGGAGAAGCGTTCCATTGGCGTCGCGCAGCTCCAACGTTGGATCGGCCAGCACGGCGCTGGCCGGGAGTATGGCCGGAACCAGGCTTGGCCCGATGCCCCGCACGATCACTCGGTCGTCGTTCGGTCCGCCCAGGCCGTTGATGCCACCATGGTCACTGAGCAGGAAGCCCGCGATCACGATGTTGTCACCGGTGCTGACAAAGGCACGCGTGGCCAGGTTGGCCAGTTTCGAGTCAACTGCCTGGTCCAAGTCGTAGACTTCCACCAGGGCTACACCCGAGGTGTTGTTATTGCCTCGCACGATCGCCGTATACGATCCTGGATCCAAGGTCGCCACGATGGCCGACTCCAGATCATTGGTCGGCGGGATGCCCGTGGCCTCGATCTCGTCCTCCTGAGTATCTCTCCAGTTGTTGTTCGTGATCGTGGCAAACCCGCTCGGACCGTGTAGCTCAAGCACGGGATCAGCCAGCACATCGGGAACACCGAAGTTGACCAACGAAGGTCCAATGGCCCGGACGATCACCTCCTTCGGAACCGTTCCAGTAATGATAAAGCCGCCGATGCCTACGTTATCGTCCGTCTGAACTCTCATCCGGGTCGACAGGTTGATTGCCTTCGACGCTGGACTCGGGCTTGGCGAGGCGCTGGGCGTTGGTGTCGGACTCACCGGGGTCGGAGTCGGCGAGGCGCTCGGTGTTGGCGTCGGGCTCACCGGGGTCGCGGTTGGCGATGCTGTTGGTGAAGCCGTCGCTGACGGTGACGCTGTGGGCGATGGAGTGGGAGTCGGGGGGAGTTGGTCACAGGTGCCCAGGACGTTAAACACAATGTGCATGTTCGGGAAGCCGATCGCCGCGGTCGTGGTTGGCGTGGCAATCCCGCAGCCCGCCGCACTCAGATAGCTCGGTCCGGTCTCCGGCGCCGCGTTCGAGCCCACGAAGAACAGGTTTCCCGCGGCTTGTCCGTCCGGCGTAAAGAGTTCCATTACCAGCTCCGATGTTCCCGCTGGCACTATGGCCCCCAAGGGCACGCTCAAGACCGTCCCCGACGCGCTGTCCGGCACTTGAACCGTGGTGGCCGCGATCTGGGTCAACGATCCAGGGAAGCCCACCGGGAAGTTCGTCGTGGTGTAGAGACGCACCGTGACCGGTTGCGTTCCGCCTGCGCCCGTTGCCTCTTCCACTCCGAAGGAAACCGAGGTGACGATGTACTGGTCCCCGCCGGTGAAGGTCGCCATGTTAAACGCTCTCCAGTAGCTGTTGTCGGTATGGCCCACCCCGTTGTTGCACGAGACTGAGTTCAACGGTGTGATCGCCTGGCTCGTGGAATGGGTGATGACTGGAGGACATGTTCCTGGAGTGATCGTCGGTGTGGCGGAAGGTGTAGGAGTAGGTGAGGGAGGCGGAGGCGGGGTCCCGCACCCTACGCCAAGGATGAGCGAGAAAGCTCGCACCGTCCCGACATCACCACCCGCCGCGTCGATCGCCGTCAAGGTCCAGGTCCCATTTGGATTCTGTCCGTCAAAGGCCGACAACGGATTGTTTGGGATGAAGCTGCCGGTCAATGGGCCGGCATCAGTGTCTCCAGGACATTGACCTTCCAAAGCAGACCCAGCCTCATCGTCCAAGGTCAGGTTGAAAAGATTGTTGCTGCTGCAACCAAAGGTAGACGCCGGCACACCGGGCCGATCGTAGAAGGTCACCGTGGTTCCACCAGGTGAGGTCAACCTGAAGATCATGTCTCCCACCCAGGAGTGGTTTACACCCACGGTGGTAGAGAGCGGATCGGGACTCGAAACCGTTCCATCGAAACGGAAGTCAAGATCCGTGATCGTTCCAAGCCCGCTTACCGCTAGAGTCAGGTTAACACCTGTGGTGTTGTTATCGGGGATGGCTACCGGCGGGCCGCTATAGCTCACGGTCGCCAGACCAGTGCAACCAGGCGTGGTCGTAGGGCTGGCGCTTGGCGACGCGGTCGCTGACGGCGAAGGCGTCGGTGGCACGGTAGGCGAAACTGTCGCCGATGGTGAAGGTGTTGGGGTAGACGTCGGAGTTGGAGTCGGACTTACGCCAAGTGTCAACCGCACTGCCTGCGGATCATGATCGCTCGTCTGGTCGGCAAACTCCGAATTAACGTGAACGACATCGTAGTCGAACGGACCGGCGAACAGACTGTTGCTAACCAGAATGTGATCGAGGTCCTGCGAGTTGCCTTCAAAAACATACGTATACCGCTCACTCTGCGGCAACGTCTCAATCAAGGCGTGCAGGACGCCGCCTTTGAGCGTGTTAGCCGGGGTGGAAAAGTGGAAATCGTTCAAGTCGCCGAGGACGACAATTTTGGCGCTCGAATCCAGGGCCAGGATGCTATCGACGAAATTATTGACGATCTGCGCCTGCTGGTTGCGCTGGGTCTCGGAACTTAGAACGGGAGGCTGGAAGCGGCCAAAGAGAGGATCGTCGCCGCCCTTGGAGTTGAAGTGATTCGCGATGAGAAACAACTTCTGACCGTTGAAGGTAAACTCGCCTGCGAGCGGTTTACGACTGTTGTTAAAGGCAGAGTTAGCCGGGTCGACGCGGCCGGGGCTAAAGGAAAGCTCAGTCCCGGATGGGCCGCTCCCAACGGTGGTGGCACAGGTTGAACACCCGCCGGGGCGATCGATGAAGGCGAGGCCGCGATCCGTGCGGAAAAGGAAACCGACGCGAATATTTCCGCCGGGCTCGCCCCCATCCTGATCATCCACCGGATTGATTTGCCGGAAACTGTAGGCCGGACCTCCAGCCGTTTGGATGGCTGAGATCAGGGTATTGTAGGTGGTGGTGGCATCGACCACGGCATCGTTGGTGGGCCCATTGTTATCCTGGACCTCTTCCAGGGTAATGATGTCGGGTGAACGGAGGTTAGTGACGATCAGATTGGCCAGCGCAGCGAACTGCGCTGGCGGGTCGCCCGGGTCGAGGTTTTCAACGTTGAAGGTGGCAATAGCGAGCTGGGTGGGAGTGGGGATGGTGGTGGTTTCCCGAGTTAGGCCTCCCGACACAGCAGTAAGCGCCTGGGTGATCAGGAGCTTGAAATTCCCAAAGCTGTAATCCATCACGCCAACAGGAGGGCCGGTGAAATGATCGCCTACGTCGACCACGGGCGTGGCCAGGATTCGATCGTCTATCAACACACGTTCCGGATTGAAATCAGTGGACCGCACGACGATGCCGCCGCGGGTAGTTCGGATGCTGGCGTTCGCGCCGTCGTCGGAAAGAACGGGTATCTCGCCCACATCGCCCCGCGGGCCGACCGCCACGGCGTTATTTATCTGGACGCGCATTCCTTCCAGGCTCTCGTAGAAATCAATGCCGTCCGTGGCGGGGTCAAAGGTCCCGCTTGTCTCCACGCTGCCCGTGGCATCGTCGTCGATGACGGTCCCGGGCGGGATACGTCCGCCCGCGCCCACAACGATCGGCGCCGGCAGAGTGTTGCCGCTTGATTGCAGTGCGATGCCCGGTGACGAGATCTCCGTGGTCGTTAGGTTCGTTGCGCTGCTGCCGCCGGGTCTGAACTCCGTCACTGTCCCACCGACCAGGAGGGCATCTCCGACGCTAACGGTAGGAGCCGATGAAGTGAAAACGAAGATGCCCTCAGAAGTAGCGTCATTGCTATCGGGTAAGGGGTCCTGCAGGAAGAAGCCGTTGGAAACCTTGGCCGTAACGATACCGGGAATGCTTGCTACGGTTAGCCCGGCCATGGGCGAAAGGTGGGCCGCCCCCTGAATGTCATGGATGCGCGTTGACCCCGGTGTAGCGGTCGGCGTAGGTGTAACTGTAGCTGTAGCTGTAGCTGTAGGGGACGGCGTGGGCGTAGGACCGCCGGTGCTGCTCGCCGTGACAGAGAAATCGTCAATGGCGAGACCATGATCGTTGCCACTGTGGTCGGGGTCTGACCAGCGAAGCAGAATGTCCTGGCCATTGGCGAGGCTGAGCCCTGTGATGGTGAAGGTTTTTACCGTCCGGTTTGCAGCGGCATTCCCGTCCAGCGCTCCGGCGGACCCTCCCGTGATCAGGCTGGTGAAATCCAGCGACGGGACGTTAACGCCGGCGGTTTGAAAATCTGTCAGATTTCCGGTCAGACTGCTCCCGGTCAGGTACGAGAACGAAACCGTTTGAGCGGCCGCGGCGCTATTGCGCCACTGCTCGCCCGTGTAGGTGACGTCGAGCGTGGTGATGGTCGCGCCGGTATTATTCGTCAGGAGGATGCCCCAAAAAAGGTTCCCCACGGCGGCATTGGTCGAACCGACTGAGCCGAGCGCACGTTCTGTGTTTGTCCCAGTGCCATAGCTATACAAGTTTCCCGCGTTGTTGCCGCCATCGTTGGCGACGATGGCCGTGCCGCTGCCCGTGCGCGCGTGATACCAGCCTGTGAGCGTGCTGTTGTTTGTCCAGGTAGCGCTCCCGCTGCTGATGAGGGTGTTGAAGTCTTGCGTTACCGTCGTTGGGAGAACCGTAATGCTGATATTCGGCCCCACGTCCCCAGGGTTACTCGCACTCTCAAGCGCCCCAGCGCCTAACGGCGAAGCCGCAGCGAGAAGAACCATTCCGACCAAACCGTATATGCGCGTTTTCATTAGCAGACCGACTTGTATCGGACAGTCCCTCGGCCTGCGAGAGCCAATTCGCTCTACGAATATCGATCATCTGTCTCGTCCACCTCGCCCGCGCCCCCGTCCTCGACGGCGCCGCCCGGATTCCTCGTCTTTTCCTTCCTCGTTCTGCCGGACCTCATCTTTATGCTCCTCGTCTTTGACCGTCTCCGTCTGCCGCGCTTCGTCTCGATGTTCCTCGTTTTTGTGGTCATCATCCTCCCGCGCCGCGAAGATCCCAAGAGATGTTGAGTTTCCCCTGATTTCGGGATGCCGAATCTGGCCGCCAAGGTGAGCGGTTCTCCCCAGCCACCCTGCGACACCGAGGGCGAAAACAAAGACAAGAATGCTCATCGGCGCACCAACCGCCGCGAACCGGAGTGGTATCAGCAGGCGAAGCAACGCCAGACCCCCGAGGACCGACGTCGCGATGAGCGCGATGGTGGCCGCACGTTCGTGGTTCTCAATCAGGTTCTCTGAAACACCCGGCAGATGTTCGACCATGTCCTCCGCGGCCTTGCCGGTGAGAAAAGTGGGAATCGTCACCAGGGCGATCGCAACGAAAACAAGGAGGCCGGCCCTTTTGACCTCGTCGCTCTTGCGCAAGAATCCCCAAATCAAAAGCGCCGTCCCGAAGGGAATGCCAATCACCGGGATGTGATTGAGGATGATGTGGAGCTGCGCGGGATTCATCAGTCTTCATAACCGGATTTTTCCCGAACCTAAGAATTGAAAGGTAACGGCCCCGTTACCTCGTGGAGAGGAGAACGGCTTAACGAGAGGCACGAAGCCGCTCCACGATTTGCGCGCACCGTGATTTCGCCACACAAACGTAACAAAACTGCCTTTGTCGGGGCATCGTCGCGCCTGCTATTTTCAGGCCGAATGCAGACACCTGATTCACTAACACGCGTGCGGAACCTTCGCGTTGTCCGGACGCCGATGCCGCAGCTCTTTCGGACGGCCTGGATTTCCGATGTGCACCTGGGGACGCGCAGCAGCAACGCCGGGGCGTTCCTCGAATTCCTGCGCGATCACGAGTTCGAAACGCTCTACATCGTCGGCGATCTAATCGATACCTGGCAGATGCGGCGCGGAATCTATTGGCCGCAGCAGCACAACGACGTCATCCAAAAACTCCTGCGCAAATCGCGCAAGGGCACGCGCATCGTTTACATCCCCGGCAACCACGACGAATTCCTCGGAGGCTTTTGCGGCTATTACGGCCACATCGCGATCGCCAAACATTTCATCCACACCACCGTGGATGGACGGCGAATTTTGGTCATTCACGGACATGAGCTGGATACGGTGGTCCAGAATGCGCGCTGGCTCGCCTTCGCCGGCGACCTCGGATACCAGTTCCTGCTCTCGCTGAATCCGCTGATCAACTTCGTGCGCCGCCGCTTCGGGCTCGGTTATTGGTCGCTCAGTGCCTACGCCAAGAAGCGGGTCAAAGACGCCGTCAATTTCATCGGCGAATTCGAAAACGCGATCGCGCGTTACGCCGAACAATACGCGGTCGACGCCGTCCTTTGCGGCCACATTCACAACGCCGGAATCCGGCAAATCGGCGCGGTCACCTACTACAATTGCGGCGATTGGGTCGAGACCTGTTCGGCGCTCGTGGAAAACTTCGACGGCACGATCGAGCTGCTGAACTTCAATCCGTTCCTCTCGCCGGCCGCCGCGGACCGGGAAGAACCAGAGCTGGCCGAAGCCTCTTTATGACCGCGACCAGATCCAAACGCGCCCACACTAAATCGAAGGAAACCTCTCCGGCGAGGCTGCTGGAATCGGAACTGGAAAAACTTCGCAACGATCTGCGCGCCACAGTCCGGGCCTACGCGGCCCGCCTGGAAATTGGACTGGCGGAGAGCCGGGCGGCGCTCGAATCGAGCAAGCCAGCCGAGGAATTGTCGCGCGACCGGTTGCATGAGTTGCGCGAGCTAATGATTCTCGTGCGGAAACGAAAATTGAAGCCGGAAAAGGGCCGCCGGAAAGATCTGCGCAAAATCGATTCCCTGATTGAGGATCTTCAGGTTCTCATTCCGGGCAAGGGTCAACGTTAAAGCGTGGTTTCTCTAAGATCCTTGCGTTCAAACATGGTCCGCGCGTGAACATGAGAACCTCGGCGAGCCTTCTCTTCGTATTCGTTCTCATCTGTGGCGGCCCGTCCAAAACTTGTCGCGCCGCTGGTTCTGCGCCCGAAATTGTTGTCAGCGTCGCAGACCAGGAACTGGCCTTGATCGCGCGAGGGAAAGTCATCAAGCGGTTCCCCGTTTCGACATCGAAGTTCGGCACCGGCGACGCGGTCGGCAGTTATCGCACACCGCTGGGCGAAACGTTCGTGAGCGCGAAGATCGGCGATGGCCTCCCGGCCGGCGCGGTAATCAAGAACCGGAACGCAACCGGCGAGATTGTGAAACCGGATGCGCCCGGCCGCGATACGATCGTTTCGCGTGTGATCTGGCTGCGCGGGATGGACGGGACCACGGCGAATACGCGCGACCGCTGCATCTACATCCACGGCACCGCCGAGGAGCGACGCATCGGGCGGCGGGCCAGCTTCGGCTGCGTTCGCATGCGCTCGAAAGATGTCATCGCGCTCTACCATCTCGTGCACATCGGAACCCACGTGCGGATTTCCGCGAAGCGGCTCGACGACTTCCTTCCACCCGAGGAGCCCACCCTTCTCGCGCGAGCGGATTAAGCGGTGAACAAGCTCGCTGTGAATTTTTCGGAATGAACAAACCAAAAATCCTCTTTATTTGTGTCCACAACAGCGCGCGGAGCCAGATGGCGGAAGCGTTCCTGAACGATACTTGCGGCGCCGAGTTCGAAGCGCAGAGCGCCGGGCTGGAGCCGGGGACGTTGAATCCGCTGGTGGTGGAAGTCATGCGCGAAGCCGGGATCGACATTTCCAAGAACAAGACGCAGGCCGTCTTCGACGTTTTCAAGTCGGGCCAGCTTTTTACCTACGTCATCACTGTTTGCAGCGAGGCGGAGGCGGGCGGCTGCCCGATTTTTCCCGGACCCACCCAGCGCCTGCACTGGCCGTTTCCCGACCCTTCAAAGGTAGAGGGCACCCGCGAGGAAAAGCTGGATAAAATCCGGCAGATCCGCGACTCGATTCAGGCGAAAATCGAGCAATTCTGCGCGGAGAATTGCGCCCGGCTCACTGAACTGGGACGAAACCTACGGCCGCCACAATCTTCTGACCGGCCGGGCTGAGGGTGAAATCAACGAACGTTTTCGTCAGGCCGGCCGGTTCGCCGTTTGTATAATAGAAGGTCGGCCGGGCATACGGCCATGACTTGTCGCGCACAGCTTCCTGAGTGGGGGCTTTCCCTTCGACCGTTACCACTTTGATCCCGCTCGCTTTCATATAGGCGAGGCCGACGTAGCCAATCCCATTCAAGTTCTTGCCCACCTCGGCGGCGATTTGTTCGTTTCCGGCCATCTTTTGGGCACTCGGCGCGTAGTCGCGTTTCTTCATGGCGAGCTCTTTCCAATCCGAAAAGGTGCCGGAGGAGGTGTTTCGAGTGTAGATCGAAATCGTTCCCGACTTTCCGCCGACCGCGCTCCAATCGGTGACCTCCCCGGTGAAGATTTGTTCCACCTGCTTTTTGGTCAGGTTGCTGATTGGATTGGCACTATGGACGATGACTCCGAGGCCGTCGTAGGCGACGATCGTCTCTTTCAGCGTCACGCCTTTCGCCTTGCCGGCCGCGATCTCCGCCGGCTTCGCTTCGCGGCTGGACATGCCGATCTGGGCCGTGCCGTCGATCAACGCGGCGAGACCGGTCGTCGATCCTTCCGCGGCAATATCGAAGGTGGCGTCGGGATGTTCCGCTTTGAATTGCTCGGCCAATTGCGGGACCAATTTTGCGCCCAGAGTGTCCGAGCCTTTGATGACGAGCCGTTCCGCCTGCGCGGTGTTGGAGACGAAGAGCAGGGCGAAAGCGGCGAACAGAGCGAGGAAGGTCGTTTTCATAGCATCGTGAGAATTGGAAATATTACACCCAGTCTGGCATGTTTAGATGGAGGCCAAGTGACAATCTGGTGAACTCCGCGAGCGACAGGTGGGGTTGCGCACTTCGGGTAGCACAGGCGTATCGCCGGTGGGGCCGCCAGGCATCTTGCCTGACCTCTCAGAGCATGAAGAGAAACGGCCCATTTGCCCCACAGGCAAGATGCCTGTGCCACCACCGTCATCCAATTGTCACATGAAAAATTTTGACGGCTCCAACGGCGGAACCGAAAACAAAACGAATCCTCGCAAATGTTTCTCGCGTTTACGAAAATAAGACCGGCAGGAATGAGCGCGGCGAAAAAGCAATCTACCCGGGAAATCGAACGGAAATTTCTCTTGAAGCGCTATCCGCCCGGACTGAGGAAATTTCCGCACGACACAATCGCCCAGGGCTATCTCGCGGTTGGCCCGCGCGGCCTCCAGGTGCGTTTGCGCAAGAAAGGCGCGGTCCGCTCGCTCACCTTCAAGCAAGGGACCAAAGGGACGCGTGAAGAGCGGGAGATCCGGCTGAGCGTGGAGCAATTTGATGCGCTCTGGCCGGCGACGGCGGGCCGCCGACTAACCAAGGTCCGCTACGAAGTGCCATGGAAATCGCACACGATCGAAATCGATATTTACCGCGGGCGGAACAACGGCCTGGTCGTGGCCGAAGTGGAATTCGAGAACCAAAAAAGCTGCGCGGCGTTCGAGCCCCCGGATTGGATTGGCCGCGATGTCACCGGCAGAGCGAAATACAGCAACGTCGCGCTCGCCCTCAAGTAACGCGATTCGAGAATTATGTGTGCATGGCGGCTTTGGCAGCGACGAGGGACCGGTGGCCTCTCAGCGCCCTTAGGGTGCAACGGAATATAGCCCGGAGCGAGCGCAGCGAACTCCGGGTCTTTAAGGACAAATGTTCAAGCCCCGAGAGGGGCGACGGAAAGTGGCAGGCCGGGCACCAACGCCGTATCGCGGCGCGGCCCGATGTCCGTCACCCCTATCCAGGGGTTTGGGATTCTTTTGTCGATTCCCGGAGTTCCGCTGCGCTGCACTCCGGGCTACATTCCCTTGCACCTCCGGCGCTTTCCTCGAGGCCAAACAAACACAACCCATGAGCTACGAATTGCGGCAGGACGAGACCGTCGGGGATGGCATTCAGAGAATCGTTTGTCACCAGATCGAAAGCGCGATCAAGGCGAGCAGAACGCAACAAAACGGAAAAGGCTCGCCCGTGCACGAAACGCGCAAGCATTTGAAAAAGGCGCGGGCCGCGTTGCGCCTGGTCCATGGCGAAATCAGTCACGGCCTTTGGAAGCGTGAGGACAAATGCCTGCGGAAAGTGGGCCAGCTTATTTCCGAAGTGCGCGACGCCGAGGTGCGTCTCCAGACGGTGCGGCAGCTGCGCGAATTCGCGAGAGGGAAGAAGCGCAGCTTCCAGGAAACCGAGGAACTGCTCGCCTTCGAGCTCGACAGTTTTCTAGCGGCGTTTTCCGAATGGCCCGATGAAGCCAGACAACAACTGACCCAAACGCTCGATCGCGTCAGGCATTGGCCGCTCGAAGGATTGCGTTGCGAGCAAGTGCGCAGATGCGTCCAGAAAACCTACAAGCGCGGACGCCGGGCCCTGAAAGCCGCCATCGCTAAGCCGACCATCGAGAGACTTCACACCTTCCGAAAGCGGACAAAGGAACTTTGGTATCAGCTTCGGATTTTGCGGCCGCTGCATCCGGGGGTCTTCAGGGAATTGAACGACGAGCTAAAAACGATCGGAGAATATCTCGGCCAGGTCCACGACCTCGCCTTCGTGGCCGAACGCCTTTCCTCGATTGGAACCGCCCGAAAGAAAGCGGACCGCATTCTGAATGCGTTGATCGATTCCCGCGAAAAGGAGCTCGAGAGCACCGCCATCGCCCTCGGCGAACGGTTTTATGCCGAGCGGCCCCGCCAATTCGCGCGCCGGCTGGCCCGATACTTTTCGGAATGGGAAACGGCGAAGGCGCGCTACGCATCGCCGGGCGGGCGATCAGTGGCGCTGTTGAACTAACGGGCGCGCTCGAGGGCCTTTTTTGGCCGGGAGCAGCTCGTTCGTGAACCTTTTAGCTTTTGTGTGATTGATCTTAGAATGCAATGGCTCTCTGACCCGCAGGCCTGGATCGGACTTCTCACGCTCACCGTCCTCGAGATCGTCCTCGGCATCGACAACGTCATCTTCATCTCGATTCTCGCGGACAAACTGCCGGCCGCGAAACAGAAGCAGGCACGGCAGATCGGCCTGGCCCTGGCCATGGTCATGCGCATCCTGCTCTTGCTCTCGCTTGCCTGGATCGTCGGACTGACCAAACCATTGTTTGTCCTGCCCGGTTTCGATGTGACGGGCCGGGCTTTGATCCTGATTGGCGGCGGCTTATTCCTTATCGCGAAAAGCACGCGCGAGATTCACGACAAGCTCGAAGGCGGCGATGAAGAGGGGTCCGTTCGCGCCGCGCCTTCGCTCAAATCCGTGCTCATTCAGATTATCCTGCTCGACATCGTTTTCTCGCTCGATTCCGTGATCACCGCGGTCGGGATGGTGGACCAAATCGGAGTTATGATCGTAGCCGTCATGCTCGCGGTGGGGGTGATGATGATGTTCGCCGGCGCGATCAGCCGCTTCGTCGAACGGCACCCGACAATCAAAATGCTCGCGCTCAGCTTTCTGCTCCTGATCGGGGTAAACCTGATCGGCGAGGGGCTCGGCTTCCACATTCCGAAGGGCTACACCTACTTCGCGATGGCCTTCTCTGTCTTCGTCGAGCTCCTGAACTTGAAGCTGCGCAAGAAATCAGCGCCGGTAAAGCTGCGCCACACGAACCGCAGCAAACTTTAGCGAGCTTAATCGCCTGGCGGAACACCGGCGAACCATTCCCGCACCGCTTCGATCGCGGCGGCGCTTCCGAGGAAAATGCCGGCGAAGACGACGAGCGTTATGGCGAAGGTAATAAAACCCAGGATGCCGACGAGGCCGTCGCGCTCGAGCATCGCGGCGGCGAGCAGGACAATGGCGAGCGCGGGCAGAACGTTACTCAAAGGCACGGGCAGCGGGAGCAGAAGAAAGAGCCCGCTCACGCAGATCATCGCTCCGTAGAGGTGATGCAGCAGGGTCCACTCGACCAGGAAGCTCCAGCGTGGGCGCAACACGACTTCCATCATGCGGACGAAACGCATCGCGGAAGTGAGGGTGAGGACGAGCAGCCGGGTTGAAAGCGGTCGTTCCAGCATTCTGGCGGGAATCCACGGCTCCATTCTCAAGGAAAGGCGCAAACCGATGAGCGCAATGATCGCGCCGAAGAAGGTCGATAGTCCCGGCATCGGGATCGGCTGGCAAAACGGAAGCGCAAGGATGATGAGCAGCAACGTGTAGGCGCGGCCTTTCAAGGTGGCCAGCACTTCGCGCAGGGTGACCTGGTGTTCCGGAAGCGCCGCGAGCAACGCAGCGATCTCCTCCGACATACGCGGCGGAGTGGCGACCGGGCTGCTGGCGTCTGGCATAGATGGCTTTCGCATCGGCGCCAACAACATAGCGGGGTTGTGCGCTATCCCTAAAAAGCGGCGGCAGCGCGTGCCAAAATGTAGCTGATCAACGCCGTGGCGGGGAGCGTCAGGATCCAGGCCCAGACAATTCGCTCGACCACACCCCATTTTACGCCGCTGAAGCGTTTCACGGCGCCGACACCCATGATGGAGGTGGAGATCACATGCGTGGTCGAAAGCGGAATTCCATGCACGCTGGCAGCGTGGATGATAACGGCCGCCGTGGTTTCGGCCGCGAAACCGTGCACCGGCTGAAGCTTGACCATCTTGTGGCCGAGAGTGCGGATGATCCGCCAGCCACCGGCCGCGGTGCCCGCGGCCATGGTGGCGGCGCAGAGGACCACGACCCAGCTGGGGACTTTGAACTCGGGCGTTTGGAGGAAGGCGAACATGGGGGGCAGATCCGCGAACGCGCCGCTTTGGGTCGCGGTGAAAAGCGCTAGCGCGATGATGCCCATGGTCTTCTGCGCGTCGTTTGTCCCGTGGCTATGGGCCATCCAGGCAGCGCTGACGAGCTGCATTTTCCCGAAAATCTTCTGAACGATGTGGGGCGTAAAAGGACGAAGCAAAGCAAAGAGCAGCGCCATCAAAATCCCCCCGAGCAAAAAACCGATCACAGGCGAGGTGAACATCGGCACCACGACTTTTGGCAGCAGCCCCGTGTTCCACTTCAGCACCGACCAATCACCGTGCGCGGACGCCAGCGCCGCGCCACACAAGCCTCCGATCAGCGCGTGACTGGAACTCGAGGGCAGGCCCAGCCACCACGTCAGCAGGTTCCAGGCGATGGCGCCAAGCAGCGCGCAGAGCACCGTCCCCATGGTGATGACCTTCGTGTCGACAATCCCTTTCCCGATCGTGGACGCGACGGCCGTTCCCATCAGAGCGCCCGTGAGATTGAAGAAGGCGGCGAGCGCAATCGCCTGCCGCGGCGTGAGCACTTTGGTCGAGACCACGGTCGCGATCGCGTTGGCCGCATCGTGGAAGCCGTTGATGTATTCGAACGCGATGGCCGCGAGCACCACGATGATGAACAGAAGCATGCGCGCCTCGGGGTTCGCTTACGAATACTTGAGGACGACCTGGAGAATAATGTTCCCCGCGTCGCGGCAGCGGTCGATCACCTTTTCGAGAAGCTCGTAGAGATCGCGCAAGAAAATGATCTGCTTGGTGTCGTAGTCGCCATGGAATAAGTCGCGCAACAATTCGAGCTCGAGCTTGTCCGCGTCCCCTTCGATGGTTTGGAGGATGGCGTTTTTCTCGCGGGCCGTCGCCACATCGGTGCCTTTGCGCAGTGCCTTCACCATGGCCAGGACGGTTTCCGCGGCCTGATCGAGCAATTCCAGGTGCTTCTTGAAACTGCGGCCATGCAGCTCGCCCGGAAAGATCACGATCCGCTCTCCAATCTTTTCCACCGTCTTCGGAATTTTATAAAGCGCTTCGGCGAGGGCCTGGATGTCCTCCCGTTCCAGCGGCGTGATAAATGTTTTGCAAAGCTGCTCGGTCAGCTCCTGTGTGATTACTTTATCCCTTCGCCGGCTGTGGATGAATTCTTCCAGGCTTTCCGGCGACTCGTGGCGCTCGAGCTTCGCCAGCAACGCGACCAGATGATGCACACTGCTGTCGGCCTGCTCGGCGCTTGCCTCCAGCAAATCGAAAAACTTTTCGTCGTGTCCAAGGAACTTTCGAATTGAGAACATATGATCCTTCAGCCGGGGCGATCACTATAGGGCCACCCGCGCCGCCTGAGGAACATCATTTTAGGTGCCTTCCGACAAGCCGAAAAGAGAGTTTGGAAAGGCGCCGGAGGCGCCAGGGAGTGTAGCCCGGAGTGGAACTCCGGGGAATGTTAAATGGAATCCCAACCCCGGAATAGGAGTGACGGACATTGTCCGCCAAGGATACCCGGGACGCCGCTCTCCGTCGCCCCTGCCGGGGCTTGACGGTTACATCTAAGGATCCCGGAGCTCGCTGCGCTCGCTCCGGGCTATATTCCGGCGCACCCTGCGGGTGCTAAGAGGCAATCAGCGTTTACCAAAGACGAGGCCGCCCTAGCCGTTCGCGGCTGACGTCGAATGCTGATGCCGGATGTCTTCGGCGGCGGCAGCGTAAACGGCGTCTTCCGCCATGTTGGTGGCGTGATCGCCGACGCGTTCGAGACAGCGCGAGATAAAAATCAGGTTCAGGTAGCCGCGGAGTTGAGACGGGTCTTCCGCCATTCGTTCGATCAACCGGCGGCCGGCGGCTGAGTTCATATCATCGAGCCCCTGGTCCCGTGGAACTACCGCGCGAGCCAGCTCGACGTCCTCGCGCACATAGGCGTCGATGGCATCCTTGAACATCGCCATCGCATGGGTGTACATCGGCGTGATCAAGTCCACTTCGGGCAAGGGCGGATGTTGATTCAATTTGCGCGCCCGCCGCGCGATGTTCGTTCCCTGGTCCGCCATGCGCTCGAGATTGGACGAGAGTTTCATCGCTGATACCACCCGGCGCAGGTCGGACGCGACGGGTTGAAAACGCAAGAGCAGATCGATCCCATCCTTGTCCATCTGCTTTTCGAGTTGATCGATCTCCTCGTCGTCGGCGATCGCGATCGCACACATCTTGTCGTCCCGCTGCATCAGGCCGGTGATCGCGCGGTCGAGACTGCGCTCGGTCAGGCTCGACATCATGAGGACGTTGTTGCGCAGGGACGAGAGCGCTTCGTCGAAGGTTCCGAGGATGTGCCGGGGTGCGTTCATTGAAGGAGGTTACAGCGTTGAAGGGTTACAAAGGTTAAAAGCGTTGCACGGGGATCAACCGAAACGGCCGGTGATATATTCCTCGGTTTGCCGCTGGGCGGGGTTGGAAAAAATCTTCGCGGTGGCGTCGAATTCGATCAGGCGGCCGAGATAGAAGAAGCCGGTGTAATCGGAGCAGCGGCCGGCCTGCTGCATGTTGTGCGTGACGATGACGATCGTGTATTCCTGTTTCAGCTGACGGATTAGCTCTTCGACTTTCGCGGTCGCGATCGGATCGAGCGCGGAACACGGTTCGTCCATCAGGACGATCTCCGGTTCGACCGCCAGGGCGCGCGCGATGCAGAGCCGCTGCTGCTGGCCGCCGGAGAGTCCGTAGCCGCTGACGTGCAGCCGGTCTCTCACCTCTTCCCAAAGCGCTGCGGAGCGCAGGCTTTTTTCGACGGCTTCGTCGATGAGAGAGCGCTTCGTCACTCCGGCAATGCGCAAGCCGTAGGCGACGTTGTCGTAGATCGATTTCGGAAATGGATTCGATTTCTGAAAAACCATGCCGACGCGCCGCCGGAGATCGACTACGTCCACGCCGGGCGCGTTGATATCCACGCCTTCAATTCGGATCGAGCCGCGCGAAATCTGCGCGGCGTCGATCAGATCGTTCATCCGGTTCAAACAACGCAGGAGCGTCGTCTTGCCGCATCCCGATGGGCCGATGAAGGCGGTGACCGCCCTCGCCGGAATGCTCAAACTGACGTCGTGCAGGACCTGATGCGCGCCGTACTTGAAGTCGAGATTCTCGATCTCAATCATGCCGCGCTCCACCTGCGGCTCGGGCATCGGTGCTGGCTGATTGACGACAGTTAGTGAGGTTGATTCCGGCATTTCGGCTACGCTTACCATGAGAGACGGCTCCTGCTTCGTTCCCGCAAGATAATTGATGTTAGCGCGATCAGCATAACGAGGAAAAGAAAGACAAACGCGCCGCCATATTGGACGCCCTCGGTATACTCGTTCTGCGGGATCTTCGAGCTGACCACATAGATATGATACGGTAGGGCCATTACGCCCTGAAAAATGAAGTCGGTGAACTTTGCCACCTGCCACGGCATTTCATCTTTCATGGCGTAGGCGGCGGTGAACATGATCGGCGCCGTCTCGCCGGCGACGCGCGCGATGCCGAGGATCGACGAGGTCAGAATTCCGGGCAGGGCGTAGGGCAGAACATTTTTGCGGATCGTCTGCCATTTGCTGGCGCCGAGCGCGAGCGAGCCTTCGCGCAAGCCTTGCGGCACGGCCCGGAGCGATTCTTCGCTCGCGGTGATGATCGCGGGGAGCACCATCAAACCGAGGGTGAACCAGCCCGCGATGAGCGAGACGTTCCAGCCGAAGAAGATGACGAACAATCCGAAACCGAAAAGGCCGAAGACGATCGAGGGGACGCCGGCGAGATTGAGAATCGCGACGCGCACCAGGCGAATCAGGGGCCCGTTCCGGCTGTATTCGCTCAGGTAGATGGCACTGCTGATTCCGATGCCGAGCGCGAGAATCATCGATCCGACCACGAGCAGCGCCGTGCCGACGATGCAAGGCCAGATGCCGCCCGCCGAATAGGCAATGCTGGTCGCATCCACTTCCACGCCCGGGTGTTCGCCTTTCCAGGCGCGAAACTGCCGGTCGCTCAGCGTTTGTTTTTTTCCTTCGTAATCGAAGACGTAGAGCGTCTGGGGCGGTTCGGTCAGAAACGGAAGGTTGATGAAGGGCGGCGTGCTCGTGAAAACGGTTCGGCTTCCTTTGATGCCGATATCGAGAAAGATGTAGGTCGCGCAGGCGAGGATGAAATAAGTGGCGAGCCGGAAGAGCCAGAAGATGACCCCTTGGAGAAGGCGCGAGCGGCGGGCGTTGGAAGCGACGGCGATCATATCATCCAATGCTCATCCGGTAACGGGCGACAAATTTTTGCGCGAGGTAATTGATCCCGAGCGTGATGGTGAAAAGGACCAGGCCCACCATGAAAAGCGCCCGGTAATGCGTGCTTCCGCGCACCACTTCGCCCATTTCCTGTGCGATGATTCCAGTCATGGTGTGCACCGGCTGAAAGATCGCGCCCAGCCCCTGGGTGAAATCGGGAATGGCGATCCGGTTTCCAGCGCAAAGCAGGACGACCATGGTTTCTCCGATGACGCGGCCGAGCCCAAGAAGAACCGCCGAGACGATGCCGGACAGCGAGGCGGGCACCAGGACGCGAGCGATCGTTTGCAGCCGGTTCGCGCCCAACGCGTAGGAAGCCTCCTTGAACCCGCGCGGGACATTGCGCAGGGCATCCTCCGCCAGGGTGAATATCGTCGGCACCGCCATGAGGGCGAGCAGACAACCCGCGGTAAAGATGTTCAGCCGCTCGCTGATGGGAAAAAATGAGATCCAGCTGAAGAGCGGCGATTGCGAAGCGGCCCGCACCGCCTGCCCCACGACTGCTATTCCAAAAAATCCGAGAACGACCGAGGGGATGGCGGAAATGAATTCGATGTAGGGCTTGATCAGCCGTTTCTCGTGGACCGACGCGATCTCACTCACGTAGATGGCCGCGGCCACGCCGAGCGGCACGGCAAAGAACAGGGCAACAATTGAAACGAGAACGGAGCCGACCAGCAAAGGGATGATCCCGTACCAATCCTGCCAGAAACTCGCCGTGACCCATTCCCGGCCGAAAAGGAAGGAATGAATCGAGCGATACCACGGGATCGGCTCGTCGGGCGACCAGGTCCGCAGTTTTTCGGAAGTCTTCGGCAAGCCGGCGAGGTATTCGCGGGTCCCCGATTTCCATTGCTCGAGCGCCTTTTGCCCCGCGGGCTCCGGCAGGGCGGGCGCCTGCGCGAGAAGGTTGTACAGCTTCGCCGTCATCTCAGAACTGACCGATTCGAAAGCAGTAGCGCCGGCGTGCAAGCCGGCCAGCGCCGTAGCGCGGTTGACGTCCGGGACGACGACTTGCGCGGCTTCGGCCTGGGCGCCGCTCCGCTCGAGCTGCGAGCGTTGCGCCAACAACTCGGCGAGCGCGAACAATTGCTCCTTTAGCGCGCTGGCCTGTTCGGTCAGATCGGAGACAAGCCCATGCAGATTCTCCGCGGTGTCGCTGAACGCGGTCGCGAACTGATCGAAAGGCGCAAGCGCGGCGTTGATCTCTTCGAGCGGGACCTGCCGTTTTTCCATGGAGCGAACTTCGTTCAGGCGGATCTCACTGAGCTTGCGCGAGAGCGCTTCATGCTTCGTCGAAACCGCGCGAATGATATCGACGTATTCGAGGCCGGCCTGGCGGTAGAGACGCAGGTTCGCCAGGTTTTGCCCGAAGAATCCAAAACCTTCGCGGAAAAGGAAAATGGTGATCAAGGCGAGGACGATGACGGCGACCAGCGCGTTGCCGCCGAAAAACGCTTTGATGCCTTGCTCAAGCGCCGCCTGCGCGCGCCGCGATTTGGTTCGCGCCGGGATGATGATGCGGGTGTCAGCGAGGCCTTCCATGCGGAACGAACACTCGTGGAAACGTCAACCGCCCGGCAATTTCTTTAGTGTTACGTTTGTGTGACAGACGTTTTTCCGGGGCTCTGCCTTAGTCTTTCGCGCGCAGCGGCAAATTCACACTGATCGTCGTGCCTTTGCCCGGCTCACTCTGCGCTTCGGCGTTGCCGCCATGCAGTTGCGCGATGTGCTTGACGATGGAGAGCCCCAACCCCGTCCCCCCCAACTCCCGGCTCCGGGCCTTGTCCGCCCGATAGAATCGCTCGAAGATGCGCGGCAGATCGTTCTCGCGAATTCCAATTCCTTCATCTGAAACACTGAGGCGCATGCGATCGCCATTTACGGCAGCCTCGAGGGAAATCCGGCTCCCCGGTTGAGAGTATTTCACCGCGTTATCGAGCAGGTTGTAAATGACTTCCTGAAGCCGGCTCTCGTCCGCCTCCAGCTTCGGTAAATCGAGCGGGGCCTCGAGGTGGGATTTGAGTTGCTTCGCCTCGAGCCGCTTTTCCCAATCGCGCAGAATTTCCCGGAGGAACTCCGGCAAATCGATCTCGGACAAATCGAGCTCCGCCGTCGGGGATTCGAGGCGCGCGAGGCTCAACACATCTTCCACCAGCGCGTTCAGGCGATCGGAGTGGCGTTCCATGACTTCCAAAATGCGCAGCAATTCACCCGGCGGCTGGTGCGGATCGTCGAGCAACGTCTCGAGATAACCCCGGAAGATCGACAACGGCGTTCGCAACTCGTGCGAAACGTTGGCGACAAACTCGCGCCGCATCTCTTCCACCCGCCGCAGCTGGGTGACATCATGGAACAAAACCACCGCCCCTTCCGTTCCCGACGAATTCTCCCCGAGCGGCACGGCGCTCACCTCCATTTCGCGCCCCTCGCTTGGTCCCCTCGACATCTGGATTGATTCCCGTTGCGGTTCCCTCACCCGGATCGCTTCAATGACGAGACGATCGATCGAGGCGTGCCGGATCATCTCGAGCAGCGGCGCGCCCGGCGCAGCCTCCTCCAGTCCAAAGATGCGGCGAAATTCACGATTCATCATGCGAACCCGGCGCCGATCGTCCACCACGGCGAGGCCATCGAGCATCGCGCCAAAGACCGCTTGAACGCTGAATTCGCCCTCGCGAAAACGGTCCTCGAGCTCGCGTTGGCGATTAGCCAGGGTTTCGAGCGCGAGCCCGATCCGCCGTGATTGCGCGTTGGCGCTGATCAGAAATTTTCGCGGCGGGCGCTTCTCGACGATAGCCTCGGCCAACTCTTCGACATCCTTCCACGGAGCGATCCATTGCCGCCAAACGACCAGCGCCGTCACCAGAAAGGCGGCGGCAAGCAGACAAAGCGCAAACCAGCCCATGAACGCTCAGCTTTCCCGGATGCGATAGCCGAAGCCGCGCACGGTCTCGATCCCCACGGCAGCTTTGCCGAGTTTCTTGCGCAGCCGGCGCACGTGCGTATCCACCGTGCGCGTGTCGATCAGGCTTTCGTAACCCCAGACTTCGTTTAAGAGGCGGTCCCGCGCCTGCACCCGCCCCTTCCGCTTCATCAGCATGCTCAGCAGTTTGAACTCGACACTGGTGAGCCGCACCGGTTTTCCGGCGACGGCGACGTGGTGCCGCGCCGGATCGAGCGTAATCGCTCCGATCGACATTTTTTCTTCCGCCGTGTCGCCCTTCCCCCGACGCAAGATTGCGTTCACGCGAAGAATCAGCTCCCGCGGGCTGAACGGCTTGGTGACATAATCGTCCGCGCCAAACTCGAGCCCAACGATCCGATCGATTTCCTCCGCCTTCGCCGTCAGCATAATGATCGGGATCTGGCGCGTGCCCGGATCGCTTTTCAGGGCCTTGCAGACTTCGAGTCCCGGCATTTTGGGCAATAGGAGGTCGAGAATGATCAGCGCCGGCATTTCCTCGCGGGCCTTGCGCAGTCCGGAAGCGCCGTCGTTGGCCGTGCTCAGGGTGAATCCTCCGGCCTTGCGCAGGTTCAGGGTGAGCAGGTCGATCACGTCTTGCTCGTCCTCAATGATCAGGATTTTTGTGTTCGACATCGGCGCTTTCGGCTCCTGCGGCGAGCTTGCAGACCCGCGCGCTTCTTGTCAAAGGGCGTCACGCAATTGCGACACAATTCTGTCGAGGAAGCCGCTCGGTTACACCGTGGGCGACATCTTCCTGCCCTCGCACCTGGACAGCCCCATCTGGCATGAGGCTGGCTTGCCTAACGAGGCGACATCCAAGATAAAAGTTGAACGAAACCGATTATTCAGTGACTAGATACCTTGTGATGCAGCGGCCTTTGACACGTCTTCTCAGCACGACAGTCGCTCTGGTGACTGCCGCGGCCTGGTTGCTCGCCGCGAATCACTGCGTCGTGGCCTGCCTGCTGCCACAGTCCACCGCGGCCGCTTCGGAGCACGAACATTGCACCCCTTCCGAAGCACCGGCCGACAATGGCCAGCCCGCGGGCTGCGACAGCCTCAATTGTTGTAAATCGCTCTCAGCTCCGGCCAACTTCGCGAAGAAGCTCGCAGGCTACGATAAGGCTTTCTACACACTGAAGGATTACGTTGTCAGCGAGGTCGTTTTTCCGCGCGATCAACACGACGCGCCGATCTCCGAGCTGGACACAGGTCCACCCCAAACGCATAGCTTCGCCGAATCGGTCTTGCAGCGGAGCCTGCTGGCTCACGCTCCTCCTCTCCTGTCTTAAGGACTGACGTCCCGCCGCGGCGGATCGTGCAGTTTTCTCCATTGCCGGCGCTTCATCGCGCCCCGGCGTCCCGTTTTCTTTTTCCTTAACCAAATACTTTTGATGACCCGACCCATAAAACTGCTGCTGATCGCGCTGGTCCTTGCCGGCGGGCCAGCGCACGCCCTTGCCCAGGTGGCAGTCGCGCCCCCGACCGACCGCGACGCAGCCGGGAGCCTGACCCTGGAAGAGGCGCTGCGCCGTTCGCTCCGCTACAATCCCGAGTTTGCCAGACTGGATGCGGCGCTGGCGGACAAACTGGGCCGCGCGATCGAAGCGGAGGTGAAAGTAAACCCCACCTTCAAGGTCGGCGCGGGCTACGCGTCCAATAAATCCGAAGATGGAGGCGCCTTTGAAGTCGAGGCCGAACAGCCGCTGCGCCCATCCGATTTTGGCCTGCGCAAAACTTACGCGGTTGCCCTGCGCGCGGCGGCCAACCTCGAGCAAAAAGCCGATGTGCTGCGCGTGCTGAATTCCACCGCGGTTATCTATTACCGCGCCTGGGCGCTGCAGGAACGCGCCGCTTTGCTGGGCGGTGCGCGGGCGCAGGCGGAGGATGTGTTGACCACCATCCAGCAACAGCTCGAAGCCGGCCAGAGCAATGTCTCGCAACGCAGCATCTTCGAGGCGGAGACGGCACGTTTCGCGGCGGAGCTGATCGCGGTGCGTGGCGAGCGCGCCGGGGCGCTGGCTGAACTCGGAGGAGCCATCGGCCTCGCGGCCACGGAGCTGCGCCTCGCTCGTCCTGCCTTTGGCACGCTGCCCAGCACCGCGGCGTTGAGCGCGTTTGCCCAGGGCCGCTCTGGAATTCGTCGTATTGCCCTGGCCCGGCGCGAAGCCGCCGCCAAGAGTCTCACCGTCGCTCGCGCGGACGCCGTCTTTCCGGAGTTTGTCCCGGGTCTCGCAGCGAGTTACGCCCGCCCGGAAAGGGAAGCGAGGTTTGGCGTGACCATCGCCGGGCGGATTCCGCTTTGGGATCGAAATTTGGGAGAGATCACACGCGCGCAAGGCGCCCTCGACGCCGCCGAGCGCAAACTCGAGTCGATCGATCGGGTGACTTTCGATCGGGAGACCAGCGCGCGCCGGCAGCAATTGCTCGGTCTCCAGGCGCGCGCGGACGCCTTTCGCGATCAAGTAATCCCGGCATATCGCGCGGCTTACGAGGCGACGCTGGCCCAGTTCCGTGCCGGCCAGGCGAGCACGCTCCAGTTATTTGAAGTTCAAAAGAGTCTCGTGGAGGCGCAGGAAAAAGCCTTCGACTACGTGGTCGAAGCGCTCTCGGCGCGCACCCATCTCGAGCAGCACATCGGCGGCCGAATGGAAGAAGTTCAGGCCGGCGTTCTAACTCGGAGCACCAAATGACCACCACCAAACATCTGATTCTTTGCCTTATGCTCGGGCTCGCCGCCCACGCCGTGCGCGCCCACGAGGGACATGTCCATGGACCCGAGGGTGCGGATTCGCCGGCCTTCGGCCCCATCACCTTATCGGAGGCGACGATTCGCAATCTCGGCCTGCAAACGGTGGAAGCCAGGCCGGCCCCGTTGCAGCGCAGTTTGCAGATGGCGGCGAGGATCGAGGGATTGCCGGAGCGGCAGGCCAAAATCTCGCCGCGCACGGAAGGACGTGTGGCGGAAATCCTGGTCAAACTCGGCGACCGCGTTACGGCCGATCAGCCGCTGCTTCGCTTCGATCCACTCGCGGTGGGAAACCCGCCGGTGGTCCTGAAATCGCCGATCGCCGGCTTTGTCGTCCGCCAGGATGCCAGCATCGGCCAGCCGCTCCGGCCGGAGGCCGCGCTGATGGAAGTAGCGGATTACAGCCAGGTGCTGGCGCGTGCGACGACCTTCGAAAGCCCTGACCTGTCGGCGATCAAAGCTGGCGATCCCGCCCGCGTGCAGGTGCAGGTTTTTTCGGATCAGATTTTCGAGGGCAAGGTCCAGCGGCTTGACGTTCGGCTGGAGCGCGAGAGCGGCACGTTCGAGGTTTACGTGCTGCTCGATAACCCCGATCTCAAGCTGCGCCCGAACATGCAGGCCACGGCCACGATCGGCGTCGGCGAAGCGCAGGAAGTCATCGCCGTGCCACAGCGCGCCGTCCTCGGCGATCTCGGCAACCTGTTCGTTTTTGTGCAAACGGACGAGCCGCGCACCTTCACACGCCGCAATGTCGTCGTCGGGCTAAAAGCCGGCGATCAGGTCGAGATCGTCGAAGGCGTGCTTCCCGGCGAGAAGGTTGTCACCCAGGGGAATTACCAACTGCAATTCGCAGCGGCCGCGAAGAAGACTGAGGAGACTGCGGGCAATCCCGATGAGATGGGTCACGCGGGCCACGACCACGGCGCCGGAAGTAAAGCGACTTCGCTTCACCCCCCGGTCTGGGCCTGGGCCATCGGTGGATTCGCACTCGGCGCCTTTCTCTTTGGCTTCCTCCTGCGGCGCACCGCCTAACAACGACAATGTTTTTCACAGATATATCTGGCGACACCGGCTCACGCTTCAAACGTGCGATCGAAATCCTCGTGTGGTCCAATCCAGATCCACACCCAGAGATCCCCTTCAAGACGCTGCGCGACAGCGCGAAGGTCCTTCGTTACCCGGACCGACCAGAAGCGCCTGTCACTACGCAAGCGCTCGAGATGCAAACTCGGGTGCGCCGGACCGTTTGCGAACTTTTGGTAGGCACGACGCGCTGCACCTTTCAATTCCGGCGGCAATGCCCGATACAGACGCCAGAAGTCGTCCGTGCCGCGCGACTTCACTCGTGCTTATCGAACTCTTCTTCAGTCAATTCCCGGAACTGCTCCGGGTTTTCGCGGACGCGAGCATCTATCTCGTCTCCTAACGCAGTCAACGCGGGTCGTGGACGTGGATCGCGGATGATCGATTCCCAACGGGCATCCCCATCTAACTCGGGAACCAGGCTGGGGAGTGATTCGGCAAGTTGCGCCCGCTCTTCCGCGGAGAGGCGTTTAATTGCGTTCGCGATCTCATCAACCGTGCTCACAAATAAGTTCTACGACAAAGGTCCCGGTTTCACAAGACCGCGGCCGGTCCGCTAACGAGCCATGTTCGACCGGATCATCCAATTTTCCCTGCGTAACCGGCTCTTCGTCGTGGCGTTCGCCGCGCTGCTCGCGGCCTACGGCGGATACGTGGCCACGAAACTTCCAGTCGATGTGTTTCCTGATCTGAACCGGCCCACGGTCACTGTCTTTACCGAATCGGGCGGACTTGCGCCGGAGGAGGTGGAATCGCTCGTCTCCTTTCCGATCGAATCCGCCATGAACGGGGCGGCCGGCGTGCAGCGAGTGCGCTCCGTTTCCTCCATTGGATTGAGCATCGTTTTTGTCGAATTCGGTTTCGAGCAAAACGTCTACGTCGCGCGGCAAATCGTGGCGGAGCGCTTGCAGCAGGTAGCGCAACAGTTGCCGCCGGCCGCGAAGCCGGTCCTCGCGCCCGTCAGCTCGCTCATGGGCGAAATCATGCTCGTCGGTCTGACAAGCGAAGATCCCAAAATCACGCCGATGGATCTGCGGACGATCGCCGATTGGGACATTCGCAAACGGCTCCTCTCCGTCCCCGGCCTGGCCCAAATCAGCGTGATCGGCGGCGAGCTCAAGCAGTATCAGGTGCTGGTCGATCCGTTTAAGCTTCGCAACTTCAACGTCTCGCTCCACGACGTGGAAGAAGCGGCCAAGAACGCGAACGTGAATTCCACCGGTGGGTTCCTGCTCGGTCCCTACACTGAGGGGCTAATTCGAAACCTGGCCCGCGTTAACAGCCTGGACGATCTGCGCAATTCCGTCATCCCGGTGAAGCGGGAAGATGGCGCGGCGCTCACCCTCGGCCAGGTCGCCGAAGTGCGCCTGGGCGGTCCGCTGGCGAAGCGCGGCGATGCCGGAGTAAACGGTGCGCCCGCCGTGATCCTCTCGATCCAAAAACAGCCCGGCGCGGATACGCCCAGGCTGACGAAGCAGATCGAGCGGGAGTTGCAGAACTTGCAGGCGAGCCTGCCGAAAGGCGTAAAGATCCACAGCGGCATCTTTCGCCAGAGCACGTTTATCGAGAATGCGATCCACAACATCGAAGTCGCCTTGCGCGACGGCGCGTTCTTTGTCGTCATCGTGCTCTTCCTCTTCCTGCTCAATTTCCGCACGACCGTTATCACGCTCACGGCCATTCCACTTTCGCTGCTCGTCACCGCGCTGGTTTTCCACTACTTCAAGCTCTCCATCAACACGATGACGCTGGGCGGCCTCGCCGTAGCGATCGGCGAGCTGGTCGATGACGCGATCGTCGACGTGGAGAATGTCTTCCGGCGTTTGCGCGAGAATCGCCAGCTGCCGAACCCGCGGCCGGCGTTGGAAGTCGTCTACCGCGCCTCGAGCGAAGTGCGCAATTCTATCGTCATCGCCACTGCGGTTGTCGTGCTGGTTTTCGTGCCGCTCTTCGCGCTCGGCGGGATCGAGGGCCGCATCTTCGCGCCGCTTGGAATCGCTTACATTACCAGCATCATCGCCTCGCTCTTCGTTTCGCTCACCGTCACCCCGGCGCTCTGCTCCTATCTTCTGCCGAAAATGAAACGAATGAAGCATTCAAAGGATTCGGCCCTCGTTCGCGGCATTAAAGCGCTCGAGGCTCGCGTCCTCGCCCTCGGTTTCCGCAGGTCAAACCTCATCCTTGGCGCCTTTGCCCTCGTGGTCCTGGCCGCGATGGCGACGGTGCCGTTTTTCGGCCGCGAGTTCCTGCCGCCTTTCAACGAAGGCAGCCTCACGATCAACGTCTTGGTCCCCCCCAGCACTTCGCTCGCCGAATCGAACCGCATTGCCGCCCTCGCCGAACGCATCGTCATGCAGGTGCCGGAGGTAATTATGGTCGGTCGCCGCACCGGCCGCGCCGAGCTGGACGAACACGCGGAGGGCGTTCATTACTCGGAGATCGATGCCGAGCTGCGGAAATCCAAGCGCGGGCGCGAGGAGATTCTAAACGATCTTCGGGGGCGACTCGATCAAATCCCCGGCATCTCCGTCAATATCGGCCAGCCGATTTCGCACCGCATCGACCATCTCCTTTCCGGTGTGCGGGCGCAGATCGCGGTCAAGATTTTCGGCGACGATCTCAACGTGCTTCGCCAGAAAGCCGGCGAAGTCGAAGAGTTGATGAAGACGATTCCCGGGATGGTCGACATCTTCGCCGAACGGCTGGTCATGATCCCGCAGCTGCACGTCAACATCGATCGCGAGCAGGCGCGGCGCCACGGAGTCATGGTCGGCGAAATCGCCAATCACGCGGAGCTGGCGATGCAGGGCAAGACCGTTTCGCAGATTCTCGAAGGGAACCGCACGTTCGATGTGGTCTTGCGTCTCTCCGATCAGGCGCGAAACGATGCGGATGCGATTCGCGCCATTCCGGTCGACACCGCGAACGAACGGGTCCTGCCGTTGAGTCAGCTCGCGACCGTGCAGGAGGCCAAAGGGCCGAACCAAATCAACCGCGAAGGCGTGCAGCGCCGCATCTACATCGCCGCGAATGTCACTGGCCGCGACCTCGTCGGCGCCGTGCAGGAGTTGCAAAAAAAAATCGCCGAGAAGATGCCGCTGCCGCCGGGTTACTACGTGACCTATGGCGGACAATTCGAGAGCCAGGCCTCCGCTTCGCGGCTCATTTCGATCCTGAGCGTCATCTCGCTGATCGGCATGTTCATTGTGCTCTACGCGCACTTCAAAAGCGCGATGTTCGCCTTCCAGATCATGCTGAACATCCCGATGGCGGTGATCGGCTCCGTCGCCGGCGTCTGGCTGATGGGCGGCACCATGTCGATCGCAACCATGGTCGGCTTCATCACGCTCGCCGGCATCGCGGCGCGCAACGGCATCATGATGATTTCGCACTACCTCCATCTCATGCGGGAGGAAGGCGAAAGTTTCACCAAAGAGATGATTGTGCGCGGAACGCAGGAGCGGCTCGTTCCGGTGCTGATGACAGCGCTCACCGCCGGCCTCGCCCTCATTCCGTTGATCACCGCCGCCGACGAACCGGGCCGCGAAATCCTGCATCCGGTCGCGGTCGTTATCTTCAGCGGCATCTTTACCAGCACGCTTCTCGATTTCATCGTCACGCCGCTCGTCTTCTGGCGTTTCGGCAAAAAGAGCGCTGAGCGTCTCGCGGCAAGTGGGACCCACAGCTCGGCGATCCACGAACCAGCACCAGCCCCCGCCCTCGCCTAAAATTGTCCCTCTGAATAAACAACCAAACCCGAATATCACATTGACTACCGCAGCCATGAAAACCTCATCATCCATCCACCACAAAAACATCGCCTCTTTGATCCTGGCCCTGGCCGCGATCGCAGTGCCGTTCTCCACCATTCGCGCGCACGAAGGGCATGACCACGGGCCAACGCCAGCCGCGCCCTCCGCCGGATCTGCGGCCGACGCTTGGAAAAACGCGCAAGCCTCGCTCAAAGCAATCCAAACTGCCGCAGCCGCAAAGCAGCACCAACCGATTCACCACGAACAAGAGAAACTCGTCGTCGCTCTAAAGCAGATTCAGGAACAAGGCGGCGGCGCAGACAAGGCCCGCCTGGAAGGCGCAATTAACAACGCTATCGCTGCCTCCGAAAGGGTGCACATCGCCGCGGACGCGAAGGACTTCACCAAAGTCGATTCGAGCCTGAAAACGCTCGAAGCGACCATGGCGATGGTTGAGAAGCAGCTCGCCGCGTCTGCCAAGTAGGGACGATTCGAAATGGCAAAATCGAAAACTCGCGCGCTCGTCTTTGCCGCGGCGGCGACGCTTCTCTGGAACGTTGCAGCGGCCGACGCACAACACGCTCATGGGACCTCGCCCGCCACCATCAGGAGCGATGTCCTCCCGGTCGAGAATCGCACCGCGGGCAAATCGGTCCCGACAGTTATTCGACTCACCAGCGCCGCGGGAAAGCCGGTCACGCTGGATCAACTGGAAGTCGCACACACGGAGAAAATTCATCTCCTCGTGATCGATCAGAGTTTGACCGATTACCATCACCTGCACCCCGTCGTGGGCGACCAGCCGGGCGAATTTCGCTTCAATTTCGCGCCCAGGTTCGGAGGCACCTATTACATCTGGGCCGACCTCGTTCCCAAAGCCACCGGCCAACAGGAATATTCGAAGACGACCTTGAAAGTCGACGGACCGCCCGCCTCTCCGAACAACTCGGTCAACCTCACCGCGGAAGTCGACGGCTATCGCTTCGACCTGAAGACCGAGAACAATGCGCCGCTCCAGGCGGGAAAAGAAACGATCGTTAAGGTGAAAGTAACCGGACCGGAAGGCCGTGAATTTTCGAAGCTGGAACCGGTCATGGGAGCGTTTGCTCACATGGTCGCGTTCCCGGAGGACGTCTCGTCAGTGACTCATGTCCATCCCATGGGGGCCGAACCCAAAACGGCCACGGAGCGCGGGGGGCCAGACCTCAGCTTCCATGTTGAAGCTGACAAACCGGGTTACCAAAAATTTTTCCTGCAAACGCAGATTGGCGGTAAGGATAAATTTGCTGCGTTCGGCTTGAAAGTGGAACCAGCTGCTTCCGCGAAAACCACACCACCCACCGGGGCCACCTACATTTGCCCGATGCATCCCGACGTGAAACAGCAGGTTCCCGGCAAATGTCCGAAATGCGGCATGGCGCTCGTGGCCAAATAATGCCATGAAAAAATTCGCCATTCTTCCGGCGCTGGCGTTCGCCGTTTCTTTGGGCACACCGGCGCATGCGCATGACACCTGGCTTATTCCAGATCAGTTCAACCTCGCGCCGAAATCGACGATCACGCTCGACATGACGAGCGGGATGGAATTTCCCAAGCTCGACGCGGCGCCGAAGCCGGAGCGAGTGAAAAACGCGAACTGCCGGCTCGCGGGAAAGACGTTCGAGATCACAGACAAGTCGGCCGCGCCAAATTCGCTCCAGTTCAAAGCGGAACTCGTGGATGAAGGCGTCGCGGTCTTCTGGCTGAAGCTGCCGCCGCGAGCAATCGAATTAACACCGGACCAGGTGAAGGAATATCTGGATGAAGTCGACGCGCCTGAAGCGCTGCGCCAACAGTGGGCCGAGATGAAAGAGCCGCGCTGGCGTGAATCCTATACCAAGCATCCCAAGACGTTCGCTCGCGTGGGCCGGCCGCAATCCGATCGTTCGTGGGCGGAGCCGGTGGGAATGTTTCTCGAGATCGTGCCCGAGAAAGATCCGACGGCCCTCAAGGCAGGTGACGATTTTCCGGTGCGCGTTCTAAAAGACGGCGCGCCTTTTCCGGGCTTCTCGCTGAATGCGGTGAGTGCTGGAAATGCCAGGGGCGAGACGCGGAAAACGGATTCGAATGGGCGCGTGACATTTCGCCTCGGCCGCGATGGCCGATGGCTCTTACGCGGAACCGACATCCGCAAATCCAGTCAGCCCGGCAGCGATTGGGAAAGCGACTTCACTACGCTCACGTTCGAAGTGAAACCCAAGTAGCGATCTCTTCGGAACACAGACTTATGGACTTATGGTCTGTGTTCCGTCTCCTAGATTTTTCGCGCGAGGCGAACGAAATCTGTCGGCGTTAACTCGCCGCAATGTTGCTCTTCTTCCTCTGCGTTTTCTCGCTGCTCGCTGGATTTGTCGATTCCGTGGTGGGTGGCGGCGGGCTGATTCAGATTCCCGCGATGCTGATTCTCATGCCCGGAACGCCCATCGCCACCATCCTCGGGACAAACAAGTTCGCTTCCTGCGCCGGGACGACGATCGCCGTTCGCCGCTATTCGCAACACGTTACCTTCGATTGGCCGACGATTCTGCCGGCGGCCTTCGCGGCGTTTGTCTTTTCCTTCCTCGGCTCGCGCACGGTCGCGCTTCTGAACACGGCCTTCCTGCGCCCCGTGGTGCTGATCCTGTTAGTGCTCGTCGCGATCTATGTTTTCTTCGTCAAAGATCTGGGGCTCATCCATCAGCCGAAGCACCGGCCGAAAAAGGCGCAATGGCTTGGCGTTCTCATCGGCGCCGCGCTTGGTTTTTACGATGGGTTCTTCGGGCCGGGCACCGGCAGCTTCCTCATCTTTCTTTTCGTCGGCGTCTTCGGCTTCGATTTTCTCGCCGCCTCGGCCTCGGCCAAAGTCATCAATCTCGCGACGAATGCCGCATCGGTGATCTACTTCGGCTGGACCGGCCACATCATCTACGCCTACGCCATTCCGATGGCGCTCTGCAGCGTGCTCGGCGCGGCCATTGGGACGCGCCTGGCGATTGCGAAAGGGAGCCGGTTCGTCCGCATTTTCTTCCTGGTGGTGGTCACGGCCTTGATCGCAAAACTGGCGCAATCGATCATCGCGCCTTAAGAATCGATATGAGCGAGAAAATCGAAAAAACGGACGCCGAATGGAAAAAGACGCTCACGCCGGAGCAGTACCACATCCTGCGCGAGAAGGGGACGGAGCGGGCGTTTACCGGCGAGTATGCCGACACGCATGATCCGGGCGTTTACAAATGCGCGGGATGCGGAAATCCACTCTTTAGCTCGGAAACAAAATTCGAATCGGGAAGCGGATGGCCAAGTTTCTTTAAGCCGCTCGCGCAGGATGCCGTAACCACGGAGACCGACCGCAAGTTCATGATGGACCGAACCGAGGTCTTGTGCGCCACGTGCGGCGGTCATCTCGGCCATGTTTTTCCGGACGGCCCCGAACCGACCGGTCTCCGCTATTGCATGAACTCAGCCGCGCTAAAGCTGGAGAAAAAGCCATAGCCACGGCGCTCTGTGACTGTAGCCACGGCGCTTTGTCGCCGTGTTCCCAACGCGCCGACTGAGCGGCGCGGCTACGCGCGACAGGACTTCAGCCCATCGGCTTCGGCCTCGCGTGGCGCGGCTGATAAACGCCGAGTGTTCCGCCGCCGGGCAGCGTGAGCTGGCTGAGCAATCCCCAGCCTTGATCGTCCACCGCCCCGCAAGCGATGCCGCTCTTTTTCATCTGCGCCACGAACGCTTCGATGTCGTCGCACATTAGATAAAACTCATGCTGATCGTTTTCATCCGACGGGTGGATGGCGACTTCTGCCGGCGGCAATCCGAAGATCAGCCATCCATCGCCGACGTCGACGTTCGGCAGTTGAAGGACATCCCGCAGGAAAGCGCGATCGGCCTCCGGGTTCTTACTGTAAATAATCGAGTGCGCCCCGCTGATCATGCCGGAACCTTATTGGTAGGGCGAGACTCCGTCGAGCCGAAGGTTTGCGCCAGCTCGGTTCGTTGCGGCTCGACAGAGTCTCGCCCTACCACTTCGTGGCGCACCGTAAACGCGTCTACCCCGATCGCGCGACGAAGATGCCTTCGAATTCGGCCGCCGTCTGGCTCTCTTCCACGACGTTGACGCGAAGAGTGATGCGCGCTTTGCCCTTCTCGGCAAATCGCGCCTGGAACCCAGCCCACTCCGCCGGCTCGGGGCGCAGGCAGATCGCGCGAATCGTCTCACGCACCGGCCGCAGAAATCGAATCGAGCTTTCCGCGACCACGACGTGCGCCGCGGGCTGCTTGAGTTTCAGCCAGAGCAATCCGTAAGCGGCAAGCGTGGCCACGGCGTTGATGCTGCCGCCGAAAGCGGTGTGCAGATGATTGGAATTCAGCGAGACCGGCGCTTCGATGACGAATCCTTTTTCATCGTCCGCCACTACCCGCACGCCCATCGCGCGCGTGATCGGGATTTGCTGATGAAAATATCGCTCCGCTTCGAGTTCCGTCATGCGGTTAGAGCCCGACTAACAGGAGACAACAGAGTTAGCAGAGGAATTCTTTCATCTCTGTTCTCTCTGTTTGCTCATGTTAAATCCCCCTGTTTCCCCCTATTTCTCCGATTGCTTCAGCAACGCCTCTAGCTCGGCCTTCCATAACACCGCGTTGGTATGACTGCCGTGCCCGCGAGTCTTGTCGCTCAATGGCAGGACGACAGCCCTTCCCTTAGGCACGCGTTTGATCTCGCGCTCCAGAATCCCAAGCTCCGGCGGATTAATCAGATCGTCGGCAAAATTCACCGCCACGAGCGGCGCGCGGATTTTCTCGAGGCCCGGGCCTGGATCGTAATCACGCGAGGCTTCGAGCGCGTAGAGTATGTCGTTCGCGTCTCCGGTTTTCGGAAACTCCGCGACGAATTTATCGAGCGCCTCGTCGGTTCTCGCGAGCGTCGGCGATTCCTTTTGACGCAGAACCGGGTTGCTGCTCATCAACCAGAGCATCTGGACGGCCGTGCGAAGGCTTTGCGGCTGCGTGGAATATTCGCCTCCGCGCCATTCCGGATCGTGGCGGATCGCGTCGATGACCATCCGGCGCCAGGCGCGATTGCGACCGGAGATCTGCGCCGGCAAACTGGCCAGCGGGAGGAGTGCGTCCATGAAATCCGGATGAGTCACGCCCCAGAGCCAGGTGTGCATTCCGCCCATCGAGGTTCCCATGACAAGCCGCGCATGCTTCACGTCCAGCCCATCCGTGAGCAGTCGAAATTGCGCCTCCACCATGTCGACATAGCCGTAGCGCGGGAACTTCGCGTGCAGGGCATCGCTCGGTTTGCTCGATTTCCCGTGCCCGATTCCGTCCGGCAGAACGATGAAAAACTTCTCCGCATCCAGCGGCTGGCCCGCGCCGAAAAGTTCGCCCGCGAAATCCGGCCGGATAAACTGGGCGCCGCTGCCCGTCGTCCCATGGGTGATGAGGACCGCGTTGCGAACGACGCCTTTATCGTCCTTCGCCGGCTTTCCGATCGTCCGGTAATGGAGGCGTAATTCCGGGAGCGTCTCGCCCGAAGCGAACTTGAAATCGCGGATGACATAATCGCCTTCCACCGGCGCCGGATATTCGGCCGCGGATGACGCGCCAGCCAGCGCCAGCAGTAGAGCCAAAACCAGACAGCGGATCGTGGAAGTCATGACGCAAGTATTAACGGCATAATTCGGTGAGCATCAAGGAAGGGCGCTTTCCAAACCGCCCGC
>DASZDO010000010.1:0-6012 GCA_035941955.1 Chthoniobacterales bacterium
AACTCCAGCCTTTGAAGAGCCGGCCCCAGTCGAAGCCTTCAGCCAGGCGACCGCCTTCGAAACTCCAGCGTTCGAAGAGCCGGCCCCAGTCGAGGCCCTCAGCGAAACAGCCACCTTCGAAGCTCCAGCGGTTGCAGAGCCTGAGTTTTTCGAATCCGTGAGCGAGCCAATCTCATCCGAGGTGGTGGCGGAGTCCGCGGTGACGCCGGCGGCTGAAATTTACCAAACCGAAATAGAACCAGTTGCACAAGGTCAACCCATCCCTTATCAAGTTCCCGCGTTTTCAACCGATTCAACCATGGCCGAAATTACCAAGCCCGAGCCGGAATCGCTCCCCACAGGAGCGACTGCCGGTATCGGCGGACCTCGTCATTCCGTCGAGTCTCCTTCTTTCGCGCCGCAAGTTATTTCCACCGAGCCCCTAGCTCAGCAGCCAACAACACCAGCCATCATGCCTCAACCGATCCAACCAACACCCGCTCCCGCAATTCGAACTGCTCCAACCACTGGGGGCGCTCCTCAGTCCCAACCCGCCAGCGGCATGCAGACCGCCGTTCAACTGACCTTCTCGTTTGAGATCGCATCGCTGCAACTCACTCCGAGTTTCAAGATGGGCGCGCTCCAGCTCAAGCCCACCTCCAAGATCGTCACCATGCGCCTTGCTCCTTCGCAACAGCCGCAGCCGGCGATGAACCTGCAGGTCACCTTCGAGGTCGCCACGGTCCAACTGGCAGGCAACGCGATCGGGATGATCCGGCTCACTCCCTCGCAACAACAGCGTCCGAGTGTGATCAGCTCGCCTTCCTTCAATATCGCGGGTCTTCAGCTTCTGTCCGGCGCGGACAGCGGCGCGGTCCAGCTCACTCCCTCGCAGCAGGGACAAGCATCCGTCCACGTGACGGGTCGTTTCCAGATCGCGACTGTGGAATTCTCGCCTTCCTTCGAGATTGCCTCGATCGTTTTGAATTCCACGTCGAAGAATGTCTCGGTGCAGTTGCCGGGCGCGGGCCCCAGCGCGGTCGAGGGTGCGCCAGTGTTCGAGATCGCCAATGTCCAGCTGGCTGGAAATGGCGAGATCGGAATGATGCAGCTGACCGCTCACGGCGCGGCGCCGAAGCCTGCTTAGAATCTCTTCAAGTTGTTTGTCGCAGCAGCGAGGAGGCGGTTGCCTCCTCGTTCTGCGTACGGGATCAAGGAGCGGCGGTTTGTAACCGCCGACCTAAAAAAACGGCGGTTTTGGACCGCCGCTCCTTGATTACTTCTTCGCAAACCGCCCGCGGTTGAGCGATCGCAACTGGGCCGGCAGGAATTCGCCGTCGCGCCGGATGAGCTTCCCGTCGAAGTAGACTTCTCCTCCGCCGTAATCGGGCCGCTGGATATTTACCATGTCCCAATGGACCTGGCTGCGGTTTCCGTTGTCGGCATCTTCATACGCCTGACCGGGCGTAAAATGGAACGAGCCCGCGATTTTTTCGTCAAAGAGGATATCGCGCATCGGATGCAGCACATAAGGATTAAAGCCGAGCGAAAACTCTCCGATGTAACGCGCTCCGGCATCCGCATCGAGAATCTTGTTTAGTTTCTCGGTTTGATTGCTCGTCGCCTTCACCACCTTCCCATCCTTAAATTCGAGCCGGATGTTGTCGAACCCGATGCCCTGGTAAATTGTGGGCGCATTGAACAAGACGTGGCCCTGGACAGAGTCCTTGACCGGGCAACTGAAGACTTCGCCGTCCGGAATATTGCGATCGCCTCCGCAGATCACCGCGCCGATGCCTTTGATGCTGAAGCGCAAATCCGTGCCGGGACCTTTGATTTCGACGCGGTCCGTCCTGTCCATCAGTCTTTTGAGCGCTTTCATGCCGGGTTGCAATTTCCGGTAGTCGAGGGTGCAGACGTCGAAATAGAAATCTTCGAAAGCCTCCGAGCTCATGCCCGCCAGCTGCGCCATCGAGGGGGTCGGCCATCTTAGCACGACCCATTTTGTTTTCTGAACTCGCTGGTCGTTCACCGGCCGCATTTTCTTCGCCACCAACTTCATTTGCTCCGGCGGGACGTCCGATAATTCCGTGATGTTGTTGCTTCCGCGAATGGCGATATAAGCGTCCATCTTCTTCATTCGGGCCAGCTCGTGGATCGCCGTCAGGTTCAGTTGCCGCTCGGTGGCGTTGAGCGCGAGTTCCCGGGTCACGCGCGCCCGTTGAATCTGCGTGAACGGAATCGCCCCCGCATTTCGCGCCGCGCGCACCAACGCGACCGTCATCTCGTCCGGCACGTCGAAGGTCTCGATCAGGACGGTTTCATTCCGCTTCAGTCTCGTGGAATACTCCACCAGGACTTTCGCGAGTTTATCAAAGCGCGGGTCATGCATAGAGGATAATCATTCCACCGGCGATGCCGGATGCAAACGGCTCCCCGGGATTTCACCGGGCCTGCGGCTCTCGAATGAATTTCGCGGCGTAGGCGCCATCGAACTTGTCCCGAAACGGAAGCAACGACACCTGCCCGGCCGGTTTCAGGAAAGGAAATTCCTGGGTGATGGCTTGCACGACTTCTTCATTCTCTTCCGGTTCGATGCTGCACGTGCTGTAGACCAGGGCGCCCCCGGTTCGAAGCAACGGAATTGCCGCGCGCAGAATGCGGAGCTGCTCTTCGCGCATTCGCAGGAAGTCCTTTGCCGTAAGCCGCCAGCGAAGATCCACGCGGCGGCGCATCACGCCCGTATTGCTGCACGGCGCGTCGACCAGGATTCGATCGAAGGGAGAGATAGCCGCCGCATCCGGCAGCGGTTGCCCGCTAGTCCAGTCGTGCCGCGCGAAGCGGGCGATCCCGACGCCGAGACGCTCCAAATTATCCTGGAGCGTCCTGATTCGGCCGTCGTCGCGATCGCAGGCCATAAGAAAGCCCTGGTTTTCCATCAGCTCGGCGAGATACGCGGTTTTGCCCCCGGGCGCGGCGCAGGCGTCGAGCACCGTTTCGCCGGGCTTTGGATCGAGCAGGACACAGGCGGCCGCTGTGCTGGGATCCTGAATGTAGCAGTGCCCGACTGCGAGCGCGTCATTGGGAATGGTTGTCAGGCGCACGAAGTTTTCTGGGCGCGGCGACCTTTCGGTGTCCGGATGCGACGCAAAGAAATCTTCGTCGGAAATCTTGAGCCGGTTAATGCGGCCGTAGAGCGGGGCCGGTCGATTATTCCAGTCACAAAGAGCGGCGGTGTTCTCAGCGCCGAAGTTTTGGATCCAGCGATCAATCAGAAACTGCGGATGCGAACTGCGGGTGTTGAGATCTTGCCTGTTCGTGTTTTCGAGCAGCTCTTCCTTTCTGCGCAGGGCTGTTCGGAGGACCGCGTTGACGAGAGACCGGGTTTTCGCACCGGCCAAATGGACCGTCTCGTAAACGGCCGCGTGTTCCGGCGTCTGGAGAAGAAAGAGTTGGTAGAGTCCGAGCCGCAACAAGTCACGAGAATCGTGATCGAGATGGCCGGAACGAAGCATTGCGATCCAGGAGTCGAGCAACGTCAGGTTGCGGAGGACCCCATAGAAAAGCTCGGTAGCGAAGGCACGATCGGGCGAGTTGAGATCGCTGGAGCGCAGAAGGCGCGCGAGGATGGCGTCGGCGAATTGTTCGCCCGTGCGCCATTCCCTTAGCGCAGTCAGCGCGAGAGCTCGAGCGGACGAATGCAATTAACCAGGCTTTACGCTCGCCCGGCCGATCGAATGGTACTGGAAGCCAAGCTTGGCCATCGTTTCCGGATCGAACAAATTGCGGCCGTCGAAAATGATCGGTGTCGTCATCTTCTCTTTCACGATGGCGAGATCGACGTTGCCAAATTCCGCCCACTCCGTGGCGATAATCAACGCTTCCGCGCCCTCGACCGCTTCCATGGCGGAGTTCGCGAATTTGGCGCCGGAGATCGCTTCGACTTCCCGCGCTTTTTCCATGGCCTTCGGATCGTACGTCGTCACGTGCGCTCCCTCCTTCAACATGTCTGCCACCAGTTCGATGGCGACGGAGGACCGGAGGTCGTCGGTATTGGGTTTGAAAGCCAGCCCCCAGACGGCAATTTTCTTATCGCGCAAAACCCAGAGCGTCTCGCGAATCGTTTTTAAGAAGCGGTTCTTTTGCTCCGCGTTGATCCTCTGGACCTCCTTTAGCAGATTGAAAGGGACGCCGAGCTGGTCGCAGATGGTGATGAACGCGGCAATATCCTTCGGGAAACAGGAGCCGCCGTAACCGATCCCGGCGTTCAGAAAACTCCGGCCAATCCGGCGATCCATCCCGATGCCGTCCGCGACTTTTTCAATGTCCGCGCCGCTCGCTTCGCAGATCGCGGAGACGGCGTTGATGTAGGAAATCTTCAAGGCCAGGAACGAATTCGCGGCATGTTTGATCAACTCCGCGCTGTTGATGTCGGTGACGAGGATTGGCGCCATGAATGGTTCGTAGACCTTTTTCATGAGGTCGATGGCGTGTTCGCTCTGGGCGCCGATGACGATGCGGTCCGGGTGCATCAAGTCGGCCACCGCGCAGCCTTCGCGCAAGAATTCAGGATTGCTCACGACATCGAATTCAGCGCCGTGCCGGTTATAGCGTTTGATGGACTCGCGGACCTTTTCGCCCGTTTTGACCGGCACCGTGCTCTTGTCTACGATCACGCGATAACTGGTCAGAACGCCGGCGATCTCCCGCGCGACTTTTTCGATAAAGCTGAGATCGACGCTGCCATCCGGCTGTTGCGGAGTCGGCACGGCGATGAAAACAATTTGCGAGTTTTCTACGCCATCCTGAATGCTGCCGGTAAAACGAAGCCGGTGCGCCGAAACATTCCGATGAATGACCTCTTCGAGTCCCGGTTCGTAAATGGGCACCTTCCCCGCCTGGAGGGCCTCGACTTTTCGCGGATCGTTATCCACGCAGATGACGTTGTGGCCGACGTCGGCAAAACAAGCGCCGGTCACGAGGCCGACATAACCGGAGCCGATGATGGAAATATCCATGGAGAGAAGGGTGTCGCCGCTTCAGGCGCGGCGCGAGAAAGAACGGATAAAGCGAGAGAATTGCAATCGAGATCGCACCACGTCGCTATTGAGTTTGATCCGCGCCCGCCGGATCGAAGTTCAAATCGAAGCCGAGCTTGGGCAGCGCCTTCAAGGTGAAGGTGAAGAGCACGCCGTATTCCTTCACCCCGCCGTTATCGCGGATGATCGCGCCGACGGATGCGACCCAGCTCGTCAGATCGCGATAGATCGAATAGCGCTGCTGCTCCAGGATGCCCGTCGTCCCTTCGTACTGTTCCTGAATCCCGAGGCCCCAGTGATCGTTAATTCGATAATAGCCGCTAAAGACATAGAGGCTGCTGTTCTCGAAGAACGGATTTTGGTTCAAATAGCGGTGGGCGAAACCAATCTGAAGATTGGCGATCGGCTGAATGCTCACGTGTGTGTTCACTTCGGTGAACCCCTTCTCAAACACGGGAACCTGCGATGAGACTCCGAATGCAGCCCAGGGCACCGGGGTGAAGTTGATCTTGTTAAACAGGTTGGAGTACTGGGTTTTATCGAACGGGTTGTCGAAATTCACGTCGATGTAGGTTTCGAGGTCCATCCAGCTGACGGTCAGGTCGTCGCGACGGGTTTGGAGCCGGTTACGGACGCCCATCCGCGCGATCGTCCAGTTATCGATCGAATCGATGGTGGTGAATTGCGGAAAGTCGATCGGATGCAACTGCGTGGACGGCTGAAGGCGATCGAACTGCAAGATGGCGACGGGATCTGAATCGGAAGTGGAGACCCAGGAAAAATTCGTGAACGGCTGAATAATATGTCGCAAACCGTCGAGGCCCAGGCTCCGGCTCTGCGCCTCTTCCCACTCGCGTGAAACCTTGAACGAAGATTCGACGCCCGCGTTCATCACTGTTCGAAACATGTTGCCCGCGAATTGCACCGGCTCTTTGAGGTTCACGCGCAGGAAATCGGGAATGTACGGGTTGCCGTCGCTCGGAAGGAGGAGGGT
>DASZDO010000011.1:0-11235 GCA_035941955.1 Chthoniobacterales bacterium
GGGATCGCGCAGTCCTGACGGACTCCGGTGGATTCCAGATCTTTTCGCTTCCGCATTCGCGCTCGATGAGCGAAGGGGGGGCGGTTTTTCAAAGCTATCTCGATGGCAAGACCATTCTTCTCAGCCCGGAACTGAGCATCGAGACACAGATTGCAATCGGCAGCGACATCATGATGGCGCTCGATCAATGCATCGCGTCGACGGCGGATGAAGCAACCGCGCGGGCGGCCATCGGCGTCACGCATCGCTGGGCGGCGCGCAGCCTGACGGCGCGGGGCGATTCGCCGCAATCGATGTTCGGCATCGTGCAAGGCGCTCTTTTCCAGGAACTGCGGCGCGAGAGCGTGGCACGCCTGAGCGAGATGGCATTCGACGGATTCGCCATCGGAGGGCTGGCCGTGGGCGAGGGGAAGAGCGAGCGCGAGGACGTGTGCGAATTCACGGCGCAACTTCTGCCGGAGGACAAGCCGCGTTACCTCATGGGGGTCGGCACGCCGCTCGATATTCTCGAAGCCGTCCATCGCGGCGTGGACATGTTCGATTGCATCATGCCGACGCAACTCGCGCAACGCGGCGCCGTCTTCACCTCGCGCGGCTTTTTGCAGATGCGCCGCGGCGTTTACAAATTCTCCGAAGAAAAACTCGATCCGGCCTGCGCCTGCCCCACCTGCGCCCGTTACTCGCGCGCGTATCTGCATCACCTGACCAAGACGAGCGAGACGCTCGGCTGGCAACTCCTCGGGAAACACAACATCCATTTCTACCACCAGCTCATGCGCGAGATTCGCGAGAGCATCCTGGCCGACAGCTTCCTCGATCTCTATCGCGAAAAGCGCGCCTTCTTGCACGAATCCGATCTCGACAATCCGATCCGCGCGCAGAAACCGAAGCGGACGAAGTTGCGCACGCTGGGAAACTACGAAGTGCATTTGGCGTGGGAAGGCTTTGCCAGCATCCGCCAGATTTCCTCCGGCGAGATCATGCATTCCCGCACGCCGCCGATGGAGGAAGCGAGAAAGCTTTACATCGAGCAATCGAATCTCGCCGAACGCGTTCAGCTTTCCGCCGGAGAAGATCCGGAGAACGCCGCGCCTTTGGTCATTTGGGATGTCGGACTCGGCGCCGCGGCCAACGCGATGGCGGCGATCCTCTGCTACGAAGAACAGGCCGCACGTGGTCCCGTGCGTCCGCTCCGAATCATCAGCTTCGAAAACGATCTCGATTCGCTGCGACTCGCGTTCCGGCACAGCCGCGATTTTCCCTATTTGCGCCACAGCGGCCCGGCCGGAATTTTGAAAGAAGGTCAGTGGCAATCCCGGCGGTATCCAGGATTGAGCTGGCTGCTACTTCCCGGGGATTTCCTCGAAACGATGTCCACCGCGCCCGCTCCACCGGACCTCATCTTCTACGACATGTTTTCGACCAAGACCTCTGGCGACCAGTGGACGTGGAGTGCGTTTCGTCAGCTATTCGACGCTTGCGCCGGGCGCGCGGCCGAACTTTTCACCTACACCTGCTCAACCGCGAACCGCGCCGCGTTGCTTGCCGCCGGCTTCTATGTCGCGAGAGGACGCAGCGCGGGAGAAAAGCTCGAGACCACCATCGCGCTCACGCCCGCTGCCTGTCGCGCCTCATCCTCCTGCCGGCACCAGCTGCTCGCACCCGATTGGCTGGAAAAGTGGAATCGTTCCGGCGCGAAGTTCCCGGGCGAAATCCAGGCCGATCAATACACTTCGTTCGAGCAGGCGATCCGGGAGCACGAGCAGTTCCGGTGATTCAGGGACGGAGCGGCAATGGAGCTTCAAGGAGGGGCGCTTTCCAAACCGCCCTCTGTTTTACGTTCGGCGGTTTGTAAACCGCCGCTCCTTGTTTTCGTGATCGCGCTTTCTACTTCCGCGCCTCCGGCGTGACCGTGATCTTCACCCGCTCGCCGTCGCGCATCACCACTATGTCCACCGCCTGGCCAATCTTGGCTGCGTCCAACGCGTAGGTGTAGTCGTAGATGTTCGATACTTTCTGGCTGCCGAACTCGACGATGATGTCGCCGGGCTTCAAGCCCGCTTTTTCCGCCGGGCTGCTGCCGCGGATGCCCGCGAGTTTCACCCCCACCACTTCGGTGGCGTAGTCGGGGATCGTGCCCAGGAAAACGCGCAAGGTTTCGCGGCCGCCAGGTTGTGCGCTTTGCTGCACCTTCACGTAATCGGGACGCTCCGCGCCTTTCGCGAGATCGGCGACCAAAGCGCGGGCGAACTTCGTGATCCGTTCCAAGCCGTCGTAGTCGAGCTTGTCGGCGGTGTCGGTCGGCCGGTGGTAATCATCGTGGCCGCCGGTGAAAAAGTTCAGCACCGGCACGCCCTTCGGATAAAACGACGTTATGTCCGTGGGCAAATACGGGTCTTCCTGAAGCGATAGATTGAAACCCGCGGCCACGTTGCGCTTCTCCACCAAACGCGGCCACGCTTTCGACGATCCGACACCTTGCAAGCTGAGCTTGTTTTCTCGAAGCCGGCCGACCATGTCGAAGTTCACGTAAGCCGCGACCTTCGACAGCGTGATGGCCGGGTGTTCCACAAAATAGGAGGAGCCGATAATTCCGATTTCTTCCCCCGACCAAAACGCGAACACGATTCCGCGCTGAAACTCTTTCGGTTTCGCTTTTTGTTCCTCCGCGAGCGCAGCCGCCAATTCCAGGACCGCGGCTGCTCCGGAGGCATTGTCGTCGGCGCCGGGATGGACTTTTCCTTCCTCGCCTTTCCGCTGCATCGCGCCAGTCTCCCCGAATCCGAGGTGATCGTAATGCGCGCCGATCACCACGTACTCAGCCCGTTCCGGCGGACCCGAGGGCGGGAGCACGGCGATGACATTCCGGTCGTCCTTCCTGATGTGTTCCACCGCGGCCGTGATGTGGGCCGTGACATTCGGAAGCGTGAAGCCGCTTTCCGCATGGGGATTCTCCTTGTCCAGCGCTGCCTGGAGCGATTTCAAATCTTTGCCTGAGCGCTGAAAGAGGGCGTCCGCCACGTTGCCGGAGATGCTCACGGCCACGATCCCCGAGTTGGCCATGCTGGCATCGAACGAGGCGGGGACGAGCTCGCCTTTATTTGGCGAGTTCGGTCCGGTAACGAACAGCACCGCCTTCGCGCCACGCTCGCGGGCCAGCATCGCCTTGTAGCGGAGCCCGGCGTAGCGATTCAGCTCCTGCCGCCGCTTCGGCTCGACCTCCTCCGGCACGTAGCGCAGGACGAGCGCGATCTTGTCCTTTACATCCACCCCGGCATACGAATCGTAGCCCTCGGCTCCCTGGCCCGGCACGGACAAGCCGTAGCCGGCAAACACGACCTCGGCGTCCACGGTCTGGTTCTCCGTAAACGAGAGGGGTGCGAAATCCTTCTCCACCTCGAACCGGACCGGTTCGCTTTTGGCGTCCGCGCGCAAAACAAGTTCGTTCTTTTCCTTCAACACGCGCACGCCCGCATTGAATTCAAACTTTTGGAAAAAGGTATTGTTGTCTCCGGCTGGATTGAGTTTCGCGTCCTGCAATCTCGTCGCGATGTAATCCGCCGCCTGCCTGGCTCCCGGGCTGCCCGTCATCCGGCCCTGACGTTCCTCGGCGGCCAGGAACCCAACTTCCTCACGGAGATCGGCAGCAGTGATCTCAGGCGTGCCACGATGCTCAGGCCGGGAGGGCGATGGTGTTGCCGTTGGCTGCGCCGCGGCCGAAGCGGAGGGAGCGGGACTCTGGCCGGCGGGCGGTGATTGCGCAATGGCTGCCAGCGCCGCTTCATGATTCCAATTCGTCAGGAAAAGCTGCGACTTTCCATCGGCGGTGCGGCCGGTCGTCCAGCAAAGCTGTTTGCCGTCGGGAGAGAAGACCGGCAGGCCGTCGAAGCCGTTGGTGAACGTGACCCGCACCGGTTCGTGCTCGCCTTTGGCATCGACCAGATAGAGCTCGAAGTTTGAAAAGCCGAGCTTGTTCGAAGTGAAAATCACGTAGTGGCCCGACGGATGAAAGTACGGGGCCCACGACATCGCCTTGAAATCGGTCAGCCGGCGCTCGTCCGAGCCATCCAGCTTCATCGTGTAGACATCCGCGATCGCGCCGCTCTTATCGAACCGCCGCCAGATGATGCGCTGTCCATCCGGCGAGAAGAATGGTCCGCCATCATAGCCGGGCGCGGTCGTGAGCCGGCGCTGGTTCGAACCGTCCGAGTCCATGAGGTAGATCTCGCCGAAGTAAGCCGGATCCGTTTCGTAACGTTTCCGATCTTCCGCGGAAAGTTTTCCCAGCGGATACGCCGCGCGGAGCGAACAGAACACGATCTTGCTTCCGTCCGGCGAGTAACTCCCTTCCGCGTCGTACCCATTCGCCTTTGTCAGCCGGCGCAGGTTCGATCCATCGCGCCGCGCCGCGAAAATATCCATCGCCTCATCGTAATCCCACGAATACCGGCGCTCCTTCCCGGACGCGCGAAAATCCAGCTCCGCCTTTTGTTTCTCCCGCGCCTTCGGATCGTGGTGCGTCGAAGCGAAAAGCACTTCGTCTTTATCTGGACGGAAGAAAGCGCAGGTCGTCTTTCCCCTTCCAGGCGAGACGCGCTCCGTGTCTCCGGAGGTCAGATCCAGGGCATAGATTTGGTAGAATGGATTATCCGGTTCGCGCTCACTCTGAAAAATGAGCGCCTTGCCATCCGGTGAGAAATAGCCTTCCCCGCTGCGCCGCCCCTCGAAGATGAGTTGCCGGGCGTTGGAGAGAAACCGCGCCTCGTCTTTGTTCTCCTCCGCCTCGGCGTTCCGGCAAACGCAACCAAGGCTGAGCGCGAACAGGAGCAGTCTTACGAGATTGCGCTTCATGAAATGAGTCAGGCGGAGTGTCTTTTACGCCCGTGCTGCCAAGGATGCAATTGTAGGGCGACCGCTCCGGGGGCCACTGGTTTATTGAGCCCTCCCCGTTCGGGTATTAGTCATCAAACTTCGCCCGACCATTCGTCATTCGTCGTTCGTCATTCGAAATTCCCCGTCCGTCCTTTCCTCTGGAATATTGGAGCGACGGCCAGGACTGTTCGTCCCCCCATGCCTCCCCAGACTCGAGAAGAGATTCGTTTTCCTCCCGCCCTCCCGTCACACCAATATTGATGTTGTCCGCCATGGAATTTTCTGTAGAGTTTTACATCAATGCCAGCGGACGCGCGCCCGTGCAGCAGTTTCTCGATGAACTCAAGAAAACCGATCCCGGTGACCACGCTTCGGTGCTGCGAGGTCTGGAAAAGCTGCGCCACCGGCAATATCACCGCCCGCCGCTGTGCAAGGCGCTGGGCAACGGACTGTTCGAGTTACGCCATGTTGGGAAGTTGAACACGCGCGTCCTGTGGTTCTTTGTGAGAGATCGGCGCATCGTTGCCGTCCACGGCATTCGCAACAAGAGCCGGGCCATCCCAGCCCGGGACCTTGGCATCGCAGAGGACCGAATGCAGGACTGGCATGGGAGGTTTGAAAATGAAAAAGACGAACTTTGACCTTTATTTGGAAGAACAACTGAAGGACCCGGAGTTTGCCGAGCGGTTTGAAAGAGCTGGCGAAGCATGGGACGTGGCCTTGCAACTGACGGCCCTGCGGGAGCAATCCGGTCTCTCGCAGGGGGAACTTGCCCGGAAACTCAGGACCACTCAGCAACAAATCAGCCGGCTCGAATCTCCCAATTACGAAGGTCATTCCCTCAGCATGCTGCGCCGGGTCGCGCGGGTGTTGAATGCCCACGTCCGAGTTACCTTCGAAGCCCGAGAAAAAGCTCCTGCCACACGCTTAGCGGAACAACCGGTCCGATATCGGGCCAAACGCCGGGGAAGGAAGAGCGCATAATCACCGGTCCTTTCCCGTTCTTTAATTCATCCTTCTTACTTCTCACTTGCGGCCCTTTCCTCTCGCGTATTCAGCACGTACCGGCTAGAACCACGCGTCCCCTCGTATGCGTAGCGCCTTCGTTTCCCACAGCACTTCCGATGATCGCTATGTCGCGGAGATGGAGTCGTTCCTCCGCGCTGCCGGCTATGACGAAGTGTTCAACGATGTCAGCGCCATCCGGCCGGATGAGAAATTCTGGCCCGAGATCGAGAAGGGCATAACGAAGTGCGAGGCCCTTGTCGTCGTCATCACCTTCGCGTCGAGTGGTTCGGAATGGGTGAAACGCGAAGTTGAATACGCCCGCGGTCTCTCAAAAAAAATCATCCCCGTTTGGATCGAGGATTGTCCGATTCCTTCCATATTCGCCGACCGCGATGTCATCGACTTTCGACCGGGCACCCGCCAGGAACGCCGATTCGAGATTTCCCGGATCGACAAATACGCTCCCGCCGAACTCATCGGACGCGAAGACGAGACGAAACTCCTGAATGACGCGTGGGAAAGAGTCCTCCGCATCGAAAAGGGCCGTGCCCATATCCTCACCTTTGTCGCACTTGGCGGCGAGGGGAAGACCTCGCTCGTGGCCAAATGGGCGGCCAAACTCGCCGCGCAGGACTGGCCCGGCTGCGAGGCCGCCTTCGCGTGGTCCTTCTACAGCCAGGGCACGCGCGAGCAGGTGGCTGCCTCCTCCGATCTGTTTCTCAAGGAAGCACTCACCTTCTTCGGCGACGACGCGGACAAGGCATTCGCCGCCAGCCCCGCCGGCGCGTACGAGAAAGGTCAGCGCCTGGTCCGCCTCGTGGGCCAGCGGCGCAGCCTCCTCATCCTCGACGGCCTCGAGCCGCTGCAATACGCGCCCACCTCGCCCACGGCGGGCCAGCTCAAGGACCAGGGCATCGCCGCGCTGCTGCGGGCCTTGGCCGCCGCCAGCCACGGAATGTGCGTCGTCACCACGCGGTATTCCTTGCCGGACCTGAAGGCGTTCTGGCAGACCACCGCGCCGGAGGTGAAGCTGCTGCGCCTCTCCCGCGCCGCCGGTGTGCATCTGCTCCAGTCCTTCGGGGTGAAGGGAAGCCTGCTTCGTAACATTCCGTTCCAAGGGGATGAGGTAAACGAGTTCGAGAAACTGGTGGAAGACGTTCAAGGCCACGCGCTCACCTTGAACCTGCTCGGCACTTACCTGCGCGATGCCCGCGCCGGCGACATCCGCAAACGCGACCTCGTGAAGCTGGAGGAAGCCGACGCGGAGGAACAGGGCGGCCACGCCTTCCGCGTGATGGAAGCCTACGAACGCGAGTTCGAGCGCGAAGGAGACAAGGGTCAGCGCGCCCTCGCGGTGCTCCGGCTGCTCGGACTCTTCGATCGGCCGCTCACGTCTGACGGCCTCGGCGCGCTGCTCCAAGCTCCCGCCATTCCTGAACTCACCGAGCCGTTGGTCGGTCTGACCGAAGCGCAACGAAACCTGGCGTTCAAGCGACTGGAGAATGCCCGGCTGCTCACGGTGAATAACGACGCATCCGGCTCACTCATCTCGCTCGATGCGCATCCGCTGCTGCGCGAATACTTCGCCCGGCAACTGCGCACGCACCAACCCGACGCCTGGCGCGCGGCCCACCGGCGGCTCTACGACTACCTCTGCGCTAGCACGAAGGAGGGCGACGAGCCCACGCTCGAAGACCTCCAGCCGCTCTACCAAGCCGTGGCCCACGGCTGCCAAGCAGGGTTGCAGAAAGAGGCGCGTGAAAAGGTTTACCGAGACCGCATCACGCGAGGTAACGAATACTACAGTGCATACAAGCTCGGCGCTCTCGGCTCCAATTTGGGAGCCATTGCCTGCTTCTTCGAGAAGCCGTGGAGCCTCGTGTCGCGTGCGCTCAGTGAAGCCGAACAAGCTCTGTTATTCAACCACGCGGCCTTTCACTTGCGCGCCTTTGGCCGATTGACCGAGGCCCTCGAACCGATGCGTGGTTCCATAGAACTTGCCGCCAAGCGCGACGACTGGAAGAACGCCGCCGCCGGCGCCAGCAACCTGAGCGAGCTGGAGCTGACATTGGGCGAGGTGGCCGGGGCAGTGGAGGACGCCGAGCAGTCCGTGACGTACGCCGACCGCAGCGGCGATGCGTCCATGCGGATGCGCATGTGCGCGGCGCACGCCCACGCCCTGCACCAGGCGGGCCGCCGGGCCGAGGCGGAAACGCGCTTCCACGAGGCCGAGCAAATGCAGAAAGAGATACAGCCCGATTACCCGCTGCCCTACTCGCTGCAAGGCTTCCTTTATTGCGACCTACTCCTCGCCACACCCGAGCGCGTCGCTTGGCAAATGATGCTTCAAGGAGAGGCGACATTTCTTTCACCTGTATCTGAGGCGGGGCGAAGCGCTGGCGAGGTTCGTTCGGCGACAGGAATGTCGCCACTCCTTGAAGCCTGCGGCGCCGTCTCCCAGCGCGTGGCCCAGACGCTTAAATGGGTAACGACGCAAGACTGGCTTCTCGATATCGCTCTCGACCACCTCACGTTAGGCCGCGCCGCGCTCTATGCGGCGCTTCTGGAATCGAGCGTGGCGTTCACGCCGCTTCACCGCCCGAACGAATCCGCCGCTTCCAATGACGACGAACGCCGAAGCGACCTGAAGGTCGCGCTCCAAACCGCCCGCTGTGAAGTGGACACCGCCGTAGAAGGCCTCCGCCGCGCCGGCCGCAACGACATTCTTCCTGGCGGCCTCCTCACCCGGGCCTGGTGCTCGTTCGCTGAAGCTTCCTTCTTAGCCAAGGCTACGAAGGACGAGTCGGCGTACAAGCTGCATGGCGACGCCCAAGAAGCTGCCAGTCTCTTTTCCTGCGTGCAGGAGGATTTGGACGAAGCCTGGGAAATCGCCGAGCGCGGCCCCATGAAACTCTTCATGGCCGACATCCACCTTTACAGAGCAAGGCTGTTTGGAAAGCGGAGACCGGAGACCGGAAACCGGAAAGAAGAGACGAAGTATCCGTGGGAATCGCCCGCCGCCGATCTCGCTGCCGCGGAGAAACTCATCAACGACTGCGGCTGCCACCGCCGCGACGAGGAACTCGCGGACGCCAAAGCCGTCCTCGTGGCGACGTGAAAGATTAGCCGCGGCTCGTTGTATGACGAGAGAACATTGACAGGAGGTAGGCTCTTGGCGTTCGATTGGCCGCAGTCCAAACCACCCAACGAAAGGCCCTCACATGATCGCCCCAAATACTATCCGATCCACATCTCTGGCGGCCTTTGCCGCCGTCGCAATGTTTTTGGGCGGGCTGGCGCTCAACGGCCAGGCACAAGGCGACGGCCCAGTCGTTGGGGCTGACCTCGGGGTCACCAAGTCCGGCAGCCCGAAGCAGGTGCCGGCCGATTCGGACATCACGTACACCATCACGTTAATTAACGCCGGGCCTGAGGCAGCGATCGACGCGACGCTGACTGACACGTTGCCGGGAAACCTGACCTTCGTCTCGCTCGCCGCGCCTGCCGGGTGGACGTGCTCGACCCCGGCGCCGGGCATGGGCGGCACTATCTCCTGTTCGAATCCGAGCCTGGCGCCCACCGGCGGGGAAGTCTTTACCCTGGTCGGGCACGTTCCCGCGGGAACGCCTGAGGGCACAATCTACACCAACACGGCGTCGGTTAGCACGACTACGTTCGATCCCAATGAGGAAAATAATAGTGCCAGCACCTCGAATAGTGTCACCGGACCGCGCGCCGACATGGCAGTGACCAAGGTGGCTGATGATGATCAGGTGCTCGCCGGGTCGGACGTGACCTATACCATTCAAGTGGCTAACAGCGGGCCTAATAACGCTGTTAACGCCACCCTCGACGATACGCTGCCGGGCAACATGACTTTCGTCTCACTCTCGGTGCCTTCCGGTTGGACGTGCTCGACCCCTGCGCCGGGGGCGGGCGGCACGATTTCCTGCTCGAATCCGAGCCTGGCGCCGCCCGGCGGCGACGTCTTCACCCTCGTTGGCCACATCGACGCGGGGACACCGGCGGGCACACTTTACACCAACACGGCGTTGGTTAGCTCAGATCTCTCCGATCCCAATGACGAGAACAATAGTTCTACCGTCTCGACCACTGTCGTGTCCTGTCTGACCAACCCGATCGTGACGACAAACGCAAACAGCGGCCCAGGCTCATTGCGGCAAGCTATCCTGGATGCCTGTGCCGGCAGCACCATCACGTTCGACATGAGTCAGGTTGTCAGCCCGATCACGCTGTTCAGCGGAGAGTTGCTCATCGACAAAAGCCTGACGATCAGCGGACCAGGCGCGGACGTTCTCGCGGTCCTGCGGGCCACTGGCGGTAAGACGCCGAACTTCCGCATCTTCAACGTGACGGTGGCGAGTCCGGGAGTAGTGACGATCTCCGGGTTGACCATCGCCAACGGACGTGCGGAAGGAAAATTCCCCAGCAGCGGTGGCGGGGGGATCAGCAACAGCAGCACCGGGACAGTCAACGTCGCCCGTTGTAATCTAAGTGGTAACGTTGCTGACTTTGGCGGCGGCATTTTCAACCGCGACGCCGGGACGGTCGATATTACCGAAAGCACACTTGATCTTAACACTGCTAATTTCGGCGGAGGCGGCGGCATTTACAACAGCAGCTCGGGAACCGTCAACCTGACGAACAGCACTCTCAGCAGTAACGCCGCGAACGACGATGGCGGCGCCGGGAGCAGCTTCGGAAACGGCGGCGGCATAGCCAACGATAGCTCCGGACCGGTCAACATCGCCCACAGCACTCTCGCCAATAATTCTGCCAGCGCCAACGGCGGCGGCATTTACAACAACAGCACGGGCCCCGTGCAGATCCGTAACAGCATCGTCGCGCTCAACACTGCGACGGCCGCAGGCCCCGACCTGAGCGGGACGTTTACCGCCAACTACACGTTTATCGGCAATCCGGCAGGAGCGGTCATCAACGGCGGAACAGGCAACCTCAACGGCGACCCGCAACTTGGGCCTTTGGATAACAATGGCGGTCCCACTCAGACCCACCTCCCTCAGTCCGACAGCACGGCCATAGACGCCGGTGATCCGGCCTTCACCCCACCGCCGTCAACGGACCAGCGGGGTTTTGCGCGGGTGGCCGGTCCAAGGGTTGACATGGGTTCCGTCGAAACCGGTGTGGTAACACCAACACCTACACCTACGATAACTCCAACGCCGACACCAACCCCCACACCTACGCCGACACCAACACCTACACCGACACCGACCCCCACACCTACGCCGACACCAACCCCTACACCTACGCCGACACCAACCCCTACCCCTACGCCGACACCGACCCCCACACCTACGCCGACACCGACCC
>DASZDO010000012.1:0-54077 GCA_035941955.1 Chthoniobacterales bacterium
CCTCCACCCCGCCGAGCGCGACCTGCTCGATGATCAGCGTCCCAGTCGCGGACTTCAGGCGCAACGCTACTCCACCGCCGGCAATCTGCGCCCCGGATACCGCATCAGCGACCACCCGGTGGTGTCCTGGCGCCGCAAAGATCGCGTAATCGTTCCGGTGCGCCGCGGCCTTGTGCGCCTTGAACTGCACCACATAATTCCCCGCCGCGAGTCGCCGAGTAGCAAAGACGCCGTTGGCGTCAGTTTTACCGCGATAGGCGAGACGCCCTGCGGGATCGGACACCATCACGTCTACGTTTGGAACTCCGCTTCCATAGGCGGCCGGAAGGGCCAAGGAAGAGGCCGGCATAAAACGAAATGAATTTAATCCGATTTTTCTTCATCAGCGGAAAAATACGAACGGCGTTTAATCGTGCAGAACTCCAGCTTTGCTCGTTTCGAAGGCCCGATCCCGCCTTGGTAATTGGTGCTCCGGAAGCCATGATTTCGATCGGCTGCTTTTCCGTGCCCACCTGCTCTCTGATAATACGCTCGCCTTGTGGAATGACGGACGTATTCTCTGAAGTCATGAAGAAGATGACCGGTGGTATTCTTTTTTGCGTCGTCGCGTTTGCGACGTCAGACATTTACGGCGGCCAGGAAGACCCCGGCGTTGCCGGAGTCGACGTGGTTGTGAAACAAATCCCGAACAAGCGTGATGTCACGAATAGTTGGGGCATCTTTGCCTTGGACCCTCTGCCTGCCGGCTCCTACACGCTCTCTTTTAAGGCGCGGCCGGCGAAAGAGATCAGGGGCAGGACGAGGGATAAGGTCATTGTCGCCACGATGTACTCGATCAAGATCGAAGGAACGAAACGCCCAGTGAAGCAAACCGGGCTGACGAGCGATAAACTTGCTGCTGGGGTTGAGATCGCTGTCGAAGTGGGGTCCGGCGCCAAGATTCGCGGGCAAGTCCTGCCGGGCGCGAGCAAGAAAATGATTTGGATACCGAAAGTGGCGGGCACGAATATCCCAGGGCATTGGGCGGAGGAAGGATCAAGCGAAGCAGCATCGAACCGGAACACCGTCGTATACGGCGCTCGTGATTGGCAGGCCGCGCACAGGTAGGCATAACCTTCCAAGCATAGCTTGGAACTACTCAGCCTTCGAACCGATCGAAGCAGGCCTACATGACCACGCAAACCGACCTCTCGCGCAGCGCCGCCCTCTACGAGCGGGCCCTCAAAGTCCTTCCCGGCGGCGTCAGCCGCAACGCGATCCTGCGGGGGAGTCACCCGACCTACGTCGAGTACGGCAAGGGCTGCCGCGTGACCGACCTCGATGGCGTCACGCGCATCGACTTCTCCAACAACATGGCGTCCCTGATCCACGGCCACGCCTGCCCCGAGATCATCCAGGCGGTGACGGAGCAGATGACCCGCGGCACCGCGTTCATGATGGGAACCGAGATCGAGGTGCGCTATGCCGAGCACTTGTGCAGCCGCAACCGCTCGTTCGAGAAGATGCGCTTCATGAACTCGGGCACGGAGGCGATCATGGTCGCGCTGAAGGCGGCCCGCGCATTTACCGGGCGGCCGAAGATCGCCAAGGCCGAGGGCGCCTACCACGGCGTCTACGACTACGCCGAGGTGAGCCAGGGCTCCACGCCGGCGACCTGGGGCGGCATCGACCATCCGCGCAGCGTTCCGCTGGTGCACGGGACACCCGAGTCCGCGCTCAAGGACGTCGTTGTCTTTCCGTTCAACGACACCGAGCGCACGCTGGCGATCCTGGACGAGCACGCCAGGGACCTCGCGTGCGTATTGATCGATCTGATGCCGCACCGCGTCGGCTTGTGTCCGGCGGATGTCGAGTTCGTTACCGCGCTGCGCAAGTGGTCCGCGCGCCACGGGGTTCTGTTGGTGTTCGATGAAGTCATCACGTTCAGGGCCGAGCACTCCGGCTTGCAAGCGCGCTACGGCGTCACGCCCGACATGACCGCGCTGGGCAAGATCATCGGCGGTGGATTTCCCATTGGCGCCGTCGCCGGCCGCGCCGAAGTCATGGATGTGCTCAACCCGCAGTCGCCCCGGTACGTGTTCCCGCACTCCGGAACATTCACGGCCAACCCGATCAGCATGACCGCGGGCATGGCGGCGATGCTGAAGTTCGACCCACCCGCGGTGGCGCGCCTGAACGCGCTGACCGATCGGGCCAGGAACGGCATCGAAGGCGCGATCCGCGCGACGGGCGCGGCCGCGAGCGTCACCGGGGCGGGCTCGATGTTCCTGGTGCACATGAAGCAGACGCCGCCACGAAATTACCGCGATGCCTACCCGACGCCCGACGAGTCGCGCCGACTCAAGGCGTTGCTCGATCACCTCTACAACGAAGGTTGCAGCATCATCAGCTCGGGTGCGTGCGTGTTCTCCACGCCGATGACCGACGCGGAGATCGACACGCTGGTGGGAGCGTTCAAGTCCGGCTTTGCCAAGCTGGCTTCGATGGGCTGAGCAAGCGGAGGGACGGATCGATTCGCGGAATGATTGCTTTGTACGCGGTTCCGCCCTTTAAATACCAGCAGTGAGCAACAACAAAAAACCGACGGTTGAGCGCTTCGAAGTCGACAGCGCATTGCTCAGCGAGATCGGCGAAAAACTGGTGACCAAACCGCACGTTGCTTTAGCCGAGCTCGTCAAAAATTCGTATGATGCCGACGCAAAGTCAGTCCACGTCACAATCGATTATGACGAAGAGGGACGCCCGAAAGTTGCTGTGCGCGATGATGGCCACGGAATGACGCGTGACGCAGTTCATCGATACTGGATGCGGATAGGGACCACCAACAAAGAAGATGATCAGTTCTCCCCGCGTTTTGGACGAAGACGCACAGGAGCAAAAGGGATCGGCCGCTTCGCGTGTCGTCGTCTAGGGCGCCGCTTGGATATGGAAACGACAGCGCTCTTGGAGAAAGCCGACCGACCACCGACGGGGGCCAAATACGAAAAGACCGAGCTGCTGTTTGACTGGAATGACTTTGTCCCAGGCACCACGGTTTCCTCGGTTAAGGTCGAGGCAAAGAGCGAATATCTGTCGAAGGCAAGTCTCGGCCTCCGTCTCTCGATGAGCATGGCAAGGGATGATGAGTGGTCTTATCGCGGTTACGCCTATCTAAAACGACAGCTTGCCGCGCTATGCGCAAACCAAGGGGCGAAACGGGATGGATATGCAGAAGATCCAGGTTTTAAGGTATTCCTGAAGGCACCCGGCTTTCAAGAAGATGAAACAATTGATCTTCGCGAGCAGTTAATGAACGCCGGATGGGGCACTCTCTCTGCCTATATTGATAGAGAAGGCCACGCCGTTTGTAGCCTAACTGCAAAAGGCCTTGGCAAGAGACAAATCCGCAGTTCCAAGCCGTTTGATGGCTTGACCGATGTGACACTGCGCCTGGCTATTTTTCCGCATGAGCGGGAGTTGCTTCGCGACATCTCTGTCGTCTCGAAGGGCAGTGTCTCCGAATTGTGTAACGAATGGGGAGGTGTCCAAGTCCGCTTCCGAGGCTTTCGAATATATCCATTCGGCGATGCCGAGGATGACTGGCTAGACATCGAAAGCGATAGGGCCATTCGATTAGGGAAACCAAAGGAAGAAGATATTTTTGATTTCGCTCGGCTCCTCGACGGGGTCGAGGCCTCGCGTTCCCTGCTGAATTTACTCAGCATGAAAAGCTTTCTTGGTTCTGTCGAAATCGGATCAGACCAGAAAGGCCTCGAGCCGAAGGCTGATCGAATGGGTTTTGTCGAAGGCAATTTGCTTCGAGAGCTCAAACGCTTTGCAAGATTCGCAATCGACTGGGCGATGGTGCTTCGGGATTATTCCGTTCAACTCGCCGTATCGAGAGAGCGCGATGCAATTCGAGAAAGAATCGAAGTTGAGCATGGAAAAAAGCTAGCCCCTGGCGACTCTCCGACAGAGACCGTTCGAGCTATGCGGGGGGCGATCGACGAGATCGCTGAGCGCGCTCCAAAAGCGAGTCAACCTCAGCTAGCGCTTCTCGGCGATCTCACAACATACCTGGAGTCCACCCTCACTCTGGCCTCGCGTGATTTGCTACGCCTTCGTTTAGTAGCTTCTACAGCTACACTTACTCTGCTTTTTGCCCATGAGGTCAAAAGCCTAACGAGCACCTTCGCATCGATAAGTAAGGAGATCAGGGATTTGTTGCCAACCATGCCCGCAAATCGAAGGGAACGAATGAAGACTCTGGGCGAAGAGGTTAGAGAATCGCAACGTAGCCTCGGAGAATTGCTTGAACTAACCAACTCCATGGGCGTTTTGGATCGAGATGCTCGTCCAATTGATATTGATCTTCGACGCGCTGCCAAACGAGCTATTAAGCGATTCGCAAGAATCACCGACCGATACACAATCTCCATCGAAGCGAAGGAAATTCCCGAAGGACTGCTTGTTGGGCCTATGCTTGAAGGGGAATTACTGGCGATTCTGCTGAACGTCTTGTCAAATTCGATCAAGGCCGTAATTGCAGGCGGCGGGCAGCGCTTGATTTCACTTTCAGCGAGAAGGGTCGGTAAACACGCACAACTTGACGTTCGAGACACCGGGCATGGCATTCCTGCAGACTATTTTGAAGAGGTCTTCACTCCTATGATTTCCGACCCGGCAGGAACGCTTTACGATCAACTCGAGGCACGGCTCAATCCGGAGGATACACTGCTCCTAGGCGGGGGCACCGGCTTGGGGTTGTCGATCGTACGCGGAGTTCTCCAAGCCAGGCAAGGCTGGGCGGAGCTGCTGCCGCCGACAGTCGGCTGGAAATTCCATCTTCGCATCCATCTTCCGTGAGTAGAAAGCAATTTTCGATCTGGTGGGTTGACGATCAGACAGAGCGTCTTAATCGCCTAGCAATCCAGAGCATCGAAAATGGCGTAAAGTTCGGCAAACGAACTCTGCGTGCGAAAGTAGATGTGGTACGCCTTAAAACTCCAGAGGATCGCGACGCCTTCGAAAAGAAGCTTGATGCAGCCGAGCGTGACAAAAATCTTCCACATTTAATCGTGATGGATCAAAATCTAAATGTCCCAGAAGGACTGCGGGGGTCCAATCTAGCGGTGGCGATTCGCGCAGACTATTCGTCGGTGCCGGTGGTGGGAGTGACCGCTGTGGAATTTCAGAAAATCGTCGATTTACAGCGTGATCAGTTCATTGAGTTGTTTTGTCTCGACGATCTGCAGTCAGGCGACCGGGTTCCTGACCTATTCGCAATAGCAGAAAGCTTTGAGGAACTAGTTAGAAACTACAGCAGCAGCGGGACGACACAAACTCGAACTACTAAAATCCTTAAATGGTTAGCCTGTCCACCGGACGATTCTGAGTTTCTGGCCATTTGTTTGCCAGGCGCTTTCCTAGCCAAGTGGGATATCGAAACCCCACACTCATTTGCGAGATGGGTATGGCACACCTTTATAGGTAGGGCCGGTTTTCTTTACGACGACTTAGAGATTGCGACCATGCTGGGAGTAAAAGAGTCTGGCTTAAAACACCTATTATCGACTCTTAGTGATTGTGAATATGAGGGCCTTTTCGCCTCCAATTCACCGACTCGTCGGCGGTGGTGGGTCTCGAAAGTCCGTCGTGTTATCCGAAAGGCTTCAAAGGCGGCCATGACAGACCCTTTATGGACGCTGGGGAGAAAACTCATTACCGATAAGCATTCCAAGGACTTTAGCCACTGCCATGGGGCAAGGTCTAAGAGCTGCGTGCCGGATGTCGTCGCTTACAGTGACGATACGTTAAACGATCGCGTGCAAGCCAGGAACGAAGATACCCAGCCTGTCCAAACCGATACTCCGCCAGTAGGTTTTGAACAACGTCGGGTTTTTTCTAGGAGGTAATTTGCCTAAGCAACGCGACCGTGTGGCAACAGGCAAAAAAGGTGGCCTTCCACGCTGCCTGAGTGCTTCAGAACTATTAGAGGTCGAGGCGCAATCGCTTTCCAATATGGTTAAACTGCGATGGCCTGCTGCTTTGTCTGGTTGGCAATGGAAACTTGCGAAGGCGATGAATGAGGCGAAAAGCAATGCTTCTTTAAACACTCACCTCCGTTTCAAAGCCCCGAATCCCCGCGCCAAAAGCAACACCGAATATCATGAAATTGACCTCGGAGCCCAAATTGCGTTGGGCGGAACCCCGTTGGTCACATATTTCGTAGCGATTGGAGAGAAAGATCAGACGGAAACTCTGAAGTTACGGCGCAAGATTCATTTCGATTTGCAGAAGACGTTTGATTCGGCGGAACCTAAACCGATGCTCCACCTCCAACTGGGTGGCGGAATCTCAGAGCCGTTGTTAGCGGAGGGATACATCATGGCGGATTTCGCGCATTTATATCCCGACTTAGAAAAGCCTCGGATTTCTTGCCTTCCGCAATCCTTCGCTCTTTTGATCCACCAGGCGCTACTTGAATATCATCGCACTGAGCCAAACATCGAAACGTTTGTAAAATCATCAGGTTGGCTTTCCGTTGTAACGGCGGCTGAAGGTGCAGTCATGAAACCCTATTTCGACCACGGAAGTGATTGGTTGGGCTCCGCCGGGACGAAGAAGAGAAGCCTAATCAGTCGGTTTTATGGCGTTTAGCAGGGGTTTTCCCAAGCGACGTCGGATTGCCGAGCGAAGCGCATTCTGGATTGAATTCAAAGAGAAAGCGGTCGCCAGAACAGGAATTGACTCTAACAGCCACTCGTCAACGATGGTAGTAACGGCTTCAGGACACTTATTTTTTAGGTGACGATCCACCGCCAGACTACACTCAGCGACCCTGCCAGGTGAGAGCTTGGGCGGGAGAAGGACTCGCACTCGACGCGCCTCTGACGGCTCCAACTTAAGCACTCCTGAACCATAAGCGCGTCCTTCAAACTCTGCGGAAAGTTGACTGAATGAAGAACGGAGCGAAAGCGCAATAGCCGTCCGCTTCAGTTGGTTCAATTTTTTCGAAAAATATATCCGATGAATTGTGTTGGTACAAGTCAGTGGCCATCTGGCCAATACCAAGCGGGGCGCAGTTGAACCCATGTATTGTAAAAAGGCGTCCGGCGTCTTGCCCAATTCGACTCGAAACCAGGGGGATCGCTTCTCAAATGTCTTATTCTTTTTCTTTGCGATCTCGGAGAATGTATTGAGATAGGTTAGAATGGTTTGGCGGTGCTCCTTTTCATTTGGGAACAGAAGCCAACACTTCTCGCCTCGTTCGAACATTTTCAGCCAATCCTCCTGGTCGAAGGTTAGGCCGGTACAATGCCGAAACCTCGGCAATAGCGGAATTACCGAGGACTCTGGAAGTTTCCATTTTCTTCGTTCAGTCTCGCTCAGGACGAAAAAGTGATTTGCACCGGTGACAACGCCGATTTTCACTTCTGCCAAATCTCCTAAGGCGTAGCCGTCGACAATTTTGGAAAGATCGACCTCCGATGCGCTTCTCCTGACGAGGTGCGGGACGGCATGACCGTTTAAGCGGGGAAATCGCGAGGGATGTGCCTCTAGACTCGTCGCCAGGAATTGTTGTGCGTTCGAGACATCCACAGTTTCATGCAACAGAATCTCTGGCTCTTTGGGTTCAGTCCGATGGTTATCGGCCAGCATCACGACGACTCTTTCGGCCGCTCCATGGCAGAGAAAGCAGCGCTCACGAACGCTTAGGAGCGTAAAACGATCAAAACGAGCAGCGACGGTGGAAAGGAGTTTTCGAGCGTAGTCAGCGTGCAAAGCTGACTCAGGAACGATCATGGCTAAGCGTCCACCCCTGCGAAGCGAGTGAATCGCAGCAATAATAAAATAGGCCCACAAACTCGCCTTTCTGTCGAGCAAGATGCTAAGGCGCTTCACAGCGTTACTCGCTTCTTTTCGCTGCATTCGCTTCATTCGATGCAGAGATACGAATGGCGGATTTCCGACGACGCAGTCGAAACGCTTTCCATTAAATCCCTTGTCACTGACGGCACTTAAGAAATCACCATTCCACATTCGGGAAGGTTCAATGCCGGTTGAGTTTATTGTTTCAGCACACGCATTCGCATCAATGTCGCACGCCCAGACATTCGATTTTGGGGCCGGACAGCGAAGCCCCGTCAGCCGATGAATTGCGCTTGCCACAAAAACGCCGGATCCGGAACTGGGCTCCAATATTTTGTCCGTCGCACAACGAATCGCCCAGTCGACAATTGACTGACTGAGCGGTCGAGGAGTGTCGTACCGGCCCAGCTGTCGGCGGCCATCTAGCGTCGAATCTAATTTAACCATTCAAATTTTTAGGCGCGAAATCAGAATATATGACAGACAGCCTCAGAAATGAAAGCCCCCCGGCTACACCTGCACGCCGATCGAGAAGACCGACGCCAATACGCGCGCGGGCTTCGACGATTTGCCTTCCCAAGCTCTACGCAAGTGCGGCCGTTTTTTTTAGAACGCGCTACCGCCTGGGTAGTCATTAGCATCTCCGACATCCAGCGCGCCATCACCGGGAGTGCTCGAAGGATCTGACAGTCAGGCCCCCGTCCAGACTCATCCCGCTCGAAGACCGTCGCCAACCTTGTCTTACCCCGACGCAGAGCGACGCGATGCCGCGCGAGGCGCCGGTGCGAGCCATGTGGTGGATCAGCGTCGTGGCTAGGCGGGCGCGGATCGGTGCCCGGCGTCGCAGATGCGGTGCAGATCAGCCCATGGCACCATCGATCCCGTTCGAAGTCGAAGCGCGACAGGACAGCCGCATCTGTGTAAGATCGAAGGGATGAAGCCCAAGACGCGCTACTCTCCGGGCCCGGATGCTGCGGCCGAGCGGACACATCGAATTCGCGAGGCGGCAGAGGCAGTCGCCGCCGTTCTCGCGCGTTTACCGGACGCAGATAATGCCTCGGGAGCCGTTGATCACATGCTCCGGGCAAATGGCATCCTCCGTAATCTGCCGTGGCCCGCGCCCTTCGATTCGACCACACATCGCCTGCATGTCGGCGACGCTCGGGATCTTTCGTGGCTGGCGGATGAGAGCGTGCACCTCGTCGTCACGTCTCCACCGTATTGGAACCTGAAGGAGTACGAGCACTGCGCGGAGCAGATGGGCGACATTGCTCATTATGAACATTTCCTCGCTGAGCTGGATCGCGTCTGGGCGGAGTGCGCGCGCGTTCTCGTGCCCGGGGGCAGAATTTGCTGCGTGGTTGGTGACGTCTGCATTCCGCGCAAACGCGCAGGACGGCATTATGTGATGCCGTTGCATGCAGACATTCAGGTGCGTTCGCGCAGCCTGGGACTCGACTGCCTCACCCCGATTCTTTGGAATAAAATCGCCAACGGCGTAACGGAAGCGCAAGGCAATGGCGCTGGATTCTACGGAAAGCCCTACCAACCCGGCGCGATCATCAAGAACGACATCGAATACATCCTCTTCCTGCGGAAGGGAGGTCAGTATCGCTCGCCGAGCACGCTGCAGCGCGCGCTCTCAATGCTGACGAAGGACGAGATGCAGGCGTGGATGCGTTCGTCGTGGAGCGACATCAAAGGGGAGTCGACACGCCGCGGGCATCCCGCGCCGTTTCCTGCCGCGCTCGCCGAGCGGCTGATCAAGATGTTCTCGTTCGCGGGTGATACCGTGCTCGATCCTTTTTCTGGCACGGGAAGCACCGCGCTCGCGGCATTAAACGCCGGCCGGAACAGCATCAGCAACGAGATCGAGCCGAAGTATCACCACCTGGCTGAACAGCGGCTAGGCGAGGCGGCATGGATGCCGCGCAGTGCCGGAGCCGTCAACGCTGCTGTCATCGTCGAATGAGCAGCGGCGTCACCGACTTTGCGCTGTTGCGGACGTTCCGCGGAGTCTTCGAGGGCCAGAAGTATAATCACCGGAACTCGACACTGGGCGATTTCGTGGCGTCGCACTTGTACGAAGACTTGGTTTCGCTGAATCGGTCGCCGTCGTTGATCGAGCGGGTGCGGAAACACGAGCGGGTAATCAACATCGGCAACAAAGCGGTCGGCAAACCTTCGCGTCGTGGCGACGGCACTTTCGGCGAGTTAGTTCCGACCGCCGTAGCAGTGACCGAAAGCGGAATGCTGGTAGCGCGCGGAGAGATCGCAAACATCGAGATTGGTGCAGAGACGAAGATCCTCGCGAAGGCGATGATCAAGCAGATCGATCGCGTAATCGGTGATCTCGTGCGTCAGGTTGAACAGTTCAAGAAAACCGGTGGGAATCCGATCTGCGTCGGGTTGGTCGGCGTGAATTATGCGCCTCGCTACACCGGATACGAAGGAGCTGTCGAGTGGCCGACGGACGGTAGGAAGCATAAGCACCCGATCCAGGAAGCACAGGAAGCAGAAAGCCGCGTGCTAGCGCAGGCGGCCCCGGCGTTCGACGAGTTCCAAATTCTGCGTTTCCGCGCGGAGAACACTGCGCCGTTCGCGTTCGAGTGGGTCGATTACAACCAAACCGCGAAGGAATATGGCGCGTTACTCGTAAGGCTGTCCCGCGAGTACGACAGACGTTTTAGGTAGTCGTGTCCTCCACGGCCATCAATAGTTTCGGTGAAGCCCTCGCGACGACGGCGATCGCTACTGCCCAGAACGTCCCGCCGTGGCTCCTCGCGGAGCAGCGTATTGCGCCGTGGTTCACGCTGTCGCTTGGACTGGTTTACCTCTCGTTTGCGAAGCACTGGTTGCCGTTCCTTCCTGACGCTGGCGTCGCGAAAGCAGTAGACACGGCTATCGATGGTTGCTTCTTCGACTTCGTCGACCACACAAATTTCGAGATTCGGGTAGCAGATGTGATCGTGAATTCATCCGAACAGGCTTTTTACTGCGACTGGGCCGGTAGTTCACTTCAAGAGTTCCACCGGGAGCACACGGACACACACACGCTGCTTACGGTGTTGTTCGCGAGTCGCTGCAATCAGTACTCCGGCGACCTGCGCGCGGGCATCATCAACGCTGTCGAAAAGAAGCCGAGGGTACTCAGCCCCGTGCTATTCGCATACAAGCGGTTCAACCAGCACATGTGGGCTATTCCGTGCGACGTGAGGTCGTCCGACTTAGAGGACGGTCTGAAGTATCTGTTTCCGGTGGATTCGCTTTTGATGGACGGGCTTGAGGCGACACAGCGCGTCTTTACCGAACGGATGAGTACCCTACCGCTCGGCAATGATCCTAAAGATGCCTAACCAGGGACGGGTGGGATGCGTTGCAGAGGCGCCGGGCGCTCGAACGATCTAACATTGTGGTCTAATCGGCTATTAGTTTTTGGAGATGCTGTCCGATGTTCGCCCGTACACGCTTCGGCCCTCGAGTGCGACTATATCAACTGTAATGGCGAGTGGATTATCGAGCCGCGCTTCGGCTATGCATCGAACGACTAACCGTAAACGGCGCTGCAAGGTCTCCGCGGCCACTTGTCTGGCTTGGAGGCTGCGCGTTGCTTAGTGGTCGCAGCGCGCCTCATCAGCGCTGAGGTTCCGCCGCGACTATCGGGTCCGCAGTTCTGACGCGGCAGAGAAGTCCAGCAGCTACGCACCGCGCATCCGCCGAATCGACGGGAGCCGAAGGAGCGCCGCCGCGCCCACGCAAACCCAACCAAACCAGCCGCCAAACCTCGCATACAGAGTGGGCGAAGGGGAGCTGGTCGGCACGTGAGCAATTACCGCAGAGCCGGGTAGGATGCTACTCGGCGTCTCCGCGACGAAGTGACCATACCTATCGCTCGCGGTGAGGAGGCCGCCGCGTGCGGAGTGTACCACCGCGTAGCCGTTCTCGACCCCGCGCAAGGCAGCGATGCGTGCGGCCATCCAAGCGTCGCGCCCGAAATCCCATGCCGGCTCGAGGACAGCGACAACGCCCTCTTTGCCATAACCCCGACCGAAAGAAGCGAAGTGCATGTCCTTGCAAATGGAGAGGCCGAAGCGGCTGTCGTTTATTGAGACGATGACATTCTTATCACCTGCGGTCATCGATCCTTCCCAACCGGGCACAAGGTGTTGCTTGTCGTAAGCAGCTAGAAGATCGCCGTTCTGACCGAAGAGCCAGGCGCGGTTCCGCCAGCCGCTCTGTTCTCTTAGGCCGACGCCCACGACGAGAAGACCGCAGTGCGTCGGGCGGTCTCGGAAAGCGCGGCGCGGCGGGCCTCGGGGTGAGGCTCGTCCGGATCGATCTTCTCCGGCAATACGACGATCCGCGCCCCCGCCTCCGCCAGCCGTGTCACCGCTTCATCGTAGCCACGCCAAATCTCTTCTGCTTTCTCGTGCGCTATCTTCTGGCTGATCACGTCGTCGATCGCGACCATCCCGACCGGCACGCTAACAGCGGCGGGACGGCTCTTTGCCAGCCGCCAGCAGCCGTACACGATCGCAAGCACGAGGAGCAGAACCGGGAAGCCATACGTTAGCATCGGTTGGCTTCTCGGCCGTAATTGATACAAACCAAGCACCACCGCAGACGTGAAAAGGCTCACGACGACGACAACAGCGGGCGTTCCGCCCACTGACGCGATCTGGATAACAGGCAGCGCATCCATCTGCGTGTAAGCGAAGCTGCCGAACGTGCCGTGAGGCGAAAAAGTAGAGATCAGCGCGTCTAGTGCAGAGCAGATCAGCGGATATGCGAAGACAGTGAGCCAGTGATCCGAACGCCGCACAACGGCGTGCGTGAAGCTCACGATGAAAATCCACTGCGCGATTTGCAGGGGCATTATGATCAGTCCAATCGGGCCTTGAACCGACACATAGTAGGGCACAAGACTCGCGAGACCGACAGCGGAAGCAAAAGCGGTGAGCAAACGAGCTTCGGCGCGACTGCCGTGGAGGGCGGCGAGCAGCAGTGGGATGGGTGCAATCCAGGCGATCCACCAAACAGGTCTTAATCCGAGCGCGAAAAAGAGAAGTGCGCCGGAACCCAACGCCGCACCGAAGCGTGCCCAGCGGGTTTCAAACAACGATTGCACGCGCGCGATATTACACTGTTCCGAAAGGTCCGACAGTGCGCGCTGCGAGGAGGCAGCCGGGGATCTTCGCTGCACCAGCGGCTGCCCATTCAGTCCAGCGCGGTTGCACGTGAGGCACCCGCGAATACGGCGCGGCTTTATGCACTCGGCCCCGGCGGCTGCACTTTACTGACAGTCAGGTCCACTTCCAGACTCACTCCCGTTCGAAGACCGTCGCCAAGCCTTGTCCTACCCCGACGCAGAGCGACGCGATGCCGCGCGAGACGCGTGCGAGCCATCTGGTGGATCAGCGTCGTGGCCAGGCGGGCGCCGCTGCAACCAAGCGGGTGACCGAAGCGGAGGTCGAGGCGCTGGTGGGGGCGTTCAAGTGCGGCTGTGCCAAGCTGGCTTCTATGGGCTGAGCGAGCGGAGGGATCGATCGATTGGGACGGGTGGGATGCGTTGCAGAGACGCCGGGCGCTCGAACGATCTACGGATCAGAAGGTTTGAAGTTCGAATCTTCCCGGCGCGCTTCTAGTAACGGCTCGACGTCCTGGCCCTGCACCGACTAAGAAGCTCACGTGTTCACCTTTGCTAAGCCGTTGGATCACATCACAGAGGAGGATCTCCTTCAGTTAATCACCGCCGGAGTTATCGAGGGCAGGACACTCGAGTACAAACGAGCTCTTCCAGGCGCTACCGAAGACGCGAAAAAGGAACTAGCCCGCGACGTCGTTTCGTTCGCGAATGGCGTCGGCGGTCACATAATTTTTGGCGTCGAGGCAGAAAAAGGAATACCGAGGAGGTTCATCCCGATCTCGGAAACAGCGGTCGACGACGCGAAACTACGCATCGAGTCGATCGTGCGGACGAGAATACAGCCGGCTCTTCAGGGTTTCCGGCTCGAGGCGGTCAAGGTGTCGGGTGGATTTGTTTTAATCGTTGAAATCTCGCGAGGCCTTTTCGGCCCGCATATGATCATGGGACGCGGCGCGTTCATCGCGCGGACTTCGAGCGGTAAAGCGGAGTTGGATGTCGCAGAGATTCGCGCTGCTTTTGCGGGAGCTGAAGCTGCGTCGGAGCGGCTGCGCGAATTTCGAGCGGAGCGAACATTTCGGTTACAGAATAACGACGCCCTTTGGCCGCTTGCTGATCGGAATCTCATGGTCATACATGCCGTCCCCCTCGCCGCGTTTGCCTCTAACGAGCAGTTGGTCGCCGCCAATAAGATCCCCCAGGATGTTGCCACAAGGCTATATCCTACAGGCCGGCCTCCCCAAGTCTTTACTCCGACCATAACATTCGATGGCTATGCAAATCTGATGCGGCGAGGCGATAGAGTCTTCGCTTACAGCAACGTTTATCGAAACGGCGTAATCGAAAATGTAAACGCGGACTTTCTACATCAATATCTGGCGGACGATGGACCGTATATTCCCCTTTCCTTCTTGGAAATTCTGTTCATGGAGTGCGCCGAACGAATGCTTACAATCACGCGGCTCCTACAAATTCCCGCCCCCTATTATTTTCTGATCGCTCTTCTGAACGCGAAGGGCTTTAGAGGCAGCACCGATCCCGCAGCTCACTACGAACCGGAAGTTCGAACCTTAGATCGAACCAATCTAATCTTGCCCGAGGTCCTGCTTCAGGATCCTGACGTTGCTATTGAACGCGAAATGCAGCTGACTTTCGATCTGTTGTGGAATGCGTTCGGCTGGACGCATTCTCCAAGCTACGATGCCAACGGCAACTATCTTGGAGATCGGAGACGCTATTTCCGGCGATAACAGCCGGTTTAGCAGAGCAAGGGCAAAACTGGGAAGGTAGCCTTACCTTCGGAAAGGTTGTGCGATACTGGCCCCACTTTAAAAGCGCGATCCTAGTCTCGATTTATCGCGCTTCGTTTGATGAGCCGCGCTTGATCGCAGTACATCCCGATTTCGCAAAGTGGCCTAATGAGAAAGCATGGATAATCGTACGTCAAGATTACGGCGCAATTGGTCTTCGCCATGCGCTAACGCCCGAGGAACTTCGCGAAGGCAAGATGCCGTGGAGCTTCGGTCGCTTTCTCAAGGGCGAGATGTTGGGCAGACCAAACTTTTTCACTTTGCTCGATCATTTGATCCACGAGCTGGAGCGCCGGACAGTTAGAGGTCAATCCTCACTGAGATAGGACTCGTTCATTTGTGGACTTGGCTCAAAGTCTCGTTCGAGGAGTTGAATCGCACCGTCTGCGTCGTTGAGGCGCTGCCGCAGCGCGTTCGCTTCCTTGCAAAGGTCGGCTGATAGATAAAAGCGATGCTCACGGAACCATTTGAGTAGCCGACGGGCTTTGCGCTCACTGAGCTCAGGCTGCGCAGCAAGTTCCTGTAGCTCATCTGATACGCGCTTTAATTCGGATCGCGCCAATTGTGGCAGAAGAGTCGGCACCCATTCAGCAGAGCCGTCCTCAGAAATAATCAGCGCGAGACATTGCTTTCTATTCGCGACGTAGCGAATACTTGAGTTATAACGTGCTCCGCGACCGGGATCGCCGTCCGGAACCGCGGTGCCGTCGAGAATTACACCGATCGCGTAGCACCGTCCGCTTGCATCAACCATAACGGCTCCGTCTATGCTTGTCACTCGCGACAACAGTTCTGCCGTTAGTTGGACCGGATCGAGGAGGGTCGCTTGGTTGGCTAGGCGTTCACTTTCGGCTTGCGCTTCATCACTAATGACAACCAGAGCTCCCCGCTGCTGGCGACACGCCTCCTGCGCAAGTTCGACTAGGCGATCGGGCGCAACGTCGCGCACCCCATCGAAGATCCTGACGATGTCACTTTTGAATTTTTCCACGTCAAGCAACCCGCGAGGGAGACATGGCTTCCCATATGTGACCCTCATCATGCGATGCCCCGCGTGAGATAGATTCCACACATGATGGCTGGAGAAGGAGATCTCGAAAAGATCGGCTTCGCCTTGATCGTAATTTCCGACGGCATGTCCGAGGCCGTAAATGACCTCGCCGTCAGCCAACAAACTCTCCCCAGTCGTCGATATCTCTAGGAGTTTTCGAACAGATCTATGACGATTCAAAGGGATGGGGCGCAGAAGCGACAGAGTCACTGAAACGTTCGGATGATTTCGTCGCGCAACCAGGATAGCGCCGAAGCTCTCGCTGCTCTCGTATCGAAGAGAGGATATCACCTCACACGAGTCATATAGCATGTCCATTCCAAGAGTTCCTCCCGAACTCCAGATGGGAGTATTCATCAGTCGCCGACCAGCCTGGCGAAATAGTTCCTCAGTTCGCGGCCCATCGTATGCGATCACGTTCTCTGGATGCGCAACGTTTAGAGACGCAGCACAATGGCGAACGAAAAGATCAAACACAGCGTCCATAAACGACTGCGGAGTTTGAAATCGTGGCTCCGAATGGACTTTCGGTAGGCGATAGGGCCTCTGCCCTCCAGTCCAAGTCAGTTTCAAGACTACTGCGACCTCGAACCCGGCTACAGGTACGACAGGAGAGCAGAGGAATTCTGGGTCCGTCGATGACGGATATCCCCGAATCGCATCAAGAATCGCAGCACGCAAAGCCGCGTTAGCGAGCTTTCTGTCATGAGACTTCTGCGCAATCGGGTGGCTATGTAGTATTCGATGTTCTGGATCAGTCTGCCGGAAGTGCTCTGCGCGCTTTCGCGCATCCGCAAACCAATCTGGATCGATCCCGCAATCTTCCGGCTCGACACACACTGGGTGGCGGTCGGGGTTCTCGTCCGACCTTAGACCGACCAGAAATACTCCTGCCTTTAAATGAGGGTCGAGGAGGGAGCAGATTCTTTCAGCCTCCGCTTGGACGATAACTTGGAAGTGCTGCTGGTAACCCCACATGTATAGACGTATAGCGTTCAGGCCCATTTCCAAACTCACTCCCGCTCGAAGACCGTTGCCAAGCCTTGTCCTACCCCGACGCAGAGCGACGCGATGCCGCGCGAGGCGCCGGTGCGAGCCATCTGGTGGATCAGCGTCGTCGCCAGGCGGGCGCCGCTGCAACCAAGCGGGTGACCGATCGCAATCGCGCCGCCGTTGACGTTCAATTTTGCGTTGTCGATGCCCAGCTCGCGCTGGCAGGCGAGGGCCTGCGCGGCGAACGCCTCGTTCAACTCGAACAGGTCGATGCGGTCGAGCGTCAGTTTCGCGCGCAGAAGCGCCTTGCGAATCGCGGGCACGGGTCCCAGCCCCATGAACGCGGGATCGACGCCGGCCGCGGCGCTCGGACCGATGAAGGCGATCGGCTGAAGACCCAGCGATTTGGCCAGCCCGGCTTCAACGATCAGCAATGCCGCCGCGCCGTCGTTGATACCCGACGAATTGCCCGCGGTCACCGTGCCTTGGTCGTCTTTGGAGAATGCCGGTTTCAGCTTGGCGAGATTCTCCAGGGTCGTCTCCGGCCTCGGGTGCTCGTCCACGCTGACGAGGATCGGAGCGCCCTTGCGCTGCGGAATCTCGACGGGCACGATCTCCTGGGCGAACAGCCCGCCTTGGTGCGCCGCCGACCACCGTTGCTGGCTCTGCAGCGCGAACTGATCCTGATCCGCCCGGCTGATCTTGTGCTGGCGGGCGACATTCTCGGCGGTCTCGCCCATGGAGAAGGGGTGATGCAGCGCCGCCAGGCGAGGATTGACCAGGCGCCAGCCGATCGAAGTGTCGAAGATCTGCTGCGACCGGTCGAACGCGGTCTCCGGCTTGCTGAGCACATAAGGGGCACGGCTCATCGACTCGACGCCGCCCGCGATGAACACATCGCCGTGACTCGCCTCGATCATGCGCGCCGCGATGTTGACGGCTTCCAGCCCCGACGCACAGAGGCGATTCACCGTCGAACCCGGCACGGACGCGGGGAGGCCCGCCAGCAGTGCGGCCATGCGCGCGACGTTGCGGTTGTCCTCGCCGGCCTGGTTGGTCGCGCCGAAGTAGACATCCTCGATCAATGCCGGGTCGATGCCGGATCGCTCCACGACAGCCTTGATGATGTGGGCGGCAAGATCGTCGGGGCGAACCGACGCCAATGCGCCCCCGTGCCGACCGACAGGTGTTCGAAGAGCCGTGATGATCGCCGCTCGCCTTTGCATCGAGATTTGATCGCGTCGCTGCACGAGCAATGTACTAGAGGAACTATCTGCCCAAGTCTAGCAGGCTGTTGAAAAACCCCGGTTCGTGCTTCGAGGGTTATGTCATTTTAGAAACGGTGACCAATTTCCTCCTCTGTCACACTTTGCAAAGTGTGCCGAAGCTGACCTTCTCTGCTCCACCTGGGGAGTTTCTCAACAGCCTGTTAGGGGCGAAACTCAAGGCTGAAATACCCGATCCTTTTTCGAGCCCGTCGCGAAAACCGTCTGAAAATGCGGACTTAGTGCTTTTATTTCCCCTGCTGCTTCCGCGGATCGGTCTCCGCGATGATGAAGACCGTGAAAGAACACAACATTCTGGGGTGGCACTGAGGCCGTTCGCCCGCAGGCAAAATTCGCTACTTCACGTTTGCGATCTTTACGATACTGCCCTTTGCCTGCGAGTCCTTCGGATCCTTCACCACCGTCACGTACAATTCTTTCTCGCCTTCGCTGAAGGCGACGTTGGTGGTGCCAGCCCCAGCGGCGATCTCGAAGACGTGGAGGAGTTTGCCGTCAGGCGATATCTTCAAAATCTTGCCGCCGAACCACTGGGCAACATAGATGTTACCCTTGCTGTCGACCTTCATGCTATCGGGTCCAAGCCACCAGGATTCGACCTTGTTCTTCGTGAGAAGATTTAGCAGGGCAAAATTCGATCTGTTACTTAACGAGCCGTCATCGTTGATCTTGAACCTCAAGATGCAATTCCCGACGGTTTCGCTGACGTAGAGGGTCTTCTGATCGAGCGAGACAGCAATTCCGTTGGCGTAATTGAGATCGTCTGCTACCTCGACCCATTTCTCGCTCCCCGGAGCGAGATAGAGAATTTTTCCTGCGACGGAGGTTGGCACGTCCTTGTATGGGCCAAAGACCGTGGCATAAGCGCCACCGTTGGCGGTCACGACAATATCGTTAATGCCACCGTCAAATGGCTTGCCGTTTTTGTCGGCATCCCAACGCCGCAACTGCTTCCCGTTCAGGTCGAGTTCAAGAATGGCGCCATGCTCCTCGGTGCACGCGAGCAGGAATGTCTTCTGTTTCGTGAGCGCCAACCCGTTATGGCCGCAACCCGGGGTGTGATTCAACACGGTGGCCGTCTTGCCATCCCATTTCGACAGCGTGTGGGAGACCCAGCCAACGTAATAAAGGTTGCCGTCAACGGACAATGGACCCTCTGGTCCAAGAATATTGCTGACCACGGAGGTTTCGCCGGCGCGCGCTCCAGAAGCAGCCAACATTGCGCCAACGGCGAGGCAGGTAATCTTACTTACCCTCATTTTCATTCGATGATTTCTCCGAGATCGGCCAGCGCTGTTCAAACTTAGGCTGTCTTAGCGGTCGGCGCCGAAAAATCTTTGGGCTATCAACATGCCGATCGCCATCGCCGGCACGAAAAGCAACGCTTCAAATCGGAGAGCGCCCAGATTAGCGAGCGCTGGCCCTGGGCAGAACCCGCCCAAGCCCCAGCCCACGCCGAAAATAGCAGCCCCGATGACGAGCCGGCGATTAATCGGCGACGATGCAGCTCTGGGCAGTTTGAGGCTTTGACTCCCGAAGCGGCGCAAGAGCAGCATTCCCAGTCCATAGACGCCGACCGCACCGGCCATGACAAAGATCAGCGCCGGATCCCATGCGCCTAAGATATCAAGAAATCCGATCACTCGCGCCGGATCGGTCATCCCCGAAACACCAAGCCCCGATCCGAAGAGGCCGCCGGCTACGAGAGTCAGAAGCAATTTTCCCGGCTTCATAGGATCACCCGGTGATAAATTATGACCGTCAACATTCCCGCCGCCATGAAGATGAGCGTGGCCGCGATCGAATCCTTCGCGCCCATTCCGACTCCGCAAACTCCGTGACCGCTGGTGCAACCTCCGCCGAGGCGAGTGCCAAATCCGACGAGCAAACCGGCAATCGCCATCACGACGAGCGGTCGCATCGGCCGATAAAGGGCAGCACTTTGCCACAACGCAAAACTCAAGGCGGCGCCACCAATCAGGCCGAGGAGAAACACCACCCGCCATGTTTTGCCTGCCTCGCCGTAGGTCGCCGCGGCGACCGAAGGCGGGTCGGGCGTCGTCGGCACAAGAAGACGGCCGAACACACCAGAGATGCCCGGAATCCTTCCGCTCAGCACGGTCGCGAGCAGGCTGGCGAACCCGATCAGGATTCCCCCGACCAAGGGGTTTAAGAGCGTGTACTGATCCATCGATCGAAGCTTCGTGCCGGTCTGAACTTCACAGATTACTCAGCACCAGCTCCGCGGATCTGAGAAGCAAAAATCTGCGTGAATCTGCGCAATCTGTGGACTTAGTCAGGGCCACTCTCACTATCCCGCGTTCCGCGCTCGAATTGATATTGACGTCTAACGACACTTCTGCCGGAATCGCCGCATGATGAAAACTCGAATTTCAGTAGTGGCTGTCGCCCTGTCGTTTGCGGCGGCGGCATTTTGTTTTGGTGAAACGAAGGCGACCGAGCCGGCGGCAAGTCCAGCGGCTGAAAAAACCGCAAAAACAATGCCGCCCAAGAAGGAGGCCCCAAAAAAGGAGGCCGCCAAGATGAACCCTCACATGGGGACGTGGAAGCTCAACGAGGCGAAATCGAAGCTCGCCGCGGGGATGGGTAAGAACCTCACGGTGGCTTACGCCGAGATGAAGGACAAAATGAAGGTGACGGTGGACGGCGTGGACAAGGATGGGAAAGCGACCCACGGCGTCTGGGTAGGCATGGCCGACGGCAAATCGTACAAGATGAAGGGGAACCTTCCCTGGGACGCGGCGGCCTACAAAGTCGTGAACGACCACACCTACGAGATTACGACGATGAAAGGCGGAAAAGTGGTCGCCCATGGCAAGAGCACGGTCTCGGCGGATGGCAAAACACGGACCATCGCCACCGAAGGGACAGGCGCGGACGGGAAGAAGTTCAAATCCAAGGGCGTTTACGACAAGGCCTAGGGCTCCGCTTCGCTCCGCCTGGCCTGCCGAGCCGTAGACTCGTGCGCAGGCTGGCTGATTCGTTGTTTCGTTACAACACCCAACGTCCAATTCGGAAGGCGTTAGTTGCGACGCAACGTTTGTAAGGTTCCGCCATTCTATGCGCCTGTGGTCACGATCCGGCAGCCTGCCGGATCGCCGTGTCACGTGTTGCGACTCGGGGCTGTGCTTCGGCAGAGCGCATTCCACACGCGTGGATGTTCCCAAAGGCGATCCGCGCGACCCCATGACCGAGGAAGAAATCGCGGTGAAATTCACCGCGCTGGGAGGCGATATCATGGGCAAGGAGCAGTGCAAAAAGTTGCAGAGCTTCATCATGAGCATGGAAACCGCCAAGGACCTTGACGGACTCTTTGAGCTGACGACGGCTCAGTGATCCATTCTGAATGACATACGTGAGTCACGTATGTTTCTGGGCACGCCTAGGAGGACAAATACTGTGAAGTCGATCCTACAACCCACCGCCGCGCCACCGTTGGGCCGGAGGATATACGTGAGTCACGTATGTTGCTGAAGCTTGCATCAGCCAGGCGTCATCGCGCTTTTGTAGCTCTGCCAGGGTATGCTCTTACTTGCTTCAGCTGATCGAGGTCGGCTGTACCAAATTCACACCTTCGAGGGCAAGAAATGGGGCGACCTCGACGACAAAACACGACAGGAAGTTTCAGGGAGCCGAGTCGGAGCGAGCCTGTCAACCTCTCAGGAGCCGATCCGCTCGTTGATCGCACTAAGCGCAAGGCCCCTCGGCCGAGCTCGGCCCTGCTCCCATTCTTGCAGCGTTCGCATGGAGATCCTTAATTTTAAGGCCGCCTCGCCCTGGGAAAGATTATTTTTCCTTCGCCATTCGTAAAGGCGATCGCCCAATTGACCGGGAGAGACCGACCGACCTTTGGCTCGAGTGCGTAAACGACAACTCATTTCGTCACGATAAACCAACTTGATCACATACGTGACTCACGGATGTCTCCGAGCGTGGCCAGAGTTCTCCAGAGATGCAAGCACTCAATGTTAACCTTACAGGCCTCTTCCCGAGTCCTCGTTGAGGATGATATACGTGAGTCACGTATATCGACGCTTCGGCTTAGCGTCTGATCAGCAAAGTGTCCGAGCAGGACAAGGCGGTCATTCGAATTCCCGGTTCGCGACTACTTTCACTTTGTTCATCATCGAAATGGTCGTGATCGTCACGCGGTTCGGCTGGAACTTGGGGAAAGAGCGCTTCAGAGCTACATCATGGGCATGGAGGCGGCTAAGAACCTTGGCGGACTCAACACCGGCGAATCGCATTCCACGCGCATCGATGTTCCAAGGGCGGATCCCCGCGATCCGATGACCGAGGAAGAGATCGCGGTGAAATTCACCCGCCTTGGGTGGCGACGTCATCGGCCAGGATCACTGCAAGAGGTTGCAGAGCTACATCATGAGTCTTAAGTCGGCCAAAACCCTTGGCGGACTCTTCGATCTGACGACGGCCCGCTAAGCCGGCGAGAGCTGTAGCCCCCCGATATGTCGGGGCATATGGGGCCCGCAGGACACGGCGACATAGCGCCGTGACTACAGCGATATGTTTCCAAGAGCGAGTTGATTGGAAAGGCGAGTTGAAGTCGAGTCGTGGCCGCTGCTAGGCTGACAGCGCGATGCCAACATTCGAAGCAGCCGATTTCTACAATCTCGAGGAACTGCTGACGGCCGAAGAGCGGCGCATCCGAGATGCGGTGCGCGATTGGGTGCAGGAACGCTTTCTGCCCGTGGTCACGCAACATTATCGCGCTGGCACTTTCCCGATGGAACTGGTGCCGGAAATGGCCCAGCTCGGCGTCTTTGGACCGAGCATCAAAGGGTACGGCTGCGCCGGGCTCGGGAGCGTGGCCGCCGGGCTGATGATGCAGGAGCTCGAACGGGGCGACAGCGGACTGCGCACTTTCGCTTCCGTCCAAGGTTCGCTCGCGATGATGGCGATCAACCTGTTCGGGTCGGAAGAGCAAAAAAATTCCTGGCTGCCGGCAATGGCGCAGGGCACCAAGCTTGGCTGTTTTGCTCTGACGGAGCCCGATTTCGGTTCGAATCCAGGGGGTCTGCGCTGCCGCGCACGCAAGACGCCCGACGGTTATCGCCTCAACGGAGCGAAGAAGTGGATTGGCAACGGCACCATCGCCGACGTCGCGGTGGTCTGGGCCAAGATCGAGGGCGAAGATGGCGTCGATCCGGAAAGCGCCGGCGCGATCCGCGGCTTCCTGGTGGAAAAGGGAGCGCCCGGTTTCAGTTCGTCGCTGATCGAGGGCAAACTCTCGCTCCGGGCGGCGTTGACGGCGGCGCTCAAATTCGAGGACTGCGTTATACCGGCGAGCGCGCTGTTGCCGCTAAGCGGCGGAGTGAAATCGCCGCTCTTATGTCTCAACCAGGCCCGTTACGGAATCGCCTGGGGCGTGCTCGGGGCGGCGATGGCGTGTTACGACGAAGCCCGTCAGTACGCGATGAGCCGCGTGCAATTCGATCGCCCTATCGGCGGTTTCCAACTGGTACAGGCGAAGCTGGCGCGCATGCTCACCGAGATTACGAAGGCGCAGCTGCTGGCCCACCGCCTGGCACAATTGAAAGACGCAGGCGCGGCGAAGCACTACCACATTTCCATGGCCAAGATGAACAACGTCGAGATCGCCCTCGACGCCGCACGGACGGCGCGCGACATCCTGGGCGGTGTCGGCATCCTCGATGAGCACCAGTGCTTTCGGCACATGTGCAACCTGGAAAGCGTGAAGACCTACGAGGGCACGCACGATGTCCATCTGCTCATACTCGGCGAGCAGATCACGGGCATGGCGGCGTTTGCCGGGTGACTGGGGAGCGGCCTGCGCTCATGCCGACGTCAAAAATGCTTGTTCGCTGATCGCGATTTGCCGAAATTCTAGTTCGTGCGCTGGACTGAACGGATCGCTTCGCTGCTATCCGTGCTGGCGCTTGTAACTGCGACACCAGGCGCGTGGGGCCAAGATGGGGAGCCGATCCCGCAAGACGAACTGCCGGCGTTTCTCGGTCCCGTTCCGCCTGATCATTTCACCTGGCGTGTCGACAATAGTATCGATTTCGTCATCTACCGCGGAAAGGCGAATCCGCCGCTAGTTGGGACGACCGGGTTTTACCTTGGCGACTGGCCACAAGACCTTGAACCTAGTCAGTCCACGGTCAAGTCACGGCTCGGACGTTTCCCAGCGAAATGGCACCGCAGCGTTGGCCCCGACGGTTCGATTCACCAGGAAGCGATTATTGCCCTGGGTGGAGTCCTAAACTTGAAGGCCCACGTCTGGGCTAAGGCGCCAAACGAAGACCAACTGCAGAAGATACTTTCTGTTCTTGGTCAACTCCCAACATTCTCATCGGGAGCGATACCGGCTTACTTTCAGTCGCTTCACGACCGCCTCGCTGGAGAGCAACGGATTCGCCGCATGATTTGGATTTGTTGGTGCGCGCTCGTTCTGGCGGGAGCGTGGCTTGTCGATCGCATTTACCGGCGACGGCGCGTCTCCGCTGCGCTTCGCTTAGTCATCTTTGCAGGCATGATTGCCGCTTCGATTGCCGCTTCGATTGCAGCAACCCTAGCCGCCGGCGCTCTGCTCGGGGGAATTGTGACGGACTGGTTCATAATAGGACGCGGGCTCCTTCTCCTTGCTGCGGCTGGGATTGTTCTCGTAATCGCGCTGCTCCTTGCGGGCGGGCTCTTCCTCGCACGGCGTTTCCGCACTAGGACAACCTAGAAGACTCACGCACTCGGCTTTCGCCGCACGTGCCTCCGAATGTTTACGCCATCGCGCTGCCGGTGTCGTCGCCGCCGAATTGAATTCCCTGGGCCAGTGGAAGTTCGGTCGAATAGTTGATCGTGTTGGTCTGCCGTCGCATATACATCTTCCACGAATCGCTTCCGCTTTCGCGGCCGCCGCCCGTCTCTTTTTCGCCGCCGAACGCGCCGCCGATTTCCGCGCCGCTCGTCCCGGTGTTGACGTTGGCGATGCCGCAATCGCTGCCGGCTGGGCTCAGGAATTTCTCCGCTTCGCGCACGTCGTTGGTGAAGATCGCGGAGGTCAGGCCCTGCGGCACGCCGTTGTTGATTGCGATGGCTTCGTCGAAATCGCGATAGGTCAGCAGATAAAGCAGCGGCCCGAACGTCTCATGACACACAATCTTGAAATCGGGTTTCGCGTTCGCTAGGCACGGCGTCATGTAACAGCCGCCCGGATATTGCGCGCCTTCGAGACGCTCGCCTCCGTAAAGAACTTCGCCGCCCTCGTCCTTCAAACGCTGGATCGATTGCTGCACCATGTCGACTGAACTCGCGTCGATAAGCGGACCCATCAGGGTCTTTGGGTCGAGCGGATTGCCAATCGGCAACGACTTGTAGGCGGCCAAAAGCTTCTGGCGCACTTTGTCGGCGATCGATTCGTGCATGATTACGCGCCTGGTCGAGGTGCAGCGCTGTCCCGCCGTGCCGACCGCGCCGAAAAAGCTCGATTGCGTCGCCATCTCGAGATCAGCGCTCGGTGCCACGATGAGCGCATTGTTGCCGCCCAGCTCCATGATCGTTTTGCCGAGCCGGCCGTGGACCGCTTGCGCAACGTGCACACCCATTTGCGTAGAGCCGGTGGCGGAGATCAACGGAATGCGATGGTCAGCCGAAAGTTTTTGCCCCACCGTTTTGCGGTCGCCCATGAGCAAAGTGAAAATCGCCGGATCGGCCCCGGTCTCGCGACAGACGCGCTCGGCGATTTTTGTCACCGCAATCGCGGTGAGCGGCGTTTTCTCCGACGCTTTCCAGACCGTCGCGTCACCGCAGACGGCAGCCAGCGCCGCGTTCCACGACCAGACCGCGACTGGAAAGTTGAAAGCGCTGATGACGGCGACCACGCCGAGTGGATGCCATTGCTCCATCAAACGGTGGCTGGGCCGCTCCGACTGGATCGTCAGGCCATAAAGCATGCGCGACTGACCGACGGCGAAATCGCAGATGTCGATCATCTCCTGCACTTCGCCTTCGCCTTCGGCGATAATCTTCCCGGTCTCGAGCGTAACGAGTTGACCGAGATCATGTTTGAATTCGCGTAAAGCGTTGCCCAGACGGCGAACGGTGTCTCCACGAACCGGTCCGGGCGTCGTGCGCCATTTCAAGAAGGCTTCTTGCGCTCGGGAGATAGCCGCTTCGTAGTCATCACTCGAAGCAGTCCGAACGCTCGCCAGTTTCCGTCCATCGATCGGCGAAATCTTGTCGATCGTCGCGCCGCCACCGCGCCATTCACCGAAAAATACGCCATCGTTTTCATCGGCGAGACCAAGATTATTGAGGATTGTTTGCATATTCATTGGTGGATCGAGTGCTCCGCGCTCGATCTATCTAGTCGCCCCGAAAACTTTCGGGGCCATTAATTTGGCATCGCGCGCGGAGCGCACGATCCACCTACCTGCGCATCGCCTGGCATTGCGCGCGGAGTAGATCCATCGCTTCATCGACGACTTCAGTCGTGATATCGAGCGCGGGGCGGAAACGAATCGCGCGCCCGCCTGACTTCAAAACCAGCGCGCCGCGGTCGAACAAGCCTTTCCAGAATTCGTCGCGCGTTTTCGGATCGGGCAGATCGAAGGCGAGAAAGAGCCCGCGGCCGCGCACCGCGGTCACGATAGGTTCGTCGCGTTGCAATTCGTGCAGCGACTTCAAAAAGTGCTCGCCGACCCTGGCGGCGTTTGCGACAAGATTTTCCTCCTCGATGATGCGCAGATAATGCGTCGAACGCACCATGTCGGTGAAATTTCCGCCCCAGGTCGAGTTGAGCCGGCTCGGAAGCCGGAAGGCGTTGTCCGGAACCTCATCGAGTCGCGGACCGGCCATCACGCCGCAGACCTGCACCTTTTTTCCAAACGCCATCAGGTCCGGTCTGACTCCAAAATGTTCGCAACACCAGTTGCGGCCGGTCGTGCCCATGCCGGTTTGCACTTCGTCGAAAATGAGAAGCATCTCGTTCTCGTCGCAAATCCGGCGAAGCGTCTGGAGCCATTCGCCCCGGAAATGATTGTCGCCGCCTTCCCCCTGGATCGGCTCGATGATGATCGCGGCAATGTCGACGCCGCGCTCGGCGATGAACTTCATGATTTCCTGCTCGGACTTCTTCTCGCGCTCGATGACATCGTTCGTTTGCTCTGCTTCCGGCAATGAGAAGTCGATATGCGGATTGGAAACGCGCGGCCAATTGAACTTGGCAAACAGATCGGTCTTGCGCGGATCGGTGTTCGTCAGGCTCATGGTATAGCCGCTGCGTCCATGGAACGCCCTGCGGAAATGCAAAATCTCAGTGCCGCGTTCGCCCCGGCCTGCGGCGATATTCTTGCGCACCTTCCAATCCATCGCGGCCTTGAGCGTATTCTCGATCGCGAGGGCGCCGCCTTCGATGAAGAGATAGCGTTCGAGCGGAGGCAGACCGCCCACACGCACGAATGTTTCCACAAATTCCGCGTAGGCCCCGGAATAGATGTCCGAGTTCGCGATCTTGATTTGCGCGGCGCGCAGGAGGTCGGCCTTGACCTCGGCGCGTTCGAAATGCGGATGATTGAATCCGACGGGGTTAGAGCCAAAAAAGCCGTAGAGATCGATCAGGCGCTGGCCGTTAACCGCATTGTGCAAATACGAGCCACGGCTCTTCTCGAGATCGATCACGATCTTGAAGCCGTCGAGCAGGACGTGCTGCTCGAGACTTCTCAGAACGCTGGAAGCGTCATGATCTTTATCGTGGACTGGTGATTTGGACTCGCTGATGCGACGCCGCGATGAGGTGCGGGCCGCCTCCGTGAGCACGGACGGCATACTCATCCGCTGAGGTTAGCTGGGGGGGTGAGGTTGGTCAACCCGGGTAGGATCCTTGGTAGGGCGACGCTCTGCGGAGCCGATCGAAAGGGCGCGGCTCGACAGAGTCTCGCCCTACCAACTTGCGGACTACACGATACCGCGACGCAGGTTCTCGTGTTTGCCGGCGAGCAACTCCTGGGTGAGATCGTAGCCGCGCTGATCGGCGTTGCGGCTCGTGCCGGCAAAGTGATGGTCGATGCGGGAGCGGGCGGAGCGGCAAAAATAATGCGCGAGCGAAAGGACTTCCGCCGCCGGTTCGCCGGCGTTGATCTTGGATTGAGCGAACGCGCAAGTAGCGCTCATGGCGAAAAGTTCCGTGGCGATGCCGACAAAGCGCGAGAGCAGCAGTTGTTCGCGATCCAGTTTCGGACCGAACCGCATCATGGCATGGAATAACCCACGCGCGAGCCGCTTGCTCGTCGACGCGCCGTAGTTCACATACTCGCGCAGATCGGCGTGCAAATGATCGAGGTTCCCGGCGTTGCCGCCCATCCACTGCTTCGGATACCAGCGCGTATAGAACGAGCCGGAGCTGAACATCGATTTGATCCGCGTCATCATCGGCAATTGGGTATTGAAAATCGCGCCGCCGACCTTGAGATGCGGATCGAGCGCTTCGCGCGCAATGAAGAGCCGCATGATTTCGCTCGAGCCTTCGAAGATGGTGTTGATGCGGCAATCGCGCAGGAACCGCTCCACCGCGGTCGGTTCGTCGCCACGCGCGGCGAGGGATTGCGCCGTTTCATAACCGCGTCCGCCGCGCACCTGCATCGCGTCGTCCGCGATCTTCCAGGTCATCTCGGTCGACCACATTTTGCACATGGCCGTTTCGATGCGCAGATCGCCGGCTTTTCGATCAACCAGGGCGGACGTGAGAAAGGTAATCGCTTCCATCGCGAACGTGTTCCCGGCCATCTCCGCGATCTTGCCCGCGATGGCGTAATGCTGTCCGATCGGAACGCCCCATTGCACCCGCTTAGAGGCCCAGTCGCGCGAGATTTCCAGAAGACGTTTGCAGAGCCCGACGCAGGCGGCGGGAATCGTCAGGCGGCCTGTGTTCAAGGTCGTGAGCGCGACCTTCAAGCCCTTGCCCTCGCCGGCAATGATGTTCTCGCGCGGGACGCGCACGTCTTTGAAAGTGACGACTCCGTTGTAAAGGGCGCGCAGCCCCATGAAGTGGCAGCGATGCGGCATCTCGAGGCCCGGCGTATCCACATCCACGATGAACGCCGTGATTTGTTTGCGCTCTCTCCCGTTCACGATTTTCGGCGCCGTCTTCGCCATCACGACGAGCACGCCGGCCTTCAGCCCATTGGTGCACCAAAGTTTTTCGCCGTTCAGAATGAACTCGGAACCATCGGGCGACGGGTCGGCGCGCAAACTCATCGTCGCCGGATCGGAACCGGCATGCGATTCGGTGAGCGCGAAGGCCGAAATCTCGTGGCGCGCGACCCGCGGCAGGTATTTTTCCTTTTGCGCTTCCGTGCCGAAGAGGAGCAACGGTTGCGGAACGCCGATCGATTGATGCGCCGAAACAAGCGCGGTCAGGTTTGCATCCCAACTGCCGAGCAGCATCGCGGCGCGGCCATAATTGACCTGGGACAAACCGAGGCCGCCGTACTGCTTCGGAATCTTGATGGCGAAAGCGCCCATCGCGAAGAGATCGTCGATGTTTTTCTGCGGAATTTCGCCGGTGCGATCGATCTCATCCGCGTCCACGTTCGCTTCGAGATAGGCGCGGAGTTCCGCCAGAAAGCCTTCCCCCGCAGTGCGGTCTTCCGCGCTCTGGTCGGGGAAGGGAAAGATGCGATCGAAGTCGTAGCGGCCGATGAAGAGGTTGCTCGCGAAGCTGCCGCGTTCATCAAGCGGGTCGCGCGAACTTTCCGCGAGATCGAGCGCCGCCGCCTTCCCCGCCGACATCTTCGACGTGTCGATCACTGACGCAGGTGCCGGCTTCGCGCTGGTCTCCTCCGCGATCTGTTTTTCCGGTGCTTCGAGCGGTGACTTCATAACTGGATGTTGGCAGGGCGACGCTCTGCGGAGCTGCGAGAAACGACGCCGGCTCGACGGAGTCTCGCCCTACCCATAGAAGTTAGTCCCATTTTGGGCGTGGTGACGAAGCAAATCGCACGGCGCAAATTTCTCTCCGGCGCGCTCCCGGAGTCCATCCATTTCGCTGACGAGCTTCTTCAAGCCGTAATTTTCCGCATAACGGAGCGGGCCGCCTCGGAAAGTCGGGAATCCAGTTCCGAGAATCATCCCGTAATCCGCGTCCTCCGGCGTCGCCACGACCTTTTCTTCAAGGCAACGCGCGGCTTCGTTCACCATCAGGAAAGTGAGGCGATTGGTGATGTCCTCGGTCCCGGCGCCCTCGCCAGTTGTCTGCCGCCAGTCCTCCAACGCCTCATTGGGAGTTTGCTGTTTGCCTTCGTATTTGTACAACCCTCCGCCGGATTTCCATCCCAGCATTTTGGCGTCATACATTTTGCGCAAAATTCCCGGTGCGGAATCGCGGGCCCCAAACGCCTTCTCCAGGGTATCGGCAATATCGACCGTGATATCGATGCCGATTTCGTCGATCAAACGGAGCGGCCCCATCGGCATCCCCCACTCCAGGAGCGCTTGATCGATCTGCTCGGCGGGGACGCCGTTCTGAAAAATTTCGGCCGCATCGAGCAGGTACGGAAAGAGGACTCGATTGACCAGGAAACCGGGGGAATCCTGCACGAGCACCGGCAGCTTTCCGATCTGCCGCGCGAACGCCAGCGCGCGGTCGCGCGTTTCATCGGAGGTCTGCCCGCCGATGACCACCTCAATCAGCTTCATGCGGCTGACCGGGTTGAAGAAATGCAGGCCCACCACGCGTTCGGGCGACCCGCTGGCCGTCGCCAGCTCTCCGATCGGCAATGCCGACGTGTTAGTGGCCAGGATCGCCGTGGACGGAGTCGTGGCCGCGAGATCGACGAAAATCTTCTTCTTGATCTCCAATTTTTCCGAGGCGGCTTCGATCACGATTTGGACGTCCCTCATCATTCCCGGCTGCGTGGAAGCAACGATGCGGGCGCGGCCTTCCTGCGCTTTCTCGGCACTCAAGAGACCGCGCTTGACCGCGTCCCCGTAGGTTTTGTTGATGTTCGCCAGGCCCCGGTCGATCGCCTCGGAGTTGACGTCGCGCAGGATAACGGAGACTCCGCGCGAACTGAGCCATTGCGCGATCCCCGCGCCCATGATGCCGGCCCCGATGACCGCAGCATGAGCGATCTTGTCCGGCGCGGTTTTCGAGGAGCCTTTCCGATATTTGTCCGCCAGGAAAAAATTGCGGATCAAATTTTGGGTGGAATCGGTCGCTCCCAGTTCGCTGATCGCATCCACTTCCATCGCGAGCGATTCGTCGATCGAGGAATCGCCGCTGCGTTGAATGATTTCGTAAGCGCGGCCCGGCGCCGCATTTCCTCCCGCCTTTGGCGGCGCCACGGTCAGGCCGGCTTTTGGCGCCGGCGCTTTTCGTTTTCCCTCGCCCAATTTCTTGCGAACGGCCTCAAGCAACTGCTCGCGCGCGACAACTTCGTCGACCAGTCCGAGCCGCAACGCTTCGTCCGCGCCATAAAGCCTTCCCTTGAGAATGACTTCCGCCGCCACATCCGGTCCAAGCAAGCGCGGGAGGCGGGTGGCCCCGCCCCAGGCCGGGACGAGACCGAGCGTCGTTTCCGGCAACCCGATCTTCGTCGCCGCGTCATTGGAGGCGATGCGATAATCGCAGGCCAGGGTGATCTCGTAGCCGCCGCCTGCGCAGGCCCCGTGAATAGCGGCGACGGTTGGGCATTTCAGCGCCGCGAGGCGGTTGAAAACTTTCTGCCCCTCGGCAATGAAAGCACGTAGCTCGCCGGTCTGTGCCTGTTTGAGCAGCGTCTTGAGATCGGCGCCGGCAATGAAGATCGATTTCTTCGCCGAGGTCACGATCATGCCACGAACCGTCGAGTCCTTTTCGATCGCGTCGAGATGCTCGCTCAGATTTTGCATCGTGGGCGCGTCGAAGATGTTCGCGCCCGATTCGGGCCGATCGAACGTAAGCACGCAGATTCCGTCGTCACCGATTTCGCGCCCGATCATGGACGCCGTCCCTGTCGCTGTCATCGGGCTCATATTGGCGAGTTTCTTCCAAATTCCAAGCGGAAGAGATGGAGTAATGGAGTGCTGGAGTATGGGAGTAGTGGGAAGACTGACAACTCCATCACTCCATCACTCCATCACTCCATCACTCCACTACTCCATTACTCCATCCCTCCGATTGCGCTTCGCGGAGGCGAGTGTTACAAAACGGCGGCGCCGCGCCGATATCGTTTTAATCGGGAACCACCATGGTCGGGAAAATCCTCCAACCGGAAATCAAGAGCCTGATCGACGCGCGGAATTTCACCGCGTTGCGCGAGCTGTTTTCGGAATGGCCGCCGGCGGACATCGCGGAAGTGATCACCGACTTTTCGGAGGAGGAACAGGTCGTCGTCTTCCGGGTCCTGCCCCACGATCTCGCGGCCGACGTGTTCGAATACCTCGAGGTCGAGGCCCAGCAAAAGCTCTTGCGCGCGATGGCGCACGAACAAGCCGTGAGCATCCTCAACGAAATGTCGCCGGACGATCGGACGGCGCTGCTGGAGGAGTTGCCAAGCGCTGCCGCGCGCCAGTTGATCAAACTGCTGACGCCGGAGGAACGCAACATCGCCCAGGCGCTGCTCGGTTATCCCGAAGACAGCGTGGGCCGGTTAATGACGCCGGACTTGATCGCGATCCATGCCGATTGGTCCGTGAAAGAGGTTCTCGATTACGTGCGCGAAAATGGGCAGGACTCGGAGACGCTGAACGTGATCTACGTGGTCGATGATCGCGGCAAGTTGCTCGACGATATTCGCATTCGGGAATTCCTGCTCAAACCGCTCGAGACGAAAGTGAGCGAGTTGATGGACGAAAATTTCGTCGCGCTCAACGTGACCGATTCCCAGGAAGACGCGCTTAACATTTTCCGGAAATACGATCGAACGGCGCTGCCGGTGGTGGATTCGAGCGGTGTTCTGGTGGGCCTGGTCACGATCGACGACATGCTCGATGTCGCCGAGGAGGAAGCGACGGAGGACATTCAGAAATTCGGCGGCATGGAGGCCCTGGACGAACCGTACATGCGCATTCCGCTCATGACGATGGTCTGGAAGCGCGCGCCGTGGCTGGTCGTCCTCTTGGTCGGCGAGATGCTCACGGCCACGGCGATGGCGTTCTACGAGCACGAGATCGCGAAAGCGGTCGTGCTGGCGGTGTTCCTGCCCATGATCATCTCGAGCGGCGGCAACTCCGGTTCGCAAGCGTCCACCCTGATCATCCGCGCCATGGCTTTGAGCGAAGTGACGCTGCGCGATTGGTGGCGCGTCATGCGGAGGGAGATCGGCGCCGGCGCGTTGCTCGGCGTTTTTCTCGGCATCATCGGAGCTGCTCGCGTGGGGATCTGGTCCGTGATCTCCGAGAAATATCGGGGCATACAAATTTATGGCGAACACTGGCCGCAGGTCGCGGCGACGATAGGCATTACGCTCACCTGCGTGGTGCTTTGGGGATCGCTCTCCGGCTCGATGTTGCCGTTCGTGCTCCGGCGGCTGGGCCTCGACCCGGCAACGTCGTCGGCGCCATTCGTGGCTACGCTGGTCGATGTGACCGGCGTGATTATTTACTTCACCATCGCCCTTTTCATCATGAAGGGGACGCTGCTTTAGTGCGGGGGGAGCAGGGAGTTTCTCCTTCGAACATCCGGGAACTATTTCGAGCTTCGGATTTCGGGTTCGCCGATCGTCACGGCGCCCCGCGATCGTAAACTTCAACCACACCAACGCCGGTGCCGTTGTTCAGTCCCGCGAGCAGCGCGGTGTAAAGACCCGGAGGAAGCGTCATCGCGATGCCGGACTCGAGTTGATTGGTCGGGGCCAGACCCGCGGCGGTGAGCTCCGCCGCTTGAGCGGGATCATCCTGCCAGTCGTTGTTCGTGCGCAGGAGCGTTCCATTGCCATCGCGCAGCTCGAGAGTTGGATCATCCAGCGCATTTGGCACACCGAAAGCAGTCAGGCTCGGCCCAATCCCGCGGACCACGATCCGGTCATCGCTGCTGCCGCCCAGAATGAATCCCGCGATGACAATGCCGTCACCCGCGTTGACAAAGGCACGCGTGCTCAGGTTGGCCAACTTGGAGTCAACGCTCGGATCAAGATCGTAGGCTTCCACCAGGGCGACACCGATGCCGCCGTTATTGCCGCTCAGCACGACGGTGTAACTCCCTGGCGGCCACTCGCCCACGATGGCTGCTTCCAACTCATTGGTCGGCGGAATGCTCGTGACTTCGATTTCCTCCTGGTCGGTGTCCCGCCAATTGTTGTTAGAAGCGATAACCTTGCCTCCGCTGTATACCTCCAGCACCGGATCGGCCAGGGCATCGGGGACACCCGATTGAGTCAAGGAAGGTCCGATCCCACGAAACAGGATGGTTTTGGGGACCGTGCCCGTAATGATAAATCCGCCGATACCCACGTTGTCGCCGGTCTGGACGCGCATCCGCGTCGAGAGATTGAGAGCCTTCGGTGGGGTGAGAAAAACATTCCGGACCGATTCCGTGATGCTCTCGGAGCCGTTGAGGAAGCCACCGCGATGATAGCCGCGAGCGCGGATGTAGAAATTCTCTCCGAGTGGAAGGCTCAAACCAGTCAGCGTCCAGTTGCTGCTCCCGCTCTGCGGGGTGCCATTGCCCAGGGGAACGTAGTTCACATTATCGGGTGAAGACTCGAAGGCAACGTGCGTGACATCCGGGCTCGAGCCGCCGCGAGTCCACGTAATGGAGGTTCGCGTGACAGCGAGGTCTTGCAGCGCCGCGGTGTCGTTACTCAAACGAGCGAAGCCGGTGCGCGGCTGTCCACCGATGCTGCCGAAAAAGCCACCCGCCAAAACCTTGCCGTCCGCCTGGAGCGCGATTGAATAGACAGCGCCGTTCGCGTTTGGGTCGAACGAATCAGCCAGGCCGGTGATGGGATCGAGCCGGGCAATGTAATTGCGCGCCTGTCCGCCGATGCTAGTGAAAAAGCCGCCCGCCAAAATCTTGCCGTCCGCCTGCACCGCGAGTGATTGGACTTGAATGCTCGCGTTCGGGTTGAACGAATCCGGCAGGCCTGTTGCGGGATCAAGCCGGGCGATGCGGTTACGCGGCTGGCCGCCGATACTTGTGAAAATGCCGCCCAATAGAATCTTGCCGTCCGCCTGGACGGCGACTGAAAGGACCGTCCCGTTCGGGTTCGGGTTGAACGAATCAGCCTGGCCGGTCGTGGCGTCTAGCCGAGCCAGGTAATTGCGCGCCTGTCCGCCGATGGTGACAAAATCGCCGGCCGCTAAAATCTTGCCGTCCGCCTGCACCGCGATCGATTCGACAATAAAGTTCGCGTTCGGGTCGAACGAATCCGCCAGTCCGGTGGTGGGATCGACCCGGGCGATACGGTTGCGCGTCTCTCCGCCGATGCTGGTGAAAGAGCCGCCCACCAGAATCTTGCCGTCCGCCTGGACCGCGAGTGAATAAACCTGATCGTTTGCGTTGGGATCGAACGAATCAGCGGCTCCGGTGACGGGATCGAGCCGGGCGATGCGGTTGCGCGTCTCTCTGCCGATGCTGGTGAAACCGCCGCCCACCAGAATCTTGCCGTCCGCCTGCACAATGATTGACCTGGCTGCATCATTCATGTCCGGGTCGAAAGCGGTGTCGAGCGTGCCGTCCGCGTTCAAACGCGCAAACCCGTTGCGCGGCACGCCCAAAACGGTGAAAAAGCTGCCACTGATAAGAATCTTGCCGTCCGGCTGGACGGCGGTGGCGATCACAGAGTTGTTGCTGGGAAGGCTGAGATCGAGCGTCCGATCGACCGTGCCGTCGGTTTCCAGACGCGCGATGCGGTTGCGCGTTACTGTTTCGCTATCATTCGGCGCGAACGCGGTGAAACCACCCGCCGCCAGGACTTTTCCATCCGCCTGGACTGCAATTTCCGTGACATAATCCTGCGGGTTCGGGTCGAACGAATCGGCCAGGCCGGTGGTGGGATCGAGCCGGGCGATGTTCCGCCGCGTTTGTCCCCCGATGTAGGTGAACATGCCGCCCATCAAAATCTTGCCGTCCGCCTGCACCGCGATCGCCTGGACAAAATTACTCGCCTTTGGATCGAACGAATCAGCCAGACCGGTCGCGGGATCGAGCCGGGCCAGGCGAAAGCGCGGCTGCCCGCCAATCTCCACGAAATTGCCGCACACCAAGATCTTGCCGTCCGCCTGAAGCGCAATCTCCGACACAACACCGGAGATAAGGTTATTTCTGGCATGCGGATCAAACGAATCCGCCAAACCAGTCATGGGATTGAGCCGCGCCATACCGTGGCGGCTCTGCCCGCCAATCTCGGTGAAAAGTCCGCCGGCCAAAATCTTGCCGTCTGGCTGAACCACAATTGAAATCACCGTAGTATTCGCGTTTGGATCGAAGGAATCCGCCTGGCCGGTCACGGGATCAATCCGCGCGATCTTGCTGCGCGCCTGTCCGCCGATGTTCGTGAAAGAGCCGCCCACCAGAATCTTGCCGTCCGCCTGGACCGCGATTGAAGAGATATCACTGTCCGCGTTCGGGTCGAACGAATCAGCCAGGCCGGTTATTGGGTCGAGCCGGGCGATGCGGGCGCGCGTCTGCCCACCGATGCTGGCAAACCAGCCGCCCACCAAAATCTTGCCGTCCGCCTGCACCGCGATTGCCTCGATAAAATCGTCTGAATTGGGGTTGAAGCTGGTGTCGAGCGAACCGTCCGGATTCAGCCGGGCGATCCGGTTGCGCGTGACCACCACTCCATTATTGGGCGCCAGCGTTGTAAAATCGCCGCCGAGAAGAATTTTGCCGTCCGGTTGGACGACGACGACACTAACCGAGCCGTTCGCGTTCGGATCGAAAGCGTCCAGCGCGGATTGTCCTGCCGCCGGTGCCACGCCGCCGGCCAGCAGCGCGGCAACGGAAAAGAGGACGAGCGCAGCTTTCCTAAATGTTGCTCTCGCCCCTGAAATGGACGCGGCAACGTGAGTGGCTGGGGTTAGGGAAAGCATTTGCGCGCCACCGGCGCTGATCGATTCGTATCCGGCAGCGCCCCTTCCGAGCAAGCTAAATATTCCTTGATCAGCGGAAAATAATTTATCGCGCTTATCTTGGCATCAGTGTTTGCCGCCCTGCTCTGCCATCCGAGTCTTGACCAGCTTCCGCACCAGCGTGGCCGGCAAGGGACTGTTCGCTGGAAAGCGGATGGTTCCCTTGCTGGTGTCGTAGGCCTTGAGCTCGTCCTTGTGGGCTTCCACCGGATGAGAACCGGGGTAGAACGCGCAGTGCTTCGCCGCCGCGCCAAAGGCCACCAGGAGCTCCGTTCAGGCGGAAAGCTGGGATCTGGTAGCTGATGCACTCTTCCGCCTTGGGCGCCGCGGCTTTGATGGCCTTGCGCAGCTTCTCGAGCGCAGCCCGCTTCTCCGGACTCAAGGGCGCGAGGTATTCGTCGATAGTCTGCGGTTTAGCTGACATCGGTTTGTGAATTTCGTGAGCGCCCAATCCTGGCGACGACAAAATAAACGAAGGAGAAGACGAGTAGGTACACGAGCGACCAAAATACGATCAAGATTTTTTGCCCCGGCAGGTTGGCGTGCAGCGAACCTCGAGGATACTCTCCCTGCGGATCGTAGTCCGTGAGGTAGTCCCCCCCGAAGGCCTTCTCCGCGATGCCGAGAACCGCATGCGATACGCGAACGGAGGGCCCACGCGTGGGCGGAATGAGAGCAAACGAGGCGAAGTGAATGCCAAAGGCGACAAGCGCCAATGCGAAAATCCAAAAAATGGCTTTCATCTCCTAACAGGAACTAGATCAGCTACCGCTGACGGGAGCGAGCGTAAAACTGCAATGGACGGTGTTGAAGTTATGCCTCTTCGTCACCCAGCAGCGCGCCTGGCTTTTTCGCGGCTCGCCCGATAAACCCCGTTACTTCGAGTTCCGCGCGGAGTCGGTGATGCGATAGGTGTAATCTGCCCCGGGAACGATAGAGAACACCCTTCGTAGTGTTTTCGGCATGTCTTCAAGGACATTCTCGCGCTCGGCAGTGATGATAATCTTCCACTGCTTTTTCTCCATCACGAATCGCTGATCCGTGACGCGCCACCCACTGACCTCTTCTATAGGGACGGTGCGCTCAATAACATGGGGCTCATTAGGGTCATGACTTCCGCGAATCCATTGCAGATAAACGTGATTGCGTAAGTGCTCAAAACCGACGATTCGAATAATGAGACGAAATGTGCCGTCTTCTTCTTCACTGCGACTCCAATTTCCGCCTGTGGCGACTTCCTCCAAATCGGTTCGCAGCTTTGCCATCTCGGAGGAGAATTGGTCGTCATCTTGTGCTGACACCGACGTGGCGATGACAACACAGCATAAAAGCTGAACTGCGAGTCGAGCGTTCCTCAGCACCTCACGAGAATAAGACGAGCGATGGCCATCGAGAGTGCGCTTTGCTTTCATGTCATCCTTCATAATCCATCCTTCAGCCTTGATCCAATGCAGGTGGGGTTCGCTCCATTGCATAGTTAGATGTTGCCATTCTCAGGGAGGAGGTCTGGCAAGGCATGGGATTAAGAAAGCCGACAGCGCGTATCAAACCGGCCAGTTATATGTCGGCATACCACCGAAATACGCGAGGGGACTTTGACAGCCAAGGAGTTGGATTACCCGGTTGCCAGAATCGCTCATGGCCCTTGGTGTCAACAATCGCGATGGCCGGCGTATGATAGAGAGTGACCGAAACTCCGTTATGCCATGGACCGAAATCAGGATGGCTCTCTGTCGGGTCATAATTTAGGTTCGACGACCCTATGACGAGGGACGCAAGGGCGACGTAATCGGTGTCGTCGTCGGTCTTCCAGTAGCGCACGTTCTCCACCGTAAAGACGCTGTAACGAATAGTGCCTGAGCGGAGCATTCCCACCCTGATCGGAGCGCCACATTCGATCGCTTGTAGGAGGCGACCGAGGCTTCCCTCCTCCGGCTGGGCCGGAAAGGGGGGCTTCACGAAATTATCTACGGGGGCTGCATTTGAATACACGAATTGCCACATGGAATCGTTCCTTTCTTAGCGGTCTATTTAAGAGAATCGAGTGAGACGTGCTGTAACGCCGGTCAGGCGCTTTACCTGCCATAGCTCCAGCCCTTGTCGAAACTGGCGATCACGGCATCATCGTCCTTTGTGGGATGATGGCCCTCATACGTGTAAATGAGCGCGGTACGCGAGGCTACGCCAAGAACGACGCAAGCAAGGATCAGCCACTTTTGACTGCGCGACCAAGCGTGAGAACGCGGGAGCATCTAACGAGACACAAGATCAGCGACTCCGAACGCTTTCGGAGTTCGATGAAGCGCCTGGTTAGGCCTTTTAGGGTGCAAGCTCGAGATCTGACTCATAGAATGGTCCCTCCTCGTGCCATGGCCTCGGTTGGTACTCGGGATAATCGACCACGGTATAGCCGTGCGAGCGAGCCCACTCCTGGTGGCTTGCCACGTTAGCAGCGTGCCAGGCAGCCGATTCCGCCCGTTCACCTATGGTATCAAAGACATGATAACTCTCCGGGAACGTGACATAGTAAAGATTCTCACGGAAGAAGCTCGTTCGGAGGCATACCGTGCCTTCAGCGGGGGAGCCTTTCACCCTGACTCTGTCGCCCGGACGAAACTTAACCAGTCGCTCTTTAACGCCTTCCACGCGCGGCGTTGAACGCTGCCTGGCAACCTGCTGCCTTACTTCGTTATGGTCCTTCTCACTCAGCTCACCGGCCATTCCGATGAGGTCGAGGAACCGATTCGCTTCCGACCTCGTGACCCGCTTACGAGCATAGATTTTCCCGTATCGCACTTCAAAAAGCGCGGAACTATCGGGAAGAACGCCAGCACCGACAGCGAAGTAACCCAAGTATGTATCGCCATCGAATAAATTTGCGTAGTAAACAGGACTCGGTGGACCGAAGCTGACGACGTATGTGCGCGTCCAATCATCGCGCTGACCATCTATGAAAGTCACGAGCGCCGGAATCTTTCCGACATCCAGGTATGGTGGAAACAAATCACCCCGCTCCAACGGATGCGAAAGGATTGACACACGCGTCACGGGTGGCAGCGAGTCGAGATCAGTCTTCATGCAGCCAGTCGAAAGCAGACAGAAGCCAAGGACGACAGCAGCGCGCATAGGCCTAACTACAATTCGACGAAACAGAGTTTCGTCGATTTCGCGGCCACTGCGAGGAAGCCGGGGAGAAAACACGACAAATTATTACCACGACGTGCCGGAAAGATACAAGCCTGAATCCTCCTTCGCCAAGGCTACGGCGGTCGGGGAGCTACGCGGACAGACCATCAAGGAACGGCGGTCTCTAGACCGCCGAAGAAACGACGGCGGTTGGAAAACCGCCGCTCCTTGGAAGACGGTCAGCGCTTGAGCTCGACCCACCTCTTTCGCCAGCCTCCTCCGCCAAAGCGCTAGCGGCGGCCGGAAGGCTACGGCGGATGGGACTCCTTGAGAAGACGATCAGCGCTTGATCTCGACCCACTCGTTCAGTGCGCGGGAATCGGCGACGGCCTGGACGACGCGCATGTAACGAACACCCTCTTCGAAATCGGGAAGCGGCCGGACCCGGCCTTTCGATTTCACGGCGGCGATGAAATCCTCTTCGACGCGCCATTCGCCCTCGAGGTCGGGGGTTATCTCCATGGCATGCAGGTCACGGTCGCCTGCCCGGCCGGCTTGAATGGTCTCGGTGCCGAAGTCGTAAGTCATCGTGCCCAGCTCGCCGTAGGCCTCGAGACGGTCGCCGCCGGCAAGGGCGTGGATGCCGCTAAATTCGAGCACGCCTTCGGCGCCATTTTCGAACGTGCAAAGCACGCTCAGCAAGTCAGGCACGACCACTTCGTAGCCCTGCCGGATTTCGTGCAGGACCTTGCCCCGCGCATAGACGCCGGTGATGTCGCCAAACCAGCGCTGAAGCACTTCGACGTAGATGCCGAGCGCAAGAACATTCAGCCCGCTGATCTCGATCCGCTGCCGCCAATGCGCCGGAGCTTCCGCGTTCAAATAGGCGCCGGTGAAACATTGGAGCCGGATATGGTGCGGCCGCCCAAGGTAATTCTCGGCCAGCAATTTTTTCACGAGCAGATCGCCGCGCAATCCAAAGGGCGGCGGACAGAGCATCGTCACCAGCTCGGGATAGCGTTTCGAGGCGGCCAGCATTTCCTCGGCTTCGGCGAGGTCCATCGACATGCGGGCCTGGCAGAAAACGTGTTTGCCCGCTTCCAGGGCGGACAAGGTAATGGCCGAATGCATATAGGGCGGCGTGCCGATCCAGACGATGTCCAGATCGGGGAGCGAGAGCAGGTCCGCCCAGTTTTGCATGGGGGTGGCCTGCGGCGCATTTTCCTGGCAGAACTTTTCCGCGCTTTCGTAGCTGGAATTCGAGACCGCCACGATCTCGACCTCGGAGTGCTTTTTCAACCCGGGCAGGTGCCGGGCGCGGACGATGTCTCCTGCGCCGACAATTCCGACTCGCAGCTTATGGTGATTCGATCGACTCATGTCTTCAATTAACGATTTAGCGACTTAATGAATTAGCGAATGGGAGAGGAAGGCGTCGAATCAGGAATGCTTGCGGTGGCCAGTCGTTAATTCACTAATTCGTTAAGTCGTTAATTGCTTCGAGTAATCTTTGACTCCCGCGCGCGAAGAACGTTCAACTCCGAGCCCGAAAGGCCATTCAATTAGCGATTTAGCGACTTAATGCATTACTGAATGGCGCGGAAGGCGTCGAGTCAGGAATTGCCGTGGGGCCAGCCGCTAATTCACTAAATCGTTAAGTCGCTAAATTGAATTGTCGCTTGACCCACCGGGGCGGGCGCGCCAGCTTACGCACTCTTCGGGGTAGATTATGTCAAAAGTTTGCAGCATTACAGGATCGAAAGTCACGCGCGGGAGCATTATTCACCGCCGCGGCATGGCGAAGAAAAAGGGCGGCGTGGGCCGTCACGTGACGAAAAACGTGCCGCGCACTTTCAGCCCGAACCTGCACGAACGCCGCATCTGGGTGCCGGAACTGAAGAAGTTCGTGCGCATCCGGGTCACCGCCCGCGGGATGAAGACGCTCAATAAGAACGGCGCCTACATCACCTTGAAGAAGGCCGGTTTGGTCCCGGCTTAGGTCGCGCTCTCTGAGTCTGCCGATACTGACGAAGGACCGGAATTCTGGGCCGCGACCGCTGGTTCCTCCACGGCTGCTTCTATTGGTGCCTGGTCCGTCGCCACTTCGCTTTTGACCTCTTCGACACGCTGGGCTTCAGCCGCCGGTTCGGCCTGGCTGGCCTCGATCGCCGCAGCCGATTCTTGCTCAACCGGCTGGACCTCGACGATTGGTTCCGCAGGCTTGTTCTCGATTGTTGCGGCCGGCTTTTCTTCGACCGCAGGCGTCGCCGGCGGCTTCGTCCGCGGCAAATCGAGCGAACCGTCGTTGAACTCGATGACGTAACCCTCGCTCACCAGCCAATGCAGGTCGGACGCCAGCGTTAATTTTGCGCGTTCGAGATCGGCCGGTTCGGCCCCGGCGGGCGCCAACTGTTCGGACAATTGTTTGCGGTTGATGCCCGGTGTTGCACCCACCTTTTCAAGAATCGCGTTGATGGAGGCGGAGACCCCTGCGCTCTCGTGACTGAACACCCGCGTTCGAATGGGCGAAACGAAAAGCATCCCGCGGCGATGCCGGAAAATATTCAGTCCCCCCTGCCGCAGTCCGGCGGATAATTCCTGCATCATTTTCGAGGGCGACCGCGTTTCGCTCGACCACGCTTCCTCGATCGCGCGGCCCAGACGGCGGTCCGAGAGCCGCCGGCTGGCGACCCCGCCGATCGTCAGCTCGCTGGCGCTCCGCACCAGGCCGGGCAGATGATGCTGCCGGAAATGCCGCTCGACTTCAGCGGGGTTGGTAAACGTGAGCGGAGGCTCGCCGGTCTTGGCGGTGTAAGTCGTGACGTTTCGCGCTTGTTCCTTCCATTCTTCCACCACCGCCGGATCGCTCACGATTTCGATTTGCTTCTGGTAATCGATGAAACTCATCCGCCGGCTAAAGCGCGTTTCGTAAAGGGTTCGCAACTGCGGCTGATAGTTATGGTGATTGGTTGGCCCGAGCAAAGTCCCGCTCAGCCGGCAACGCGCCACGTTGGTGAAATTGCCTTTGAGCGGCTCGTTTTGGGTGACTTCGGCCGCATAAAAATCGTCTCGCACGGCAGCAAAAGCGCTGGTTTCCAAAAGGTGGCGGTCGGACGAGACCGGTCCGTTTTCGCCCAATTGGAAAAGCGGGCGGTCCTCCGCGGTCGTCAACTGCACATCGTAACGCTCCGGCTTTTCGAGAAAGAGGCGGGCCAGCGCGAAGACAGAATAAGCGACCGAACCGGACTTGATTTGCGCCACGACGCTGTTGAACGCGGGCGCATGGGGGACGAATCGGACCGTGACGGCGAGAGGCGGCGCGACCGGTTCGCGCTCGCGACGATCGTCCCTTCCACGGTTGGTTTCCTCCCGGCGAGCCGGGCCAGGCCGGTCCGGCCTCGGACGGCGAGGCCGCTGTTCCCGCGATTGCGGGCCGCGTGGGTCGCGCGATTGCGGGGAGCGCCGATCGCGATCGCGGCCGCGTTCCCGAGGGCGCCGGCCAGCGCGCTCCGCGGACCCAGGATCTTCGCCCTCAAAATCCGCGTAATCATTTGGGCGCGCGGGCTCGTTCACCCACGAGGGCAGGAGCTTGAGATCGAGCAAATCCTCAGTTGTGGTCGGGGAAGACATCCATTCTCTCTTACGCCAAGCAGGGGCGAAGTAAACTGCGGGAACGGTTTGCGTGGCATGGGGTTCGGCCTGAAATTACTTGACCCCGAAGGCGTTCGGGGTTGACAAGATCGCTAATTCATTTACTTGCCATCCTTGCCGGGCTTGCTTAAGACCTGCCCCCTGAACCAACGCGAACGGAGAAATTTTATGACGGACAAACCAATTGAAGAGAAGGTGAAGGAAATCATCGTCGAGCAGCTCGGCGTTAACCCGGAACAGGTCACTCCCACGGCATCATTTATTGAGGATTTGGGCGCGGACTCGCTCGATATCGTCGAACTCGTCATGGCTTTTGAGGAGGAGTTTTCCGTGGAAGTGCCGGACGAAGATGCCGAGAAACTTCAGACCGTAGGCGACGTGGTGAAATACATCGAAGAAAAAGCTTCGAAACAAGGATAGGGACGCCGCCCGGCGGCTGCCGGATCCGCGGTCGGCGCAGCGCGCCGGCCCTGCCAGGCAAAAACACGGCTTCGGCCGTGTTTTTTTGTTTCGGGTTGCAGAGCCGGTTAAGCGGCTCAGACTGAACTGATGAATGTGGTCCTGCTCGAAAGGCCGCTCTTTTACGTGGCGGGCCATTACGTGTCGTTCCTTGGGCTATTGGCGTTCGCGATTCTCTTCGGACTCGGCCTTGTCACCGCGAAGACCCTGCAAAGCGACCTCGTCCGGCGATTCCTGGCCCGGTTCAAACTCGACACGAACTTCATCGCGATCGTCACCACGATCCTGAGCGTCTCGGCGCTCGCTTTCTTCACCGTCACCGCGATCAACGCCGCGGGCATTCCGCTGCTTTGGACCGCGCCCCTGGCGGCGGTAAAGCTTAGCCTCGTCCAGATTTTCCTGCTGATCGCCCTGCTCATCGCGGTCTTCTGGTTTTCGTCGCGGACGAAGCGATTTCTGTTCAACCGCTTCCTGGTGAACAGCGGGCTGGATCGGGCGTTGCAATACGCCATCGCGCAGATCGTGAGCAACCTCGTCCTGATCGTCGGCATCTTCATTGTGCTCGAGAACACCGGCATTCATCTCGGCGCCCTGACCGTGTTCGCCGGCGCGGTGGGCGTGGGAGTCGGATTCGGGCTGCAAAATATCGCGAGCAACTTTATCAGCGGCCTCGTCATCCTCGCGGAGCGGCCGATCACGATCGGAGATCGAGTCGAAGTCGCGGGCCTGGCTGGCCAGGTCGAATTGATTCGCGCGCGGAGCACGGTCATTCGCACGAACGACAACATCGCGATGATCGTGCCGAACTCGAAATTCATCGAAGAGCCGGTCACGAACTGGACCTACGGCGATCCCCGGGTGCGTTTTCGCATTCCAGTCGGGGTCGCGTACGGAAGCGACGTGAACAAAGTGCGCGGGGCGTTGATCGCGGCCGGGCAAAGCAATCCGCACGTCCTGCGCGATCCGGCCCCCAGCGTCTTCCTGAATAAATTCGGCGACAGCTCAATCGACTTCGAACTGGTGGTCTGGAGCAGTGAGATGAGCCACCGGCCCAGCCGTTTCAAGAGCGACCTCAATTTCGCGATCGAGGAAAAACTCCGCGAAGCCGGTATCGAGATCCCCTTCCCTCAACGCGATCTGCATATCCGTAGCGGGGTTCTTAAGACCCAAAGCGCCGGCGAAAAACTGTAGCCTGAGTTGGCTACGCAAGCAGCGGCCACAGCGCTTCGAACGCCCGGAGATTAATCCCCGCGGCTATTCCCAAATCCCGGACCGGCAATCCCGGATGATCCATCCCCGCGAGGAAACGCTGCCCGCGCCGCGCATAGCACGCCGGGGAAAACGCGCCGCAAATATCCCCGCCCAGGATGTTCGCCCGCGACGCGCGCAACTGCGCCAGCGCCCAGGCGAGATCTGCGAGCGTGAACTTTCCGTTATCCCAATTGGTGATCGCATCCTCCGCCCGCAAACAATCGAGATCGATCGTGACATAGAGATTCGAGTCGCCCAGCCCCCGGACGAACGCCGCAAAACGCTCCCGCCAGTTCGCGGGCACGATCACCCCGCGGCGCGCCTCGTCCGAACGCCGTGGGCTCTCAGCCCAACGATAGATCTCCAGCCGCCCCTCGCGTTCCGCCCGGCGATTTCCGAAAACCCGGCCCGGCCCCCAGCGCGCGGAATTCCCGCACCCCCAGACGCACACTTTTTCCACGCGCGGAAGTTCAAGCGCCCGATTGACCCAACCGCCGCAACACCAGCGCGGCGGCCGGACATCCCAATCCGGATGATTATCGAATGAGACAATTACAAATGGCTCCGGAACCTGCCGCACCCAGAGCGCGGTGAGATGATGGAAATCCCCCGAGCCGTAGAGGACGAAAGGCGTCAACTCCTTTTGCGCTTCCCGGTAAAACTCCTCGATCAAGCGCGCAGGAGCGGAGAAACGCAGTTGCGGCCCCCAGGAAGTAACGTCCAGCGTCCGGAAGGGGACCACCCCGACGGGCCAGGCATTATCCAGGTTGAAATGAATCGCCTCGCCCAAGAGTCAAAACGTTGCTTCGCTGGGGGCGAAAGCAACCTTTGACCTGCCGGCGAGATTCTTCGATGCGCGCAGCCCCGTCTCCAAGCGCGATGCTATGATGATGGCAAAAAAGAAAGCCAACGAAGATAAGAAGGGGCGCGACGAGGAATCTTTCCTCTGTCGGGTTCAGGATGCTTTCGGGGTCATTGCGCGAAAAGCATCCACGGTCCTCGGCAGCGCCTGGGCGTTTGTCATCGCTCTCACCATCATCATCGTTTGGGCGATAACCGGTCCGACTTTCGGGTTCTCGGATACCTGGCAGCTCATCATCAACACCGGCACCACCATCGTCACCTTCCTGATGGTTTTCCTCATTCAAAACACCCAGAACCGCGACGCGAAGGCCGTTCATCTCAAGCTCGATGAACTGATCCGGGCGCTTGGGCCCGCCCGAAATAAACTGGTCGACCTCGAAAAACTTTCCGACGACGATCTGAAGAGGCTCGAAACGGAGTTCGAAAAGCTGAGAAAAAAAGCGGAAAGGACTTAACGGCGCTGCTTCGCGCCGGCTGGCTCAGCGGGTTCCAGCGGGCGCGCTTCTCCGCTGCGAATGAACAGCTTCCCGCTGGGACACAGGCGCAAGATCTCGCATTGCCGGCAATCCGGTCCCCTCGCGAAACAGCGCCGCCGTCCGTGCCAGATGAGCCAGTGGCTCCAGTTCGACCAATGCTTGCGCGGCACCAGCTTCATCAGGTCTTGTTCGATTTTTTCCGGATCGGTTTGGCGCGTTAACCGCAGCCGGTGGGAAAGCCGGGTCACGTGCGTGTCCACCACGATGCCTTCATCCTTCCCAAAGGCGTTGCCGAGAACGACGTTCGCCGTTTTCCGGCCGACCCCCGGCAACCCGTGCAATTTCTCCATCGTGTCCGGAACGCGCCCCGCATGCTCGGCCACGATCGCCGCGGCGGCCGCGCGGATGCTTTTGGTCTTGCTCCGAAAGAACCCGGTGGAACGGATCAGGCCTTCGAGCGTTTCGGATCGCGCCGCGGCATAATCCTTCGCGGTGCGGTACTTCGCGAAGAGCGCGGGCGTAACGAGATTGACCCGCTTGTCGGTGCATTGCGCGGATAGGATCGTCGCGATCAATAACTCGAGCGGATTTCGAAAATCCAGCTCGCAGTGCGCGCCCGGATAAACTTCCGGCAGCGCTTCAACGAGCTGAGCAACCCGCTCGCGGTTCGTCATTGCGACGCATGCGCCGTGCGCGCTTTGCCCGATTCACGGCCACGAGCCTTGGCGATCATGACCCGCGCGCGCCGAATCGCCCGGCGAGCCCAGGCGAATTCCGTGGCCAAAATCCCGAGTCCGACAGGAATCACGATGAAAGCGGGCCCCGGCAAAACCATCATGGCCAGGCCGATCAAGACGACCGTGCCGCCGATCACTCCCACGATCAGTTTCCGCAGCGGCGCCGGAAGATCCTTCAAACTGACGGCAGCTTTGATCCGAGCCCAGTTCATAAGATTACCTCGCCACGCTCACGCACGGCGTCAATGGTTTCTACCAAGGAGCAGCGGTTTACAAACCGCCGAACCAAAAAGAAGGCGGTTGCAAACCGCCTCTCCTGGATGCGCCTCCTCCAATAAACGTCTACTCCGCAAAGGCGCTGAGCTTTTGCTGCAATTGCGGCGGGGTGTGCGCCACGATCAGCGCAAACTCACCTTCATAATGCAACTCGAGCACGTGCCCGATCCGATGAATCTCCGCGATCAAGCCCGCTTCCGCGAGCGGCACGCGAAAACGCGAGCGCAACCGCCATGATCCCAGCCCATCCTCCAGCGCCTGGACGAGCCCGGCCACGCCGGCGCCCGTCCGCGCCGAGATCGCCACGCTGCCCGGAAACTTGTTTCGGTAAGCGTCGACAAGTTCCGGATTCCGGAGCGCATCGATCTTATTGAAAACCATCAATGTCTGCTTGCCGAACGCGCCCAGTTCCCTGGTTACGCTGTTGACCGCTTCGATGTGCTCATCCACGCGCGGATGACTGAGATCGACCACATGAATCAACAAGTCCGCCTCGCTCACTTCTTCGAGAGTGGCTTTGAAGGATTCGATCAAGGTGTGGGGCAGTTTGCGCAGGAAACCGACCGTGTCGGTGAGCAATAACCGCTGCCTGTTCGGCAGGGTTAAATTGCGGGTGGTCGGATCGAGCGTGGCGAAAAGCTTGTTTTCCGCGATCACGTCGGCGCCGGTGAGGAGATTCAAGAGGGTCGATTTGCCGGCGTTGGTATAACCGACCACGGCCGCGACCGGCCACTGATGCCGCTTCCGCCCCTGCCGTTGCACGGAGCGGACTCGCCGCACGCCTTCCAGTTCGCGCTCGAGCCGGGAAATCCGTTCCTGCACGCGGCGACGATCCACTTCGAGCTGCGTTTCGCCCGGCCCCCGCGTGCCGATACCCCCGGTCTGGCGAGAAAGGTGATGCCACATCCGCGTCAGCCGCGGGAGCAAATATTGCAATTGGGCCAGCTCGATCTGCAAACGGCCTTCGCGGCTCCGCGCCCGCTGCGCGAAGATATCCAGGATCAGTTGCGTGCGATCGAGCACTTTCCTCGAAAGCAAATTTTCCAGGTTCCGTCCCTGGGCCGGCGAAAGCTCATCATCGAAAATGACCGACGTGACCTGCTGCTCCTTGAACGATGCCTTGATCAGCTCCGCTTTGCCGCGCCCGATGTAGTAGGGAGCGGTGGGTTTCTGCAATTTCTGCGTGACGGTGTTGACCACTTCCGCGCCCGCGGAGTTGGCCAGCTCGCGCAATTCTTCCATCGAATCGCGCAGGTCCCATTTCGAGACGCCGTCTTTCTCGAGACCGATCAGAAGCGCGCGCTCCTGCGTTTTCTTCGGGCGAACTTCAATCATCCATTTGCGAAAACGCGAGACGAGCGCGTTGCGCGATCAATTCGGTGGCTTCGGAAGGGCCGTGCAAGGATAAGTTCAGCGGCTCGAAATTACTTTGGCGCTGAAACCAGGTCAACTGTCTTTTGGCGTAGCGCCTCGTGGCCTGCTGGATTTTGGCGATGCACTCAGGCTCGGAGAGCCCGCCTCCGAGCAACGCCTGAATCTCGCGCAAGCCCAGCGCTTTTGCCGCCGTCGAGCCAAGATCGCGCAGCGCTCGGACTTCTTCCGCTACGCCCTCGGCAAACATCTTGTCGACGCGCCGATCGATCCGTTCGTAAAGCTCCGCGCGCTCTCGAAAGACGAAAACTCCATTTGCGACCGGCGGCGGGGCGGCTGTCGTATTCCACTCCCTTCGTTGGGCGGAGAACGGTCTGCCGGTCAGCAGGCAAACTTCAACCGCGCGAACGAGCCGCCGCTTATTTTTGCGATCGATTCGTTCCGCGCCCTCCGGATCCAGCGTGTGCAGGCGCGCGTGCAACTCTTCGATGGTCGCCCGACCCAATTCCTCACGCAGAGCGTCGTTCGCGACCGGCAACCGCGCCAGGCCATGCGTCAGCGCTTTGACGTAGAGGCCGCTCCCACCGGCGACGATCGCGTGTTTTCCGCGCGCTTGAATGTCCTGAATCGCTCCGAGCGCCGCCGCCCGGAATTTCTCGACATTCATTTCTTCGCTCAACGGGACAACGCTGAGCAAATGATGCGGCGCTTTCGCCAGCGTTGCGTGGTCAGGCTTCGCCGTGAGCCGATCGAGTCCGCGATAAATCTGGAACGCGTCCGCGCTGATGACCTCCGCGTTTAGCCGCTGCGCGATCTCCGCGGCGATCTCGGATTTTCCCGTCGCGGTGGGTCCGACGATGAAGAAGGCGCGGCTCATTTCGCCGTCGACTTACTTCGTGCTCGTGATCGTAATCGAAGACAAAACGGATCGATCACGAGCACGAGCATGAGCACGATTACGAAAGGAAAACAAAAAACCGGGAGACCGGTGGCAACCACCTTGTCTCCCGGTTTCGCAAAGCAGCAAATCCTTAATTCGCGGAATGATGCTCGCTCGATTTCGCCCCGCTCACCACCAGCTTGCGGCCAAGGAACTCCTTGTCGTGCAGCTCTTCCACGGCGCGTTTCGCTTCGTCGACCGTGAGCATTTGCACGAACGCGAAGCCTTTCGAACGCTGATTGTGCTTGTAGGTCACCACCTCGGCATTTTGCACTGCGCCGACGCCGTTGAAGAGCTCGAAGAGATCGCTCTCCGTCGCGTCGAACGACAGGTTCCCGACGTAAAGCCGGGGCGTGGTTACTTCGACCGATTCCGGTTTACGCGGCGAACGCGAAGGCTCGAATCCGTTGTTGTTGCTCCGTGCCTGTGGCGCCGGCCGGGGTCCCGCCGGTGTTCCACCGGTGAAAAACGCCGTGATTTTCTGCCAGAACGATTTCTTCGCCGGCGGCCGGGCCGCTCTGTCCTGATAACGCGGGCGATTGTCGCCCCTTCTGCGGGAGCCGCCGCGCGAGCGCCGGCCATTTCTCCCCGATGATTGAGATGTCATGTTGATCCTCAAGTTCTACCCAATTGGAATGTGGGCGGAGCGCATCTGTGGATGCACAGTCCGCGGCGCGCGAACCAAAAAACAGTAGCTGGTCAGCAATCTGCGTCGCCGGTGGAAACTCCGCCTCAAGGCGCCGGGAATAATTTCGAAGGCAATGGCCGTCCGCACCAGTCAGCCAACGAGACAGTCGCGATGCGAAATAGCGCATCTGAATCTGAAAAAGACTGAATCGTCGTGAAAAGCGAACGCCCGGATTATCGAAGAATATTCCCGACATCTGTGAATAAGTATGGGTGCTACGGGGGCATTTGCAAGTGGGAGGGCGGCGGAGGCCTGAATCGCCTCGGCAGTCCGGTGGATCGTGCGCTCCGCGCGCGATGTCTGCGTTTATGCGGCTCCGCCGCCATTTGCCATCGAGGGCGGAGCGCTCGATCCACCAACATTTTTCAAAAACCACTCGACGAACTTCGGCAAGCCTACGCTCAACGGCGTAGTCGGATAATAACCCAGGAGCGCTTTCGCCTTGGAGATATCCGCGCAGGTCAACGGCACGTCGCCGGGTTGTTCGGGCAATTGGTTGATTTTCGCCTTCCGGCCCAGCGTTCCCTCGATCGCCGCGATCAAATCCCGGAGCTGGATGGTGTCGTTCTCGCCGAGATTAAAGACGTCGAAGAGCGGCCCCTCGTATTGGAGAGCGGCCATCACGCCCTGGATAATATCGTCGATGTAGGTGTAGTCGCGTCTCGTCGTTCCATCGCCGAACTGGTCGATCGGCTCTCCCGCGTGGATCCGTTTCGTGAATTGATGGATCGCGAGATCAGGACGTTGCCGGGCGCCATAAACGGTAAAGAAACGCAGGGCCACAATCCGCATCCGATAAAGATGCGAATAGGTCGAACAAAGAAATTCGCCGGCGATTTTCGTCGCCGCATACGGGCTGATCGTCTGCGTGAGATGCAAATCCTCCGAAAAGGGCACCGTTTTCGAGACCCCGTAAACCGATGAGCTGGAAGCGAAGAGAAATCGCTCGATCCCGGTGAGACGGGCCGCCTCGAGAAGGTGCAGGGTCCCGCCGACATTTGTATCGTAATAGAGCTGGGGGGCACGAATCGACGGCCGCACGCCGGCTCGCGCCGCCAGATGGACGATCGCGTCAAATTTTTCCCGGTGAAAAAGCGAATTGACCGCCGCGCTGTCGCGCAAATCCAGTTGATGAACGGCCACGTCGCCGGCGATCGATGCGATATTAGCCCGCTTGATTTGCGGGTCGTAAAAGTCGTTGAAATCGTCGAGAATCAAGACTTCGTGCCCGGTGGCGAGCAGCTTCTCGACCAGGTGCGAACCGATAAAGCCCGCGCCGCCCGTGACCAAAATTCGCATCGCGCGAGCGTAAAGATGAAGAGACTCACGAGCAAGGGAAGAACATCATTGGGATGGGTGGTGGCGCTCGTCTGCGTTTTCCTCGTCGCACTCATCGCCGGCCTGTTTTTTCGTCTCGGCCCGGAACTGCGATACACCGCGGCGATCGATCCAGCCTCTCAGCTCCCACCCGCCATCTTTCTGGCCTCACTCCCCACCGCCGCCCGGTTCGATTTCCCGATCGGAAGCGAGAACGGCGCGCTCGCCTACAACGCACAACGCTTTACCGAGAATCGCCATCTCGGCGACGATCTAAACGGCATCGGCGGCGAGAACAGCGATCTGGGCGATCCGATTTACGCCATTGCCGATGGCCGTGTCTTGCAGGCGGGAGAGGGTGGACCGGGCTGGGGCAATATCATTATCGTGCTGCATGCCTACCAGGAAAACGGCGCGCGGAAATTTGTGCAGTCTTATTACGCTCACGTGGAGACCATTCTGGTGGAGCCGAGGCAATATGTGCGGCGCGGCGAACAGATCGCCACGATCGGGACGGCGAATGGAAAATACTGGGCCCATCTGCATTTCGAAATGCGGGAATTCACCGCGCCCTTCATCGGTCCCGGTTATCGGGATGATACGGCCGGCTGGATTGATCCATCCGCCTTCATCGCCAGCCACCGCGGCGCACCCGACGACGATGTCGGGCGTGGGCCGGTTTCACCAAATGCGACTCCCAAGACCGGCGAGTGAGCGCCGCGCTCTAGAACTGCTCCCAGTGACTGAGCAGATAAATCCAATTCAACGCCAGCAGACAAATCACGGCGATGCGCATCACATTTTTCTCCGTGACGCTCCAATCGACGATTCGCAGGCGCGGCGTCCGGCCGATAACCACGATCGCGGCATAGATAACAAAGGCCGCCAGCCCGCAGAGCGCGACAAACGCGAGCGGGTTCCACCCCGCTGCCGCAACAAAATTTCCATGCAGAAACGCCATGGCCGAACGGGTCGCACCACAAGTCAGGCAAGGCCAACCGGTCATCGCGAGAAATGGACATTTTGGCCACGGTAAGGCGAGCGCGAACCACGTCGCCGCGCCCGCCAGGGAGGCCACCGAAACAGCGAGCCAGATCAGCTCCGGGTCGCCTTCATGGGCAAGGCGACGACGCCAGACAAGACGCATCGGGCCTCGCCTAGCCCCTGGATAAGAGGTTGACCAGGCTAAACCCGGTCATCAGGCCGATGAGCATGAGGCCACCGCAACAAACGATAATCGGGAGAAGCACTGCCATGACGGCCTTGCCGACCTCGGTTTCATGCGCGCGCGCCAGGCCCATGCATTCCAGCACGATGTTGTAGACCGACGCGGCAAATCCGCCGCAAACGGGAATCAAAGCCAATAGATAAGTGCTTCCGCTCGCGAAACAGACGACGCGAAAAGTCGTCTCGAACGGCTTCCGCGCCCCGCCTACGAGCATGAGGCAAAGATGCAAAATGCCGCTCCAAACGAACATGCCGAGAACCAACATCACGGGCATGAGAATGATCTGGAAAACGATTCCCATTCCCATCCCGAAGATCGCGGCCTGCTGGTCGGCCATGAATCCCACCGATTGCAGTCCGATGTGGAGCAAAAACGAAACAATCATTCCGATGCTTCCGCCGATGACCGCAAACAACAGCGGTTCAGTCAGGCCACCCTCGGTCTTCATCATTCCGAAGGCCTCGTTCGGTTTCGTCAAGACCACGCCCACCGTGTCCAAGAAGGCTTTCACAAG
>DASZDO010000013.1:0-33930 GCA_035941955.1 Chthoniobacterales bacterium
TACATCGTCGGAAAAATCCGATTCACGAATCTCGAATTACGATTCACGTCTTCATCGCCCCTAATCATAAACGCCGTCGAGCGCCCAGCGACCGCCGCGGGCATGGCATTGGCAGAGGGCGCCGTTCTCCAGCTCCAAATCCCATTCCGCGCGTTCCCAGGCTTCTTCGTCCCACCAATTTCCTGAGGCGCGGTACGGACCTTTTTCCCGGAGGACGTCCCCCTGAATTCCGGCGCTACGCAGATGAGCCGGCCTGTTTTTCACCAGCAAAATCGAAGCCGGCACGGGCGAGCGAAAGCGTCGCAGGGCGCGGGAAGGCAACAGATCTATTTCTCCCGCGGTTTCTTTCAACTGCCAGGCAAATGGCTCCATCCGAAACGCATCCGGCCGATGCGTCTCTTCCAAAACCGGCGTGCCGACACGATCGGGACCGAGGAGGCCGGTTAACCGGGCGAGCGTTTCCGAAAGGCGCCCCGGATCACGCAAGGCCGTCTCAAAGAGATGAAACTGCTGAAAAGAGGGCTTTGTCGGCTCCGCCTTCAGCGCCACCGCAATAATGGAAGACTCCGATTTAAAATCCTCCAGATGCGTGTGCAGCATTCGAAAGAGCACTTCCGCATTGTTGGTCGGCTCCGGAATTTTAAACTCGTGCTGGTAAACGCTCTTATCGCTGAAGGTAATTTGCAGTCGAAGCTCACGGGCGACCAGGTAAAGGGCGTCGAGCCGGAGTGACAATTGCTGGAGAAATCGGCGCAGGATAAAGAGCAGGGGCTCGACCGTTTCAATTTCGTTTTCGAATTCAAAGGCTTCTTCGAAAGACTCCGGTGGTGAAACCAGCTGCAACAAACGCGCGGTTTTTCCCCTGGCCCGGTCCCAAAGCTGAAGACCGATGGCGCCGAGCCGCGCCCCCACTTCATCCTTACCCAGGGCGGCGAGCTGACCGAGGGTATGGATTCCCCACCGATGCAAGATGTCCAGGACGCGGGCCATTTCGGCACCGCGTTCTCTTTTGTTTGATTGAGATGGCCTGGACATCGACCCGGCCTCTATTTCATCAAAATGAGCCGCGCTTTCGTTTCCGCCGAAAGCGATGAATTCGCGAGCCAGGCGGTGGCGCGATGGGCATCGGTGCGCAGCCAGTTGATGACGATCGATTCGATCTGCCTCTCACGCAGGTTTTGGTTCCCAATGGAGTCGGCCCATTCCGCCGCAGCCTGAGGATCGGTAGAAAGAATCCGTCGCGAGTAAGAAGTGATCGCTGCGTCACGCGAGTCTCCCTGGGGCAATGTTCCCAGCCAGACGCCGGCCTCGTAAGGATCGCTTTGCGCCCAACGAGTCATCAGGCTCTCGAAAGCTTGCTGGCGACTTTTGCTTTCAGGAAAGGATGCGATCCATTTGCTGGCGGCCTGGGCGTCGATGCCAGCCCATTGCCAGGCGATCGCCGCAGTCGCGGTTGCTTGCGCTTCTGGATTCGACAATCGCGAAACCAGTTTCACTGCTTCGCGCGGATCCGATTCCGCCATGACCGTGATGATGCCGGGCAGGACAAGATCGCGCGTAGCTGTTTCCGGCAGGCTCGAGACCCAGGTGAGCGCAGCCTGCGGATCATTCCGTGCCCATTGGCGAGAGAGATTCTCCAGGAGCGTGTTCCGGCCCTCTCCCTCCTTCGTCTGGAGCGCGAAAGCAGCCGCGGCCTGCGGATCGGACTCGGTCCATTGCGAAACAATATTGGCCAGCGCATTTTGGCGCGACGCGCCTTCGGGAAGTTTCTGCGCCCAACTGATCGCGCTTTCCACATCACTGTTTGCTAATTGCAAGGCAATGGTGGCGATGGCGTCTTCCTGGGCTTTTCCCGGAGGGAGGGCGGCGATATATTCCGCAGCCGCGTCTGGCTCTGATTGCACCCAACTGACCAGAACGGTGCGCAAGGCATTTTGTTGGGTCTCGCCCGGCGGTAATTCCTGGGTCCATTTTAAGGCGGCGCGTGGATCGCTGAGCGACCACTGCCGGGCCACGTTGCCGATCGATTGATCGCGCGCCGACCCTGAAGGTAACGCTGCTATCATCGCGGCGGCTTTTTCCGGATCTTTGTTGGCCCAGGCCGAGAAAATATTTTGGAGAGTGATATTGCGGCCCTGACCCTCGGGCAACCTGTTGGCCCAGGCCAGGGCGGCTTCGGGATCCTGGCTGGTCCAATTTGAACCGATCACCTGCAAAGCGGTATCGCGATTGGCGCCGGCTGGCATTTGCATCACCCGGTCCGCCGCTGCCACCGGATCGGTCATGGTCCAGCGGCTGAAAATGGCCCAGTAAAGACTTTGGCGATTGCGACTCACGGGCAGGGTTTGCAAAAAGGTGAGCGCGGCTTGGGGATCCTTATCGGCCATGACCGAAACGATGGTTTGCATCGCCTGGTCGCGCACCGCCCCCCCCGGAAGCTGCTGGGCCCACACGGTGGCCTCCGCGACATCATGTTCCGTCCAGCCGCCGAGCGCGCTGGCGATCGCCCAGTTTCGCGCGGTGCCAGCCGGAAGAGTTTGCGCGTAAGCGATGGCCGCTTTCGGCTCCAGCTCTGCCCAACGCCCCACGAACAGCGAAGTGAGCATGCTCTTCTCCACGGGTTTCGGCAGAGTTTGGACGAAGGCGAGGATCTCACTCACATTCTTGGCATTCACTTCCTCGGCGAGTTTGCTGAACGTGGCGTAAGTGTGACGGCTGCCGGAATTCACGAGCGCCACCTTGATTTTGGAAATGATATTTTCGCTCGAGGCGGCGGCTTCTGGTTTCGTGGAATTTGAGGCGGCCACGTCGTGGCGCGGCGAAACCGGGGAAGGATCGAGCAAGTTTGCCGTCGTCTCCGGTGAGACCGGAGGATTCAGACGCGGCGAAACAATTCCAGGAACAGATGAAGCAGTGAAACGACCGATGAAAATCCCAACAAGAAGCGCCGTGATCGCGATGCAAACTGGGAGAACGAAGCGCTGCATAAAAATAATTTAACCTTGAAATCGGTATATGTTCAAGTGCTCATATTCCTTATTTCAACCCCAGTAGGCCCGTCTCGGCAGGCTGACTGACTATATGCTCGAAGCCGATTTAATCACCGTCTATCGTGTGAGCGATCGAAAGGACGCTTATGAGTGATATTTCCATTGCTGGAAAACCGACTCTCGAGTCCCTGGCTCTAGCGGTGCGCCGCCTTCAGGAACGTCTCGAAGACATGGAAGATCTCTTGGAACTCCGTGCCGCAGTTGGGCGCAATGCCGGCAAACCTGGTGGGCCTTGGGACCAGATATAGGCTGAACTCGATCTTGATTGACCTGTCGCGACCAAGGATTCATCGAATCTTGGGACTAAGGGATTTAGATCACCTTGACCGGACAATCCGGCAGCGCTTTCAAAAAGGCGCGACCATAGGGGCGAGTCACGATGCGATTGTCGAGAATCACGACAATTCCGCTGTCGCTCTTCGTTCGGATCAGACGCCCAACTCCCTGGCGTAATTTCAAGATCGCTTCGGGCAGCGAATATTCTGTGAACGCATCGCCACCACGCGCCTCGACCAGTTCCAGCTTCGCTTCGATCAGGGGATGATCGGGGACTGCGAACGGCAGCCTTGTGATGATGACATTCGAAAGCGCATCCCCGGGCACATCGACCCCCATCCAGAAACTATCGGTCCCAAATAAAACACTGCGCGGAGTCGCCCTGAATTGCTCAAGTAATTTTCCCCGCGGCGCACCCTGCCCTTGCACCAGCAGATTCATTCCGTTTTTCGCAAAGAACGGCTGCATCTCTTCAGCCAGCTGCTGCATCCCGCGGTAGCTCGTGAAAAGGACGAAGGCGCGCCCTTCCGTTTCAGTCACGAAATGCGCGACCCAATGCGCGAGCGCCTTCGCATAACCCGCATCCCGTGGATCAGGCATTTTTCGCACGACGAACAATTTCATCTGCGTGGGAAAATCGAACGGACTCCCGAGCTGCAACGGCTCGACCGATCCGGCGCCGATCCGGTCCCGGAAATAAGCGAGGTCCGGCCGGCCGACGGCCAGCGTCGCGCTGGTCAGGACACAGGAGCAATTTTCCCGGAAAAGCATTCGCTCCAGGACGGGCGCGATGTCGATGGGCGCCGCATTCAGGGTAAGGAACTGCGCCGCCTTGCCGGTTCGCTCCACCCAGTAGACGTGCCCTTCGGCGCTCTGTTCGAGGAAGGTCGCGATCCCGATGCGCGATTCGTGAAGGCGCCGCCCCAACTCCTGTAATTCCGCCTTCAGAAATTCGTCCTCGGTCCGTTTCACAACCTCAGCCACGCGCGCCTGGAGGGCGATCAAGCGGCCGGAAATCGTGTCCGGCACGAAATCCGGTTCGCGCACCCGCACCTCGCGGCCTTTCCGGAAATCGCAGCGCTCGTCGATCGCCCGAAAGAATCGGTCCACGTCCTCGACCACCGCGGCGGCCAGAGTCACCCCCGCCGCATCGCGGGTAACGGTGAAAAGGCCCTTGCGCGTTCGGGCATTGTAAAGTCGTTGAACAGTGGCGCGAAGTCCGTACTGGGAAACGCCGATCCCGATTTGCCGCGAGGCGGTTTGCTCGAGGGTGTGGGCCTCATCGAAAACGATGAAGTCGTTTGGGAACAGATAGCCGCTCTCGCGTTCCTCCTGCTCCCGGGGGGCGCCGAGAAGCATGAAGAGCAGGGTGTGATTGACCACAATCACATCCGCCGCGAGCAAGCGTTTGCGAGCCTGCTGAAAGAAACAATTCGCGAATTGGCCGCACGTCTTGGCCGTGCAGATGTGCGCTTCGCTGCAAACCTGAGTCCAGACTTTTGGATCGGGCTCGAGGGGGAGGTCGCTGAGCGATCCATTCTTGGTGGTGCGCGCCCAATCCGCGATCCGGGCCAATTCGGCCGTCTCGGAGGTGGTGAACAGCTCGCCGGCCTGTTGCAACGCACGCTCGAGGCGCCGCGGACAGAGATAATTCTGCCGCCCCTTCATGAGCGCCGCCTCAAACTCGATCGGAAGAATCTTCCGGAGGATCGGGATGTCCTTATCCAGAAGCTGCTCCTGAAGATTGATCGTATGCGTCGAAATCACGGCCTTTTTCTTCTCCTGAATCGCGAAGAGAATGGCCGGGGCGAGATACGCGATCGATTTGCCGACTCCAGTCCCGGCTTCGACCACGAGGTGGCGCTCCTCCTCGAGGGCGCGCGCCACGGCCACCGCCATCTCCTGTTGTTGGGGCCGGTATTCGAAGTTTTTGGCCTTCGCCAGCAATCCGGTTTCCGAGAAGAGGGACCGGACCTCTTCAACGAAGTCACTGCCAAGAGAATCCCGAAGAGCGATCATGGGCTTGAAAATAGCCCAGCGTTCTAACGCTGGGCGACAATCAACGCCATCTTCCCAGTCCCCGATAGGGACGGCAGGCAAATTCTTTCGTCCCTGATGGGACTTAATCTCCTCTCGACCAGGGACCCAGCGTTAAAAACGCCGGGCTATTGTCCGCCGACAGAAATGCTATTGTCATTCGGACTTCCGAATTCAAACTCCTCATGAGACTGCTCGATCGCTACATCTTGCGCCATTTTTTGCTGGCGTACTTTTACTGCATCGCCGCGTTCATCTCGATCTGGTTCATCTTCGATATCAGCGACAACATCTCGACCTTTCTCGATGACCGGGTTTCGCGCACGCTCATTGCGAAATACTACCTCACGCAGGTGCCGCAAATTCTGGTGATTTTGCTGCCGGTGGCGCTCTTGCTCGCTCTGCTCTTTTGTCTCGGCCGTCTGTCCCGGTCTAACGAAATCGTTTCCATGCTTGCCGCAGGGGTCAGCGTGCCTCGAGCCATCGCGCCTCTCCTTTTGGTCGGGCTGCTCACGACTGGACTGAGCACGGTTCTGAATTATTCGCTCGCGCCCCACGCGGAATACGCGCGCAAGAAACTTCTGGAAGATCCAAAGTCCCGCCGTCAAAAAGGGCTGCTCGCCCAGATTTTCCGGAATCGCACCGATAACCGCACCTGGTTTGTTCAGCAGTTCAAACCGGGCGAAAACGAGTTCCGGACCGTGCACATTGTACAGCAGGACGCGAATGACAACATCGTCACGAACTACATCGCGACCAATGCCTTGTATCATCCTGAGACGAGCGCCTGGGAGCTCGAAGAGGTGAAGGTGGTTCATTACGACGAAACCGGTAACATCACGAAGTCCGACGTTCTTGGGTCGATCACCATTACCGATTGGAGTGAAACGCCCTTCCGCCTCAGCAGTGCCAATGTCCGCGCCGAGTACCTGAGCGTGCCAGAACTGCGGGACTATCTGACGTTCAATTCCGATTTTCCCGGGACTCTCCTGGCGCCGTTTGCAACCCATTTACAATACCGCATGGCCGCGCCGTGGACCTGTTTGGTGATCGCTTTCATTGCCGCGCCGCTCGGCATCGGATACTCGCGGCGGGGGCTTTTATCGAGCGTCGCGACCGCGATCATCCTCGTTTTTGCCATGAATTTCGTCACGCATCTCTTTCTCGCGCTGGGCGAGGGAGCACGAATCCCCACCTGGGCGGCGGCGTGGGTGCCAAACATCCTCTTCGGGGCCCTGGGCCTGGCCCTCCTCTATTACCGCGCGACGAACCGGGAACCTCCGCGGCTGAACCTGTTTGGCGAAGGCCGTATGATCGCGCGATGAATCCACTAGCGAACGAATGGCCGATCAAGCATCGCGCGGACGCGTGCGCGAGGACGCAACGGCCGTTTGAGCCGGGCGAGCACTTTTACACCCTGCTCTTTCGCGAGGGAGAGGGTTTCCGTCGCGAAGATTTAAGCGAAGAAGCGTGGGCGGAGCGCAATGAGAACATCCTTCCGTTCTCGTTCTGGAAGACACGCTATGAGCCGCCTCCTCCGGCCCCACCGGAACCGCTCGGCAAGGAAAACGCCGAAGAAATTTTGCGGCGTCTTCTCGCCACGAACGACGCGTCGCATGCGAACGCCTGTTACGTCCTCGCGGTCATGCTCGAGCGAAAGCGAGTGCTGAAACAAATCAAAACCGATCAAACAGAAGGCCGTCCGGTGTTGATCTACGAACACGCAAAAAACGGGGACGTTTTCATTGTGCCGGATGTCCGATTGCGGCTCGATGAGATCGAACACGTCCAGAATGAAGTTTCCCAGCTTCTGAGACACGCAACGTAGCGTTCACACCTTTGCAGCGAAGCTTGGCGGATCGGGTGCTCGATCCACCTGCGTTCCCTGGACTTTTGTGAGATGTTCCCGCCTCCGATGACTTCGCCATTGCCCTGGTTCTCATCCTCCAGTTTTCCGCTTTATCTCGCGCCGATGGCGGGAGTCTCGGACAAGATCTTCCGCCAACTTTGCAAGGAGCGAGGCGCGGACGTCCTCGTGACGGAATTTGTTTCCGCCGAAGGCGTGTTCCGGCGAAACGAGCGCACGCGGGAATATCTCGATTTCGACGAATGCGAGCGTCCGCTCGGTGTCCAGCTTTTCGGCGGAAATGCGGAGCACATGGCCGAAGCGGCGAAACACGTCGTCGATTGGGTCCGCCCCGATTTTATCGACCTCAATTTTGGCTGCCCCGTGAACAAAGTCGTGGCCAAGAATGGCGGCTCGGCCCTCTTGAAAGATTGCCCGACTCTGGCGGCCGTGGCGGGGGTGGTGGTGCGCGCGGTTGCGCCGATCCCGGTCACCGCCAAGATCCGGATCGGGTGGGATACGGACTCGATCAACGCTCCGCATGTCGCGCGCATCCTTCAGGAGACCGGCGTCCTCGCGCTCGCGGTGCACGGTCGCACGCGGGCCCAGGGCTATTCCGGGACGGCGGATTGGGGTGTCATCGGCGAAGTCGTGTCGGCCGTTACGATCCCCGTCGTCGGAAATGGCGACCTGACGGGTGGTCCTGACGTCGCCCGGCGCCGCGCCGAAACGGGCATTGCCGGCGCGATGATCGGCCGTGCCGCGATGAGCTCTCCCTGGATTTTCGGGCAGATAAAGCACTATCTGGCGACCGGTGAGCATCTCGTTTCGCCCGGGCTCGCCGAGAAGTGGGAGCTGATTCAGCGGCATTGTCAGCTCGCCGTGCAGGAGTGGGGATGCGAGGACCAGGCCATTCGGTCCATGCGAGCGCGGCTCATGGCTTATTCCAAAGGATTCCCAAATAGCAAAATGTTGCGCGAGAAATTCCAGCACGTCTCTACGCTCGTGGAAATTGACGAAATCGCGTCGCAGCATGTGACGCCTCAAGGAGCGGCGGTTTGAAACCGCCGACCCAATGGTAGGGCGAGACTCGGTCGAGCCGAAGAACCGAAGTCGACACCCCGGCTCGACCGAGTCTCGCCCTACCAATTTTTGACTTCGTGAATTAGAATGGCTGCCGTGCCTGAAACGTCACCTCCACCCGCCGCCATCAATTACAAGATCGGCAACGAGCGCCTGATCAAAGTGACCGAGAACGCCTCGCGCAAACTCAATTCGCTCCTCACCAAACAGGGCCGCGCCACCGGGGCGCTACGAGTAGCGGTAATCGGCGGGGGCTGTTCCGGGTTGCAATACAAAATGGACCTGGTGGACGGCCCCGCGAATCGCGACATCATGGTTCAGTCGTCGGACGTCCGCGTAGTGGTCGATCCCAAGAGCGCCCTTTTTGTGAGCGGATCGCTGCTTGATTACAGCGACGACCTTCAGAAAGGCGGGTTCAAAGTAACGAACCCGAATGCGGTCGCTCACTGTTCCTGCGGCGAGAGCTTCGCTGCATGAGCGATTACTTCGCTCTCCTCGATCAGCCAAAGGCGCCGTGGCTCGATCTGGAAAAGCTGAAGGAGACGTACCACCAGAAAACTTTGCGCGCCCACCCGGACGCTCAAGCGAGCCGGGGCGATGGAATCCCAGCGGACACGACCTTTGCGGGCCTGAATGAAGCTTATCAGGTCTTGCACGATCCCAAACGGCGGTTGCAGCACCTTCTAACCATGGAAGGATGGGCGCCCTCTTCCGCCGGCCAGGAGGTTCCCGAGCAATTGCACGATCTGTTTCCGCAGATTGGCGCTCTGACCCAGCGGACAAATCTTCTGCTGGAAAAAATTCAGGCAACGTCAAATGCGTTAAGCCGATCGCTCTTGAAGCCGCAGATCCTGGAGGTGCAACAGGAGACCAAAGAGCTGCGCGGCAAAATCCAGAATTTATGCGACGCTTCGCTCGAGCAACTGCGCCAGATCAATCCAGCCTGGACGAGGAGTCCGGCGGAACAGATCGAAGGGCTATCGAATCTCTATTTCACGTTCGCGTATCTGACCCGCTGGTCTGCTCAACTCGATGAGATGACTTTTCAGTTATCGCTTCATTGAGAGGTGGCGCGTAACGTCTCGACCTCAGCCATTGTGTTCATTTGAACTTGAATTCACTTCGTTCGTAGAGAACATAGGGCATGCTGACGGAGCGACAGAGAGGCGTCCTCGAATTCATCCAGACCGAGCAGCGGGAAAAAGGGATGACGCCCAGCACGCGTGAAATCCAGCATCACTTTGGCTTCGCGAGCCAGACTTCGGTAATGCAATACATTGACGCGCTCGCCCGCAAAGGCTTCCTGGACCGTCACGCCCGCAAGGCCCGGGCGCTGATCACCCCGGTGCAGAAAGTGCGTATCACGGACATCCCCATTTATGGGCAGATTCCGGCCGGAATGGCGACCCTGACCGAGCAAACCATCGAAGGCCATATTTCCCTCGATACGCGCTCGGTCAACGCCTCAAAAAATGGACGGACCTTTGCCTTGCGGGTCCGCGGGGATTCCATGATCGACGCCCACATCCTGGACGGCGATATCGTGATTCTCGAGGACCGGAAAGATGTCCAAAACGGCGATATCGTCGCGGCCTTGATCGATGGCGAAACGACCTTGAAGCGTTACGTCATGGAGCACGGCCGGCCGTACTTGAAGGCGGAGAATCCGCTTTTCCCGAACCTGGTTCCGGCCCGGGAGCTGCGCATCCAGGGGGTGATGGTTTCCCTGGTCCGAAGACAGATGGCGGTCCAGCGGCGGAAACGGAGTTAACTCCGAACTTTCGCGAGTTAATGTTCAGTTGAACATATTCTGCGGTTATGCCAGTTTGGGAGCATGGCCGCGAGTGGTGCGATTATCGATCTCCGCAATCTCCTGGCTGAACGTTTCCCGCAGCCACTCCCTCCCCCCAATCTTCGGTTAGCAACCGGCTTGCCGGCGATCGACGAGGTGCTTGGAGGCGGATTGCCAAAAAGCGCCATCACCGAACTGAGCAGCCCATACGTCAGCGCGGGGACTGCGCTCTTGCTTTACGCTCTTTTGCAGAACGCACACCAGGCCGGCTATTTTCTCGCCCTGGTCGACGGACGGGATTCCTTTGATCCCCAACCCCTCGGCAACTCGCGCTTGCGCAACCTCCTTTGGGTTCGTTGCACGAAGGCCCTCGACGCACTCAAAGCCGCCGATCTCCTGCTGCGCGATGGGAATTTCCCATTGGTCGTTCTCGATCTGGTCCTGAATGGCTCCGCCGAGCTTCGCAAAATCCCGCAAACGAGCTGGTATCGGTTGCAACGCCTGGTGGAAGCAGCGCCGACCGCCTTTCTCGTTCTCACGCGCGAGAGCATCATCAGCAGCGCGCAATTAAAGCTCTCACTCGATAACGCCTGGACGCTGGCAGACCTGGAGCAGAACGACCTCACCGCGCGTTTACAGATTCTGGTGAAACGGGCGCAGGGAGGAAGAGAGGCCGTCGCGGGAGCGAGCTGATGTTTGCGACGATTTATTTGCCGAATTTTTATCTGCAAGCGGCGCTCCGCCATCAACCCGAGTTGAGCGGCCAACCTGTGGCCCTGATCGACGATCTTGAGAAAAAGGCCCTGATTATTCAGCTCAACGCGGCCGCTGAACAAACCGGTGTGCGCTGCGGGATGACGCCGAGCCAGGGTTTGGCGCGGTCTCTTCAGCTTGTGGTAAAGACGAGAAGCCTTTCCCAGGAAAAACTACTTCAGGATATCCTGCTGCATTTTGCCGGCACCCTCGCGCCTTATGTGGAAGCAACCGATGCCGGGATTTCGACGGTCCAATTTACCGATGCAAAAAATCTAACGCAAAAGATGGAGCGCGTGATCGAACAATTGGCGAACGCCGAAATCTCCGCGCAAGCCGGCATCGCCCCCACCCCGGATGCCAGCTTCCTGGCGGCGCATCTGGCGAAGCCGGTGCTGCAAATCGATGATGCGAACAAATTTCTCGCCGCCCTGCCGCTTGAAACTCTGATGATCGGCTAAGGCCGCATAGTTTCCCCTCTTCGGAGGGACGTGCTTCTGCACGTCCCATTCTTCAACGCCCGGCCATCCAATGTGGGACGTGCAGAAGCACGTCCCTCCGAGCATTTGGATGTCTAGCCACCGGCGTAATCCGGATATTTATCGCGAAGCTGTTTTGCGACACGATCGGCTTCCTCTTTTTTCCCCGCCTTTTCATACGCCAGCGCCGCCTTTTGCAGGGCGCGAGGAGTAATCGCCGGATCGTCATAAAGCAAGGCGACTCCCATGAACGCCTTGCCTGCCTCGTCGAAATGCTGGCGCTCGAGCTGCACGTCGCCGGCCAGCAGGCGCGCTTCGGCATTTACGCGCCCTTCGGGTTGAAGGCTCATGATTTCCTCGGCGATTTTCTGCGCGTCATCGGGCTTGTGGGCCGCTATTTTCGTTGCGCCCAGCGCCAGCAGCGTCTTTGCCTTCGCCGCCGGATCGGTGGCCACTTGCAGGTATTTTTCGTAGGCCACTTCTGCCTCGGCGAATTTGTTCAGCTTCGTTTCGGTATCGGCGAGATAGAACCAGAAATCGGGCTTTACGCTTCCAAGGCTCTCGCTCTGGCCGAGAACGCTGAAGTATTTCTCCGCGGCCGCGTAATTCTTTTCGTTATAATACTCGACGCCGAGCCATTCGAGGATCTCCGCCGGAACCCTCGCATTGGAGTTGGCCGCGAGGAAACTGTTGACCTCCTTCGTGAGAGCGGAGCGATCTTTCAGATAGAACCAGGCGGAGACGATCCGGAGCGTGGCGAGGTTGTAATACTGCTCCTTGCTCAACTGCCGCGCGGCGTCGAGCGGCGCCAGCGCTCCCTTATAATCCTTCGCCTCGAACGCCGCTTTGCCGATGTAGTAGTTGGCTTGCGCCGCCACCGAGCTCTTCGGGAACTCTTTGAGCAATTGCCGGAACGAGTCCGACATTCCCTTGGAATTCTCCTGCTGGCCGAAGATGAGGGCTTTCTGCTGCAACGCGGCCTCCCGCTCTTTCGCCGCCGGAAATTTCGCGAGCAGGGTGTTCAAATCCTCAATCGCGGCGCTGTAGTTCTTGCTCTCCTGGAAAGCCAGGGCCCGTTGCGTGAGAGCGGAGGGCACCTGGGGGTTATCTGGAAATCCCTTCACGAAATAGCCGAACGCCTCAATGACCTGCGGTCCGTCCTTCAACTGAACAAAACACCAGGCGAGTTTGTAGGCGGCTTCGGCGCGCAACTTCGGTGACAGGTGCGAGGCGCGCAGTTCCGCGTAGATGGGCGCCGCCTCGGCAAATTTCTGTTCCTTGTAAAAGTATTCAGCCTTGAGCAGCTTCGCCTGGTCGGCGCGCTCCGGCGTGGGATTGGACATCAGGTACGCTTCCACTTCCGCCAGGAGCGTCGGGGCGTTCGTGTTGTAGAAATTGATCAACCGCTGGTACTGCGCGTCTTTTGCTTCCTCCCGGTCCGGATATTTCGCGATGATCTGGCGATAAATATCGTCCGCTTCCTTCGTGTGCCCGAGCTGGCGCTGACTGTTGCCCACGATGAGCATCATTTCCGCTCGCACTTCCTCGGGGATCTGGTCCTGGCCGCGTTTGTATTCCGCCAGCACCTTTTCGTACTGCCCGGATTGATATTGCAGCCGGAGCAATCCAACCTCCGCCACCCCGCGCCAGCGACCCGCTTCCGGCATGGTGCGCCCTTTCTGGAGCAGGCTCAATGCTTTCTCCGCCATCGCTTTGTCGAATTTCCCCTTTTCCGTCTGTTGCAGGTCCACCGCCACCATTCCAGCGCGGACGGTCGCCTCGGCCTTCAATGCCGGCTTCTGGGTTTCATTCGCGAGCGCCTCGTAGTTCTTGAACGCGTCCGCCTTCCGCCCCTTCGCCAGCGCGATCGAACCGGCCGCGAGCCGCGCATCGTCCCGATAGGGATTCGGGTTCTTCGTTTCAGCGACCAGTTGGTAAAGAGTCTGCGCCTCGTCTTTGCGATCCACGTTCTCCAGGCAGCGCGCCTCGAAATAGCGCGCCGAGAGGGCCAGGGTCGATTCCTTGGACTTCGCCGCGGCCCGGTGAAAAAGCGTGAGCGCCCCCGCGTAATTTTTTTGGTTGAAAAGAATTTCCGCCACGCCGTAGGAAGCAGGACCGGCAAATTCGCTCTCGGAATAATTGTCCAGCACGCTTTGGAAACTGGCACGGGCCTGGGCGCTGCGGTTCAGGGCGCGATAGCATTCCCCTAAATAAAAGTAGGCGCTCGACCGGCCGGGAACACCGGGATATTGAGCCAGGAATTTCTCATACTCCGGTATGGCCAGGTCATAAAGCTTTCGAGAGAAAAGCCCGTTGGCGTAATCGAGCTGACGCCGGTCCGGCGCTTCCGTTTCGACCGGCGCGGATTCCGGGGGAAGCTGCTCAGGGTTCGACGGTTGGACGTTCGGGTTCGGTTCGGGAACCGACGGCGGCACGCTGATGCGCGGTCGCGCTGAAGGCGCCGGGGGATCGAAGGGCACCGCCTTCGCCACGGGAGGCTCTTCCACGGGCTGGGCCCGGCGCACTTCCGGGGTTCGCTGCTGCCCCAGGGCCGCCGGAATCGTGCAAAGAACCAGCGCCGCGTGCACGAGGCAACGCGCGCCTCGCTTCGTTTTCATTTTGCCGTGGCGAAAGCGACGTTGGTCACGCCCGCTTCGCTGCAAATATTCAGGACCCCGACCACGTTCTTGTAGGCGCCCGTTTCATCGCCGCGGATCACGACCGCTTGTTCGGGGTAGAGCTGCACCAGGTTCTTCAGCATCTCGGTCAGCTCGGCGGCGCTCAGGGTGCGCCGGTTGACGACGATGCCTCCGTCAGCCTTGACGTTAACAACCACGTCTCCAATCGGAGCGACCTTTTCCTTCGCGGAGGAGGCCTTCGGCACTTTTACGTCCAGCTCGTTTTCGTTCCGGGCCGCGTTCCAGGTCATGAGAAAGAAAATGAGAAGGAGGAGCAGCACGTCGACGAGCGGCGCCAGCTGAATTCCCGGGTGCTGCGGGGTGGCGTGCCGTCGCAAGTTCATTGGACGGGATGCAGCGGGCGGGATGCGGGATGCGGGATGCGAGGTACGGGATGCGGGATATGCTCGCGTTCCACCCCTTCGATGAAAACGTTCAGCTTTCGACCAAGGAGATCGAGTCGAGCCTGGAGATCGCGGTAAATTGCTTCATTCCTGAGCGATCCTGATTCAAAGAGGCCTTCCAGGTGATTGATCGTTTCGTCGCATGAGGCATGAGCGAAGACGAGAAAACGAATGAATTCTTGTTTGTAGCGGCGGCGCCCGTAGCCTTCGACAACGTTCGAGCGGATCGACTTCACCGAACGGCGAATCTGAGTGCCTTCCTCGTACATCTCGAACTTCGGCAACTCCTTTAGTGTCATTCCATGCACGGCAACCGCTGCCTCGCGCGCCAGCTTCCAAATCTCAAGGTCCCGATAGCTCATGTTCATGTAGAGGCTGCGCTATCCCGTATCCCGTATCTCGCATCCCGCTAGAATTCATCTTCGATCAACACCGCCGGCGCGCGATCGACCGTTCGCTTGTTGTACTGCAAGGAAAGCAAGGCCAGGACATGGGTCACGGCGGCCTCCAGCTCGGAGATGATCTTCTGCACGCGCCCCCGGAAAAAAGCGTAGAAAATCATGGCTGGAATGCCGATCGCCAGACCGGCGGCCGTGTTGACGAGGGCTTCGCTGACGCCACTCGACAGCAGGGCGTAACGAGCGGTGCCCAGATCGGCGCCCAGGGCGCCGAAGGACTTTATGATTCCGAAGACCGTGCCAAGCAAACCGAGCATCGGCGCGATCATCCCAATATCAGCGAGATAAACGACCCGATTATTCAAATTAGTCGCCACCCGGGTTCCTTCTGTCTCGGCGATCTCGCGTACCTGCTGGAAATCGGCGCTGGGATTTTTTGTCGTGAAATCGAGCATTTTTTGCACGACGCGCGCAATCGCCTCGCCATGCCGATTCGAGACGGCGAGAAGGCCGAGGTAATCACGCTTGCGCAAGAGGGCATCTGCCGTGGCCATATAGCCGCTCGAAACCACCGAACCGCGCCGGATGGTTAAGAAATAAACGATCACCAGCATCACGGAAAAGACCGACAGGACGAAGAGCGGAATCATGACTGGCCCCGCGTCGATAATGGTTTGAAGGATCGACTTGGTGTGCTGCGGCAAATCCGGAGCCAGAGGCGCTGGAGTTTGCGCGAGAAAAGGCGATGCGCCCGCGAACAGCGCGAAGAGATTTTTCATTCCGAAAGTGCTGTTACGATAGGCAGCGCCGGCAACAGATGCAAATAGCCGGGCGCCGCGCGGTCCCTCTTGTCCCAGAGCATTAGCCTCCAGAGACCGCCCGCAACCTCCTGGCGTTCAAACAAACTTCTCGCCGGCCAGCCACCGCCGGACGCGAAAGATGTGCGCCGGCTGAACCGCCGGATTCAACTCCACGTAATTTCGCGGCCCATGCCAGAGATAACGGGCATCGCTCAGGAGGTCGTGGACCTGATAAACATCCGCGTCCATCGCGCCAAAATCTTCCACCGGGATGTGGACATAAGAATGCTGCACCCGCTCTGGATCCAGATTCACCACGACCAGAATGATGTTGTCGCGCGCCGGCGTCATTTTTCCGTAGCAGAGAATGGCGTCGTTCTCGGTCCGGTAGAAGCGCAGGTTATCGTAGAGCTGCAGCGCGCGGTTCTCCTTCCGAATGCGGTTCAGGCGCGTGATCCAGTCCTTGATGTTGCCGGGCGCATCCCAGTCCCGCTCCTTCCACTGGTACTTTTCGGAGTCGAGATACTCCTCGCGTCCGGGCAGGGCCGCGTTCTCGCATAACTCGAAGCCGCTATAGATCCCGTAGACGCTGGAGAGGGTGGCGGCCAGGACCGCGCGGATCATGAACATCGGCCGGCCGCCCTCCTGTAGATGGACCGGAAGGATGTCGGGCGTGTTGGTAAAAAGATTGCCGCGAAAATAGTCCCGCATCTCCGTCTGCGTGAGCTCCGTGAAATACTCGGTCAGCTCGGCTTTCGTGTTCCGCCAGGTAAAATAGGTGTAGCTCTGGGTGAAGCCCGCTTTCGCGAGCGTCTTCATCATCTTGGGCTTGGTGAACGCCTCCGACAAAAAAATCACATCGGGATAATGGACGCGCACACCCGAGATCATCCATTCCCAGAACGCGGCCGGCTTGGTGTGCGGATTATCGACCCGAAAAATGCGCACGCCGCGCTCCGCCCAGAAGAGAATGATGCTCTTCATTTCCTCCCAGAGCTCCCGCCAGTTTTCGCAGCGAAAGTTCAGGGGATAAATATCCTCGTACTTTTTGGGCGGGTTCTCCGCGTACTTGATCGTCCCGTCCGGGCGTTTGTAGAACCACTCGGGATGCTCCCGGACATAGGGATGGTCCGGCGAGCAATTGATCGCAAAATCGAGCGCGATCTCCATCCCGCGGCTGCGGATCTCGTTTTCCAGCCAGGCAAAATCCTCGAAAGTCCCCAGCTCGGGGGCGATCGCCTTATGCCCGCCAAATTCACTTCCGATGGCGTAGGGCACACCCGGCTCCCACGGCTCACAGGTCACGGAATTATTCCGGCCCTTGCGATTGGTCTGACCGATCGGATGGATCGGCGGGAAATAAATCACGTCGAATCCCATCGCTTTTGCGTCGTCCACCCGCGGCAGGCAGTCACGAAAGGTTGAACCGCGATCGCCGCGTCCTTCCGCGGAGCGGGGAAAAAATTCGTACCACGCCGCCGTTCTTGCCTCTTTTCGATCGACGACAATCCGGGGCGCAGGGGCATACTGGGTCGCGCTGGCCCGGTCCGGATAGGTGGCCATGAGGACTTCGAGCTCGCCGGAATGCGCGATCTCGTTGACCTGAGCGTTCTCGGCGCCCTGAATTATCCCGGCGAGCTCCCGGAGGCGGAGGGCGTCGGCGGCGTTATCGGCGCGGTTGGCGGCCTCGTCCAGCAAAGCCGCGCCCTCGAGCGTTTCACTGCGGAGATTTGTGATGCCGGCCTCAAATTTGGCCGCAAACTCGTGCTGCCAGCCCCGGAAAGTATCGGTCCAGGCTTCGACCGTGTATTCGTAGGTCGCGTTTTCGTAGACCGTGCAGACGCCCCGCCAACGGTCGTTATCGACGTGCGCCATGGGCGTCTCGTGCCAGCGCGCCTCGCCGAGGAGGCGCCATTTCAAGGCGGCCGCAACCACGTCGTGCCCGTCCTTAAAGACGTCCGCCTCGACGGCCAGATCGTCGCCCACGACTCGTTTAACGGGATACCGCCCCCCATCCACCAAGGGTCGCAGGTTCTCGATAACGGCGGTTGGAAAGGCCAACATGGGGCATCAATCAACCGCAATTAGCCTGTTGCGAAAGCGGAATTCTCCGGGGAGAGAGTTCTACGCGAGGATCAGGCTGAGAAATAGAAGGCGCACTCGTACAAGCCCGAAGCGCGGCTCTCTTCGCGCCGGACTTCGGTGCCGAGGACTCCCGCGACGAGATCCTGCTCGAGACGGCCGATAATCGGGTACTGGTCGAGCAGATTGAGGATCGGCGAATGGCATTCCAGAATTTGATGCCCTCCCTTTTCGTCGCCCACGTACTGCGACATGAATCCTTCCTTCTCTCGCTGACTCGAAAGCCACCGTGCGCGTTCCACCGCCGTCTCGCCCTTGACCTTCTCCTTCAAAGCCGCCGTCTTCCGCTCGAAGACATTGAAGAGCATCTTTTCAGGACCATTTGGGCCGTACACTTCCTTGATCGATTTCAGAAGCTCGAGGGTAAAATCGTTGCTATCGCAGGGGAACAGGTCGTGGGTTCGGCGCGTCAGGCGATAGACCATTTCCGGCCGGCCCATTTTTTGCGGGCGTCGCCACGTGTCCAGATAGCCATCGCGCTCGAGGGTAAGGCAATGCTGCTTGATGCCCATGTAGCTCATCTTCATCTTCCCGACGAGTTCGTTAACGGAAAGTCCCTTGGTCCGCTTAAGGGTGTTAAGAATTTCCAGTCGTTGAGTGCGGCCGATTTCGGAGAGTAGTTGTTGGTTCAATTGATCCGGGTCCTTCTAGGGTGAGGCGCCGACATTACCCGCGCTGGCTTTGGAAAGGCAATAAAAAACTTACGCAAGATTCAGGAATGAAGGAAATTAGCCTCTAACCAATCCGCCGGCGGGTGATAGGGTCGAAAAGGCGCACTTTGCCTGTGTTCAGCTCAAACTGGAACCGATGCCCGGCCTCCTGCTGATCGATGTGGCGTTGGCTCCGGCAAAGCAGGGTGTGCGCACCCGTTTGGAGATACAGATTCGACTCCCGGCCCACCGGCTCGACGCGGTCAAGCAACGCTGGAAACCGCCCGGATACTTGTTCCGTGTTTTTAGTGTTTTCTGTCACCTCTATTTCTTCCGGCCGAATCCCAAGCACCACCGCTCCCCCGGCAACATCTCGCCCGCCCGGGAACTCCGAGGCTGGCAGACGGACTTCGATCGTGCCCTCCTCCGATTCCCTAAACACCACCCAGTCGCGATCTTGCTTCAGGGTGCCCTGGACGAAGTTCATAGGGCCCATGAACTCGGCGACAAACAGGTTGGCAGGCTCGTCATAAAGCGCCGGCGCTCTCCCCTCCTGCTGGATGGCGCCTTCGTTCATGACGACAATCCGGCCGCCCATCGCCATCGCTTCGATCGGATCGTGCGTGACATAAATCATCGTCACCTGCAAACGCTGGTGCAGTTTCACGATCTCGCCGCGCAGGCGCCCTCGTACCTGCGTCTCGAGCGTCGACAGAGCCCGGTCGAAAAGAAGTGCTTTGGGCTGAAGGGCGACCGCGCGGGCGATCGCGACGCGCTGGCGCTGTTCGCTGGAAAGGGATTCCGGTTTGCGCTCCAGGAGTTCCTGGAGCCCGAGTAATCCGGCCGCGGCGAGCACGCGCTTCTTGGTTTCCGCCTTTGAGAATTTTCGCAGCGTCAGCGGGAAAGCCAGGTTGTCATAGACCGGCATCCGCGGATACGGCACGTAGCTTTGGGGCACCAAGGCGAGGTCGCGGTCTTTCGGCGCGAGGTCGTTGACGCGGCGATCGCCCACGAAGATGTCGCCGTTCGAGACTTCATCGAGTCCCGCAATCAGCCGGACAACGCTCGATATTCCACAGTCGGGAGGGCCCGCGAGAACAACAAACTCGCGGTCCTGAATCTCGAGATCCAACTCGCGGACCGTGTCGATGGCGTTCCCGTTCCTGCCGGAATCGCTCTTGGTGACGCTCTTAAGACTAATGGTTGCCATTGTGGTGGGTGCTCAAACGAACGGGACCGTCACCAGTTCAACAGGAACATCAATACCGTCGCCAGAATTTTCCCGCGCTAGAGCTTGAAGGCGCGACCCCGCCGAATTAAAGCCTCGTTTTACGTAACCCAGGGCGATTTCCCTTCCCAATCGCGGGCTGTGCGCGGCGCTGGTTATCCAGCCTGCTTCTTTGCCCTCGACTGCCGCCAGCCGCATGCCCGGCTGGAGCGGCGCTCCGGAAAGCGAGACCAGACCGCACAACCGCTTGTTCGTTTGCCCCGACATTTTTATCCGCGAAATCACCTCCTGCCCGATGTAGCAACCTTTGGCATAATCGATCGACGTGGCTTCCAGGTTCGCCTCTGTCGGGATGATCTGGTCCGTCAGCTCGCGCCCCCAGCGCGGGATTCCCTGCTCGATCCGAAGGAGTTCTGCGCCTTCCTCATCGCAAAAAGCGAACGCCGAGGACAACTGCTGGAACACCCGATCACGCTCCGCGCTCTCAACCCAAATGTCCCATCCCGATCGCCCGAATCGAGCCGCCCGCACCGTTCTCACCGAGGGAAGGGCCGGCGGCGGGACCGCCTCACCGGCAAGATGGAAGATCGAGAACCTGTCGGTGACATCTTCGATCTGCACATCGTCCGCGATGATGTAACGCTCGATTCGCGCCGGGAGCTCCTCGCGCACCTCCGGGTCGGCATCGAGCATGAACGAATCGCCTTCCACGGAAATGAAAACAACCGCGTTAAGTTTTCCTTTCGCGCTCAAGATCGCGGCTTGGATCGCGAAATCGCTGGTTGCTTTCCGCAGATCGTTGGTGATTTGACCGTTGAGAAAGCGGAGTGCGTCCGCTCCGGTAATGCGCAGCTTTACCCGGGCGGAAAGATCAAAAAACGGGGCGCCGGCGGGCTGAGGAAGTTGCGCCATTCGGGGCGGCTCGGGAGAGCTCAATCGTCCGTCCGCCGCCGCCAGAAGCCACCCCACCCCGCCCGAGGCTCTTCGCCTCCTCCAGCTTGGTCAGGCGGCGCTGGTTGAGCGATTTCCTGGGCGTCCGAACCGCTTTGCAGCGAGGAGGACGGTGTCTCGGCTGCCACCGCCACCTCGGGCGTCGCTACCGGCTCGACGATCACGGCCTCGGCCGGCGCCGAGACAGTTGATTCGACCGGGGCCGTCTCGGGCATTTTCTCCGCCACGGCACCCTTGGCTTCATCGAGCCCGGCGAACCGCGGTTGATCGTCTTCTCCGTTGGAGACCTGCTGGTCGCTCTTCAGAGAGCGCCCCGCGGGTAAATATTGCCGTAGGAGCGAAGAATAATCGTCGTCTCCCCGGCCTTGCCGCATTTCCTCGGTCAACCCGTGCCGTGAGGCATCGGTGGCGCCGAACTCCATGCCAAAGCCCCGGGCCAGGCGCGTGGCGATCACCACGTCCTTCAACATGTGCTTCACCGAAAAATGAGGCTCAAAATTGCCTTCCATCATCATCGGCAGCTTCATGTCGAGAGTAGGCGAGTTGCTCCCATTGTTGCGCATCGCAGCGGCGAATTTCTCCACCGGCAAACCCGACTTGGAGATGAGCGCCAGGGCTTCCGCCGCTCCTTGCACGCTGGCTGCCGTCACCATGTTGGTCGCGACTTTCACCGTGGTCGCGTCACCCACTTTGCCGATCTCGATGATCTCCTTGCTGCTTGCCTCGAGCACCGGCCGCGCCAGCCGCAAGGCCGCTTCATCGCCCCCCACGTAATAGACCAGCTGGCCGTTTTCAGCCGCCGTCTTGCTCCCGGTAAAGGGCGCGTCGAGAAAGCGCGCACCACGTTTCTCCACGATTTCAGCGGCGGCCCGCATGGTGTCGGGGGCGACCGTGCAGTGGGCCATGACAATGTGGTTCGGGCTCAAATCGCGCGTGATCCGCTGCGCCATCTGGAGCAGCGCTTCATCGTCCGAGACAAAAATCTGGATGAAATCGCACAGCTCCGCGACCTCCGCGGGCGATCCGACGAAATTAGGAACCGGGCGCGGGGTGCGGTTCCAGACGAAAACATGAAAACCGTGCTCCCGCAGATTATCAGCCACCCGCTGGCCGATGATTCCGAGCCCGATTACCCCGACATTTTTTCGTGTGCGAATTGACATTCCAGATTGATTTCCCGTCGACCGCTTTTTTGCCGGCCACCGCTGAAAATCAGGGCAAACCAGCACCGACGCAACGCCGAACTTCCCCGACCAACTCCGTGTCAGTCAGCGCGGGCGTACGTAGCGGTGCTGAGCATGTCAGCTAGACGCTCCGCAATCAAGGCGCGCCTTTCATTGGCCAAGGCAACCGAAATGTCGCCTCGTGCTTCATCGAAGCCCAGCACGCGAGCGGGCCGGATCTCGGTCACCTCGACAATATGGAAACCCAGATGCGAGCGGAAAGGCTTGCTCCTTTGGCCCACCGCGAGTTTTTCAACTTCCGCGAAAAAATCGGCGGGCATTCGCGCGGAGGCAAAAAAGCCAAGATCGCCGCCGCGCCACTTCGTTGCCTCATCCTCCGACGCTTCCGCGGCGAGCTGCGAGAGGGTTTCCCCGCCCGCGAGGCGGCCGGCAAGCGCGTCGATCATTTCTTGTTTGGATTCGACAATTTCGGCGGGCGTATCCGCGGGGACGGCGAGAAAAGCGTGCGAAGCGCGGAACCGGACCGGCTGCGCAAAGGCCGGGCGGTGCGCTTCAAAAAAATCCCGGCATTCCTTTTCCGTTACGGCTGTCTCCGGGGTGACCTGGTTCTCGAGCCATTGCAGGGAACGAAGCTGATCCGCGAGTTTATCCCGCAGGGACTGGATCGAAAAACCGCTCGAACGGGCTTCCTGGACAAGGGCTTGGTCATCGCCAAATTGCGCCCGCAGCAAAGACAATTCCTGGTCGAGTTTCACGGAATCCACCGGCTCATTTCGCGCCAGGCGTCGAAGACTTTCCCTGGCAACCAAGTCGCGCGCCGTAAAAACCCCCTCCTTATCCAGATCCCTTTCGTAAATCCCTTTGCCTTCCGCCAGAGCCAAGAGCCGGCCGCGTCCAAAAACACGTCCTGCGGCGTCGCGAAAAGCGGTCGAGCGGCAAAGGAATTCGCTGCAGAGCAGACCAAGGGAGGAAGCGGCCACCAACAGGCAAACCAGGCGGAGCTTGCTCATTACTTCGGCGCCATTTCAGACAGGTAATAAGAGGCGACCGCACCCACCGTTCGAAGGCTTTCCGCACTCAGTTTGTCCATCGTGTCCTCGGGGGTGTGCCAGGCCGGAAAATTAAAGTCGATCAAATCAATCGTCGGAATGCCGATCGCGTTCAGGGGCGTGTGATCGTCCATTATGTCGCTGTCGAAATAAGTGAAATGCTTCCGCAAATTCAAAGCGTCGGCTGCGGCGAAGATATCGCGCGCCATCTCGGCGGGTGAATCCGGCGGGAGCGTAATGGTGAGCGACCGGTCCCCCACCATGTCGAAGACAATGCCTCCGCGATATTGTTTCGTTTTGCCTTCGGCGGAAAGCTGTCGGGCAAAATAGCGGCTTCCGTAGAGACCGTCCGTATCCGAAAAAGCCTCGTACGCTTCCTCGCCATCAAAAAAAACGAGAGTCGCTTTGGAAGCCAGGTCCGCCCGCAAGCTGAGAACACGGGCCAGTTCGAGCAGCAGGCCCGTGCTCGAGCCTGCGTCGTTCGCCCCGACGAATCTTACCGTGTCGAAAATCTTGGTGTCGTAGTGCGAGCAGAGGAGAAAGGAAGGCGCGTGGTCGCCCGCGGCAAACGTGGCAACGAGATTCACAAACTCTACCTTTCCCCGCGGCGTGGTGTCGGTAAAAGTCTGCCGGGTCACCTTCCATCCCGAAAGTTCGAGCTGTTTCGTGAGATAGATTCTTGTCTGCTCGATCGCCTCACTGCCTGATGGGCGCGGCCCCAGGTCGACCATCGCCTGAACGTGCGCCAGCGCCTTCTCCCCCGAGAATTCTTCCCAGATTTTTCTGCGGGTGTCGCGCTCCTGCTGCGGGTTCGGTCGATTGCAGCCCGCAAAAAGAATCAGCGCGAAAAGCAACGCAGCGAATCGCATGTCACGTATCGCTCGCGGACAATCCCAGCGCCGCGAGAACGCGTTGCAGGTCGTCGTTCCCATAATATTCGATCTCGATCCGCCCCCGTTTCTCGCCGTGGTGAACTACGACCCGGGTGCCGAGATGTTCCTGCAATCGATTTTGCAGGTCCTCGATCGTGGCAGAGGTGACACTCGCGATGAGAGCCTGCCGCTTCCGTCGAGGACGCATGGTGCCGAGCTGCCGCGCGACGAGCCGTTCGGTGGCGCGGACAGTGGCGCTGCGGCGCAGGATGGTCTCCGCCACCAGCAATTGTTCCTGCGGTTCCTTCAAAGCCAGCAGGACCTTCGCGTGGCCCACCGAAAGCAGATCCTGCGTCAGCCACGCTTGCACTTGCGGGTGTAAATCGAGCAGGCGCATCGAGTTTGCGACCGCCGCGCGGCTCCGGCCCACTTTTTGCGCGATCTCTTCCTGCCTCATCCCGAATTCACCCGCGAGCCGGGCGTAGGCTTCCGCTTCCTCGATCGGGTTGAGATCCGCCCGCTGCAAATTTTCGATCAACGAAAGCTCGAGAACTTCCAGGTCGGTGGCGACCCGGGTAATCACCGGGGCCTCCGTGAGCCCCGCCTCCTGCGCCGCGCGCCAGCGGCGTTCGCCGGCGATCAATTCATGCCGGCCCCCGACATCGCGCACGATCAACGGCTGGATGATTCCATGCTGGCGAATCGACTCGACCAGTTCGTTCAGGGAATCGCGCGCAAAATCTTTCCGGGGCTGCAACGGACTCGGCACGATGCTCGACAGACTGGCCTGGTGCACTTTGTCGTCCGGCCCCGCCTCGACCCGGATGGCTGGCGGGCGGGTGCTAATCAGCGCGCTGAGACCTTTGCCAAGTGCTGATTTCGCCATGCCAAGGGAGGTTATCGGCGCAACCTTGAGGACGCAACAGCAACAGATGGCAGGGCGAGACTCTGTCGAGCCGCCTCGCCATGGCAAACGCTCGCGGCCCGCGTCTTCGCTTGTCGGTCGGCTCGACAGAGTCTCGCCCTACCTTTGCCAAGACTCTGCCTCCAGCTAACGTGACAGCATGGCGCTCGAACCGAACGTTTTCACCCTCGGCCATTCCCCCGATCCGGACGATGCCTTCATGTTTTACGCCATGGCGGAAAACAAGATCGATTTGCGCGGTTATCGCTTCGAGCATCAGCTGGAAGACATTCAAACGCTGAATGAGCGCGCGCTTCGCGGCGAGCTGCACATCTCCGCGATCTCGATCCACGCCTTTGCCTTTGTGAGCGACCGCTACGCGCTCTTGCCCTGCGGCGCGAGCATGGGCGATGGCTACGGCCCGATGGTGGTATCGGCCAATGCGGAAGGGCCGGGCGCGTCCAGCTCGGACGAAGAAATCCGCGCCTGGCTGCGAAACCGGACAATCGCAATCCCGGGCCGGATGACGAGCGCTTTCCTCGCCTTGCAACTCTATCTCGGCGACTTCGATCACATCGTCGTCCCCTTCGATCAAATCTTCGAGGCCGTGAAGACCGGGAAAGCCGCGGCGGGCCTGATCATTCACGAGGGTCAACTGACCTACGAGAAGTCGGGATTCACCAAAATCGTCGATTTGGGTGAATGGTGGAAACGCGAGACCGCCCTGCCCTTGCCGCTCGGCGGAAATGTTTTGCGCAAGGACATCGCGCCCCCGGTCCAACGCGATCTGCTGGAGATCATGCGAGAGAGCATAGACTTCGGCCTCGCGCATCGGGACGCCGCGGTGAAGCATTCGATGCCTTATGCGCGCGACATGGATGCCGACCTCGCGGGAAAATTCATCGGCATGTACGTGAACGACTACACGCGCGATTACGGAGAGACCGGGCGGCGAGCCGTGCGCGAGTTCCTCCAGACGGCGCACCGCCGAGGCTATCTCGAAAAAACGCCGGCGGTCGAATTCGTCGAGTAACGGCCAGCCGGGATCACGTCTCCTGGTGGGGGCGCCGCGTTGCGGCGTCCGCTTCCGTTTGCGACGGCTATTTCTTCGGTTTGTCCGCGGGTTTGTCCGCGGGCTTGCCGGCTTTGTCCATCGCGTACGTCTTCACGCGATCGAACTCTGTCTTAAATCCGCTCACGAAATCGTGGGTGCCGTACTCGAAGAGCACGACAAAGCAGAAGGTGAAAAATGCAAATAAGAGGAACCAAAAAAGGCCGCGAAGCAATGCCATGGCAAGGATGGTAACTTACTCGCCTGCCGAGGTCAACGAGGGTAAACAGGCCCCAAACTTCCGATTGAACGCCCGAACGAAGCTGCCATCCTTTCCCAGCCATGCGCGTGCCCCTGCTCGATCTCAGCGAACAGTACCGCGCGCTCGCTGAGCCGATTCGCGCGGAACTCGACGAAGTCCTCGCCAGCCAGAGCTTTATTCTAGGGCCGAAAGTAGCGGCCTTCGAGGAGGCGATCCGCGGCTATTGCGGCTCGCCCCATGCCATCGGCGTTTCTTCCGGGACGGATACGCTCCTGGCCATCCTGATGGCGATGGGAATCGGCCCCGGAGACGCCGTTATCACCAGCGCCTACACGTTCTTTGCCACCGCCGGTTGCATTGCGCGGGTCGGCGCCACGCCGGTCTTCGTCGATATCGATCCCGAGACGTACAACATTTCTCCGGCGGCCCTGGAGCGTTACCTCGCCGAGTCGTGCCGCCGGGGCGAAGACGGATTCTTGCGGGAGCCGCAAGGGAAAATAGTGCGCGCCATCATTCCCGTGCATCTCTTCGGCCTCTGCTGCGAGATGGACGCCATCCACCGGATCTCGGAACGCTTTCAATTGGAAATCATTGAGGATGCGGCCCAGGCGATCGGCGCGGAATATCCGTTGGCTGGTGCGATGGCCAAAGCAGGCGCTATGAGCGCGGCCGGCTCTTTCAGCTTTTATCCGTCGAAGAACCTGGGCGCCGCGGGCGATGCGGGCATGATCGTCTGCCGGGATGACGCGCTGGCGCAACGCATCCGCGCCTGCCGCCAGCATGGAATGGAGCCGCGCTATTATCATCACTTTATCGGAGGCAACTTCCGGCTGGACGAAATGCAGGCGGCGATTCTCGGAGTGAAGCTGCCCTTCCTCGATGGCTGGTCTGCCGCTCGGCGCGGCGTCGCGGATTTTTACCGCGAAGAATTCAAGCGCCTCGGCTTAACGAATCAGCTTTCGCTTCCCGCGGAGCCATACCGGGACCGCGGCCTGACGAACCACCACATCTACCACCAATATGTGATTCGCACTCCTCAACGGGATGCGCTGCGCGAGCATTTGACGCGCAAGGAAATCGGCACGGCCATCTATTATCCGCTCGGGTTGCACGAGCAAAAGTGTTTCGCCTACCTGGGATACGCTGCCGGCGATTTCCCCGAAACCGAACGCGCCGCGCGTGAAACGCTGGCCTTGCCGATGTATCCGGAATTATCGCGCGAGGCGCAGCGCTATGTCGCAGAATCGATCGCGGAATTTTTTCGACCAAGGAGCGGCGGTTTGAAACCGCCGACCTAAAAAACGGCGGTTGCAAACCGCCGCTCCTTGAGGCGGCGAAGCCGCCATCTGCGCCGCCCAAAAGACTTGCGACCCAGAGCAGCCGAGCCTATATCAACGCTCGCCTTACCGGCATGCGGGTAGGTACCGAAGTGGCCAAACGGGGCGGACTGTAAATCCGCTGGCTTACGCCTTCACTGGTTCGAATCCAGTCCTGCCCATTTCCGCCGCAGCGGCCCTGTTGGGTGGCGAATCAAGAGCCGCATGGCGGCCGAGTCGCGCCTTAGCGCTTCTTGCCCTTCTTGCCGCCGCTTTTCCGAGCACCTGACGCCTTCTTTGCTTTTCCTTTCGCGGATTTCTTCGCGCCCTTTGCCTGGGACTTCGTCGACTTCTTGCTTCCCGAAGACTTAACTTTCGACTTTCCGCGCTTCGCTGACTTGCCCTTGGCAGAAGAGGGCTTGGCTTTGGTGCTCTTTTTCGCTGATCGCTTCGCAGCAGGTTTCGCGGCTTTCTTCGTAGCCTTTTTGGCTTTGGCGGCGACGGTTTTGACGGCCTTCTTGACCGCTGGCGCTGCCGACCTTTTGCCTGCGGCCCGTCCTGCGAGCGCTCCGATCACGCCTCCAACTACGGCGCCCACAGGTCCCGCTACGCTGCCGAGGACGGCTCCGGTGGCCGCTCCCGCGGTTTGCTTCGAGATAGGTGGAATCTCGATATTTTCAGAGGATGACGCGGATGGATCAGTCGATGGTTGATTTTCTTCAGGCATAAAGAGGCACTCCTTTAGGGCAATAAGTTGGTTGGTTCCTTGTACTTCGCATGAGATCGGCTCTCCAGCCGTGGCGAGGATGATTTATCTCAACGGACGGCGGATGCAGCAGATCAGACCGCCGCTACTTGGGCGGGAAGGTGACCCGTTCCCTTTCAACGGAGGCGCCCCGATCGAGAAAAAAGTCGCGCAACTCAGACGTGTAATACTCTCCATCATTCTTGGGATTCAAGCCGAGAAAGACGCGGCCGCCCGGATTGAGGTGCCGCTTTAGGTCATCGAGGAAAAAAGCCCACTCGGGCGGTCCCCACCACCAATCTCGCTTGCTCTCGCGATTGAAATCGATCGAAAACGCCGTGATCCAATCGAACTTTCGACCGAGATCCGGCAACGGCTCGTAGGGCCGGATCGTCCAGACCCGTCGTTCGACCCGGAACAGATCGAGCAGTTCGGTGAAGAGGGGGAACTCATCGATATCCACACCCAAAGACGAGTGCCCCAAGTGTTGCAGAACAAAAGAGAAGAACCCGCCGCCGCACCCCAGATCGAGCACCGATCGTGGCGGACAGCGGTGCAATTTCAGATCCTGCGCGCGCACAATGTTCAGACGCAGCCATCGCTTCACATCCGCGTACTTGGCGTAGTGCTCGGTCGATCCCTCATACCGCCGCTGGAGATCCGCCAGCTTCGCCTGGTCGATCCTGTCATAGAGCGGCCCAAGCGGAATCGGGTGAACGTAGCGTGCCGCCCGCCGCCACGCGCGCCGGTAGGTTAGAGGCTGCGCCAGCTTCGAGATTTTGTGCGAGAACCTCATCTGTCCGGTCGGCTCGATGACGCCGACACCAATAACGATCCGGCACGCAAACTCGTGGGAATGCGCAAATAACCGGCGGGGTCAGCGCCCCCGCCCTGCCAAAGCCTGGCGCGCGAACGCGCTGGCTTATCGGCCGCGCCGGTTGCCACCGCCGCTGTCGCGACGTCCACCGCCGCTCCCGCCGCCGCCGTAGCCTCCGCCGCCACCACCGTAGCCACCACCGCCGCCGCCGCCGCCGTAGCCACCACCACCGCCGCCGTAACCGCCGCTGCGTCCGCCACCGGGCGGGCGAGCTTCGCGGGGGCGGGCTTCGTTCACGGTCAAGGGCCGGCCTTCCACCGTCTTGCCATTGAATTCCGTGATCGCTTTTTGAGCATCTGCTTCCGTTGTCATCGTGACAAAGGCGAAGCCGCGCGACTTACCGGTGAACTTATCCTGCATCAACGTGACCTCTTGCACAGGTCCCGCCTGAGCGAAAAGATCCTGCAGATCCGTTTCGGTCGTGTTGAAGGAAAGATTTCCTACGTATAATTTAGTTCCCATCTGAGTTTACTGTGGAAAACGCCGCCTGGTCACTGTTCCCGCTCATCGGATTTCAAATCGCCACTGAAAAACTCAACTGACAATCTACCAACGCACCGAGCTTCCGTTTTCTTTATCGGCGTGATTAGTAGAGGCTTTTGCCCGTGAAAGCAAATACAATCGAGGCTACCGGCGTCCCTGAAAATGCCTGAAATTTCCCCAGGAAAACGACCACCGGACGCGGCTCGTGTGGCCGTGGTCGCCACCGGCATTGTCAGCCCTCTTGGCTTCGGCCTGGACGAGACGCTGACCGCTCTGCGCGAAGGCCGCGATTGCGTTTCGCCGGTCACCCGCTTCCCGGTGGAGCATTGCCGGTGCAAGAGCGCCGGCCAAGTTTCCGACGCGCGCTTGGCCGGCGCCGGAACGCCCCAGCTCCGCTCTGAGCGTTTGCATCGCGTCGCGCAGATGATGATTCTCGCCCTGGGCGAAGCGCTCGCCCAGGCCCCCGGTTTCCAACCCGAGCTTAGCGTAGTGGGCACGACCAGCGGCGGCATGACCTTTGGCGAGGAATATTACCGGGGATTAAAAGGAAGCCGGGTCTCCAAGCGGAGCGCGGCATCCCTCATCGCGAACTACACGCCTCAGAAGCCCGTGATGGACGCGCAGGAGGCGTTCGGCCTCTTTGCGCCGTGCCAGGTAATCGCGAACGCCTGCGCCTCCGGCACGAACGCGATTGGGCATGCTTTCGAGTGCGTCCGATCCGGAAGCTACCAGCGGGTCCTCACGGGGGGCTACGACGCGCTTTCCGAGCTCGTCTTTGTCGGGTTCGATTCGCTCCAGGCATCGACGCCGGAGCGATGTCGGCCGTTCGATCGCGAACGCTCCGGTTTGGTCCTGGGCGAGGGCGCCGCGATCCTTCTCCTGGAAAATTTCGACATCGCGCGGAAACGCGGCGCGAAAATTGTGGCCGAGATAACCGGATATGGCATTTCGACCGACAATCACCACCTCACCCAGCCGAATCCGTCAGGCAGCGGAGCGCGGCAGGCCATGGAAGGCGCGTTGCAAAGCGCGGGAATACCAGCGGACCAAATCGATTACGTCAATGCGCACGGAACAGCCACACCGTTTAATGATGCGGCGGAAGGGAAAGCCATTGCCGAGCTCTTCAATGGCGTGGCGGTCAGCTCAACCAAAGGAATGATGGGGCACTCGTTAGGCGCGGCCGGCGCGATCGAGGCCGTCATCAGCATTCTGGCGTTGCAGGATCAATTTCTGCCTCCCAACATCAACTTCCGAAACGGAGATGCGGGACTGGCTCTGAACATTATCGCGAACAGCTCGCAGCCCGGCCGCTTGCGCACAGTTCTATCGAACTCTTTCGGCTTCGGAGGGACGAACGCTTCGGTGATCATTCGGGCGATCGAGGGATGAGCCTGGGCATTGCCGGAATGGGTTGGGTGACGCCGCTTGGCAGCGGCGTGGCTGGCGTTTGGGAGCGTTTGCTTGGCGGAGAGAAGGCGTCGGTCGAGTCAATTTCGAGTCCGCTAGGGCCTGCCTGCTCCGTGTTCCCCGTGCCGGCCGGGGCGACGGCCCAGGCGCCGGCCCATCCGCGGTTGCGGCGATCCAGCGCGATTTCGCGGTTTGCGGTAGTCGCGGGACTGGCTGCGCTGGAAGACGCGAAACTACAACTCGACGCGGACACGGCGTCGCGCACCGCTTTGATCTTCGCGGTTTCCAACGGCGGGGTCATCTACACCAAAAGGTTTTACCACGAGATCGTGGAATCGGGCTCTCAAGCCGCCAGCCCGCTGCTCTTCCCCGAAACGGTCTTCAACGCCCCCGCCAGCCATTTGGCGGCCATCCTCGGAATCAGTGGCGCGAGTTACACCCTCGTCGGCGATGGCGCCGTGGGCGTTCTGGCGTTGAAAATGGCGGAAGATCTGATGCGCAATGACACGCTGGACCATTGTTTGGTGGTCGGTGCCGAAGAAGCGGATTGGCTCCTTTGCGATGCCTATCGGAAATGGCGGCTCCTGCGTTCCACTCCACCTATCGAGCCCTTCCAGACGCCTCCAAGAGGTACGATTCTAAGCGAAGGTGCAGGCGCGATTTTGCTCAGCCGTAACGGCTCCATTCAGCTGGAAAGGATCGCGGCCGGGACAAATTTTCGGAAACAAAGTGAGGCAGGCGACGCGGTGGAGAAGATTTTTGCCGAGCTTTGTGAGAGGGAGACGGACCTGGTCGTCGCGAGCGCGAATGGGACCTTCGTGGATGCCGCTGAACGCGCCGCCATTGAACGAAATTGCCCGGGCGCGAAAGTCCTGGCCATGAAAGGCGCCCTTGGCGAAAGCGTAGGCGCGAGCAGTCTCTGGCAAACCATTTGCGGCGCGCAGTCTCTCCGTACCCAACTCGTGTCGGCGGATTTGCTCTACCGCGAGAAAGGGGAAGCGAGTCCTTCGGCCGGGCAACTTCGACGCGCCGTTGTTTCGGTTTGCGGGCTAAATCAGCAGGTCGCCGGTCTTCGGCTCGCCAGGAGTTGACTTTGGCCGAGCAAGGTTTGTTTCGCCGGGCCGCTTACCCGCGTCATTCCCGTTTTGCCTTTGCAAGTGCCTCGTGCTCCGGTAGCTTCGCAGCCGCCATGCGTAAGCTGTTTTTGCCTATTTTTGGCCTACTTTGCGCGGCCACGCTGGCACAGGCACAACTGGCGTCGGAGAAGCAGCCGATCGAAATCACGGCAACCGGCGACACGAACTACAAGGATGGCATCGCGACCGCTCATGGCAATGTCGCCATTCATTCCGGCGACAGCGATATCTACGCCGATTCCGCCCGGTACAACTCAAAGACGCGCGAAATCGTGGTCGAGGGCCATGTGCGAATTTATCGCGCTACCGGGCTCTTTGTGGGAGACCGCGCCATTTACAATGTCGACACCAAACAAATTCGGGCGGTGGATATGCGGACAGACAAGGCCCCGTACCTCATCGGCGGCGAGAATGTCACGACCATTTCGGAGGGCGCTTTTCTTGTCTCAAAGGGGACCTTCACGACGCACGATTCGTCGAACCCGGACTTTCGGCTAAAAGCCAAAACTGTTCGAATTTACGAAAACGATCGCGTCGTCTTCCAGAACGTCACGTTTTACGTCAAGAACGTCCCCGTTTTTTGGTGGCCTTACATGTACCAGTCGCTGAACGACGCCTTTAGCTACATGGTCTCGCCGGCTTACTTGAGCTCATGGGGGCCGTCGATCCTCTCCCGGGTCAGCATGCCCATCACGGATGATATTCAGATGCAAATCCGGTTCGACTACCGCTCGCGGCGGGGTCTGGCGGTCGGGTTCGAACCAGATATTCGCTACGGCGAAGGGAAAAAAAGCTACGCCAGACTGCGGACCTATTTTCTGCGCGACGCGAATCCCGACATTAATCGCACGTCGGAGGTTCGCGTCGGTGTGCCCAAGGACCGTTACCGGATGTCCGTCCAGAATCGCACCAACTTCACCGAGGACATATACGGCACCGTCGACATCACCAAGCTGAGCGACGAATTCCTGCTCCAGGATTTTTATCCCGGAGAGTTCCAGATCAATCCGCAGCCGGACAACGTGGTCGCGGTCACAAAGACGCATCCCATTTATACGCTCACAGCCATCGGGCGCTTTCAGGCCAACAGCTTCTTCGAAACAACCGAGCGGCTCCCGGAGATCGTCCTCGACATCCCGAGGACCCCGATTCTCGGAGGACCCATCTTTTATGAGGGCGAAACGGGCTTCGCGGATCTCCATCGAAACTTCGCGCGCGATTCAGGTTTCCAGGATTACGGGACGTTGCGGTTCGATTCCTTCCATCAATTCCTCTATCCCAACACCTATTTCGGGTGGTTGTCGGTTGTACCGCGTGTCGGCCTCCGCGGCACGTACTACGATGAAACGCGCGATCTTGGTAAGACTATTTTCGCGCCCAATCCAAACCCCTTTATCCCCGATTTTCTCTTGCCCGATCCCACCCTGGCGATGCCCCTGGAAAAAGGAGGCAGCACATTTAGAACAGTGGTGAACGCCGGTGTGGAATCGTCCTTCAAGATTTCCCGGACCTGGGAAGAAGCGGAGACCCGTTCGCTGGGCCTCGACGGCCTGCGTCATATCATTCAACCCTTTACGAATTTTTCCTGGGTCTCCAGTTCCAACTCAAATCCCGCCTCCATCCTGCAATTCGATCGTTACCAACCATCCACCCAGTTGCGGCCAATCGACTTTCCGCAGTTCACCACCGTTGATTCAATCGACAGTTGGTCGATCGGACGTCTCGGCGTGCGCAACCGGCTGCAAACCCGCCGGGACGATCTCACCGTGAGCTGGATGGATGTCGAAACCTACATCGACGTGAATTTCGATAATCCGTTCGATAAGACCCAATATTCCAACCTGTTTAACAAGATCAGTTTCACCCCCGTGCCCTGGGCTGCGTTCGGAATCTCTTCGCAAATTCCCGTGTTTGAGAAGGGATTCACCGAAGTGAACACGCACGTGAGCATTCAGCCGATCGCCAATCTCCAGGTCAGCTTCGCGCATCGCTATTTGAATCAAAATCCGTTCTTCGATAACAGCAGCCTCTACGTCCTGAGTGGCTACTATCGATTTAACGATAACTGGGGCAT